>NZ_JBVJRP010000026.1:0-79033 GCF_055607525.1 Kitasatospora sp. NPDC036993 | reverse complement strand
GGGGGGACCCTGTGGGAGAGTAGGACGCCGCCGAACAATTCTTCTGAAGAACCCCCATCCGGGAATCCCGGATGGGGGTTCTTTGCGTTTCCGGGGCGTTTTCGGGCAGGTCCGACACCTCTGGGCGCCTCCCGATCGACCCCCGCCGAGTGGCTGGTCCACCGTCAATATGCCGCTAAAACCGTCTGATCAGCGCACTGATCAGCGGAAAGTCCGGTTGCACGCCGTAGTCTCGAAGGTGATGGGAACAGGTGTCCGGGGTGTTGCCCGGGCCGGGCCGGATCAAGAATGGTGCTCATGGGACGAGGCAGGCTGCGCATCTACCTCGGGGCGGCCCCCGGGGTCGGCAAGACGTACGCCATGCTCGCCGAGGCGCACCGGCGGCAGGAGCGTGGCACGGACGTCGTGGTGGCGTTCGTGGAGGACCACGGCCGCCGGCGGACTTCGGACATGGTCGCAGGGCTGGAACTGGTGCTGCGGCAGCAGGTGGTGCACCGGGGCGCCCGGTTCTCCGAGATGGACCTGGACGCCGTCCTCGCCCGCCGGCCGCAGGTGGTCCTGGTCGACGAGCTGGCGCACACCAACGTCCCGGGCTGCCGCAACGACAAGCGCTGGCAGGACGTCGAGGAGCTGCTGGCGGCCGGGATCGACGTGATCTCCACCGTCAACGTGCAGCACCTGGAGTCGCTCGGCGACGCCGTCGAGGGCATCACCGGGGTGCGCCAGCGCGAGACCGTCCCGGACGAGGTGGTCCGGCGGGCCGACCAGATCGAGCTGGTGGACATG
The DNA here is from genome assembly GCF_055607525.1 of Kitasatospora sp. NPDC036993. Lineage (NCBI taxonomy): Bacteria > Bacillati > Actinomycetota > Actinomycetes > Kitasatosporales > Streptomycetaceae > Kitasatospora > Kitasatospora sp. NPDC036993. Next base: position 78,247 of record NZ_JBVJRP010000026.1, on the reverse strand, counting down.
TCCCCGCAGGCGCTGCGACGGCGGCTGGCGCACGGCAACGTGTACGCGCCGGAGAAGATCGACGCCGCCCTCGCCAACTACTTCCGCCCGGGCAACCTGACCGCGCTGCGCGAGCTGGCGTTGCTGTGGACCGCAGACCGGGTGGACGAGTACCTCCAGAAGTACCGGGCCGAGCAGGGCATCGAGGGCACCTGGCAGGCCAGGGAGCGGATCGTGGTGGGCCTGACCGGCGGGCCCGAGGGGGCCACGCTGATCCGCCGGGCGGCCAGGATCGCGGCCCGGGTCTCCGGCGGTGAACTGCTCGCCGTGCACATCTCCCGCTCGGACGGGCTGGTGGGCTCCGGCTCGCCGCAGACGCTGATCGAGCAGCGCGTTCTGGTGGAGAGCCTCGGCGGCTCCTTCCACGCGGTGCTGGGCGACGACCCGGCCGCCGGGCTGCTGGACTTCGCCCGGGGCGTGAACGCCACCCAGATCGTGCTGGGCACCAGTCGGCGGCCCGCCTGGCAGTACCTGTACGGGCCGGGCGTCGGCACCACGGTGACCCGGGAGGCCGGGGACATCGACATCCACATGGTCACCCACGAGCACGCCGGGCACGGCCGGCGCGGCAAGATACCCGTCCGCCGGATCACCGACCTCGGTCGCACCAGGACCGTCGCCGGCTGGTTGATCGGGCTGGTCGGCCCGCCGCTGATGGCGATCGTGCTGACCGCGATCGGCGGGCTGGGACTCTCAACCGACATGCTGCTGTTCCTGTCGCTGACGGTGTGCGCGGCGCTGGTCGGCGGGCTGCTGCCGGCGATCGGCTCGGCGCTGGTCGGCTCCTCGGTGCTGAACTTCTACTTCACCCCTCCGCTGCACACCTTCACCATCAACGAGCCGCAGAACATCATGGCGGTGGCGATATTCACCATCGTCGGCATCTCGGTGTCGTCGGTGGTGGACCTCGCGGCCCGGCGCACCCAGCAGGCGGCCCGCAGTCAGACCGAGGCGCAGACGCTCAGCGCGCTGGCCGGCACGGTGCTGCGCGGCGCGCCGAACGGCGACGGGGTGCTGACCGCACTGATGGAGCAGGTCAGGGAGACCTTCGGGCAGGAGAGCGCCGCGCTGCTGGAGCGGCCCGATCCGCTCTCCGCCTGGGTGGCGGTGGCCGGCGCCGGGCCGCGCCCGCCGCAGCGGCCGGAGGAGGCCGACGTGGACGTCCCGGTCGGCGAGAGCCTGGCGCTGGTGCTGCGAGGCCGGGTGCTGCCCGGGGCGGACCGCCGTCTGCTCGGGGCGTTCGCCGCGCAGGCCGCCGTGGTGCTGGAGCGCCGCCGGCTGTCCCGGGAGGCCGCCGAGGCCCGCCGGGAGGCCGAGGGCAACCGGATCCGGACGGCCCTGCTGGCCGCGGTCTCGCACGACCTGCGCACCCCGCTGGCGGGGATCAAGGCCTCGGTGAGCTCGCTGCGTTCGGCCGACGTCGACTGGGACCCGGCGGACGAGGCCGAGCTGCTGGCCGGCATCGAGGCCGGAGCCGACCGGCTGGACCACCTGATCAACAACCTGCTCGACATGAGCCGCCTCCAGACCGGTACCGTCACCCCGCTGATCCAGGAGACCGACCTGGACGAGGTGGTGCCCTACGCGCTCGGCGGGGTGCCGCCGGAGTCCGTCCGGCTGGAGGTGCCGGAGACGCTGCCGATGGTCCGGGCGGATGGCGGGCTGCTGGAGCGTTCGCTGGCCAACCTGGTCGAGAACGCCGTCAAGTACAGCCCGGACGGCGTCAGGGTGCTGGTCAAGGCCGACGAGCTGCGGCAGCCGGGGGTTCCGTCCAGGGTCGAGCTGCGGATCGTGGACCGCGGTCCCGGCGTCCCCGAAGACGCCAAGGAGAAGATCTTCGCGCCGTTCCAGCGCTACGGCGACGCGCCGCGCGGCGCCGGGGTGGGCCTCGGGCTCGCGGTGGCGCGCGGTTTCGTCGAGGCGATGGACGGTACCGTCACCGCCGAGGACACTCCGGGCGGCGGCCTGACCATGGTCGTCAGCCTGCCGGTGGTCGAACGGCCGCCCGACACGGGGGAGCCGGGCGGCGAGGGTGGCGATCCGCTCGCGGAGCTGATCACCTGAGAACCGGCGGTTCACCGGCCGGGCCCGTCACCCCCTCCGGCGCCGTACGCGGCGGCGAACGCCGTGGAGCAGTCCCCCAGTCCGTAAGTCAGACAGCCCTGAAAGGCGGAGCCCGTAAATGACCCGGGTCCTCGTCGTGGACGACGAACCGCAGATCGTCCGCGCGCTGGTGATCAACCTCAAGGCCCGCAAGTACGAGGTGGACGCGGCCCATGACGGCGCGAGTGCCCTGGAGCTGGCCGCGGCCCGCCATCCCGACGTGGTCGTCCTCGACCTGGGCCTGCCCGACATGGACGGCGTCGAGGTGATCCGCGGCCTGCGCGGCTGGACCCGGGTGCCGATCATCGTGCTGTCGGCCCGGCACGCCTCGGACGAGAAGGTCGAGGCGCTGGACGCCGGTGCCGACGACTACGTCACCAAGCCGTTCGGCATGGACGAGCTGCTCGCCCGGATGCGGGCCGCGGTGCGGCGGGCCGAGCCGGTGGCCGGGGAGGCCGACTCGCTGGTGGTGACCGAGTCCTTCACCGTCGACCTGGCGGCCAAGAAAGTCAACCGGGACGGCGTCGACGTACGCCTCACTCCGACGGAGTGGCACCTGCTGGAGGTCCTGGTCCGCAACGCCGGGAGGCTGGTCAGCCAGACCCAGCTGCTCCAGGAGGTGTGGGGCCCGGCCTACCGCACCGAGACCAACTACCTGCGGGTCTACCTCGCCCAGCTGCGCCGGAAGCTGGAGCGCGACCCCTCGCACCCGCGCCACTTCATCACCGAACCGGGCATGGGATACCGCTTCGAGAGCTGACCGCCGCTGCCCCCGGCGGCCGTACGACCTGCCGCCAGGGGGCCGGAACCCGGTACCCTTCCGGCATGAGTGGTGACAACAGCAGCGGCCAGCCGCAGGGGCGGTTCCGCCGCATGCTCAGCCGGCTGACCTCTTCGGCCGAGGAGCTGGACGCCGAGGAGCTGCGTCAGGAGAGCGCCGCGGAGTCCGGCTGCACGCCGATCGCCGGCTGCGGGGACCGCGAGCTGGTCACCGTCGCGGGCACGCTGCGCACGGTGACGCTCCGCCCCAGGGCGGGGGTGCCCGCGCTGGAGGCCGAACTCTTCGACGGCACCGAGGCGTTGGACGTGGTCTGGCTCGGTCGTCGCTCGATCGCGGGGATAGAGCCCGGTCGACGGCTGGTCGCCAGCGGCCGGATCGGTCACGCACGCGGGCGCCGCGTGCTGTTCAACCCCCGCTACGAGCTGCGTCCGGTCGGACACGGGAGCGAATGAGCGTGAGCAACCACCCCGGCGGCGAGGCCGCCGCCCAGCTCGACCCCGCCGTCGACCCCGCCGACGCGGAGGCCGCCCGCAGGGCCGCCTCCAAGGAGGCCGCCGACACGGTGCTCCAGGCCTTCGGCGGCGTCCGCGGCATGATCGACATGACGCTGCCAGGCCTGGTCTTCATCGTCACCTACAACCTGACCCACCAGGTCAGCACCTCGGCCTGGGCCGCGCTCGGCCTGAGCGCCCTGCTCGTGGTGGCCCGGCTGGCGCGGCGGGAGACCATTCAGCACGCCTTCAGCGGGGTGTTCGGCGTCGCCCTGGGCGCCTGGATCTCGATGAAGAGCGGCAAGGCCGAGGACTTCTACCTGCCCGGCCTGCTCTGGAACGTCGGCTACTGCGTCGCCCTGGCGACCTCCGCCCTGGCGCGCTGGCCGATGATCGGGGTGATGCTCGGCCCGATCACCGGCGAGATGTTCACCTGGCGCAAGGAGAACCCGGGCCGCCTGGCCGCCTACACCAAGGCGACCTGGGCCTGGGTGGTGATCATGGGCGCCAAGCCGTTGATCCTCTTCCCGCTCTACTTCACCCACAACGTCAACCTGCTGGGCTGGCTGAAGGTCGCCCTCGGCATCCCGCCGCTGCTGCTGGCGATGTACGTCACCTGGCAGATCCTGCTGAAGGCGCCGCCGCCGATCAAGGCGCAACTGGACGACGAGGAGGAGCCGGCGAAGTAGCCGGCCCCCGCGGAACAGCGGAAGGGCCCGTACCCCGGCGAGGGGGTACGGGCCCTTCCGCTGTCAACCGTCCTACTGGGCGCCCGAGGTGGCCGACAGCAGCTCCTCCAGCTCCTCCTCGCGCTCCTGCGCGGCGACGAAGAGCAGCTCGTCGCCGCCCTCCAGGGTGTCGTCCTTGCCCGGTACCAGCACCCGGCCCTCGCGGATGATGGTCACCAGCGCGGTGTCCTGCGGCCAGGCGACGTCGCCGACCCGGATGCCGACCAGTTCGGTGTCGGAGGCCAGGGTCAGCTCGACCAGGTTGGCGTTGCCCTGGCTGAAGCGCATCAGGCGGACCAGGTCGCCGACACTGACGGCCTCCTCGACCAGCGCGGACATCAGACGCGGGGTGGACACGGCCACGTCCACGCCCCAGGACTCGTTGAAGAGCCACTCGTTCTTGGGGTTGTTCACCCGGGCGACCACCCGCGGCACCGCGTACTCGGTCTTGGCGAGCAGCGAGACGACCAGGTTGACCTTGTCGTCACCGGTCGCGGCGATCACCACGTGGCAGCGCTGGAGCGCGGCCTCGTCCAGCGAGGTGATCTCGCAGGCGTCGGCCAGCAGCCACTCCGCCATCGGGACCCGCTCCACCGAGATGGAGTTCGGGTTCTTGTCTATGAGCAGGACCTCGTGGCCGTTCTCCAGCAGCTCGCCCGCGATCGAGCGGCCCACGGCACCGGCCCCGGCAATGGCGACCCGCATCAGTGACCCTCCTCCTTCGGCCCCTGCGCGAACGCGGCCTCGACCGCCGTCAGGTCGGTCCGGCGCAGCATCACGTGCACCAGGTCGCCCTCCTGCACCACCATCTGCGGCGAGGGGAGCATCCCCTCGCCGAGCCGGGTGACGAACGCCACCCGGGCGCCGGAGGCCTCCTCCAGCTTGCTGATCCGGTGGCCGAGCCAGCGCGGGTCGTACGCGACCTCGGCGAGCTGCACGCCACCGCTCGGGTCCTGCCACAGCGGCTCGGCGCCGCTCGGCAGCAGCCGGCGCAGCATCTGGTCGGCGGTCCAGCGGACCGTGGCCACGGTGGGGATGCCCAGGCGCTGGTACACCTCGGCGCGACGGGGGTCGTAGATCCGGGCGGCGACGTTCTCGACGCCGAAGTTCTCCCGGGCCACCCGTGCGGCGATGATGTTGGAGTTGTCACCGCTGGAGACCGCGGCGAAGGCGCCCGCCTCCTCGATGCCCGCCTCGCGCAGGGTGTCCTGGTCGAAGCCGACGCCGGTCACCCGGCGCCCGTTGAACCCGGCGCCCAGCCGACGGAAAGCGGTCGGGTCCTGGTCGACCACGGCCACCGAGTGGCCCTGTTTCTCCAGAGCTCTGGCGAGGGCCGAGCCCACGCGGCCGCAGCCCATGATGACGATGTGCACCGGCGCTTACCTCACCCGTCCTGAAGGGGTCTTGACCTGCGCAAACACCGTTCATCTCCGTTTCCCGCCCGGTCGTCCGGGACGAGGGTCCTCGTGGGGGCGCCGACCCGGCAACGCTCGACAACCAGAGTGTTGCCCGCCGACTCGTATCCGACACGCTAGCCGGTCCACCGAACGCAGTCGCGACGAAGGGGGGGACAAACGGCGGAGCCCCGACCGGGGAGCCCCTACGATTCCTTAACGTGCCTATGCCGACTGACCTTCCGAAACGCATCCTGATCGGGCGCGCCCTACGCAGCGACAAGCTGGGCGAGACGCTGCTGCCCAAGCGGATCGCGCTGCCCGTGTTCGCCTCGGACGCGCTCTCCTCGGTCGCGTACGCCCCCGAGGAGATCCTGCTCACCCTCTCCATCGCGGGCGCCTCGGCGATCCACTTCTCCTGGCAGATCGGCCTCGTCGTGGCGGTCGTGATGCTCGCCGTGGTGGCCTCGTACCGGCAGAACGTGCACGCCTACCCCAGCGGCGGCGGCGACTACGAGGTCGCGACCGTCAACCACGGGCCGGCCGCCGGTCTGGTGGTCGCCAGCGCGCTGATGGTGGACTACGTGCTCACCGTGGCCGTGTCCACCACCTCGGGCGTCGCCAACGTCGTCTCCGCGGTGCCCGCGCTGCGCGGCCACGAACCGGTCCTGTCGGTGGTCGTGGTCGTGGTGCTGATGGGGATGAACCTGCGCGGCGTGCGCGAGTCCGGAAGCGCCTTCGCCGTGCCCACCTACGCCTTCATGGTCGGCGTGATCGGGATGGTCGGCTACGGGGTCTTCCGGCACTTCGCGCTCGGCCAGGACATGCCCGCCGAGAGCTCCGGGTTCCACCTCGCCGCGACTCCGGGCAACGACTCGCTGGCCGGCTTCGCGCTGGTCTTCCTGCTGCTGAGGTCCTTCTCCTCCGGCTGTGCCGCGCTCACCGGTGTGGAGGCGATCTCCAACGGCGTGCCGGCCTTCCGCAAGCCGAAGAGCAAGAACGCCGCCACCACGCTGCTGATGATGGCGAGCATCGCCGTCGTGATGTTCATGGGCATCATCTGGCTGGCCAGGCTGACCGGTGTCCAGATGGCCGAGAACCCGACCGAGCAGCTGGTCGGCACCTCGCCGGACTACCACCAGAAGACCGCGCTGGCGCAGATCAGCGAGGCCGTGTTCAACAACTTCACGCCCGGCTTCTACTTCGTCGCGGCCGTCACCGGTCTGATCCTGGTGCTCGCCGCCAACACCGCCTTCAACGGCTTCCCGGTGCTCGGCTCGATCCTCGCCCAGGACCGCTACCTGCCGCGCCAGCTGCACACCCGCGGCGACCGGCTGGCCTTCTCCAACGGCATCATCCTGCTGGCGATCGCCGCGATCCTGCTGATCCTCGCCTTCAACGCCGACCCGAACCGGCTGATCCAGCTCTACATCGTCGGCGTCTTCGTCGCCTTCAACATGAGCCAGTCCGGCATGATCCGGCACTGGACCCGGCTGCTGCGCACCGAGACCGACCCGGCCAAGCGCCGCCACATGCAGCGCAGCCGGGCGATCAACGCCTTCGGCCTGGTGATGACGATGGCCGTGCTGATCGTCGTCCTGGTCACCAAGATCAGCCACGCCTGGATCGCGATCGCCGCGATGGCCGTGCTGTTCGTGATGATGAAGGGCATCCGGCGCCACTACGACCGGGTCTCCGAGGAGCTCATCGCCGCCGAGGCGCCGGACGACGTGGTGCTGCCCACCCGGGTGCACGCCATCGTCCTGGTCTCCAAGCTGCACAAGCCGGCGCTGCGCGCGCTGGCCTACGCCCGGCTGGCCCGGGCGCACACGCTGGAGGCGGTCTCGGTCAACGTCGACCCGGAGGACACGGCGGCGCTGCGGCGGGAGTGGGACGAGCGCGGCATCGAGGTGCCGCTCAAGGTCCTGGACTCGCCGTACCGCGAGATCACCGGGCCGGTCCTGGACTACGTGAAGAACCTGCGGCGCAGCAGCCCGCGGGACGTGGTCTCGGTCTACATCCCGGAGTACGTGGTCGGCCACTGGTACGAGCACCTGCTGCACAACCAGAGCGCGCTGCGGCTCAAGGGACGGCTGCTGTTCAAGCCCGGGGTGATGGTCACCTCGGTGCCGTGGCAGCTGGAGTCCTCGGAGCGGCGCAAGCCGCAGAAGGCCTGGTCGGCGCCGGGTGCCGTCCGGCGTGGCGAGCCCCGGGCGCCGAAGGCCGTAAAGTCGAAGGATTCCGACTTCACCGGTGGGAACACCGGTGACACCCCCGACCGCAGCAAGGACTCCTCCCAGTGACCCGCAACACTCCGCCCCGTTCCTCGGGCTCCTCCGGCAAGGGCGCCCGCCGGGGCGGCTCCCAGCCCGGGCAGGTCTCCCGGCCGCGCTGGGGCCGGCCGGCCCGTCCGGAGGCCACCGACCGCGACGGCCTCACCGCTCGCACCGCGCCGATCGTTCCGGGGGAGCGGGAGGACCGGGAGCCCGCAGGGCCCCCGGCCGGGAAGGGCAAGGGCGCGGGCAAGACCGCCGGGGGGAAGGCCGTCGGCAAGGCCCCGGGCAAGGCTGCGGGCAAGGACGCGGGCCGGGGCAAGGGGGCCGGCCAGGACGCGCCCAAGGGGGCCGCGGGTGCCGGCCGGAAGGCGCCGCGCAAGCAGGCGGTGCGGCCGCCCAAGGCGCTGCGCACCGCCGCCGCGCGCCCGTCGCGGCCGGAGGCCCCCACCGGGGAGCCGCTGGCCGGGCAGCGCTACGAGGTCGAGGTCGGCCCGGTCGCGCACGGCGGCGGGCACTGCGTGGCCCGGCACGAGGGGCGGGTGCTGTTCGTGCGGCACGCGCTGCCCGGCGAGAAGGTCATCGCGATGGTGACCGACGGGACCTCCACCTCGCGCTTCCTGCGGGCCGACGCGGTGGAGGTGCTGGAGCCCGCCAAGGAGCGGATCGAGGCGCCCTGCCCGTTCGCCGGTCCCGGCAAGTGCGGCGGCTGCGACTGGCAGCACGTCACCCCGGGCGGGCAGCGCAAGCTCAAGGGGGCGGTGCTGACCGAGCAGCTGGCCAAGCTGGCCGGGCTGACCCCGGAGGAGGCCGGCTGGGACGGCAGCGTCGAACCGGTCGGCGGCAAGCTGCCGGCCGGGCAGGTGCCGGCCTGGCGCACCCGGGTGCAGTACGCGGTGGACGCCGCGACCGGGAAGGTCGGGCTGCGCAAGCACCGCTCGCACGAGGTGCAGCCGGTGGACCGCTGCCTGATCGCCGCCGAGGGCGTCACCGAGCTGGGCATCGAGGCCAGGACCTGGCCGGCCGTGGCGAGCGTCGAGGCGATCGCCGCGACCGGCTCCTCGGACCGCCAGGTGGTGCTCACCCCGCGCGAGGGCGCCCAGCTGCCGCTGGTCGAGCTGGACAAGCCGGTGTCGATCGCCCGGGTGGACGAGCAGGGCGACGTGCACAAGGTGCACGGGCGCGGCTTCGTGCGCGAGCGGGCGGCCGGGCGGACCTGGCGGGTCAGCAACGGCGGCTTCTGGCAGATCCACCCGGAGGCGCCGGACACCCTGGTCGACGCGGTGCTGGACGGGCTGGACCCGCAGTGGGGCGAGAACGCGCTCGACCTGTACTGCGGCGTCGGCCTGTTCGCGGGCGCGCTGGCCGACCGGGTCGGCGAGGACGGCGCGGTGCTCGGCATCGAGTCCTCCAAGCAGGCCGTGGCCGACGCCCGGCACAACCTGGCCGCGCTGGACAACGTGCAGATCGAGTGCGACCGGGTCGAGACGCTGCTGCCGCGCACCGGCATCACCGCCACCGACCTGATCGTGCTGGACCCGCCGCGCTCGGGCGCCGGCCGCGAGACCGTCGCCCACCTGGTGGGCCTGGAGGCGCGCCGGATCGCGTACGTGGCCTGCGACCCGGCGGCGCTCGCCCGGGACCTGAAGTTCTTCCGCGAGGGCGGCTACCGGCTGGTGTCGCTGCGGGCCTTCGACCTGTTCCCGATGACGCACCACTTCGAGTGCGTGGCGATCCTGGAGCCCGCCGGGGAGTGATCCCGGCACCCGGCAGTCACGGCGGAGGCGGTCACCCGGTCGGGGTGGCCGCCTCCGTCGCGTCCGGGCCGGCTACTGGTTGTGCTCCTCCTCGTCGGCGCTGTGCGGCAGGTCGATGCCGTGCTGGGCGGCGAGCCGCAGGAGCGAGGCGACCCGGCCCTCGTACGCCTGGACGCCGTCGGCGTCCCCTTCGGCCCGGGCCGCCGCGAGGTCCCGGCGGGCCTGGGCGAGCTGCTCGCGCAGCTCCTGGTCGAACATGGCTGTCATCGGTCGGCCTCCGCACCGGTCGGCGCCCGCTCGGGGGAAACGCGGGGGGAGTTTCAGAGTCCCTGACGGCGGGGGACCCGACAAGTCCCGCTCCGCCTGCCGGGGCCCCGGCAGACGCGGGACGGGGCCCGCTGCCCGGCGGAGGGTCAGGCGGTGGCAATGCGCTGGTAAAAGATGGCGCGGGTGGCGGGGTCCTGCCCCGGGAGGGGGCTTGACGAGGCAATTCGCGGGGGCGAAGGTAAGCCGCTGGCATGTCATGTGTGCTGTTGCACCACCCCCTCGGGCGGCAGCCTCCCGACGCCGTCGGCCGGGGGCGGCCGGTGCGGGAGGGGGAGCGTCATGGAGCTGGAGCTGCGGCACCTCCGCGTGCTGTGTGCCATCGCCGACACCGGGAGCGTCGGCCGGGCCGCCGTCCTGCTCGGCGCCTCGCAGCCGGCGACCAGCACCCAGCTGCGCCGGATCGAACGCCACCTGGGCGCCCCGTTGTTCGAGCGCACCACGGTCGGTGTCGCGCCGACCGGCTTCGGGGCCGAGGTGGTGGCCGCCGCCCGGGAACTGCTCACCCGCGCCGACTGCCTGGGCCGCCGCCCGGACGCCCTCGCCGGGCCCGCCCCGCGAGTGCTGCGGCTCGCGGCGACCAACTCGCCGATCCTGCCGGGGCTGGTCACCCGGGCCCGGCACCAGCGGCCCGGGCAGCGCTTCACCGTGACGTCCGTGTACCGCTCCTCGGACATCGTCGAGCTGCTGGAGCAGGGCGAGGCGGACGCCGCGGTGGCCGTGGACTACCCGGGCCGGGAGCTGCGCCACTCGCCGGCCGTCGCGCACCGCGGCATCGTCACCGAGCCCGTGTTCGTCGCGCTGCCGGCCGGCCACCGGCTGAGGCACCGCACCGAGGTGGCCCTGGCGGACCTCGCGGGGGAGGAGTGGTTCCTGACACCCGACGACGGGGCCGGCTGGCACGGCGTGTTCCACGGGGCCTGCGCCGCGGCCGGGTTCACCCCGGCGACCGTCCACGAGTTCCTCGGCGGCCGGCTGGAACTCCAGGAGATGATCGCCGCCGGGCTCGGCGTCTCCGTCGTCCAGGCCACCACCCGGCCGCTCGCCGACGTGGTGGTCAAACCGCTCGCGGGGACCCCGATCTGGGTCCGACAGCTGCTGGTCTGGCGGTCGGCGGGGGTGGGCGGGGAGGTGGTGGAGACGCTGTTCGGGGCGGCGGCCGCGGCCTGCCGGGACCTCATCGCGGCCGCGCCGGGCTTCCAGGCGTGGGCCGCGCGGACGTACCGGCCGGGCCGGCCGGGCCGGCCGAACCGGCCGTAGGGCGGGCCGGGGCCGGGGCTGGGCAGGGTTCCCGGCCGGTGGGGTGCGACTGCGGGGTGTGACGGCCGGATGTTATGGCCGGGTCCAGCAATGTCATATGACCTGTGACATTGCTCCACCCTCCGGGGGCTGGCAGGATCATGCCGCGTTCCCCCACGCCCCGGCAGTCCTCCCAGCGCCTCCCCCACAGGAGAAGGACCCCACCAGTGCGCCCACGGATATCACTCCCCACCCTGCTGGCCGGCCTCGTCGCCGGCTGCTGCGCCGCCGCCACGTTGGTGCCGGCCACGGCGTCCGCCGCTTCCGCCGCCGCCTCCGCCGTTTCCGGTGCGGCCGACCGGTCCACGGCCGGAGCCCCGGCCGCCGACCCGGCCTCCGTCCTGCCGAAGCCGCTCGGCGCGTTCCTCACGGTCGACCCGGCCGAGCAGTCCCGGGCGGCCGAGGACCTCGCCCCCGTGGCCAAGCCGCTGCCTCCGGCGCTGCTCGGCCAGGTCGTGATGGGCCAGCCGGCCGGCACCGCCGTGCAGACCACGCCGCGCCCGGCCGCGGCGAAGCCCGCCCCGGCCAAGCAGGCCCCGGCCGCGCGCGGCGCCGCCGGTGCGACCGCCGCCGCGCAGAGCTGCACCCCGGCCGACTTCGGCAGCCGCAGCGGGGCCGACCTGGTCTCCTTCATCGAGAGCTCGACCACGGACTGCGTCAACACGCTGTTCAACGTCACCGGCACCGACGCGGGCAGCATCTTCAAGGAATCGAAGATGCTGGCCGTCACCAACGCCTTCCAGGCCATGGCGGGCGGCTACACCGGCGACAACTCGACCGCCATCCTGCAACTCGTGCTCTTCCAGCGGGCCGGCTGGTACGTGCAGTCGTACAACCCGGACGCGGTCGGCCCGTACGACGGGGCCCTGACCAGCGCCTCCAAGGCCGCCCTCGACGCGTTCTTCGCGGCGCCGCACCGCACCGACGTCAGCGACGGCAACGGCACCGTGCTCAACGAGGTGCTGGTGCTCACCGACAGCGCCAACCTCCAGGGCAGCTACCTGGGCGTCTACAAGCAGGTGCTGAACGGCTACGACAACTCGTACAACGCCTACCCGAAGATGCTCAAGGCGGTCAACGCGGTGCTCTCCGCGCCGCTGTGGCGGGGCAACTGGAACCCCGACTTCGTCAAGGCGGTCGGCGCCGACCCGAGCATCGGCGCCACCCTGGGCGACTTCGCGCTGAACCACAAGGACCTGCTGGGCACGGCCAACGCCTACCTGGACGTCAACGCGGGCAACGACCTCGGCCGGATGGCCGGCGACGGCCCGGCGGTCGAGGCCGCGGTCAAGGACAAGGTCAAGGCCGTCCTCGACGGCGTGCAGATCACCGGCGTCACCGGCCCGCTGTACGTCCACACCGCCTTCCAGGCCAACTACTACGACGGCGGCCAGTGTTCGTACTACGGCATCTGCGACCTGCCGGCGAAGCTGACCGCAGCGGTGCTGCCGAACCAGCTGGTCTGTGACAACCGCACCATCAAGACCGAGACCCTGTCACCCGCCGACCTCGCCGCCGTCTGCGCCAGCCTGCGGGGCGAGGACACCTTCTTCCACAAGCTGGTGAAGGACAACGGCCCGATCCCCGGCCAGTACGACAAGGAGCTCACCCTCGCGGTCTTCGCCAACCAGGCGGACTACCTGACGTACTCCTGGGCGATCTTCAACAACTCCACCGACAACGGCGGACAGACCGTCATGGACCCGACCGACCCGAACAACCGGGCCGTGTGCGTGATGTACCAGAAGTCCTGGAACGACGGCTTCACCGCCAATGTGTGGAACCTCAACCACGAGTACACCCACTACCTGGACAACATCCACGACCTCAAGGGCAACTTCTCCACCGAGATCTCCGTCCCGGACATCTGGTGGATCGAGGGCGTCGCCGAGTACCAGTCCTACGCCTACCGCGGGACCACCGACACCCAGGCGATGGCCGAGGCCGCCAAGCACACGTACAAGCTGAGCACCGTCTTCCAGAACACGTACGGCAATTCGGACACCGTGCGGACCTACCCGTGGGGCTACCTGGCGGTCCGGTACATGTTCGAGAAGCACCCGGCCGACATCGACGCCATGCTCGCGCACTTCCGCACCGGCGACTACCAGGGCGGCTACGCGGTCTACAACGGCATCGGCACCGGCTACGACGCCGACTTCGACGCCTGGCTCGACGCCTGCGCCGGCGGCGCCTGCTACGCGGCCGGCCCGACCGCGCTGTTCGGCCAGTCCGTCTCCGGCGCGACCGTCACGCTGACCGACAAGTCCGTCCAGACCGGCCCCGGCCGGATCACCGGCTGGCACTGGACCTTCGGTGACGGCAGCTCCTCCGATGAGCGGAACCCGTCCCACACCTACGCCGCCGCCGGCACCTACACCGTCGCGCTGACCGCCACCGACGGCAGCGGCAAGACCGCCAGCACCCCGGCCTCCGTCACCGTGACCACCGGCGGAGGCGGCGGCCCCACCACCCCGCCGGCCTGCACCGACCCGCGCACCGACGCGCTCGGCAAGAACTGCTCGCGCGCCAACCAGTCGGCCGCCGCCGGCAGCCTGGACTACCTGTACGTCTACCTGCCGGCCGGCACCAGCACCCTGAAGATCACCACCTCCGGGGGCACCGGCACCGCCTACCTGTACTACAACGACAGCACCTGGGCCTCGCCGAGCGCCCACACCGCGGCGTCCACCAATCCGGGCACCACCCAGAGCATCACGGTGACCAACCCGACGGCCGGCTACCGCTACGTGAGCCTCTACGCCAACACCGACTTCAGCGGGGTGACCGTCAGCACCCAGTTCTGATCCGCCCCCCCCACCGGCGCGGGCCGGGTCCGTGGCAGCAGCCGCGGGCCCGGCCGTCCGTCGTCTTCGCGGCGTTCCGGTGACGGCCGGGTTGCGCCGGGGCGTGCGGCAGGTGTGCGGGCGGTGTGCGTGCGCCCTTGTTGTGCTAGCACTTGAGCGCTAGCTTGAACGGCATGGGTAAGAAGCAGCTGAACGTGCGGGTCGACGCCACGACCGCCGAGATGGCCCGGGAGCGGGCGGAGCAACAGGGGATCAGCATGAACCAGTACATCGAGCGCCTGGTCCAACAGGACATGGGCGAGTCCGGACGGGCCTTCGTGGACGCGGCAGCGCAGTTCATGAAGGAGTACGAGACGGCCTTCCTCGCCGAGTTCGGGGAGCCGGGCGACCTCCAGGACGTGCGCCGTTGAAGCTGGAGGTGGACCTCTCGTGGCTGCTCATGACCGCCGAGCAGTACACGCCCGGTGACCCGCAGGTCACCGACTACGGCTCGCTGCTCGCTGCCGTCACCCGCCACCAGGCCGAGATATTCGACATCGCCGTCTACCCCGAACCGCAGGACCGCGCCGCCGCGCTGATGCACCAGCTGATCCGGGTGCCCGCGCTGGAGAAGACCAACGAACTCTTCGCGACCGCCGTCGCCTACGCCTACCTGGTCGCCAGCGGATGCACCGTCGCCACCACCGCCCGTGAGGTGCGCAGCCTCTCCCGCGCCATCCGCGAGGGGCGGCTGGGGGTGTCGGGCGTCGCCGAGCGGCTGGCGGCCTGGGTGGTGGACGAGGCGGAGGGGGAGGGCGTCACCGGGGCGGACGAGGAGGACGAGGACGACGACTGACCGGCGCCGACCCCGGCGGGGGTGGCGGGGGTCCGTAGAGGTCCGCCGGGGGTTTCCGGGCCGGCTGCTCCCGCTCGGCGGGCTACTGCTCGGCCGGCTGCTGTTCGGCGGCGGGCTCCGCGATCAGGGCCGTCGCGAAGGTGCGGAAGCCGGCCCGGCGGTAGATCCGGGCGACCTCCTCGTCGGCGGCGGACAGGAACACCGTCCGCACCCCGTTCGCCCGGGCGTGCCCGACCAGGGCCGCGGTGACCGCCAGGCCCAGCCCGCGGCGGCGCGCGGACGGGAGCGTGCCCACGCCGGCCACCTCGGTGACCGCGCCCACCGGGTTGTGCTGGCCCGCGCACAGGGCCGTGCCGTCCTCGAAGGCCGCGGCCAGCACGGTGGTGCCGGCGGCGACCCGCAGGGAGACCTGCCCGGCCGTGCCGTCGGCCGTCAACGCCGCCGCGCTCTCCGCGAGTTCGGCCGCACAGGCCGGGCCGATGGCGGTGCCGGGATCGGCGAAGGCCAGGTGCGGCACGGCGACGGCGGCCGCCAGCTCCGGCGCGTCCGGCGCCAGCACCCGGACCTCCACCCGCCCCGGCAGCTCGGGCGCCGGTGCCGGTTCGTCCTGCGGGCCCAGCACCAGCAGCGGGTGCTCGTGCACCGTCAGTCCCGCCGCCTCGACCGCCGCGCGCAGCTCCGGGTTCCGCTCGGCCACCCACTCGAAGGCCTCCGGCGCGCCCAGCTCCCGCTGCCGCTCCAGCACCCGGCGGACGTCCTCGGCGGTGGCGGCAGGGCCGGTGTGGCCGAGGGCCGGGCGGGCGTAGTACGGCCAGCCGGCCCCGTCGCGGACGAACAGGGTCAGCGGTCCGAAGTCCTCGGTGCGGGCGGCGCTGCGCGGCACGGCGTCGTAGTAGCGCTCGATCTCGTCGAGTAGGGCGTGGTCAGGGGCATGATCGGCAGGGGTCACAGCGTGCATCCAAGCAGCGGCGGGTGCGGGGTGCCACCCGTTTTCGCGCGCGGTCCGACCCGCCGGTCGCGCCCGCGGGGGGCGATTGTTGCCGAACGCTTACCCGCTCGCAGCGATCTTGTGCGGGCGCGGCGTGCATGCTGATGCCTTTACAGCTCTGCCGAGGGGGACGGCGGACGTCTGCACGAGGCGAGGCAAGGGGAGAAGACAGGCCCATGAGGCTCTGCTTTCTGGTGGAGGAACACTACCGGCACGACGGCATGCCACTCGACGTGGCACGCCAACTCACCGCGTGGGGGCACCGGGTGGACGTGCTGCGCCCCGGGGACTCGCTGCTGGCGATCTCCGAGGAGGTCCGGGCCGGCAGCCACGACGCCTGGGTGCTCAAGACCGTCTCCGGCGGGCCCGGGCTGACCCTGCTGGAGTCGGCCGCCGCCGTCGGTCTCACCACGGTGAACGACGTGCGTTCGATCCGGGGGGTCCGGGACAAGGCGATCGCCGCGGTCATCGGCCGCACCCGCGGCCTGCCCGTCCCGGTGACGTACGCGGCCGCGCGCTGGGAACGGCTGGCGGAGATCCCGGCCGCCGAGTACCCGTTGGTGGTCAAGCCCGCCGACGGCAGCTCGGGGCGCGCCGTCCGGCTGGTGCGCAGCCCCGACCAGCTGCTGGAGGTCGGGCCGGAGCTGGCCGGGGAGGGGCTGCTGATCGCGCAGCCGTACGTGCCCAACCCGGGCACCGACCTCAAGGTGTACTGCGTCGACGGCGAGCTCTTCGCGACGGAACGCTCCTCCCCGCTGCACCCCGGGCAGGGCGTGCGCGAGCGGCAGGTGCCGCTGCCGGGCAGCGTCGCGCGGATCGTGGCACAGGTCGGCGAGGTGTTCGGGCTGGACCTGTACGGGGTCGACGTGCTGCTCGGGCCGGACGGGCCGGTGGTGGTGGACGTCAACGACTTCCCGAGCTTCCGGCAGGTGCCGGACGCGGTGGCCAGGGTCGCCCGGGCGGTGCTGCGGCTCGCGCGCAGCGGGACGGCGGTGTCGGTGCCCGGCGGGCCGGCCGCCGCGCTGGTGGCGGCCGGCGGCGACCCGTACGGGCAACTCGGTTTCGGTGAGGGGGAACTGCTGTGAGGGTCGGGCTGATCACCGGAGACCCGGGGCATCCGGTGCTGGCGGCGGCCGCCGGGCTGCTGGTGAGGCGGGGGCACGAGGTGGTGGCCGTGCCGCCCGCAGGTCCGGTGGCCGGGCCGGCCGACGTCTACCTGCTCAAGGCCCGCACGCCGCAGGCGCTGGCGCTGGCGGCGGAGCTGGAGCGGTGCGGGGCTCCGGTGGTCAACTCGGCGGCGGCCACCGAGCTCTGCCAGGACCGGGTGAGGATGGCCGACCTGGCGCGCGCCGCCGGGCTGCCCTTCGCGGACACGGCCGCCGCCGGGCCGCTGGGCGGACTCGCCGGTCCGGCCTACCCGTTCGTGGTCAAGAGCCGGCACAGCAGGCGGCACGACCTGGTCGCCAGGGTGGACGGGCCGGACCGGCTGCGCGAACTCGCCGGGCACTGGGCCGAGGAGCCGGTCGTCACCCAGCCGTTCGTCCCCGGGACCGGCTGGGACCAGAAGCTGTGGGTGGTCGACGGGCAGGTGTTCGCGGCCCGGCGGCGCTCCGAACTCGCCACCGGCACCGGGAAGTCGGGGCGGGCGGAGGACTGGGAGCCGCCGGCCGCGCGGGCCGCGCTCGCACTGCGCGTCGGCGAGGTGTTCGGGCTCGACGTGTACGGGGTCGACCTGCTCGACGGGCCCGCCGAGCCGGTCATCGTGGACGTCAACGCCTTCCCCGGGGTCCGCGGGCGGCCCGGCGCGCCGGAGGCGCTCGTGGCGCTGGCGCTGCGGGTCGGGGCGGAGCGGGGGCGGGGGCGGGGGCTCGTGGAGCCGGGCCTCGCGGGGTCCGGGCTCGCCGGGGGCGCTCGGTAGGGGCCGTCGGGCGGGGTTGCGGGTGCGCCGGGACGGCGGGCCCGGGGCAGGACGGGCGGGTCGGGGCCAGCCGGGGCGGGTCGGGGCGTCGGGTCCGCCGGGGTCGTTAGGCTGGCTGGCGCCCCGACCGGCCGGGGCGTACGGCGAGAGAAGACGGAACCTTGCTCCAGGACATCGAGCGCTACCTGGCCTGCCCGCACTGCGCGCAGGCCCTCACCCGGCACGACCGCAGCCTGCGCTGCCCGGCCGGGCACAGCTTCGACCTCGCCAAGCAGGGCTACGTCAGCCTCCTCGCCGGCGACGCCCACACCGGCACCGGGGACACCGCCGAGATGGTCGCCGCCCGCGCGGACTTCCTCGCCGCCGGGCACTACCGGCCGATCGCCGAGGCGCTGGCGGAGGGTGCCGCGGCCGTCTCCGGTGAGTCCCACGGCCTGGTCGTGGACCTCGGCGCCGGCACCGGCCACTACCTGGCGCACGTCCTGGACGCCCTGCCCGGAGCGGCCGGCGCCGCCCTCGACATCTCCAAGTACGCGCTGCGCCGCGCCGCCAGGGCACACCCCAGGATCGGTGCCGTGGTGTGCGACGCCTGGCGGCCACTGCCGCTGCGGGACGCCTCGGCCGAGCTGATGCTCAACGTCTTCGCCCCGCGCAACGGACCCGAGATCCGCCGGGTGCTGCGCCCCGGCGGCACCCTGCTGCTGGTCTCGCCGACCGCCCGCCACCTCCGCGAACTCGTCGTCGCACTGGGGCTGTTGTCGGTGGACGAGGAGAAGCAGCGGCGGATCGACGAGAAGCTCGGGCCGTACCTGGAACCCGTGGAGCGGCAGGAGGTCGAGTTCACCCTGCGGCTCGGCCCGCAGGACGTGCGCACCGTCGTCGGCATGGGGCCGAGTGCCTGGCACACCGACCCGGAGCGGCTCGGCGCGGCGCTCGCGGGGCTGCCCGAGCCGGTCGAGGTGACGGCCTCGGTGACGGTGGCCACGTACCGGCGCTGAGCGCCACGTTGGGATGAATCTGCCGCGCAGGCACGTTTCTGCCGGTCGGCCTGCGGCTAACGTCCGACGGGTGAACCGCGACGCCACCAGGACCGCAGAGCCGGCCCACCTCCGACCGGGCGCCCCGGGGCCGGGCCGACCGCCCGTGCCGCGCCCCACCGTCGAGGAGCTCCGGCTCACCTCGTTCAAGTCCTACCGGCGGGCGGTCCTGCCGCTCGCGCCCCTCACCGTGCTGCACGGGCCCGCCGGGGTCGGCAAGTCCAACGCCCTCGACGCGCTGGCCGTGCTGTCCCGGCTGGCCCTCGGCGAGGAGATCGCCGACTCGCTGGACGGGCTGCCCGAGCGAGCCGGCCCGCTCGCCGCCCCCGTCCGCGGCGGCCTGGACGGGTGCGTCCCGCACGGCCGGGACGCGATCATCCTCGGCTGCACCGTCCGCTCGCCGCACGGCCTGATCAGGCTCGACGTCGTGATCCGCACCGACGGTCCGGTCCGGATCGCCAGGGAGTCGCTCACCCTCGACGGCCGGACCCTGATGGACACCGGCGAGCAGGACGTCCGCCACCGGCGGGTCAACGTCTGCTGGCACAACGACACCCGCCAGGGCGACATCCGGGCACCGTTCCCCAGCGGTACGATGATCACCGCGCAGCTGCCGCTGCGGGTCGCGGGCTCGTCGGCCGGCGAATGCCTCGTCCTCGCCGCCACCGAGGACCTGCTCACCGCGCTGCGCGAGGTCTTCGCGCTGCACCCCGTCCCCGCGCTGATGCGCGGCTGGGCCAGGGCCGACCCGCAGGCCAGGCTGCGCAGCAACGCCGCCAACGTCTCCGCCGTCATCGCCCGGCTGAGCAACGAGTGCCCGCGCCGGTACGGGCAACTGCTGCGCGCCGTGCAGTCCGCCGCGCCGCACCCGCTGCTCGGGCTCACCCTGGCCGAGCGCGAGAGCGGGGGAGTGCGGCGGGTCCTCGCCGTCTTCGACGAGGGCGTCCTCGGGCGCACCGGGGCCGACCAGGCCTCCGACGGCATGCTGCGCCACCTCGCCTTCGCCGCGGTGCTGCTGACCGGGGCCGGGGTGCTCGACCTCGACGTGGCCGCCGAGGTGCCCTGGGCGCACCGGCAGCTCACGGTGCTGGCCGAGGACCTGGGCGCCGGGCTCTCCGTCGAGCAGGCCGCCACGCTGCTGCGGCTGGCGCGGGACATGGCGGAGCGCAGCCAGCTGCGGGTGGTCGCGGCGCTGCAGGAGCCGGCGGCGGCGCGGGAGGCGCTGGGCGACGCGTCCGGAGGCGGGGTGGTGCTGGTCGAGTGCAGGCGGGACCCGGACTCGGGGTTCACCGTGCTGCGGCCGGAGACGGCGCGGGTGCCGGTCCAGTGCGGGCGCGGGGAGGGGGCGGGTGGGGCATCCGCGGCGGGTGGGGTTCCCCCGACGGGGGAGGGCCCGGCCGGATCCGGGAGCGGCGGCGGGGTTCCCCCGACGGGCGGGGCTGCTCCGGTGAGTGGGGCTGCTCCGGAAGCCGGGGCTCCCGCGGAGGGCGGGGCCTCTCCGGACGACGGTGGGGTGGCAGGCCGCGATGCGGTAGACCTGGAGGGGTGAGCGAACGAATGACGGGGCCGGCGGAGCCCACCGTGGAGGCCTTGCGGCAGCGGTTGGCGGACTTCGCGGCGGCCCGGCGGTGGGAGCC
Organism: Kitasatospora sp. NPDC036993; assembly: GCF_055607525.1. Classification (NCBI taxonomy): domain Bacteria; kingdom Bacillati; phylum Actinomycetota; class Actinomycetes; order Kitasatosporales; family Streptomycetaceae; genus Kitasatospora; species Kitasatospora sp. NPDC036993. Next base: position 57,836 of record NZ_JBVJRP010000026.1, on the reverse strand, counting down.
CTTCCACACGCCGAAGAACCTGGCGGCGGCGTTGAGCGTGGAGGCGGGGGAACTGCTGGAGATCTTCCAGTGGCTGACGCCCGAGCAGGCGGCCGCGGTGATGTCCGACCCGGAGCGCGGGCACCGGGTGCGTGACGAGGTCGCGGATGTGCTGGCGTACCTGTTGCAGTTCTGTACGGCAGTCGGGGTGGATCCGCTGGAGGCCCTGGCGGCCAAGATCGAGCGGAACGAGCTGCGCTTCCCGGTGCCGGCGGACGCGGTCGGCGCCGACGAGGGCTCGGCGGGCACCGACGGGGGTGCGGTCGGCATCGACGAGGGCGTGGCCGGGGCTCCCGAAAGTGTGACCGACGTCAACTCGGATGTGGACGACCAACCCTTGTGAGGGACGGAAGTTATCCACAACCCCCGACTTTTCCACAGCTTCTGACAACGCGGATGCGCGTCCGCGCTCTTCCTCGCACGCTTTCGCCGTGACCAGCCGTCACCACTCGGACCGCCCCTCCCGGCGGTCCGGGTCGACGGCGACAGCGAGCGAGGGGAGCGGTGGCCATGGAGGCGCTGCGACTGATCAAGACGGCCCGGCACGCCCTGGCCGAGGCCAGGCACGTACCGGACGTGCTGGCCGAGGCGCGGCAGGCCGCGCTGCTCACCGAGGCGGTGGGCGCCAGGCTGGCGGAGTCGGAGGACGACGAGCTCACCGGGCTGGGGCAGCAGCTGTCCGAGGCGGGGGCGCACGCGGCGGTCTGCCTGGACCGCTCCGTCCTCCGGGCCGCCCTGGTGAGCGGTGGCCGGGCCGCGCGGCTCACCGACCTGGGGGACCTGGCGCCGGCCCTGGGGGCGCTGGACGGGCTGCTCCGGGAGGTCGGCGAGACTCTGGTGGTGCTGGCCTGCGGGGCTGACACCGAGAGCCTCTACTGGACCTGCATCGACGGTGTGGACGCGGTGTCCGAGTGCAAGGACCTGACCGGGCGGCTGCGCGAGGCGGCGGTCCGGGCCGGGGAGGCGGAGCCCGCGGCGCTCGGCGGGGCGGCGCGGGCGCGGGCGGGTGACGGGGCGCCGTTACTGGTGGTCCGGCTCGATCCGCCAGGCGGAGCCGGTCCGCCCGGCGGTGCGCCGACTGCCGGTGGCCCGCCCTTCGGCAGCGGCCCGCCGGACGGCGGTGGCCCGCCCGGGAAGGGCGGGCCGGCCGGTGGCGAACGGGTGGCGGGTTACCTGGGGCCCGGCACCTCCGAGGCTTCGGAGGTGTCCGTGCCGGCCGGATAGGCGGTGGGGCCGGCGCTCCCGGGGCCGGAACCCTGGAGTTCGGCAAGGTCCGCGGTGACGGAGGCGAGCAGTTCCTGCATCTGCTCCAGCAGGCTCTTGGGAGTGGCGGGTCCGGCCGAGGTGCCGTCGGCCGAGCCCGTCGGGCTGTTCGGGAACTGCGGCGTGGCAGATGGTTCGGACATGACAGGACCCCTTCGGATCGGTGGCGCGGTGCGGAGCGGCCGACGGTGGCTCGGGCCGCACGGCGGGAGGCGGCAATTGCCCGCCACCGGGGCACCCACCCTCGCCGTACACCCAACGAACCGTGCCGGAGGCCGTCACCCGGACACCACCCGATGCGGTCCAACTCGGCTGGTCGGTAAGCCTCCCGGGTGAGCCGGGGTTGCCGTCGCGGTACGGCCTCGGCTAGGCGCGGAGCGGGCCGGGGTGGTCGTCGGCGGCGTCGGGCGGTCGTCGGCGACGCGGGGCGTCGTCGGACATGCCGGGAACGGAGCCGGAGGGGAGGTGGAGATGGCGCCGGGGGAGAACCCACCCCTTGCCACTCTCAACATATAGCGCATGGGGGGCCTTGCGGCAAGGCCCCCGTGGTGGCGCACAATCGCAGGCCTCAGATCGGAGTTGATGCCATGAACCGCCCGACGACCAGCGCGTTCGACCTTCCCACCCGTCTCGCCGCCAAGGCCGACCCGGTGCTGATCGGCGAGGACGAGCGGCACTTCGCGGCGATCGCGGAGAGCCTGGAGCAGTCGATCGCCGAGCTGTCCGACCGCCTCGACGCGCTGCTCCGCGCCCCGGGCGGTCTGGGCCGGGAGGCGATGGACCGGGACATCGAGGTGCACAGGCTGACCGGTCGGCTGCGCGCCCTGCGGCGCTTCGGCCTGGACCTGTGCCTCGGGCGGGTCGTCCACGCGGACGACCCGGAGCCGGTGTACGTCGGGCGGCTCGGCCTCACCGACAGTGAGGGGCGTCGACTGCTGGTCGACTGGCGCTCGCCCGCGGCCGAGCCGTTCTTCGCGGCCACCCACGCCGACCCGATGAGCCTGGCCAGCCGGCGCAGGTACCGCTGGACCGGCGGCCGGATCGGCGACTACTGGGACGAGGTGTTCACCGCCGAGGCCCTGGAGGGGCACGCCGCGCTGGACGACCAGTCAGCGTTCATCGCCGGCCTGGGCGGCAACCGGTCCGCCCGGATGCGGGACGTGCTGGCCACCATCCAGGCCGACCAGGACGCCATCATCCGGGCGGGGTCCAGGGGCGCCCTGGTGGTCGACGGCGGCCCCGGCACCGGCAAGACCGTCGTCGCACTGCACCGCTCCGCGTACCTGCTCTACTCCGACCCCCGGCTCGGCCACCGGCGCGGCGGCGTGCTGTTCGTCGGCCCGCACCAGCCGTACCTGGCCTACGTCGCCGACGTGCTGCCCAGCCTCGGCGAGGAGGGGGTGCGCACCTGCACCGTGCGGGACCTCGTCGCCGAGGGGGCGAAGGCCGGGGTCGAGAGCGACCCGGAGGCGGCCCGGCTGAAGTCCTCCGCCGACATGGTGGGGGCCATCGAGAAGGCCGTCCGGTTCTACGAGGAGCCGCCCACGGAGGGCATGGAGGTCAGCACCCACTGGGCCGACCTGTGGGTGAGCGCCGAGGACTGGTCCGACGCGTTCGACGCGCCGGACCCGGGCACCCCGCACAACGAGGCCCGCGAGCAGATCTGGGAGGAACTGGCCACGATCCTGATGGACAGGCTGGACGAGGACGCGGAGGTCTCGCCCGAGCTGTTCCGCCGGTCGCTGCGGCAGGACCGGGAGCTGGCCGGGACGCTCAACCGCGCGTGGCCGCTGCTCGACCCCGCCGATCTGGTCGGCGACCTCTGGTCGGTGCCCGCCTACCTGCGGATGTGCGCGCCCTGGCTCGGACCGGAGGAGGTCCGCACGCTCCAGCGCAAGGACGCGCCGCACGCCTGGACGGTCTCCGACCTGCCGCTCCTGGACGCCGCCCGGCAGCGGCTCGGCGATCCGGAGGCGGAGCGGCGCCGCCGCCGGCGGGAGGCCGCGACGGCCGCCGAGCGCGCCCGCATGGCCGACGTCATCGGCGACCTGCTCCAGGCCGACGACGACGGCGAGGGCGCGGTGACGATGCTGCGCGGGAGCGACCTCCAGGACACCCTGGTCGACGAGACGGCGCTGCCCGTGGCCGACCCGGAGCCGCTCGCCGGGCCGTTCGCGCACATCGTGGTGGACGAGGCCCAGGAGCTGACCGACGCGGAGTGGCAGATGCTGCTGCTGCGCTGCCCGTCCCGCAGCTTCACCATCGTCGGGGACCGGGCGCAGGCCAGGCACGGCTTCACGGAGTCCTGGCCGGAGCGGCTGGAGCGGATCGGGCTCGACCGGGCCACGGTGGCCTCGCTGAGCATCAACTACCGGACACCGGAGGAGGTCATGGCCGAGGCCGAGCCGGCGATCCGGGCGGCGCTGCCGGACGCCAACGTCCCGACCTCCGTGCGCAGCAGTGGCATCCCGGTCACGCACGGGTCCGTGGCGGAGCTGGACGCCGTCCTGGACGGGTGGCTCGCCGAGCACGCCGAGGGGACCGCCTGCGTGATCGGCGCCCCCGGCTTCGCGGCGCGGCCGCGGGTCCGGTCGCTGACCCCGGAGCTGTCCAAGGGCCTTGAGTTCGACCTGGTCGTCCTGGTCGACCCTGAGGCGTTCGGCGGGGGCGTCGAGGGAGCGGTCGACCGATACGTCGCGATGACCAGGGCGACCCAGCGGCTGGTGGTCCTCAGGAGTTCGTGAGGACGGAAGGCGTGCGGAAGGAGAGCGCGGAGAGGGCGACCGGAGCGAGGCGCGGAAGGAGGGAGCGGAGGGGCTGGAACGCGCGTCGCCCGGTCGGGTGACGCGGGTGTCGGAGGACGGCGCCGGGAGGCCAGACTGGGGCGATGGACGAGGAGGAACCGCTGGCGTCGTGGGCGGCCAGACGGGAGCAACGGCTGCGGCCGGTAGGGCAGTTGAGGGCCGTACGGCTCACGGGCGGGCGGCAGCGCGGCGCCCACGTGGCGCCGGGTGAACCGAGGCTGATCGTACGCTGGGACGGGTACCAGTGGCTGCCGGAGACGGTGGCCGAGGACTACGCCGCCGCCCAGCGGATCCTGTACGGGACCGAGGGCGCGGGAGCGCGGTGGCCCGTGCGCCCGGCGCGGCGGCCGAGGAAGGCGCCGGGGCGCCACCGCAAGCCCTGAGGCTCCGCGGGCCCTGCGCCACAGCGGTCGGGTCCGGGTCGTGAACGGCGCCGACGGCCGCGACCCGGGCGAACGGGCTCGAGCCGGGCGGGCGGACGGAGCCGGGCGGACGGAGCCCCGCGAGCGCCCCCGCCCCCGCCCCGCGCCCCGCCCAGGCCCGGAGTGGCGAGCGGGGCCCGGCGCCGTTCGGCACCGGACCCCGCGACGGCCTCTGCCCGCAGGTCAGTTGTGGGCGTGCAGGTCGGCGTTCAGGCCGCCCCAGGAGCCGGAGCGGGCGATGACCTCGACCGCACCGCTCTGCGAGTTGCGGCGGAACAGCAGGTTGTCCTGGCCGGACAGCTCGACGGCCTTGGCCACCGTGCCGTCCGGGGTGGTGACCCGGGTGCCGGCGGTGACGTACAGGCCGGCCTCGACCACGCAGTCGCTGCCGAGCGAGATGCCGATGCCCGCGTTGGCGCCGAGCAGGCAGCGCTCGCCGACCGAGACGACCTGCTTGCCGCCGCCGGACAGGGTGCCCATGATCGAGGCGCCGCCGCCGATGTCGCTGTGGTCGCCGACGACGACGCCCGCGCTGATCCGGCCCTCGACCATGGAGGTGCCCAGCGTGCCGGCGTTGAAGTTGACGAAGCCCTCGTGCATCACGGTGGTGCCCACGGCCAGGTGGGCGCCGAGCCGGACGCGGTCGGCGTGGGCGATGCGCACACCGGTCGGGGCGACGTAGTCGGTCATCCGCGGGAACTTGTCGATCCCGTACACGGCCAGCTGGCCGCCCTGGGCGCGGACGGCGAGGCGGGCCTGCTCGACCTTGTCCACCGGGACGGGGCCGATGCTGGTCCACGCGACGTTGGCCAGCAGGCCGAAGACGCCGTCCAGGTTCTGGCCGTGCGGCCTGACCAGGCGGTGGCTGAGCAGGTGCAGGCGCAGGTACACGTCGTGGGTGTCGAGCGGCTTCTCGTCCAGCGAGGCGATGGTGGTGCGCACGGCGACCACCTCGACGCCGCGGCGCGCGTCGGCGCGCAGCGCCTCGGCCGCACCGGCGCCGAGCTCGGCCTCGGCCTGCTCGGCGGTCAGCCGGACGGTGCCGGCCGGGCCGGGCTCGGCGGTCAGCACGGGGGTGGGGAACCAGGTGTCGAGGACGGTGCCGTCGGCGGCGATGGTGGCCAGGCCGGCGGCCACGGCACCGTTCGCCGGGGAGGTGGATTCGGGCGAGGTGGATTCAGCAGTCACACCGTGCACGTTAACCAATGCGGGGCCCCGCTGCCGAACACGCCCACCGGACGGACACACCCGCCGGACGGGCCGGTCGGCGGGGCGCGGGGCGGGAAAACCCGGTGCTCACGGCCTCGGCACTGGGCAATACTTCAGCGGGTGTTCATGTCGATCTCCACCACCGGCAGCGCCGAGAGCCCGGCCACGGATCTCGGGTTCCTGCTGCACAAGCACCCCGGCAAGGTCCAGCGGTTCGCGACGTCGCACGGCGAGGCCCACGTCTTCTACCCCGAGGCGGAGGACGAGGTCTGCACGGCCGCGCTGCTGCTGGACGTGGACCCGGTCGCACTGGTCCGCAAGGGCCGGGGCGACGGCAGGGGACGCGGCGGCTCGCCCGACTTCGCGCTCGCCCAGTACGTCAACGACCGCCCGTACGCGGCCTCCTCGCTGCTCGCGGTGGCGCTGCGGACGGTGTTCCGGTCCGCGATGAAGGGCGACTGCCCGGCCCGCCCCGAGCTGCCCGGCCGGATCCGCCCGCTGCGGATCGAGCTGCCCGCCGTGCCCGCGAACGGCGCGGGGGAGGAGGGCGGTCCGGCCCTGGTGGCCCGGCTGTTCGAGCCGCTGGGCTGGCAGGTCGAGGCGACGGCGATCCCGCTGGACGAGGCGTTCCCCGAGTGGGGTGAGTCCCGCTACGTGCGGCTCGTGCTCGCCTCAGGGACGGTACGGCTCGCCGACGCGCTCCAGCAGCTGTACGTGCTGCTGCCGGTGCTGGACGGCGCCAAGCACTACTGGGTCGCCCCGGACGAGGTGGACAAGCTGCTCGCCGCCGGTCAGGGCTGGCTGGCCGCCCACCCGGAGCGCGCCCTGATCGCCCGCCGCTACCTGTCCCGGCGCTGGTCGCTGGCCCGGGCCGCGATGGAGCGCCTGGAGCTGGCCCGGCTGGCGGAGGCGGACGACCGCGAGGTCGAGGAGATCGACAACGCGGTGGACGACCGGCCCGAGAAGGAGCCCGGCACCGAGGAGTCCGGCAGCGAGGAGTCCGGCAGCGAGGAGCCCGGCACGGCGCGCCCCGGTGAGCCCGGCGCCGCGAGCAGCGGTGACGGAACCGGCCGGGCACCGGAGCGGCCCCGCGGGCCCTCGCTCGCCGAGCGGCGCCGCACCGCGATCCTCGCCGCACTGCGCGAGACCGGTGCCGCCCGGGTCGCCGATCTCGGCTGCGGTCAGGGCGAGTTGATCGGCGAGCTGCTCAAGGACGCCCGGTTCACCGCGATCCTCGGGGTGGACGTCTCCGCGAGGGCGCTGCGGGTGGCGAGTCGTAAGCTGGGCCTGGAACGGCTGCCGGAGCGTCAGGCGGCCCGGGTGGCGCTGGTCCAGGGAGCGCTCACCTACACCGATGCCAGGCTGAAGGGCTTCGACGCGGCTGTGCTGTGCGAGGTGATCGAGCATCTGGACCTTCCGCGGCTGCCCGCGCTGGAGTACGTGGTGTTCGGCGCCGCCCGCCCGAGGGCGGTCGTGGTCACCACGCCGAACGCCGAGTACAACGTCCGCTGGGAGAGCCTGCCTGCGGGCGCCGTCCGGCACGCCGACCACCGCTTCGAGTGGTCCCGGGCCGAGTTCCGTGCCTGGGCCGGGAAGGTCGCCGCCGCGTACGGCTACGCCGTCGAGCTGCGCCCGGTCGGCCCGGAGGACGCGGAGGCCGGCGCCCCGACCCAGCTGGCCCTGTTCACCACGACCGCACCCACCACGACCGCACCCACCACGACCGAGACGACCGAGACGGCGACCACACCCGCGACGGCGACCACACCCGCGACGCCCGAAGGAGGCGAGCCCCGATGACCGACGACGCGACCGAGAGCGCGGCACCCGACGACAGCCAGGACCAGGCACGGACCGAGTGCCCCACCGCGCCCCGCCGCCTCCCCGTCACCGACGTCTCCCTCGTCGTCCTGATCGGCACCAGCGGCGCGGGCAAGTCCACCTTCGCCCGCCGCCACTTCCTGCCCACCCAGGTGGTCTCCTCCGACTTCTGCCGCGGCCTGGTCGCCGACGACGAGAACGACCAGTCCGCCTCCGCCGCGGCCTTCGAGGTCCTGCACCACATCGTCGGCAAGCGGCTGGCGGCCGGCCGGCTGACCGTCGTGGACGCCACCAACGTCCAGCCAGAGGCCCGCCGGCAGCTGGTCGCGATCGCCCGCGAGCACGACGTGCTGCCGATCGCGATCGTCCTGGACGTCCCGCCGGGGGTGTGCGCCGAGCGCAACCGCTCCCGCCCGGACCGGCAGCTGCCGGCCCACGTGGTCCCCCGGCAGAACCGCGAGCTGCGCCGCTCCCTCCGGGGCCTGGAGCGCGAGGGCTTCCGCAAGGTGCACGTCCTGCGCGGCGAGGCCGAGGTGGCGGCCGCGGAGATCGAGCTGGAGAAGCGGTACAACGACCTGCGCCACCTCACCGGCCCGTTCGACATCGTCGGCGACATCCACGGCTGCCGCTCCGAGCTGGAGACCCTGCTGACCCGGCTCGGCTACACACTGGCCAGGGACGCCGAGGGCCGCCCGGTGGACGCCGCGCACCCCGCGGGCCGCACCGCCGTCTTCGTCGGCGACCTGGTCGACCGGGGCCCCGACACCCCGGGCGTGCTGCGCCTGGTGATGGGCATGGTGGCGGCCGGTCACGCGCTCTGCGTGCCGGGCAACCACGAGAACAAGCTCGGCCGGGCGATGGACGGCAAGAAGGTCACCGTCGCCTACGGCCTCCAGGAGTCGCTGGACCAGCTGGCCGGGGAGAGCGAGGAGTTCCGGGCCGAGGTCCGGGCGTTCATGCGAGGCCTGGTCAGCCACTACCTGCTGGACGGCGGCGCCCTGGTGGTCTGCCACGCCGGGCTGCCGGAGAGGTACCACGGCCGCAACTCGGGCCGGGTCCGCTCGCACGCGCTGTACGGGGAGACCACCGGCGAGACCGACGAGTACGGCCTGCCGGTGCGCTACCCGTGGGCGGAGGAGTACCGGGGCCGGGCGCTGGTGGTCTACGGCCACACCCCGGTGCCGACCGCGAGCTTCGTCAACAACACCGTCTGCCTGGACACCGGCTGCGTCTTCGGCGGCAGCCTGACCGCGCTGCGCTACCCGGAGCGCGAGCTGGTGGGCGTCGAGGCCGAGCGCGAGTGGTACGCCCCGGCACGCCCGCTGATCACGGACGCGCCCGGCGCCCGGGAGGGCCGGCCGCTGGACCTCACCGACGTGGCGGGGCGCCGGATCGTCGAGACCCGTCTGCACGGGCGGGTCGCCGTCCGGGAGGAGAACGCGGCGGCGGCGCTGGAGGTGATGAGCCGCTTCGCGCTGGATCCGCGGCTGCTCGCCTACCTGCCGCCGACCATGGCGCCGAGCGCCACCTCCCGCCGGGACGGCTACCTGGAGCACCCGGAGGAGGCGTTCCTCGGCTACCGCGCGGACGGTGTGCGGCACCTGGTCTGCGAGGAGAAGCACATGGGCTCGCGCGCGGTGCTGCTGGTCGCCAGGGACGGGGCCGCGCTGGAGCGCCGCTTCGGCGTGGCCGGGCCCGGCGCGATCTGGACCCGTACCGGCCGGGCCTTCCTCGCCGACGAGGAGCTGACCGGCGCGGTGCTGGAGCGGGTCCGGGCGGCCGCCGAGCGAGCCGGGCTGTTCGAGGAGCTGGCCACCGACTGGCTGCTGCTGGACGCCGAGCTGATGCCGTGGTCGCTGAAGGCGGTGGAACTGCTGCGCCGCCAGTACGCGGCGGTCGGTGCGGCGGCGGGCGCCGCCCTGCCGGAGGTGCTGTCCGCGCTGGAGCGGGCGGCCGGGCGAGGCCTGGACCTGGCCCACCTGACCGCCCGCCAGCGGCAGCGGGCGGTCGACGCGCGGGCGTTCACCGAGGCGTACCGGCGCTACTGCTGGCCGACCGAGGGCCTGTCGGGCATCCGGCTCGCGCCGTTCCAGCTGCTGGCGGCCGAGGGGGCGAACCTCGCGGTGCGCCCGCACGACGAGCACCTGGACCTGATCGACCGCCTGGTGGCCGCCGACACCAACGCCGCCGCCGACACCGACGCCGCCGACGCCGCCGCCGCCGATCGGAAGGAGCCGGTGCTGCACCGCACCCGCCGGATCCTGGTGGACACCGAGGACGAGGCCTCGACGGCCGCCGCCACCGCCTGGTGGGAGGAGCTGACCGGCGAGGGCGGCGAGGGCATGGTGGTCAAGCCGCTGGCCTCGCTGGTGCGGACCGCGCGCGGCGAGGGCCGCCCGGGCGGCCTGGTGCAGCCAGGGGTGAAGGTGCGCGGCCGGGAGTACCTGCGGATCATCTACGGCCCGGACTACACCGAGCACCTCGACCGGCTGCGGCTGCGGGCGCTGGGCCACAAGCGCTCGCTGGCGCTGCGCGAGTACGCGCTGGGCCTGGAGGCGCTGGACCGGCTGGCGGCGGGGGAGCCGCTGTGGCGGGTGCACGAGCCGGTGTTCGCGGTGCTCGCGCTGGAGTCGGAGCCGGTCGATCCGCGGCTGTAGCGGTGGCGCCGGGTGACGGGAGTCCCCCGCGGACTCCCCTCACCCGCCCCGTCTCTGTATAGAAATTCCGAGTATCGTATAGACTTGCCGCTCCCTTCCCCCGTCCCGTCACCACAGGAGCCCGGCATGGCCTTCAACCTCCGGAACAGGCACTTCCTCAAGGAGCTCGACTTCACGCCCCAGGAGTTCCGCTTCCTGGTGGACCTCGCCGCCGGGCTCAAGGCGGCGAAGTACGCGGGCACCGAGCAGCCCCGGCTGCGCGGCAAGAACATCGCGCTGATCTTCGAGAAGACCTCCACCCGCACCCGCTGCGCCTTCGAGGTGGCCGCCCACGACCAGGGTGCCACCACCACCTACCTGGACCCCGCGGCCTCGCAGATCGGCCACAAGGAGTCCATCAAGGACACCGCCCGGGTGCTCGGCCGGATGTTCGACGGCATCGAGTACCGCGGCCACGGCCAGGAGGTGGTCGAGGAGCTCGCCGAGTACTCCGGCGTCCCGGTCTGGAACGGCCTGACCGACGAGTGGCACCCCACCCAGATGCTGGCCGACGTGCTCACCGTCACCGAGCACACCGCCAAGCCGCTCGCCGACGTCACCCTCGCCTACCTCGGCGACGCCCGCTCCAACATGGGCAACTCGCTGCTGGTCACCGGCGCCCTGCTCGGCATGGACATCCGGATCGTCGCCCCGCGCGAGCTCTGGCCGGCCGAGGAGGTGCGGAAGTCGGCGCAGGACCTGGCCGCGACGACCGGTGCCCGGATCACCCTCACCGAGGACGTGGCCGAGGGCGTGGCCGGTGCCGACTTCCTCTACACCGACGTCTGGGTCTCGATGGGCGAGCCCAAGGAGGTCTGGGCCGAGCGGATCGAGCTGCTCAAGCCGTACCAGGTCTCCATGGACACCGTCCGGGCCACCGGCAACCCGGCCGTGAAGTTCCTGCACTGCCTGCCCGCCTTCCACGACCTCGGCACGGTGCTCGGGCGGCAGATGCACGAGGCGACCGGCATGACCGAGCTGGAGTGCACCGACGAGCTGTTCGAGTCGGCGCACTCCATCGTGTTCGACCAGGCCGAGAACCGGCTGCACACCATCAAGGCGGTCCTGGTCGCGACCCTCGGCTCCTGACCGGGTCCGCCGACTTCGGACGCCTCCCCGGGGCTCCGGCCTCAGTCGTCCAGCTTGACGCAGGCCACCCGGTCGCCCGCCGCGTGCGGGCCGGCCGGGGTGCCCGCGTGCAGCACCAGCGAGCGCGCCTCGCCCGGCCGCGGCTGCCAGCCCACCACGGCGGTGGCGGTGCCCCCGCCCTGCTCGTCGGTGCGCAGCACCAGGCGCAGCTCGTTGCGCTCGTTGGCGTACGCCGGGTCGGTGGACGGCTGCACCGGGTCGGCCGCGTCCTGGTAGTGCGGCCCCGAGGAGGCCGGGTCGGCCCCGCAGCTGCCGGTGTGCAGGTGCACCGGGAACTCGTGGCCGGGGGCGAGTCCGGAGGCCCGCAGGGTGAGCACGGTCCGCCCGGGCACCGAGCGGTCGGTGACGATCGTGGCGTGCGAGCCGTACGGCACCAGGTCGGTCGCGTAGCTGACGGCGGCCGGCGGGACGAAGGCGGTGGCGGGGTCGAAGTCGGCCTCGACGACGGAGACCGGCGAGGCGGCGGGGGCGAGCAGGGCCAGCGGCAGCAGGGCGGCGGCGAGCGGAGCGGGCATCGGGGCGGGCCTTCCACGGGCGGGCGACGGTCGCCCTGCTAACGCGGCCGGAGCCCCGAGGACACCCCGGTCGGTCGCCCGTGCCGGGCCGCCGGCCGGTACCGTCCCCCTCGCCGACCGGCGGTTCCGGTGGTGAGCTTGTGGTGGTGGCGCTGCCGATGGCGACGGTGGTCGTGGCCGGTGCGGCCCGGCCGACCGGTGCGGCACGGCATGCACTATGGTTTATCTCGACATCGAGATAACTGCCCCTTACGATATATCTCGACATCAAGATACCTGCCGAGAGGCGCTCGCCGGCGATGCGGGCAAGGCAAGCCTAAGTAAGGCTGACCTTACCACCGCGTGACGGCCGGATACCGCGCGAAGCACCCAGAAGGAGTCAGTCGTGTCCGCGAACAGCTTCGACGCCCGCAGCCCGCTGCAGGTGGGCGACGAGTCGTACGAGATCTTCAAGCTCTCCGCCGTCGAGGGTTCCGAGCGGCTGCCGTACAGCCTCAAGGTGCTGCTGGAGAACCTGCTCCGCACGGAGGACGGCGCGAACATCACCGCCGACCACATCCGCGCCCTCGGCAACTGGGACGCCGACGCCCAGCCGAGCCAGGAGATCCAGTTCACCCCGGCCCGTGTGATCATGCAGGACTTCACCGGCGTGCCGTGCGTGGTCGACCTCGCCACCATGCGCGAGGCCGTCAAGGAGCTCGGCGGCGACCCGGCCAAGATCAACCCGCTGGCCCCGGCCGAGCTGGTCATCGACCACTCGGTCATCGCCGACAAGTTCGGCACCAAGGACGCGTTCACCCAGAACGTCGAGATCGAGTACGGCCGCAACAAGGAGCGCTACCAGTTCCTGCGCTGGGGCCAGACCGCTTTCGACGAGTTCAAGGTCGTCCCGCCGGGCACCGGCATCGTCCACCAGGTGAACATCGAGCACCTGGCCCGCACCGTCATGGTCCGCGGCGGCCAGGCCTACCCCGACACCTGCGTCGGCACCGACTCGCACACCACCATGGTCAACGGCCTGGGCGTGCTGGGCTGGGGCGTCGGCGGCATCGAGGCCGAGGCCGCGATGCTCGGCCAGCCGGTCTCCATGCTGATCCCGCGCGTCGTCGGCTTCAAGCTGACCGGCGAGCTGCCGGCCGGCACCACCGCCACCGACCTGGTGCTCACCATCACCGAGATGCTGCGCAAGCACGGTGTGGTCGGCAAGTTCGTCGAGTTCTACGGCGACGGCATCGGCTCCATCCCGCTGGCCAACCGCGCCACCATCGGCAACATGTCGCCGGAGTTCGGCTCGACCTGCGCGATCTTCCCGATCGACACCGAGACCATCAACTACCTGCGCCTGACCGGCCGTGACGAGCAGCAGCTCGCCCTCGTCGAGGCCTACGCCAAGGAGCAGGGCCTCTGGCACGACCCGTCGCACGAGCCGGTCTACTCCGAGTACCTGGAGCTGGACGTCTCCACCGTCGTCCCGTCGATCTCCGGCCCGAAGCGCCCGCAGGACCGCGTCGTCCTGGCCGAGGCCGCCCAGCGGTTCGCCGAGGCGCTGCCGACCTACTCCGCCGAGGCCTCGAAGCCGACCGCCGTCACCGCCCCCGACGGCTCGGCCTACGAGATCGACAACGGCGCGGTCGTGATCGCCTCGATCACCTCCTGCACCAACACCTCCAACCCCTCCGTCATGCTGGGCGCCGCCCTGCTGGCGAAGAAGGCCGTGGAGAAGGGCCTGCACGTCAAGCCCTGGGTCAAGACCACCCTGGCGCCCGGCTCCAAGGTCGTCATGGACTACTACGAGAAGGCCGGCCTGCTCCCGTACATGGAGAAGCTGGGCTTCAACCTGGTCGGCTACGGCTGCGTCACCTGCATCGGCAACTCGGGCCCGCTGCCCGAGGAGGTCTCGGCCGCCGTCAACGAGGCCGACCTCGCGGTCGTCTCGGTGCTCTCCGGCAACCGCAACTTCGAGGGCCGGATCAACCCCGACGTCAAGATGAACTACCTGGCCTCCCCGCCGCTGGTGGTCGCCTACGCCCTCGCCGGCAACATGAACATCGACATCACCCGGGACGCCCTGGGCCAGGACGCCGACGGCAACGACGTCTTCCTCGCCGACATCTGGCCCTCGGAGCAGGAGGTCGCCGACACCGTCGCCGGCTCCATCGACGAGGCCATGTTCGACAAGGGCTACCAGGACGTCTTCGCCGGTGACCACCGCTGGCAGTCGCTCCCGGTCCCGACCGGCAACACCTTCGAGTGGGACGCCGAGTCCACCTACGTCCGCAAGCCCCCGTACTTCGAGGGCATGGCCAAGACCCCGAGCCCGGTGACCGACATCGCCGGCGCCCGCGTCCTGGCCAAGCTGGGCGACTCGGTCACCACCGACCACATCTCCCCGGCCGGCAACATCAAGCCGGGCACCCCGGCGGCGCAGTACCTGACCGCCAACGGTGTCGAGAAGCGCGACTTCAACTCCTACGGTTCCCGTCGTGGCAACCACGAGGTGATGATCCGCGGCACCTTCGCCAACATCCGCCTGCGCAACCAGATCGCGCCGGGCACCGAGGGCGGCTACACCCGCGACTTCACCCAGGCGGACGCGCCGGTGTCGTTCATCTACGACGCCTCGCAGAACTACCAGGCCGCCGGCACCCCGCTGGTCGTCCTGGCCGGCAAGGAGTACGGCTCCGGCTCGTCCCGCGACTGGGCCGCCAAGGGCACCGCGCTGCTGGGCGTCAAGGCCGTCATCGCCGAGTCCTACGAGCGCATCCACCGCTCGAACCTGATCGGCATGGGCGTCCTGCCGCTCCAGTTCCCGGAGGGCGAGAACGCCGACTCCCTCGGCCTGACCGGCGAGGAGACCTTCTCCTTCACCGGCGTGACCGAGCTCAACGAGGGTCGCACCCCGAAGACCGTCAAGGTCAAGGCGGTCGGCGCGGACGGCACCGCCAAGGAGTTCGACGCGGTCGTCCGCATCGACACCCCCGGTGAGGCGGACTACTACCGCAACGGCGGCATCCTGCAGTACGTGCTGCGTTCGCTGATCGGCTGACCGGACACGATGGCAGAACCGGCGCATAGCGCCTGAAGGGGCCGGACCGCACCATGCGGTCCGGCCCTTTTTGCATGCTGCGCCGGTTGCGGTCGCCCTCTTGTGCGGTGAACGGCGGATGGACTAAACCTCTGTGCAATCTGGTCCAGACCATTTGACGCCGCTTCAGAGAACAGGTCCGGTATGCCCACTCGCGCCTCAGCCCTGCTCGCCGCCGCCACCGCAGCCGCGCTGCTCGCCGCCCCCGCCACCGCCGTCGCCGACGACGGGAGGCACGGCCCGAAGCTGAAGGGCCAGCGGGTCGGCTACTTCACCCAGTGGGGCGCCGACAGCTCCGCCAAGCGGGTCCAGGAGTCCGGCCAGGCGGCCAAGCTCACCGTCATCAACTACGCCTTCGGCAACGTCTCCGCCGAGGGCACCTGCTTCGAGAGCAACGAGGCGGGCCAGAGCGACGCCCGCAACGACTACCAGCGCTCCTTCTCCGCCGCCGAGTCGGTGGACGGCGTGGCCGACGCCCCGGGCCAGCAGCTGAAGGGCCACTTCAACCAGCTGCGCAAGCTCAAGGCGAAGAACCCCCAGCTGCGCACGGTCATCTCGCTGGGCGGCTGGTCCTGGTCCAAGTACTTCTCCGACGCGGCCGCCACCGACGAGGCCCGCAAGAAGTTCGTCTCCTCCTGCATCGACCTCTACGTCAAGGGCGACGTGCCGGTCCTGGCCGACTCCCCGGAGGGCGGCAAGGGCGCGGCCGCCGGCGTCTTCGACGGCATCGACATCGACTGGGAGTACCCGGGCGGCGGCGGGGACGAGGGCAACGTGGTGCGCCCCGAGGACGGCCGCAACTTCACCCTGCTGATGCAGGAGTTCCGCGACCAGCTGGACGCGCTGAGCGGCAAGAAGGGCAAGAAGTACCTGCTGACCGCCGCCGTCGCCGCCAACGAGAACGTCGCCGACCGGCTCGAACTGCCCGAGCTGAGCGAGTCGGTGGACTGGCTGAACGTGATGACCTACGACCTGCACGGCCCGTGGGAGGGCAAGGGCCCGGCCAACCACCAGGCCCCGCTGTACTCCGACCCGTACGACCCGGACCCGCGCCAGCGCAGCGCCGACAAGGCCGTCAACCACTACCAGGAGCGCGGCCTGCCCTCCGAGCAGCTCGTCCTCGGAGCCCCGCTGTACGGCCACGGCTGGACGGGCGTCGCCCCCGGCAAGCGCGGCGGCCTGTTCCAGAGCGCCACCGCCTCCGCGCCCGACCACTCGTACCAGGAGATCAACGCGCTGCCGGGCAAGGTCTACCTGGACCGCGACCACGGCGCTTCCTGGAAGTACGACGGCACCACCTTCTACAGCTACGACACCGCCGAGGTGCTCACCCAGAAGGCGCAGTACACGCGCTGGAACGACCTGGCCGGCGTGATGGTCTGGTCGCTGGACGGCGACGACGCCCAGGGCAGCGCGATCGCCGCGCTGGACCGCGGCCTGCGCCGCGGCTGACCGACCCGCACCACCTGACGCAGGGCCCGCCACGGACGTACGGTGGCGGGCCCGTCGCGTTGCCGGCGGGGTTCCCCGCCCGGGCCGCCCCGGGTGGCCGCCGGTTCACCCCCGCCGCCGCCGGGCCCGTCCCACCACCGTCAAGGAGCAGTGATGTTCGACCTCATCGTCATCGTCAGGGTCACCGAGCCGGACGGCGTCCCGGTGGTCGCCGACGCCCTGGCCCGGATGCGGCCGCTGTGCCTCGCCGAGGACGGCTGCGTCGGCTGGGAGGCGTACCACTCGCAGGACGACCCGGCCCGCTTCGTCCTGGTGGAGCGCTGGGCGACCAGGGAGGCCTGGGAGGCGCACGGTGACGGCGAGGCGATCCGGAAGGTCTACGTCCCGGACGTCCTGCCGCGGGTCGAGCGCGAGGTGCACCCCAGCCGCCCGGTCTCCGTGGAGGCCTGAGCACACGGCGAACGGTCCGTCAGACCCGGTCGCAGGCCTGCGCCCGCAGCGCCCGGGCCAGGTCGTCCCGGCGCTCCAGCACCAGGCGGCGCAGCGCCGGAGCGGCCTGCGGGTGGCCGGACAGCCAGGCGTCGGCCTCGGCCAGGGTCTGCCCGTCGGTCTGGGCGATCGGGAAGAAGCCGCCGACGATCCGCATCGCGATCTCGATGCTCCGGTCGGCCCAGACCCGCTCCAGCAGCTTGAAGTACGGCGCCGCGTAGAGGGAGGTCAGGTCGCGCTGGGAGGGGATCGAGAAGCCCCCGGTGTTGGCCTCGACGAGGGCGCTCGGCAGCTCGTCCGAGTCGATCACGGCCGACCAGGCGGCGGCCTTGGCCTCCGCGGTGGGCCGGGCGGCCAGGCACTGGGTGTGGTGCCGCTTGCCGCTCGCGGTGTTGTCGGCGGCCAGCTCGTCGGCGAGCTCCTCGTCGGCGGCCTGGCCGGCCGCGGCCAGGGCCAGCCAGAGCGACCAGCGCAGGTCCTGGTCGACGTCCAGGCCGTCGATCCTGGCGCTGCCGGACAGCAGGCCGCGGACCAGGCCGAGGTGCTCGGCGCCGCCCGCGGTCTGGGCGAGGAACCGGGCCCAGGCCAGCTGGTGGTCGCTGCCGGGGACGGCCTCGCGCAGCTCGCGCAGGGCGCCGTCGGCGAGCAGCCGGCCGCCCTCGCCGCGCCAGGCCGGGTCGGCGTACAGGTCGACGGCGGTCTTGGACTGGGCGTGCAGCGACTGGAGCACGCCGATGTTGCCCTCCCGGCCGCCGAAGCGCAGCACCAGGGCGACGTAGTCGCGGGCCGGCATCAGGCCGTCCCGGGTGAGGTTCCAGACCGCGGACCAGGCGAGGGCGCGCGTCAGGTCGTCGTGGATGTCGCCGAGGCCGGTGCGCAGGGTCTCCAGCGACTCCTCGTCGAAGCGGATCTTGCAGTAGGTCAGGTCGTCGTCGTTGAGCAGCACCAGCGCCGGGCGGGGGAGGCCGGTGGCCTCGGTGACCACGGTCCTGGCGCCGGTGACGTCCAGTTCGATCCGGCGGGTGCGCGCCAGGGCGCCGTCGGTGTCCCGGTCGTACAGGCCGACCGCGATCCGGTGCGGGCGCAGCACGCCACCCGACGGAGTCGCGGGATCGTCCGCGGCGTCCTGGAGCACGGCCAGCTCGGTGATCCGGCCCTCGGCGTCGGTGGTGACCTGCGGGGTGAGCGCGTTGACCCCGGAGGTCTCCAGCCAGGCGGCGGACCAGGCCTTGAGGTCGCGGCCGCTGGTCTCCTCCAGCACCTCCAGCAGGTCGCCGAGTTCGGTGTTCCCGAAGGCGTGGCGCTTGAAGTAGCGGCGGGCGCCCTCGAAGAAGGCCTCCGAACCGACGTACGCCACCAGCTGCTTGAGGACCGAGGCGCCCTTGGCGTAGGTGATGCCGTCGAAGTTGAGCTTGGCGTCCTCCAGGTCCCGGATGTCCGCGGTGATCGGGTGGGTGGTGGGGAACTGGTCCTGTCGGTACGCCCAGGCCTTGCGCTGGTTGGCGAAGGTGACCCAGGCCGAGGAGTAGCGGGTGCGGGCGCCGATCAGGCCGTAGGAGCCCATGAAGTCGGCGAAGGACTCCTTCAGCCACAGGTCGTCCCACCAGCGCATGGTGACCAGGTCGCCGAACCACATGTGCGCCATCTCGTGCAGGATGACGTTGGCCCGGCCCTCGTACGCGGCGTCGGTGACCTTCGAGCGGAAGACGAACTCCTCGCGGAAGGTGACGCAGCCGGGGTTCTCCATCGCGCCGATGTTGTACTCGGGGACGAAGGCCTGGTCGTACTTGCCGAAGGGGTACGGGTAGTCGAACGCCTCGTGGAAGAAGTCGAGTCCGAGCTTGGTGACGCCGAGGATCTCGTCCGCGTCGAAGTACGGGGCCAGCGACTTGCGGCACATCGCGGAGAGCGGGATCTCCAGCGTGCTGCCGTCGGCCAGCTCGCGGCTGTAGTGGTCGCGGACGACGTGGTACGGGCCGGCGACGACGGCGGTGAGGTAGGTGGAGATCGGCCTGGTCGGCGCGAACTCCCAGGTGCGGCTGCCCGCGGCGTCCTGCCCGGCGCTGTCCTGCCCGGCGGCGTCCTGCCCGGTGACGCTCTCGTGCGGGGCGTTGGACCGGACGTCCCAGTCGGCCGGGGCGGTCACGGTGAAGGTGAACGGGGCCTTCAGGTCGGGCTGCTCGAAGTTCGCGAACACCCGCCGGGCGTCGGCCGGCTCGTAGTGGGTGTAGAGGTAGGTCTCGCCGTCCACCGGGTCGACGAAGCGGTGCAGGCCCTCGCCGGTGCGGCTGTAGGCGCAGTCCGCCTCGACGGTCAGCACGTTCTCGGCGGCCAGGCCGTCGACGTGCACCCGGGCGCCGTCGTAGGCGGTGGCCGGGTCGAGGGCGCGGCCGTTGAGGGTGACCGCGCGGACGGCGGGGGCGAGCAGGTCGAGGAAGGTGCCCGCACCGGGCTGGGAGCAGCGGAAGGTGACGGTGGTGGTGGAACGGAAGGTGGCGGCCGTCCGGTCCGGGGCCGAGGTCACGTCCAGCCGGACCCGGTAGCCGTCCACAGCCAGGATGCTGGCGCGCTGCTGGGCCTCGTCGCGGCTTAGGTTCTTGCCCGGCACGGCGGTACTCCTTTGTCCGGCTCGCACGGTGGTGCGCTGGGTGGTGGTGCTGCGGTCTCGGCGCGGGGGTGTGCTCCGCGCGCGCGGAGCCATCCTTTCACGCCCCGCGCCGTCAGTACCATTGCACAGATCGCCGCGTCATCAGCGGAATCAGCGGCCCCGGGCGGGCGTTGGCGTTCCGGGACGGAACACCTTCCTGCCTCGGATCACCTCATGAAGGACGACACCCAGTGACTGCCGCTGAGCGCAAGACCGCCGACTTCTGGTTCGACCCGGCCTGCCCCTGGGCGTGGATGACCTCCCGCTGGCTGATCGAGGTCCAGCGACTGCGTCCGGTGGACGTGCGCTGGCACGTGATGAGCCTGTCGGTGCTCAACGAGCACCGGGACCTGCCGGAGAGCTACCGGGAGCTGCTGGACAACGCCTGGGCCGCGGTGCGGGTCTGCACCGCCGCCGCCGAGCGGCACGGGCCCGAGGTGCTCGGCCGGCTCTACACCGAGCTGGGCCTGCGCTTCCACAACCAGGGCCTGCCGCAGAACCGCGAGACCATCGAGGCCGCCCTGGTGGCCGCGGGCCTGCCCGTCGAGCTGGCCGACGCGGCCGGCACGGACGCGTACGACGAGGCCCTGCGCGCCTCGCACCAGGAGGGCATCACCCTGGTCGGCGAGGACGTCGGCACCCCGGTGATCGCGGTCGAGGGCGCGGACGGCGAGCGGGTCGCGTTCTTCGGCCCGGTGGTCACCCCGGCCCCGAAGGGCGAGGCCGCGGCCCGCCTGTGGGACGGCACCCTGCTGGTGGCCTCCACCCCGGGCTTCTACGAGATCAAGCGCACCCGCACGGCCGGCCCGTCCTTCGAGTAGCCCCGGAAACGGCCCCCCGGAAGCGGCCCCGCGGACGCGGCAGGGCCCGGCACCCTCAGGTGCCGGGCCCTCACCCTGCCGTGCGTCCGGACGGTCAGCGCGGCGCGGCGTCCCGGCGCTGCTTGAGCAGCCCGGCGGCGGTGAGCAGCGCGACCAGCACGCCGGCCGCGTACAGCTGCTGGCGGTTGCCCTCGGTGGTGGTCATCAGGGCCAGGATGCCCGCCACGGCGGCCATCGCGATCCAGGTCAGGTACGGGTAGCCCCACATCTTCACGGTGAGCAGCTCGGGCTCCTCGTGCTCCAGCCGGCGGCGCATCCGCAGCTGGACCACGCAGATGAACAGCCAGACCACCAGGATCGCCACGCCGGTGGTGTTCATCAGCCAGGTGAACACCGTCTCCGGCCAGAACTTCGCGGCCAGCACGGCGCCGAAGCCGAACAGGCAGGAGGCCAGCACGGCCCTGCGCGGCACCCCGCCGCTGACCTTGGCCAGCGCCCTGGGGCCCTGGCCGCGGCCGACCAGCGAGTACGCCATCCGGGAGGCGCCGTAGATGTTGGCGTTCATCGCGGACAGCAGCGCGACCAGCACCACCACCTGCATGATCGTCCCGGCGCCGGCCACCCCGAGGTGGCGCAGCACGGTGACGTACGGGCCGTCGGCGACGACCGCCGGGTCCTTCCAGGAGACCAGGGTGACGACCAGGGCCATCGAGCCGATGTAGAAGATCGCGATCCGCCACACCGCGGTGCGCACGGCGTTGGCGACGTTCTTCTTGGGGTCGTCGGACTCGGCGGCGGCGATGGTCACGGTCTCCAGACCGCCGTACGCGAAGACCGAGGCGAGCAGGCCGACGATCAGCCCGCTGACGCCGGTGGGCAGGAAGCCGCCGTGGCCGGTCAGGTTCTCGGTGCCGGGGGCGCCGGGGCCGATCACGCCGGCGATGCCGAGCCCGCCGAGGACCAGGAAGGCGATGATCGCGGCGATCTTGATCGCGGCGAACCAGAACTCGAACTCGCCGAAGTTCTTCACCGCGGTGAGGTTGCTGACGCAGAAGAAGACCATGAAGAGGCCGACCCAGACCCAGGCGGAGACGCCGGGCACCCAGCCGTTGACGATCTTCCCGGCGGCGGTGGCCTCGGCGGCGACGCCGCAGCAGAGCATCACCCAGTACATCCAGCCGGCCGTGATCCCGGCCCAGGGGCCGATCTCCTTCTCGGCGTGCACCGAGAACGAGCCGGAGGCGGGGCGGGCGGCGGACATCTCTCCGAGCATCCGCATGATCAGCATGACCAGGAGGCCGGAGAGCGTGAACGCCAGGATGATCGCCGGGCCGGCGGCCGCGATGCCGGCGCCGGAGCCCACGAAGAGGCCCGCGCCGATCACCCCGCCGAGGGCGATCATGGACAGGTGGCGCTGCTTCAGGCCGTGGGTGAGCTGCTGGCCACCCGACGCCGGTTCTGCGGCCGTGTCGTCGGGGGTCCCGGTCGCCGGAGGCGCGGAGGTGGGGGCCATAGGGGTGGATCCAGACTTTGCGGAATGCGACATGAGCTGTCCAATATCCGGCGACCCCCCTGTCCATGCCAATAATGACCGACCCCGGACCACCATGCGGACCGGAACGGAACCCATCGCGACCAGATCGTGACCGAGTGTGGCGACGGGCCGGTTCCGACAACGTCCGAGGGCGGGGGTTTGTCTGAATCCGCGGCGTTCGCGCAGTGGATCACCGCGTAGGTTCACAGGTGTTCACTCACCTGGACCTCCCGGAGGAAACCCCGATGGCCACTGCCACCACCCCGATACCGCGTCGCGCCGTCCTCGCCGACCTGCTGCCCGCCGCCTCCACCCGCCTCGGCGCCCAGGCCCGCGACCTGGCCCTGGTGGCCGGCGGCGCCGCGCTGACCGGCGTGGCCGCCCAGCTCTCGGTGAACGTCCCCGGCTCGCCGGTGCCGGTCACCGGCCAGACCTTCGCCGCCCTGCTGGTCGGCACCGCGCTCGGGGCCCGCCGCGGCGTCGCCGCGCTCGCGCTCTACCTGCTGGCCGGCATGGCGGGCCTGCCCTGGTTCGCCGAGGGCACGTCGGGCTGGGCGATGCCCTCCTTCGGCTACGTGCTCGGCTTCGTCCTCGCCGCCGCCCTGACCGGCGCGCTGGCCCGCCGCGGGGCCGACCGCACCCCGGTCCACACCGCCGTCACCATGGTCCTCGGCAGCCTCGCCATCTACGCGGTCGGCGTCCCGTACCTGGCCGCGACGCTGCACGTGTCGCTCGCCCGCGCCGCCGAACTCGGTCTCTACCCGTACCTGGTCGGCGACGCCCTCAAGGCCGCCTTCGCGGCCGGCGCCCTGCCGCTGGCCTGGAAGCTGCTCGGCCGGCGCTGAGCGCGCCGCCTGTGGAGTCCGGGCGCACGCGCATGCCACACTCATCCGCATGCGCGTGTACCTGGGCTCCGACCATGCCGGATTCGATCTGAAGAACCACCTCGTCGAGTGGCTGAAGGGGGCCGGCCACGAGCCGGTCGACTGCGGGCCGCACATCTACGACGCCGAGGACGACTACCCGCCGTTCTGCCTGCGGGCCGCCGAGCGCACCGCCGCCGACGAGGACGCCCTGGGCATCGTGATCGGCGGCTCGGGCAACGGCGAGGCGATCGCCGCCAACAAGGTCAAGGGCGTCCGGGCCGCGCTGGCCTGGAGCGTGCAGACCGCCGAGCTCGGCCGCCAGCACAACAACGCCAACGTGATCTCCATCGGCGGCCGCATGCACACGCAGGAGGAGGCCACCGAGTTCGTCGAGGTCTTCCTCAAGACCCCGTACAGCGGCGAGCCCCGGCACACCCGCCGGATCGAGATGCTGAGCGAGTACGAGACCACCGGCGAACTCCCGCCGATCCCGGCCCACCACCCGCAGGGCTGATCCCGCCACCCACCCTCCCCGACGGCCGGCCGCACACCCCGTGCGACCGGCCGCCGTCGTGTCCGGGCGGCCCCGGCGCGCCGCGCGGAGGGCGCGGAACAGCCGCCCCGCGCCTGTGGGATCGGCCACAGGCCCCGGCGTCCGGACACCCCCGCGCGCGGGGCGCACGCGTCGACCGCACGCTGCGTACGCCCAACCCGGGTACGCCTCCTGACGGCACGACCGCACCCGCGCCGATCGGCCGAAACCCGCTGGACGCCCCGCGCCCGGGCACGGCTGTCCGCCCCCGGCCCGTCGACGCCGGGCGGTACCCGTGGATAGGGTCGGACCCCATGGCTGGCAGAGCGCCGGGCACACCGCCCCAGACGACTGCGACGAGGCCCGGCGCCGCCCCGGCGTCCGAGTCCGTGACGGCCCGGTTGCGCAAGAGGGTCCGCCGGGTCCGCCGAAGGCTGCGCACAGCCGGGGTGGACTACTTCCGCGGCGGCGCCGCCGACTGGCCGGTGCTCTGCGCGCTCGCCCTGCTCGTCCCGATGCTGATCCTGCTCAACATCTGGATCCCCGGCTGGGCCCCGCCCACCTCCCTGGTCCTGCCGATCCTGGCCGGCGCCCTGCTGCTGCGCCCCGGCAGCCTGGTGGTGCTCTACGCGCTGGCCGCGCTCGGCCTCTCCTCCGAGTCCGTGATCCACACCGGCCAGCGGGTCGCCAGCGACAACCCCGAGGCCTACACCTACGGCGTGACCCCGGGCGCGGCCCTGGTGGTCGGCGCCGCCGGGGTGGGCGGCCTGCTGCTCGCCCAGTTCCGGGCCAGGGTCGGCGTGCCCTGGTGGGGCGGCTCCACCATGCTGTTCGACCTGCGCGAGCGGCTGCGGGTGCAGAGCCGGGTGCCCGAACTGCCGGACGGCTGGCACGCGGACATGGCGCTGCGCCCGGCCGGCGGCCAGTCCTTCTCCGGGGACTTCGTGGTCGCCGCCCGCACCGGCCCCGGCCGGCGGCTGCTGGAGGTGGTCCTCGCGGACGTCTCCGGCAAGGGCATGGACGCCGGCTCACGGGCCCTGCTGCTCTCCGGGGCCTTCGGCGGCCTGGTCGGCTCGCTGCCCGCGCACGACTTCCTGCCCGCCGCCAACGGCTACCTGCTGCGCCAGTCCTGGGAGGAGGGCTTCGCCACCGCCGTCCACCTGGTGCTGGACCTGGACACCGGCGAGTACGAGCTGCTCTCGGCCGGCCACCTGCCGGGCATGCAGCGGCTGGCGGGGGAGGGGCGCTGGGAGGTCAAGGAGGCCGAGGGCCCGCTGCTCGGGATCTACGACGGCGCCAAGTTCGAGGGCGTGCGCGGCCGGCTGAACCGGGGCGACGTGCTGATGCTGTGCACCGACGGCATGGTCGAGGCGCCGGGCCGGGACCTCGCGGAGGGCATGGACCGGCTGATGGGGGAGGCGGACCGGCTGGTCCCCGGCGGTGGCCCCGGCACCGGAGTGGGCGCCGCGGCCGGACTGATCGAGACGGTCGCCAGGGACATCAACGACGACCGGGCGGTGCTGCTGCTCTGGCGCGACTGACGCCCGCCGGCCCGGTTCGGGGGCACATGCCGCAGGCAGCCGCAACTGTCAAGCCTGGCAGCTGATCTTCAGCCAAATCGGATGCCCCGTCGACTGACCGGACCAGTGGCTTCCGTTACCCGCCCCCGACCGCTTCCCGGCCGCTCAGCACGCCCCGCCGACGATTCGTCAGGACGGCTCCGCTATCGTCCCGGTCGGCGGAAACTCGTCTCGCATCGCAGGATATCGGCGTTGGGCTGACTGTCAGACCTTTACGCAATCGGCACGGTCGACCACACTGAGTCCGGGCGGGACTGTTCAGGATTCGGGGGATGGGGGGCGTCACGTGCGGCACGACAGACAGCGGTCGACCGTGGGCTCCCTCACCGGCTGGTGTGCCGGACGGTCCGCGATTCCGCCTCGGGACCGTCGGACAGGCCGGGGTCCGGCTTTCGCAGGTGCCGCCGGGCGGCGGCACCCCGCTATGAAAACGAGGAAGTGAGTCCGGGTGGCACTCTCCGTCTCCGCTCTGGTCCTGTTCGCGATCCTGTGCATCATCTTCATCCGCAACAAGCAGCTGAAGATCGCGCACGGCATCGTCGCCGCCCTGTTCGGCTTCATGCTGCACGAGACCACCGTCGCCGGTTCCATCAACTCCCTGCTGTCCAACCTCGCGCACAGCATCTCCAGCATCACCGGCGGCTGACCGGGCGGGCCGTCCGTGCCCCCGCCGAGGGGGTCACCGGCCGGTCCGTCTGGCTTCCCGCCAGCGAGCGAACAGTCCCCGGGGGCGTGCCGCCGCCGGGGGCGGGACACGCGTCGGCGCGGGTGCCCCGGCGCCCGCCGCCGCGGCCTGCTCCGGTGCCGTCGGCTCGGTCGTCAACAGGACGAACAGGCGTGCCCAGCACAGTCGTTCGCCCCGGGGCCAGTCCAGCGCGCGCAGCGCCGCCGACGCCGCCTCCGACACCTCGCCGCCCACCCTGACCTCGGCGACGTCGTCCCCCGCCTTCCCGCCCAGGAAGAGCTTGACGCCCACCGGGCCCGGCCCGGTCAACTCCGCGCGCAGCGCGGGCGCCAGGGCCGGCAGCACCCGGTGCCCGGCCAGCCAGCGCGCCAGGTGCTCGTTGCCGAAGCCGAACACCGCGGCCGGCCCCTGCACCGCGTGCCAGCCGGGGAGCCCGGGCAGGTCCTCGTGGCCGGCCCGCGCCTCGCGGTGCTCCGGCGGCTCGACCAGCACCGAGGCGGTGGTGGTCGCCCACATCCGCACGGCGTTGGCGAGCTTCTCCTCCTCGGTCTTGCCGAGGCCGGCCGCGCAGTCCCACACCACCGGGGCGTCCGCCCGGCCCAGGTGCAGCACGAAGCCGAGGTCCACGTGCCCGGCGCCGTCGTCCCCGGGGTGCTCGCGCACCGCCACCGCCGTGGTTCCGGGGCCGCGGACCACCTCGCCGTCCGGGTGGAAGACCTGGCCGAGGCGCGCCATCTCCAGGACCACGCAGCGCTGTATGACGGCCAGTCGCTCCTGCGGACCCACCGGGACTCCTCCATCTGGGGAGCGCGGCGGCTGAGGTCGCGCTCGAACTGCGCTCGAACTGCGCTCGAACGCCGCCGAGGCTATCGGCCCGACAGCCCGCCGGGAAACCAGTCGGACAGCACGGTCCTCCGGTCGCGGAAATGTCGTGTATGCCCCACTTTGGGCAGCGGAACCTGAAGGCCGTCCGCCCGGAGACCCGCATGCCCCGCAGCACCGCCCCGACCCCGCCCGCCCTCCTCGCCCCCGCCCCGACCCCGCTCGGGCACGGCCCCGCCGGCACCGGCCTGGTCGCCGAGATCGAGGCCTACCTCGCCTCGCTGCCCGCCCCCGCGCGCACCCCGGCGCCGTACGTCTGCCCGTACGGCAGCACCCCGCGGCCCTGGCACGCCGACCACCCGGCGCCCCGGGCCACCCTGCTCGACCGGGCGCTGGGCCGGCCCGCCCGCCCCGTCCCGGTCACCGCGGCCGGCCACCTCGGGCTCGCCTCCCGCTACATCGGGGCGTACGGCTGGCTCCAGGGCGCGATGTGGGACGAGGCCGGCCGGGTCTGCCTGCTCGGTGCGCAGGCCGCCGTCCTGGCCCACGGCTACGGCACCCCGGCCACCGTCCGCACCGCCAGGGTCCAGCTGATGGAGGTGCTGCACGCCACCGGCCGCCCGGCGCGCTCCCCGGACGAGTTCAACGACCGCCCGACCACCCGGGAGGGCGACATCCACCAGCTGCTGGACCGGGCCGCCGCCCGGGCCGCCCGGCTCGGCCTCTGAGGGTGCGCAGTCGCCGGCGGCCCCGGAAACGTCGACGGCCCCGGTGCGCTGGGCACACCGGGGCCGGACCGAAGAGCGGGCGACGAGAATCGAACTCGCGTGACTAGTTTGGAAGACTAGGGCTCTACCATTGAGCTACGCCCGCACGACGCTCCCAGCCGTCACCGGCCGGAAGTTCGGGGGACAGCCTACCTGGTCCGACCGCCGGAGCGCACCCCGGATCCCACACACCCCCTGCGCGCCCGCGCGGTGTATGTCGCGGTCGCGCCCGCGCGGAAACTGGCGGCGAGCCGTGCAGGCCCGGCGTGTACGCTTCCTCTCGGCACCACGGGGTGTGGCGCAGTTTGGTAGCGCGTCCGCTTTGGGAGCGGAAGGCCGTCGGTTCGAATCCGGTCACCCCGACAGTGCGGCAGGGTCTCGCCCACCGGGGCGGGGCCCTGTTCTGTGTGGGAGCCCCGTCATGGCGGTACGGTGGCGCCTGGCGTCCGCCTTTGGTGGTACCGGTAGGATGGAGCGCTGGCGGTAGTCCCTGTGGCGTCAACCCAGGTCAACCGCACGAGGGCGAGGAGTCAAGCTCACCGTCCACCCCACGGGAGATGCAGCTCCAACCGCCCATCGCCCGTCTCGTCCGACCCCCCTTCCGGCTCCGGCCGGGCGATGGGGACGGGCGGAGACAACCTGACCGCAAGCCCCTAGGAGACCTAACCGTGAAGAGCGCCGTCGAGACTCTGAACCCGACCCGGGTTCGACTCACCGTCGAGGTGCCCTTCGAGGAGCTCAAGCCCAGCCTCGACGCGGCGTACAAGAAGATCAACCAGCAGGTCTCGGTCCCGGGCTTCCGCAAGGGCAAGATCCCGAACCGGGTCATCGACCAGCGCTTCGGCCGTGGTGCCGTGCTGGAGGAGGCCGTCAACGACGCCCTGCCGCGCTTCTACACGCAGGCCGTCGACGAGGTCAAGATCGAGGTCCTCGGCCAGCCCGACATCACCAACATCGAGGGTGTCGAGAAGATCGCCGACGGCGGTGACCTGAAGTTCACCGCCGAGGTGGACGTCCGTCCGGAGGTCACCCTGCCGGAGTTCTCCTCCATCGAGGTGACCGTCGACCCGATCGCGGTCTCCGACGAGGACATCGAGAAGTCGCTGGAGCAGCTGCGCGAGCGCTTCTCCTCGGTCAAGGACGTCGAGCGCGCGGCCGCCGAAGGCGACATCGTCGTCGTGGACCTGGTTGCCAAGGTCGACGGCGAGGTGCCGGAGGACGGCACCGCCAACGGCGTCAGCTACGAGATCGGCTCGGGCCGTCTGATCGACGGCATCGACGAGGCCGTTCTCGGCCTGTCGGCCGGCGACGAGAAGACCTTCGAGACCGAGCTCAAGGGTGGCACCCAGGCGGGCAAGACCTCCGAGGTCACCGTCACCGTCACCGCCGTCCAGGAGAAGGAGCTGCCGGAGCTGGACGACGAGTTCGCCCAGCTGGCCAGCGAGTTCGACTCCCTGGAGGACCTGCGCGCCGACTCCCGCAAGCGCCTCGAGCGCATGAAGGAGTACGACCAGGCCACCCAGGCCCAGGAGAAGGTCCTGGACGCGCTGCTCACGCTGGTTGAGATCGAGTACCCCGAGAAGCTTCTCAAGGACGAGGTCGAGACCCGCAAGCACAACGTGGAGCACCACCAGCTCCAGCCGATGGGCCTCACCATCGACGCCTACCTGGAGACCCAGGGCAAGACCCACGAGGAGTGGGACGCGGAGATCGAGGAGCAGGCGAAGAAGGGCATCAAGACCCAGTTCGTCCTGGACCAGATCGTCGCGAACGAGGAGCTGGGTGTGAACCAGGAGGAGCTCACCGAGCACCTCATCCGCCGCGCCGCCGGCTCGGGCCTCACCCCGGACCAGTTCGCCCAGCAGGTCGTCCAGGGCGGCCAGGTTCCGCTGCTGGTCGGCGAGGTCGCCCGCGGCAAGGCGCTGGCCACCGTGGTCGAGGCCGCCAAGGTCGTCGACACCGAGGGCAACGAGGTCAGCTTCGACGACGAGGACGAGACGGGCGAGACCGTCGAGGCCGCCGCCGACGAGGCCGCCGAGGAGAAGACCGAGGCCTGAGTGCCCCGGTAGCCCCCTGAGGCAACCCAGCGGGCCCGGACGCCGTACGGTGTCCGGGCCCGCTGTCGTCCCCTCCGGGCCCGCCGCGACCCTGCGCTCACAGCGAACAGTTCTGCGTGAGGGATTCTGCGGCCCGGCCTGCGCGTTAGGGTCCTTGGACAGCACCAATCACGACGTGATACCCGGAAGCTGTGCGACATCGTGAGAGCCGCGGAACGGCCCTCCAAATCGACTGAGCAGGTGGCTAAGTGACGTTCCCGCAGATGCAGATGCCTGGCCCGATGGCGCCGCACGCCGCCGCTGGTGACGTGCTCGGCGGTCTTGGCGACCAGGTCTACAACCGGCTGCTCAACGAGCGGATCATCTTCCTCGGCCAGCAGGTCGACGACGACATCGCCAACAAGATCACCGCCCAGCTGCTCCTGCTGGCCGCGGACCCGGACAAGGACATCTTCCTTTACATCAACTCTCCGGGTGGCTCGATCTCCGCGGGCATGGCGATCTACGACACCATGCAGTACATCAAGAACGACGTCGTCACCATCGCGATGGGCATGGCCGCCTCGATGGGCCAGTTCCTGCTGACCGCGGGCGCCAAGGGCAAGCGCTTCTCGCTGCCGAACGCCAACATCCTGATGCACCAGCCCTCCGCGGGCCTGGGCGGCTCCGCCACCGACATCCGGATCCAGGCCGAGCAGCTGCTCCGTACCAAGAAGCGGATGTCCGAGCTGATCGCCCACCACAGCGGCCAGTCCTTCGAGCAGATCACCAGGGACTCGGACCGCGACCGCTGGTTCACCCCGGAGGAGGCCCTGGAGTACGGCCTCATCGACGCGATCATGCACAGCGCCGCGGACGTCCCCGGCGGCGGCGGCACGGGCGCTGCCTGAGCCCCGGCCCGCCAGACCACAGCCCCAACGCCCCGGAGGACAAGGACCCCCATGAACATCCCCAGCCTGTCGGCCGCCAAGGCCCGCGTCGAGGACATGCGCGCCGAGGGCCGTTACATCGTCCCGCGCTTCGTCGAGCGCACCACGCAGGGCATCCGCGAGTACGACCCGTACGCCAAGCTGTTCGAGGAGCGCATCATCTTCCTCGGCTCGCAGGTGGACGACGTCTCGGCGAACGACATCATGGCGCAGCTGCTGTGCCTGGAGTCGATGGACCCGGACCGCGAGATCCAGATGTACATCAACTCGCCCGGCGGCTCGTTCACGGCCCTGACGGCCATCTACGACACCATGCAGTACGTGAAGCCGGACATCACCACGGTCTGCATGGGCCAGGCGGCCTCCGCCGCGGCCGTGCTGCTCGCCGCCGGCACCCCCGGCAAGCGGATGGCGCTGCCGAACGCCCGGATCCTGATCCACCAGCCGTACACCGAGACCGGCCGCGGTCAGGTGTCCGACCTGGAGATCCAGGCCAAGGAGATCTTCCGGATGCGCGAGCAACTGGAGCAGATGCTCTCCAAGCACTCCAACAAGTCGGTGGAGCAGGTGCGCGAGGACATCGAGCGCGACAAGATCCTGACCGCCGACGAGGCCGCCGAGTACGGCCTGGTCGACCAGATCATCTCCACCCGCAAGACCTCGCTGACCTCCTGAGGCCGGCTCCCTCCCGGCCCGTCATCGGACCGGAGGGGCCCATCGGGGCGGGGTGCGCACCCGGGTGCGCACCCCGCCCCGGCCCGTGGGCGGGTCCGTGCGACGGCATCTGTTCGGTATCAATTCGCCCAGGGCGTAGGGCAGACCTGGCGAAGAGGACGGAATCACGGGCCCGACAGAGTACCGTCGGATACCGAGACCGAGCGCCCTCGGCGTTGACGGTCCACAGCACCAGGCCCCGGAACCCTGCGGGGCCCCTGGCGAAGGGGAAGCACCTCGTGGCACGCATCGGAGACGGTGGCGACCTGCTCAAGTGCTCGTTCTGCGGCAAGTCGCAGAAGCAGGTGAAGAAGCTGATCGCCGGCCCAGGCGTGTACATCTGCGACGAGTGCATCGACTTGTGCAACGAGATCATCGAGGAGGAACTCGCCGAGACCTCCGAGGTGCGCTTCGAGGAACTCCCGAAGCCGCGCGAGATCTACGAGTTCCTGGACCAGTACGTGGTCGGCCAGGACCTCGCCAAGAAGGCGCTGTCGGTGGCCGTCTACAACCACTACAAGCGTGTCCAGGCGGGTGAGGCGGGCCGCAGCGGCGGAAACGGCCGCGAGGACGCCATCGAGCTGGCCAAGTCCAACATCCTGCTGCTGGGCCCCACCGGCTCCGGCAAGACGCTGCTGGCGCAGACCCTGGCCCGGATGCTCAACGTGCCGTTCGCGATCGCGGACGCCACCGCGCTGACCGAGGCCGGCTACGTCGGCGAGGACGTCGAGAACATCCTGCTCAAGCTGATCCAGGCGGCCGACTACGACGTCAAGAAGGCCGAGACCGGGATCATCTACATCGACGAGATCGACAAGGTCGCGCGCAAGAGCGAGAACCCGTCGATCACCCGGGACGTCTCCGGCGAGGGTGTGCAGCAGGCCCTGCTGAAGATCCTGGAGGGCACCACCGCCTCGGTGCCGCCGCAGGGCGGGCGCAAGCACCCGCACCAGGAGTTCATCCAGATCGACACCACCAACGTGCTGTTCATCGTCGGCGGCGCGTTCGCCGGCCTGGAGCGGATCATCGAGGGCCGCGCGGGTGCCAAGGGCATCGGTTTCGGCGCCAACATCCGCTCCAAGCGGGAGTCGGACGCCAGCGACCACTTCCGCCAGGTGATGCCCGAGGACCTGGTGAAGTTCGGCATGATCCCCGAGTTCATCGGCCGTCTGCCGGTGATCACCAGCGTCCACAACCTGGACCGCGAGGCGCTGCTCCAGATCCTCACCGAGCCGCGCAACGCGCTGGTCAAGCAGTACCGCAAGCTGTTCGAACTGGACGGCGTGGAGCTGGAGTTCTCCCGGGACGCGCTGGAGGCGATCGCCGACCAGGCGATCCTGCGCGGCACCGGCGCGCGCGGGCTGCGGGCCATCATGGAGGAGGTGCTGATGTCCGTGATGTACGAGGTGCCCTCGCGTCAGGACGTCGCCCGCGTGGTGGTCACCGGGGACGTGGTCTCCAAGCACGCCATCCCCACCCTGGTGCCGCGCGACATGATCAAGCGCGAGCGCCGGGAGAAGAGCGCCTGACCCTGGGC
This sequence comes from Kitasatospora sp. NPDC036993, assembly GCF_055607525.1. Lineage (NCBI taxonomy): Bacteria > Bacillati > Actinomycetota > Actinomycetes > Kitasatosporales > Streptomycetaceae > Kitasatospora > Kitasatospora sp. NPDC036993. Next base: position 25,401 of record NZ_JBVJRP010000026.1, on the reverse strand, counting down.
TTCGCACGCGGGAGGGCCTCGCACCGATCCGGTGCGAGGCCCTCCCGCGTGCGCGGCCGGGAGCCAGGGTCGGCTACTTGGCGGTCTTCGTGGTGTCGCGGATCGTCCGGGTCTTCTCGGCGGCCTGGGCGGGGGTGAGGGCCGAGCCGCCGACACCGCCCGCCGTGACGCTGACCTTGGTGAAGGTCACCCGGGCGTAGGTCGACTTGTCCGCCCAGACGCAGACCGTGGACTGGGTCTTGCCGGACAGCAGCGAGTAGACGCCGCAGGAGAGCCGGCCCGAGGAGGCGGCGGCTGGCCGTACTGGGGTTGGCCGTACTGCGGCTGGGGCGCCCCGTAGGGCTGCTGCGGCTGGCCGTAGTGCGGTGGCGGGCCCCCGTGCGGCTGCTGCCTGTCCCTGCGGATACTGCTGTCCCTGGCCGTACATCTGCCTCCGTGCTCCCCGCCGCACCCGCGGCCTGTGGTGTGTCGAGTCGTTCGGTGCCCGTCCGGTCCGCCGGACGAGTGCCCGGGCACGCTACCGCACGGTGCCCGGTGCGGGCCCGGCCGGGCGTGGCGGCTCCGCGGGCCGAAAGCCGTTCGTGACCCGGTCCTCCGGTTACGTAAACTGTGCGTCGTGACCGACACGACGAACCAGCGCCCCGTGAGCACCTTTGCCGGGGACGAAGCAGCAACCCTCCCGACGACCTACACCCCCGCGGACGTAGAGGGCGAGCTGTACGAGCGCTGGGTGGACCGTGGCTACTTCACGGCGGACGCGAAGAGCGACAAGCCCGCCTACACCATCGTCATCCCGCCGCCGAACGTCACCGGCGCCCTGCACCTGGGCCACGCCTTCCAGCACACGCTGATGGACGCGCTGACCCGCCGCAAGCGCATGCAGGGCTACGAGACGCTTTGGCTGCCGGGCATGGACCACGCCGGCATCGCCACCCAGAACAAGGTCGAGCAGCAGCTCGCCGAGTCCGGCCTGTCCCGGCACGACCTGGGCCGCGAGGCCTTCGTCGAGAAGGTCTGGGAGTGGAAGAAGAGCTACGGCGGCCGCATCCTCGGCCAGATGCGCCGCCTCGGCGACGGCGTGGACTGGTCCCGCGAGCGCTTCACCATGGACGAGGGCCTCTCCCAGTCCGTCCAGACCATCTTCAAGCGGCTCTTCGACGACGGCCTGATCTACCGCGCCGAGCGCATCATCAACTGGTGCCCGCGCTGCCTCACCGCGCTGTCCGACATCGAGGTGGAGCACGAGGAGACGCCGGGCGAGCTGGTCTCGATCCGTTACGGCGAGGGCGACGACTCGATCATCGTCGCCACCACCCGGGCCGAGACGATGCTGGGCGACACCGCGGTGGCCGTCCACCCGGAGGACGAGCGCTACCGTCACCTGGTCGGCCGCACCATCAAGCTGCCGCTGACCGACCGCGAGATCCCGGTCGTCGCGGACGAGCACGTCGACCCGGAGTTCGGCACCGGCGCCGTCAAGGTGACGCCCGCGCACGACCCGAACGACTTCGCCATCGGCCAGCGCCACGACCTGCCCAACCTGACCGTGATGGACGATCGCGGTGCGATCACCGTGCACGGTCCCTTCCTCGGCATGGACCGACTGGAGGCCCGCTCGGCCGTCGTCGGCGCGCTGCGCGAGCAGGGCCGGATCGTCGCCGAGAAGCGCCCGTACATGCACGCCGTGGGCCACTGCTCGCGCTGCCACACCGTGGTCGAGCCGCGGCTGTCGCTCCAGTGGTGGGTCAAGGTCGAGCCGCTGGCCAGGGCCGCCGGCGACGCCGTCCGCGACGGCAAGGTGGAGATCCACCCGAAGGAGCTGGAGCGCCGCTACTTCGACTGGGTCGACAACATGTACGACTGGTGCATCTCGCGCCAGCTCTGGTGGGGCCACCGGATCCCGGTCTGGTACGGCCCGGAGGGCGAGGTCGTCTGCGTCGGACCGGACGAGCAGCCGCCGACCGGCGAGGGCTGGGTCCAGGACCCGGACGTCCTGGACACCTGGTTCTCCTCCGGCCTGTGGCCGTTCTCCACGCTCGGCTGGCCGGAGAAGACCGCCGACCTGGAGAAGTTCTACCCGACCGACGTCCTGGTGACCGGCCACGACATCATCTTCTTCTGGGTCGCCCGGATGATGATGTTCGGCCTGTACGCGATGGACGGCGAGGCGCCGTTCAAGACCGTCGCCCTGACCGGTCTGGTGCGCGACGAGTTCGGCAAGAAGATGTCGAAGTCCTCCGGCACCGCGGTGGACCCGCTGGACTGGATGGACGCCTACGGCGCCGACGCCGTCCGCTTCACCCTGGCCGGCGGTGCCAACCCGGGCGCCGACGTGCCGATCGGCGAGGACTGGGTCAAGGGCTCGCGCAACTTCTGCAACAAGATCTGGAACGCGACCCGCTTCGCGCTGATGAACGGCGCCACCGCCGCGGGCCCGCTGCCCGCGCCGGAGGACATGACCGCGGTCGACCGCTGGATCCTGTCGCGGCTGAACGCCACCGTCGCCAAGGTGGACGCGCTGTACGACGACTTCCAGTTCGCCAAGGCCACGGACGCGCTGTACCACTTCGCCTGGGACGAGGTCTTCGACTGGTACGTCGAGCTCTCCAAGACCACCCTGGCCAAGGGCGGCCCGCAGGCGGACGCCTCGCGCCGGGTGCTCGGCGAGGTCCTGGACGTCACGCTGCGCCTGCTGCACCCGGTCGTCCCGTTCGTCACCGAGGCGCTGTGGACCACGCTCACCGGCGCCGAGTCGCTGGTCGTGGCCGAGTGGCCGAAGGACAGCGGCTACCGTGACGCGGCCGCCGAGTCGGAGATCGCCACGCTCCAGCAGGTGGTCACCGAGGTCCGCCGGTTCCGTTCGGACCAGGGCCTCCAGCCCGCGCAGCGCGTCCCGGCCCGGCTGGAGCTGACCGGCACCGTGCTCGCCGTCCACGAGGACGCGATCCGGTCGCTGCTGCGGCTGACCACCCCGGAGGAGGGCTTCGCGGCCACCGCCTCGCTGCCGGTCGCTGGTGCCACCGTCTCGCTGGACCTCTCCGGCACCATCGACGTCGCGGCCGAGCGCAAGCGCCTGGCCAAGGACCTCGCGGCCGCCGAGAAGGAGAAGACCCAGACCACCGCCAAGCTCGGCAACGAGGCGTTCCTCGCCAAGGCGCCGGACGAGGTGGTCGCCAAGATCCGCGGCCGCCAGGAGGCCGCCGAGGCCGACATCGCCCGGATCACCGCCCAGCTCGCGGCGCTGCCGCAGGGCTGATCCGCCGGACCGACCGGAGGGGCCGTACGCCGCGACGCGCGGGGTGCGGCCCCTCGGCGTTTTCCGGTACGGCTTCCGGGCGTTGCTTCAGGGGGGCGCTTTCGCTACGCCTAATAGCCCAGCGCCATTGCTCCCTTCCGGCGAATTATCATCCTGCGACCGGGTGAGGCCCTATTCCGAGCGAATTGATTCAGGTCTTGCCCGCGCGCGTTCGCGGAAGTTTTCAGGTCCGCTGTGTACCGTGTGCACGGAGTTTCCGAATGGGCGTTTCCGCTGAGCGTTCCTGCTGAGCGACGGACGGGAGGGCATGGCGTGGTGGTGACCCAGGAGTTGGCCGACGAACTGCCTGCCGAGGCGGTCGAGGAGGCCAAGGCCAGGGCGGCGACCCTGCTGCTCGCCTTCCGGCACGGGAACCAGCTCGCGTTCGACCAGGAGCTGGACCTGCTGCTCACCGAGCACGCCGAGCGCGAGGTGACCACCCTGCTCACCTGGATCGCCGCCGAGGCCGTCCGCAAGGCGTACGCCCCCGAGGTCGGTGACAAGGTGCTGCGGGCGATGGCCAGGCGGGCGCCGGACGACACCGGCGCGGTCGACGTGGACGAGGAGACCTCGAACGCCGCCCAGCTGATCGAGGCGGTGGCGGACGGCCGGGTGGCCGAGGTCCGCGGCCTGGTGGCGGCGACGCCGGACACCACCTTCCTGCTCGGCGGCCTGCTGCAGGGCGTCGCGATGATGCTGCCGCTGCTGCCCGAGGGCGAACTGGCCGAGATCACCGCCGAGTTGCGCCGTCGGCACGGCGGCGCCGCGCACGTGCCGGAGGCCCGGGCCGGGGTCTGAACCCGGGCCTCCGACAGGATGCCGGTGCCGGTTACGGCATGGCGTGCAGGTGCGAGCCGATGGTGTTGGCGACCGGACCGCCCGCCTGGGCGTCCCAGTTGGTCGACCAGGTCATCGCGCCGCCGATGCCGGGCCACTTGGTGTCCGGCTTGTAGCTGCCGCAGTTGGTGCCGGAGGCCAGGCAGTCCAGCGCGTTGTTGACGGTGGCGGCGGCGACGTACCCGCCGCCCGCGGCGCTGGTGGAGGCCGGCACCCCGAGGCCCACCTGGTCGGGCCGCAGCCCGCCCTTGAGCTGGATGCAGGCCAGCGCGGTGAGGAAGTTCTCGGTGCCCTGCGAGTAGACGTTCCCGTCGCAGCCGTTCATCGCGCCGGAGTTGTAGTACTGCATGTTGACGATGGTGAGGATGTCCTTCACGTTCAGCGCGAGCTTGAAGTACTCCATGCCGGTCGACTGCATGTCGATCGTCTGCGGCGCCATGGTGAGGATGAATCCGCTCCCCGCCTTGGCGGCGAGGGCGTGCAGGGCCTGCCCCATGTAGGTGGAGCTGATGCCGTTCTCCAGGTCGATGTCGATCCCGTCGAAGCCGTAGCTCTGCATCAGCGCCCAGGCGGTGCTGGTGAAGTTCGAGGCGGAGGAGGAGTCGCCCACCCAGACCGTGCCGTTCTGCCCGCCGATCGAGAGCACCACCCGCTTCCCGGCCGCCCGTTTGGCCGCGATGTCGGCCTTGAACTGGGCGTCGGTGTAGCCGCCGAGGCGGGAGGAGAGCTTGGGGTCGAGGGTGAAGCTCAGGCCGCCGCGGGTGGCGGTGGCGTCCGCGAAGGAGACCGCGATGATGTCGTAGGCGGCCGGGACGTCGCTGATCCGCTGGACGGTGGCGCCGTTGTCGAAGTTCTGCCAGTAGCCGGTGAGGATGTGCTTGGGCAGGCCCTGGGGCTTGGTCGGGGTCGCGGTCGGGGAGGAGCTGCCGGTGTCCGTGGCGGTGGCCGTCGGGCTCGGCGAGGCGGTGTCGGTGGGGGTGGGGGTCGGGCTCGGGGACGGCTGGCCGCCGGGCCCGAGCAGCGAGACGTCGTCGGCGGCGAAGGCCGGCTGCCCGTACCAGCCGTGCAGGTAGACGGTGACGCTGGTGGTGCCGGGGCCGGTGGTGAAGGTGGTGCTCAGCTGGGACCAGGCGGCGCCGCCCGGGGTCCAGGTGCTCGGATCGGTGCCGCCGGTGCCGCGGGCGCCCAGGTAGACGTACGAGCCCTGCACCCAGGCGCTCAGGGTGTACGAGGAGGAGGGCTTCACCGCGACGGTCTGGGTGCACTCGCCGGTGTCGCTCCCGGCCGGGGTGGACTGCAGGGCGTGGGTGCCTGAGTGGGTGGTGGTGCCCTGGACCGTGCCGTTCGAACAGGTCCAGCCGGACAGGGTCCCGGTCTCGAAGCCGCCGTTGGCGATCAGGTCGGTGTCGGCGGCGTGGGCGCCGGTGCCGCCGGCCAGGACGAGTCCGCCCAGGCCGATGACCAGGGCGCTCGCTCCGGCGAACAGCGAGTGGACGGCGCGCGGGCGCCGGTGTCGGGCAGGTGGCATGACGTCATCTCCAGTGGGGGGAGACCCGGCGGCGCCTCGTGGGGGAGGAACGCCGTCCGGGGTGTCGATGTGCACGTGCGGGAGCTACCGACAACTCAAGTCCCGGTCGGGAACGGAGACTTGCCTCACAAGGTGGAGTAGACCAATCCGACTGTCAAGAGCGCCTAGGCGGCCGGGGGCCCGGCCTCGGCCGACTCGGCGACGGCCGCGGTCAGCGCGGCGATCCGGGCCGAGGCCAGGCCGTCGCCGTACGGGCTCGGGGTGGCCGCCAGCCGGGCGAGCCGCTCGGGGGTGTCGGAGAGCCAGGCCGCGGCCAGGGCGCCCAGCTCCTCGCCGGGCCGCACCAGCGCGGCGAAGCCGGCCGCCACCGCCTCCGGGCGTTCGGTGGAGCGGCGCACCACCAGCAGCGGGCGGCCCAGCACGGTGCACTCCTCCTGCACGCCGCCGGAGTCGGAGACCAGCAGGGCGGCGTGGCTCGCCAGGCCCAGGAAGTCGCCGTAGCCGACCGGACCGGTGACGGCCAGGCGCTCCAGCAGGCCGTCCAGGCCGAAGCGCTCGACGGCGGCCCGGGTGCGCGGGTGCATCGGGAACAGCACCGGGGTGCCGGCCCGGGCGATCCGGTCCAGCTCCGCCAGCACCGCGCCGAGCGCCTCGGCGGTGTCGGTGTTCTCCGGGCGGTGCACGGTGGCCAGCACGTACCCGTCCGGGCGCAGCCCGTGCGCGGCGAGCAGCGCGGCGCGGGCGGCGCCGTCCGGCAGCTGACGGCGGACCACCTCGACGACGGTGTTGCCGGTGAGCTCGATCCGGGCCTCGGCCAGCGACTCGGCGCGCAGGTTGGCGACGTTGTCGCCGGTGGCGGCGCAGAGCAGGTCGGAGACGTGGTCGACCATCACCCGGTTGTGCTCCTCGGGCATCGCCCGGTCGAAGCTGCGCAGCCCGGCCTCGACGTGGACCAGCGGGATCTCCCGGGCGTTGGCGGCCAGCGCCCCGGCCAGGGTGGCGTTGGTGTCGCCCTGGACGACCACGGCGACCGGGCGGTCCTCGGCGAAGGCGGCGTCCAGCTGGCCCAGCGACTGGGCGATCTGGCCGGCCCTGGGGCGGCCGCCGACACCGGTGAGCAGCTCGGGCTCGGGCAGGTCGAGGTCGCGCAGGAAGCGGCCGGACATCGACTCGTCCCAGTGCTGCCCGGTGTGCACCAGCCGGGTCGCGTCGCCCAGTTCGTGGATCAGCGGGGCGAGCTTGACCAGTTCGGGGCGGGTGCCGAGGACGACGGCGACGCTGGACGGGGGCAGGCACATGCTCATGCGGGGGACTCCGTGGACCGGCGGGGGCGGAAGGGCAGGGGAGGGGGCGTGGGGGTGGGAGCGGCTCAGGACTCGAGCGCGGTGGGCGAGCCGACCGTGACCTTCTCGGCGTTGCGGCGGGTCTTGGCCCAGCCGTTGCGGCCGAGCAGCATCCGGACGGCGGCCCGGGTGGCGACCACGAACAGGTGGTAGGCGTAGAGCCAGACCAGGACGCCCCAGAGCAGGCCGGTCAGCCGGCTGCGGTCGGGGTGGACGAGCCTGCGGTAGGCGACGCCCCAGAACACCATCGGCAGCGTGGCGAGCACGAGGACGAGCAGCATCCACGGGCCGAACCGGAGCTGGAACTCGGCGGTCTCCTCGGGGAAGAGCACCATCCCGGCGCCGGTGATCCCGAGCGAGAGCGGGAGGAGCAGCACCAGCAGCACGCAGACCACCGGCTGGAGGAAGGTGTACAGCACCTCGGCCTTGCCGGACGGCGGGTAGTGCGGCGAGCGCAGCACCCGGCCGGTGTAGCGCAGGCACTGCATGTTGCCCTGGGCCCAGCGGGTGCGCTGGGTGAGGAAGCGGCGCAGCGAGATCAGGCCCTCCTGGGAGACCTGGGCCTCGGTGACGTGGGTGAGCCGCCAGCCGGCCAGTCGCAGGTCGAGGCCGGACTCGTAGTCCTCCAGCAGGGCGCGCTCCGGCCACGGGCGGCCGGCCCGGCCCTCCTCGGCGGTCAGCGAGTCGAGGGCGGTGAGCCGGACGAACTGGCCGTTGCCGCCGAGGCCGACGCTGCCGGTGCGGCGGCGCAGCAGCTGCATGCCGGCGTTGTTGGCCTGGAACTCGACGTCCTGCATCCGCACCAGGGCGCGGGCCAGGGCGTTGGCGGCCCGGCCGCGGCCGGGCAGCGGCAGCTCGTCGTCGGCGTTGCGCATCCGGACGCCGATCTGGACGGCGCCGGTGTCGGGCCGGCCGAGTGCCTTGGCGTTGCAGACGTGGGCGAGGGTGCCGGGGTCGAGCTGCCCGTCGGCGTCGACCACGCCGATCACCACCAGGGAGCGGTCGGTGTCCTCGGGCAGCCAGGCGGAGATCTCCCGGTAGGCGGCGTTGAGGGCGGCGCCCTTGCCGATCCGGGCGTGCGGGCGGCGGCGCTGGACCAGGTGGATCCGCGGGTCGCGGGCCGCGGCGGCGAGCACCAGCTCGCGGGTGGCGTCCTCGCTGTCGTCGTCGATGACCCACAGGTGGGCCTCGGGCGCGCTGGTCCGCAGGCCGTCCAGGGTCTGGGTGACGACGGACTCCTCGTCGCGGCAGGGGATCACCAGGTGCCACCGGAGCGAGGCGGGGTCGCCGGGCTCGGCGGGGCGGCTGTGCCGGAAGGCGTGGCGGGAGCCGGCCCAGTACACGAGGAAGCGTCCGAAGACCAGGGCCATGTAGGCGACGAGCGCCAGGGAGATCAGTCCTGCGACCTGGACGACGGCTTCCTGGCGCAGCACGATCCACTCGTGCAGGGCATCGGGCATGACGCAGCGCTCCTCATGATCAAAGGCCGAAGGCTCCTGTCGGTTGCGAATCGATGCTTCATTGCGGTTCAGATCGCTGAATCAATAGTAAAGGGAGGAAATCGGATGATCGGGGTAAAGAGGGCGCAAAGTGGTCGTTCTCACCCCGTGAGGAGGACCCGCCAGCGCTCCGTAGACTGTGGTCGTGAGCGACAAGGCCGACCCGAACCCGTACACCATCCGCCCCGCCGACGGCGGCACCGGCGACGCCCTGCGCGACGTCGAGGTGGAGCTCTCCAAGCGCTGGCCGGAGAACAAACTGGAGCCCTCGCTCGACCGGATCGAGGCGCTGATGGACATCCTGGGCCAGCCCCAGCGGTCCTTCCCCTCCATCCACATCACCGGCACCAACGGCAAGACCTCCACCGCCCGGATGATCGAGCAGCTGCTCAACACCTTCGAGCTGCGCACCGGCCGCTACACCAGCCCGCACGTGGAGTCCGTCACCGAGCGGATCAGCCTGGACGGCGCCCCGATCACCCCGGAGCGCTTCGTCGAGGTCTACCGCGACATCGAGCCCTACGTGCAGATGGTCGACGCGGCGCAGCCGGTGCCGATGTCCTTCTTCGAGGTGCTGACCGGCATGGCCTACGCGGCCTTCGCCGACGCCCCGGTGGACGTCGCGGTGGTCGAGGTCGGCATGGGCGGCTCCTGGGACGCCACCAACGTCATCGACGCCCCCGTCGCCGTGATCACCCCGATAGGGCTGGACCACACCGACAAGCTCGGCGAGACCACCGGCGAGATCGCGGGCGAGAAGTCCGGGATCATCAAGTCCGGCTCCGTCGCGGTCGTCGCCCAGCAGCAGCTGGACGCCGCCCAGACCATCCTGCGGCGCGCCGTCGAGGTGGACGCCACGGTCGCCCGCGAGGGCATGGAGTTCGGCGTGATCCGCCGTGAACTCGCCGTCGGCGGCCAGCTGGTGACGCTGCGCGGACTCGGCGGCGAGGAGTACGAGGACGTCTTCATCCCGCTGCACGGCGAGTACCAGGCGCAGAACGCGGCCCTGGCGCTGGCCGCGGTCGAGGCCTTCTTCGGCGTCGGCGGCGCCCGCGGCGGGCAGCTCGACGTGGACAAGATCCGCCAGGCCTTCTCCGGCGTCTCCTCGCCGGGCCGCCTGGAGGTCGTCCGCCGCAGCCCCACGATCCTCCTGGACGCCGCGCACAACCCGCACGGCGCCCGCGCCACCGTCGCCGCCCTCACCGAGTCCTTCGGCTTCACCCGGCTCGTCGGCGTGATCGGCACCTCCGGGGACAAGGACGTGGCCGGGGTGCTGGAGGCCTTCGAGCCGATCCTGGCCGAGGTCGTCATCACCCAGAACTCCACCCACCGCGCGATGGACGTCGACGCGCTCGCCGCCCTGGCGGTCGAGGTCTTCGGCGAGGACCGCGTCCAGGTCGAGCCCCGGCTCGACGACGCCATCTCCGCCGCCGTCACCCTCGCCGAGGAGGAGGGCGACCTCGGCGGCGCCGGGGTGCTGGTCACCGGTTCGGTCATCACGGTGGGCGAGGCCCGCCTGCTGCTCGGGAGGAAGTGACATGAGGACGCTCTGCTCCTCGACACTGATCGGCGAAGCACTGCTGATCATGTTCGCGGCGCTGGTCGCGATGCGGCTCTCCGACGTCTCCAACGGGGAGATCTGGACGGTCAGCGGCATCGCGATGGCCCTGTGCATCCTGCTCTGCGGCATGATCAACCGCCCCGGCGCGGTGCAGGTCGGCTGGGCATTGCAGATCGGCCTGATCGCCGCCGGCTTCGTCCTGCCGACCATGTTCGGCCTCGGCGTGGTCTTCGCCGGCCTGTGGTGGTGCTCCGTGCACTACGGCCGCAAGGTCGACGACTTCAAGGCCGCCAGGGCCGCCGCCGAGGCCGCCGCCGTACAGGTCTGAGGCCGGGACCGGCGCGACGACACGCCGTTTACGCAAGGTAACCTCTGCCTGGTCGGCACCGTCTGTCGACCCGACTGTCTGCCGAACCGAATCCCCAGGAGACGCACCGTGTCCCAGCGCACTCTCGTCCTGCTCAAGCCCGACGCCGTCCGCCGTGGCCTGGCCGGCGAGATCATCAGCCGCTTCGAGCGCAAGGCCGGCTGGCGGTTCGCCGCCATCGAGCTGCGCACCTTCGACCGGGCGACGCTGGAGCAGCACTACGCGGAGCACGTCGGCCGCCCGTTCTACGAGCCGCTGCTGGAGTTCATGACCTCCGGCCCGTCGATCGCGCTGATCGTCGAGGGCGAGGAGGTCGTGAAGGGCATCCGGATGCTGGCCGGCGCCACCAACCCGCTGGAGGCCGGGGCCGGCACCATCCGCGGCGACTACGCGACGATCACCCGCGAGAACCTGATCCACGCCTCCGACTCCCCGGAGTCCGCCGAGCGCGAGATCAAGATCTTCTTCCCGGCGCACGCCTGACCCCGACCGGGCGACACGCCCGGCGGGAACGGGGCGACACGCCCGGGGGACGTTCGTACCGCCCCGGTCGGGACCATTGGCCCGGCCGGGGCATTCTTATCGTGAAATAGGGAACTGGCGGCGCCGACACGGCGTCCCAATCCTCGGAGATGCGAGCACGCCCCGGACAATGGACGGTATGCCCCACGTCGACGTCCCCACCGCACGGCGTGACTACGATGGACGCGACTCAAGGGCCCGGTAAGGCAGCTCAGCTGGTCTCCGCCCAAGCGTGGGCGCGCATTCGTCCACCTCTCATGAAACTCCGAGCCCGGGAAGGCACCCACACCCCATGGCGAGCAACCTGTCGTTCATCGGCCGCGACTTGGCGATCGACCTCGGAACAGCCAACACGCTGGTGTACGTCAGGGGTAAGGGCATCGTCCTGAACGAGCCGTCCGTCGTCGCGGTGAACACCAACACCGGCGGCATCCTCGCGGTCGGCGCCGAGGCCAAGAAGATGATCGGCCGCACGCCGGGCAACATCGTGGCCATCCGCCCGCTCAAGGACGGCGTGATCGCCGACTTCGAGATCACCGAGCGGATGCTGCGGTACTTCATCCTCAAGATCCACCGCCGCCGCTACCTGGCCCGCCCCCGCGTCGTGGTCTGCGTGCCCTCCGGCATCACCGGAGTCGAGCGCCGCGCCGTCATCGAGGCCTCCTCGCAGGCCGGCGCCCGCCAGGTGCACATCATCGAGGAGCCGATGGCCGCCGCGATCGGGGCCGGCCTGCCCGTCCACGAGGCGACCGGCAACATGGTCGTCGACATCGGCGGCGGCACCACCGAGGTCGCCGTGATCTCCCTCGGCGGCATCGTCACCGCCCAGTCCATCCGAGTGGCCGGCGACGAGCTGGACAACGCGATCGTCCAGCACATCAAGAAGGAGTACTCGCTGCTCCTGGGCGAGCGCAGCGCCGAGCAGATCAAGATGAGCATCGGCAGCGCCTTCGGCCTGGAGGGCGAGAAGGACGAGCACGCCGAGATCCGCGGCCGCGACCTGGTCAGCGGCCTGCCCAAGACCGTGGTCATCTCCGCCGCCGAGGTCCGCGAGGCCATCGACGAGCCGGTCAACTCGATCATCGACGCGGTCAAGACCACCCTCGACCAGTGCCCGCCCGAGCTGGCCGGCGACGTCATGGACCGGGGCATCGTGCTCACCGGCGGCGGCGCCCTGCTGCGCGGCCTGGACGAGCGGCTGCGCCGCGAGACCGGCATGCCGATCCACATCGCGGAGAACCCGCTCGACTCCGTCGCACTCGGCTCCGGCAAGTGCGTCGAGGAGTTCGAGGCGCTCCAGCAGGTACTCGACGCTTCGCCGCGTCGTTGACAGGCCGCCGCACCTCCGGCACCACGCGGCACATCCGACACTGACTGAACGGGCCGCCGCCCGGGCCCCACGGCCCCGGGCGGCGGCCAGGTACGAAGGGGCAGTACCAGCACCGTGAGGGACACACGAGAGAGCCGGCTGCTGCTGATCCTGCTGGTGGCCGTCGCCTTCGCGCTGATCACCGTGGACATCAAGGGCGGTGAGGACTCCCCGCTCGGCCCGGCCAGGCACGCCGCCGCCAGCGTCCTCGGACCGGTCGAGCGCGGCGCCGCCACCGTGGTGGACCCGGTCGCCGACACCGTCCGCGCCTTCCGGGACGCCGCCACCGACAGCGGCCGCACCGACCAGCTCGCCCGCGAGAACACCGAACTGCGGCAGAAGCTCGCCTCCTCCGACACGGCCACCGGGCGCACCAAGCAGCTGGACGACCTGCTGCGCACCGCCGGCGCCGGCGGCTACACCGTCAAGGCCGCCCAGGTCATCGCGATCGGCCCGGCCCAGGGCTTCTCCTGGACCATCACCATCGACGCCGGCAGCGACGACGGCCTCACCCGCGACATGACCGTGGTCAACGGCCAGGGCCTGGTCGGCCGGATCACCACCGTCGCCCCGACCACCGCCACCGTGCTGCTCGCCTCCGACCCCGGCTTCTCGGCCGGCACCCGGCTGGAGGGCACCGGCGAGATCGGCTTCGCCTCCGGCGGCGGCGACAGCCCGATGAAGGTCTCGCTGCTCAACGGCAAGGCCCAGGTCAAGGCCGGCGACCGGCTGGTCACCTTCGGCTCGCAGAGCGGCCGCCCGTTCGTCCCCGGCGTCCCCGTCGGCAAGGTGACCGAGGTCCAGGCCAACGCCGGGCAGCTGACCAAGACCGTCCTGGTCGAGCCCTTCGTCCAGTTCACCCGGCTGGACCTGGTCGGCGTGGTGGTCGTGCCGCCGCGCACCGACCCGCGCGACGCCGTGCTGCCGCCGGCCCCCGCCGCCGGCCAGCCGGCCGAGGCGTCCGCCCAGACCCCGGCCGCCGCGCCCGCCGCCCTGCCCGCCAAGCCCACTGGGGGGAACTGAGCCATGCGCCTCGCCCGCATCCCCGTCTCCGCCGGCCTCGTCCTGTTCGGCCTGATCCTCCAGGTCAGCGTCTTCGGCCGGCTCCAGCTCCCGGGAGCCACCCCGGACATACTGCTGCTCGTCGTGGTCGGCCTGGCCATGGTCTACGGGCCCACCGGCGGCTGCCTGGTCGGCTTCGGGGGCGGCCTGCTGGCCGACCTCGCGCCGCCCTCCGACCACGCCATCGGCCGCTACGCGCTGGTGCTCTGCCTGATGGGCTACGCCGCCGGCCTGCTGCGCCCGGACCACGGCCGCCAGCGCTCGGTCGCCGGCTCGCTGGTGGTGGTCGGCGTCGCGGCGATCGCCTCCACCCTGCTGTACGCGATGGTCGGCGCCCTGGTCGGCGACACCGCGGCCCGGCACGTCGGCCTCGGCGGCCTGGTGATCAGCGCCCTGCTCTACGACCTGCTGCTGGCGCCCTTCGTGGTGCCGCTGGTGATGTACCTCGGCCGCCGCTTCGGGCGCGACCCGGTGGCCGCCGCCGACGACGACGAGGGCGGCTCCGGCCTGGGCACCCTCGCCCGCTACCGCACCACCCGCGAGGGCTCGATGGGTCCGTCGTACAAGAAGCGGCGCGTGCCCGGTTTCGCCCGCCGCCCGTAAGTGCCCGGCTTCGCCCGCCGCCCGTAACCGGTCAGGCCCAGACCTCCCGACCTCCCCGCATCCTGGAGTGCACGAGACGTGAGCAACATCCCCGAGACCGGCCGCACCCGGCGGGTGACGATCCGTCTGGTGGTGTTGCAGATCCTGGTGCTGTCGCTGCTCGCCACCCTCGGCGGACGGCTGTGGTACCTGCAGATCCGCAACGCCAAGGAGTACACCGCCAAGGCGACCGGCAACCACATCCGCGAGGTGGTCGAGCCGGCCGTCCGCGGCGAGATCCTGGACGCCTCGGGACGGGTGCTGGCCGGCAACGAGACCCGGCTGGTGGTGTCGGTCAGCCGCACCTCGCTGCTCCAGCAGAAGGACGGCGGCAAGGCGGTGCTGTCCCGGCTGGCCGAGGTGCTGGGGATCCCGGCCAAGGACGTGCAGGAGAAGGTGCGGCTCTGCGACGCCAAGACCTCGCAGCCCTGCTGGAACGGTTCGCCGTACCAGCCGATCCCGGTCACCAAGGAGGCGACCACCCAGCAGGCGATGCAGATAATGGAGCGCCGCGAGGACTTCCCCGGAGTCACCGCGCAGCCCACCGCCGTGCGCCGCTACACCGGCGCCGAGGGCGCCAACCTGGCCCAGGTGCTCGGCTACCTCTCGCCGGTCACGGACGAGGAGGTCGGCAAGACCGCCGACAAGACCGGCCTGGACCGCTACCTGCCGGCCGACCAGATCGGCCGGGCCGGCCTGGAGTCGGTGTACGACCGCGACCTGCGCGGCACCGCGGGCATCACCAAGCTGGAGGTGGACAACCTCGGCCGGGTGATCGGCACCGCCGGCACCGTCGCCCCGCAGACCGGCGCCAACCTGGTCACCAGCATCGACGCCCGGGTGCAGAAGGTGGTCGAGGACAACCTGGCGCAGGCCATGGCCGACGCCAGGAAGACGTACGACAAGGTCACCAGCCGCAACTACGAGGCCGACTCCGGCGCCGCCGTGGTGATGGACGTGCACACCGGGCGGATCGTCGCGATGGCGAGCGCCCCGACCTACGACCCGAACCTCTGGGTGGGCGGCATCAGCGGCAAGGACTACCAGTCGCTGACCAGCAAGGAGTCCAACTTCCCGCTGCTGAACCGGGCCATACAGGGTCAGTCCGCCCCCGGCTCGACCTTCAAGGTCATCTCCACCACCGCCGCCGTGCAGGCCGGCTACTCGCTGGACGGCCACTACGACTGCCCGAAGAGCCTGACCATCGGCGGCCGTGAGTTCAAGAACTTCGAGAGCGAGAACTTCGGCCAGATCTCCCTGGAGAAGGCGCTGGAGGTCTCCTGCGACACCGTCTTCTACGGCCTCGCGTACGACCAGTGGCTGAAGGACGGCGGCATCAAGCCGAAGAAGGACCCGGGCGACTGGTTCACCAAGACCGCCCACCAGTTCGGCCTCGGCGCGAAGACCGGCATCGACCTGCCGTCCGAGGTGCCGGGACGGGTGCCGGACCGGCAGTGGAAGCAGAGCTTCTACGACAACAACAAGGACGCCTGGTGCGCGCAGGCGCAGAAGGGCGGCACCAGCTTCTCCGACCAGATCGCCAAGGAGAACTGCGTCGACGGCTACCAGATGCGCGCCGGTGACGCCGTCAACTTCGCGATCGGCCAGGGCGACACGCTCGTCACCCCGGTCCAGATGGCCCGGATCTACTCGGCGCTGGCCAACGGCGGCACCTTCTACCGGCCGACCGTCGCCAAGGCCGTGATAAGCCCGGGCGGGGAGCTCGTCCACGAGATCGCCCCGCACGAGGACGCCAAGTTCCCCGGCGACGAGAAGCTGCTCAGCTACATCAACCAGGCCACCGAGGGCGTCGTCAAGACCGGTACCGCGGCCTGGAAGTTCAACGGCTGGCCGCAGGACAAGATCGCGCTGCACGCCAAGACCGGCACCGCCGAGGTCGAGGGCAAGCAGACCACCTCCTGGCTGACCACGTACAGCAAGGACTACGCGGTCGTCATGACGATCAGCCAGGGCGGCACCGGCTCCGGCGGTTCCGGTGACGCCATCCGCCGGATCTACCAGGCGCTGTACGGCGTGGACGACAAGGGCACCATCGACAACGGCAAGGCGCTGCTGCCCGCCCCGCAGACCGAGCTGCCGAAGTTCAACCCGGACGGCACCGCGATCATCAAGCCGGTCTCGTACGGCGCCGGCCAGGCGCCGGGCACCCAGGGCACGGCCGTCGCGCCGGCCCCGGTGCCGCTCGCCCCGGCCCCGGCCCAGGCGGCCCCCGCGGCGGCCTTCCTCGACCAGGTGCCGCCGGCCGACCAGCCGGCGTCGCACACCGCGGCCGACGCCGCGCTCGAACCCACGCGCGGACCGGGAAGGGGACGGGCATGACCTCCTACGGCTCGTACCGGCAGCTGCGGCTGGCCCCGCAGCGCAACGGGGTCTCCAAGGCCCTGGCCAAGGACTCCCCGCTGTGGCGGCTGGACTGGATACTGCTGCTGGCCGCGCTGGCCCTCTCGACCGGCAGCTCGCTGCTGGTCTGGTCGGCCACCCGCGGGCGCGACTCGCTGACCCACGGGGACCCGCAGTACTTCCTGTACCGGCACCTGACCAACTTCGTGGTCGGGCTGGTGCTGTGCGCCGTGGTGATAGCGATAGGGAGCCGGCGCTTCCGCACCATCGTGCCGTTCCTGTACGTCGGCGTGATCGCGATGCTGCTGGCGACGCTCAGCCCGCTGGGCTCGACGATCAACGGCGCGCACTCGTGGATCCAGCTCGGCGGCGGCTTCTCGATCCAGCCGGCCGAGTTCGCGAAGCTCGCGATCGTGCTGGCGATGGCGGTCGTGCTGTCGGACCAGGTGGACGCGGGGGAGCGGGAGTTCCCCTCGCACCGGGCGGTGTTCCGGGGCCTGCTCTGGGCCGGGCTGCCGATGGCCATAGTGATGCTGATGCCGGACGCCGGCTCGGTGATGGTGATGGCCGCGATCGTGCTGGGCATCCTGCTCGGCTCGGGTGCGGCGAACCGCTGGGTGCTCGGCCTGCTGGTCGCGGGTACCGCCGGGTGCGTGGCGATCTGGAAGTTCGGGCTGCTGAGCCAGTACCAGATCGACCGCTTCGCGGCCTTCGCCAACCCGCAGCTGGACCCGAACGGCGTCGGCTACAACACCGCGCAGGCCCGGATCGCGATCGGTTCGGGCGGGCTGACCGGCAAGGGGCTGTTCCACGGCACCCAGACCGTCGGGCAGTTCGTGCCGGAGCAGCAGACCGACTTCGTGTTCACCGTGGCGGGCGAGGAGCTCGGCTTCATCGGGGCGCTGGCGATCATCGCGCTGGTCGGCGTGATCCTGTGGCGGGCCTGCCGGATCGCCCGGCAGGCGACCGACCTGTACGGGACGATCGTGTCGGCCGGGATCATCGCCTGGCTGTCCTTCCAGGCCTTCGAGAACATAGGGATGTGCCTGGGCATCATGCCGGTCGCGGGCATCCCGCTGCCGTTCGTCTCGTACGGCGGCTCCTCGATGTTCGCGAACTGGCTGGCGATCGGGCTGCTCCAGGCGGTGCGGAGCCAGCGGCCGATAGCGGCCTGAGCGAGCGGTGCGGCGGGGCCGGTCCGGGACTTCCCGGGCCGGCCCCGCCGCCGTGTCCGGGGTGCCCCCGGCGGCCGTGGCGGGCGGGTCAGACCGTCCGGAAGCCGATCCTGGCGAGCACGCCCCAGCGGTCGGAGCGCCGGGTGAGCACGTAGACCGAGTCGAAGGAGCCGGTGTGCTCCCCGGCCGTGTCGTACCGGGCGAAGCGGACCAGGGCGTGCACCTGGTCGGGGGAGGACTGGCTCAGCTCGACGCTCTCCCAGCCGCTGCGGGCCCAGCCGGAGCCGACCAGCTGCTCCAGTTCGGGGGCGGAGCGCTCGACGTAGCCGTCCCGGTCCTCCCAGACCGTCACCTCGCCCTCGTGCACCCGGACGTGGGGGTAGTGCAGGGTCTCGGCCCAGGCCGCGAGGTCGCGGCTGTTGAGGGCGTCGAGGAAGGCGTCGAGGGCGGCGCGGGCGGCGGTCTCGTGGGCACGGGTTTCGACGGGCACGGCGGCCTCCGGTACGGGCTGTGGGCGGCGGGGACGCCTCAGCCTGGGCCATCGGCGCGCCCGGTGGGGACGGGCGGGGCCGATTCAGGTCCAAAGGCCGGGGCACAGACCGGTCGTACGGCCGAAGAGCGGCCCCGGGAGTGTCGGGGAGAATCAGTGGGCGTCGTCGGGCTCATGGGCCGCGGCGTGCAGCACGGCATCCAGCAGGCCGGGGAAGCGCAGGTCGAGGTCGTCCCGGCGCAGCGACATCAGCCGCCGGGTGCCCTCGACCCGGGTGGCGGTGACGCCGGCCTCGCGCAGCACCTTGAGGTGGTGCGAGAGGGTCGACTTGGAGAGGGGGACGTCCAGGTCGCTGCAACACCGCTCCTCGACCTCGGACAGGCCGGCCACGATGGAGAGGCGGGCCGGGTCGCTGAGGGCGTGGAAGATGCCGGTGAGCTGGATGGAGTCGGTGGCCGGGTGGCTCGGGGTCCGCATGGCGGCTCCTTGGTCGTCCTGGGCGCTGATGGATTGTTCGAACTTTTGCGTACTATCCAATCTTAGGCAATGGGGCCGGCCCGCACCGCCGTTCCCGCGGAAGGACACCCGATGAGCGAACGCCGCGAGCGAACCGCCGGGAGGTGCCCGTGGGCCGCTACGGCCTGACGCTCCCGCTGCGCGGGGTCCCACTGCACCGGCACCGCGCACTGGTCGAGGAGCTGCCCGACCTGGGCTACACCGACGTGTGGACCGGCGAGGCCGCGGGCTACGACGGGTTCACCCCGCTCGCACTCGCCGCGGCCTGGGCGCCGGCACTGCGGCTGGGCACCGGCGTGGTGCCGGTGCAGACCCGGGGCCCCGCGCTGCTCGCCATGACGGTCGCCTCGCTGGCCGAGGCCGCGCCCGGCCGGGTGGTGGTCGGCGTCGGCTCCTCGGGGCCGCCGTTCGTCACCCGGATCAACGGCATCCCGTTCGAGCACCCGTACCGCCGGGTCCGCGACACCGTGCGGTTCCTGAAGCAGGCCCTGGCCGGACGGACGGTGCAGGGCGGGTTCGACTCCTTCGCCATCGAGCGGTACACCCCGGCGCTGCGGCCCGACCCGGTGCCGCCGGTGATGATGGGCGCGCTCGGCCCGCAGATGCTGCGGCTGGCCGGGCGGGAGGCGGACGGGCTGGTGACCAACTTCCTGGCGGCCGCGGACGTGCCGCGGGTGCGGGCCGCGATGGGGGAGGCGGGCCGCGCCAAGGAGGTGGTGGCCCGGCTGTTCGTCTGCCCGACCAGGGACCGCGACCACGCCCGCTGGCAGGGGCGGCAGTTGCTCGGACCGATCCTCAACGCCCGGACGTACGGCGGCTTCCACGACTGGCTGGGGCGCGGCGAGGAGCTGGCCGCCTCGCACGCCGCGTGGGCGGCGGGCGACTACCACGGCGCCTGCGCGGCGGTGCCCGGGCACCTGGTCGACGCGCTGCTGATCCACGGCTCCCCTGGGGAGTGCCGGGAGCGGGTGGCGGAGTTCGTCGCGGCGGGCGTGGACACGCCGCTGCTGGCGGTGATTCCGGTGCCGGAGTTCGGCGCCGGACCGGAGGGGATGCGCGACACGCTGCGGGCCCTGGCCCCGCAGACGTGACGCCGCGCCGGCGGCCGGCGGCTCAGCCGGCCGCCCGCTGCCCGGACCGGGCGTAGACCATCGCCTGGGCCCGGCTGCGCACGCGCAGCTTGCCGAGGACGTTGGAGACGTGGAACTTGACGGTCTTCTCGCTGAGGTGGAGCTCGGTGGCCATCTCGGCGTTGGACAGCCCGCCCGCGATCAGGGTGAGCACCTCCTGCTCGCGCGGGGTGAGCAGGCGCAGCAGCGGCGGGGTGTGCAGCGGCGGCCCCGGCAGCCGGCGGGCCATCTCGGTGACCACCTCGGCGGTGATCGGCGGGGAGATCAGCGCGTTCCCGGCGGCGACCGCCCGGACCGCTTGCACCATGTCGGACTCGGGGCCGTCCCGCAGGACCAGGCCGCGGGCGCCGGCTCTGAGGTAGTCGAGCATCCGGTCCGGGTCGCCGGGGCGGACCAGCAGGATGGTGCCCGGCTGCCCGGTCTCCCGGTCGCTGGTGAGCTTCTTGACCTCGCAGGCCTCCATGCCGGGCATGTCGGCGTCGATGACCACCACGTCCGGCCGTTTGGCGGCGCAGGCCTGGGCGATCCTCGCGGTGGTGGACAGTTCGGTCAGCGGTTGCAGCCCGGGTGAGCGTTGCAGGATGGTGCGCAGCCCGGTGCGCAGCAGGGGTGAGGCGGCGCAGATGAGCACCCGGACGGTGGGGCCGGCGGGGCCGGCGGGGCTGGTGGGATCGGCGGACCGGTAGAGGGACAGGCTCATGTTCGTTCTCCTTGCCGTCGAGATTCCGGCACTCCGGGCAGCCGGGACCGGCGGGGTGCGTGGGGACACCGGCCGCGGGGCGGAACCGTGATGATGAGAGGAGATCCCGCTCCGGCGTCGGATCGGTGCGCGGGAGCGGGAGGAGGGTTCAGGGGCGACAGCGGCAGCGGTGCGTCGCGCAGTCGGAAGTCACCTCGGCGGCAAGGCCGTTGACTCGACGTTCCCGGAACATGGCAGCCATCCTAAAGATCGGCCTGATCGGCGGTCAAGGATCCTCCGGGGTCCGGAACCACCGGAGGGGTGTCCGTGCGGGGCCGGGGCCTACCAGGCGTCCCAGTGGGCGATCTGCTCGGTGCCGACCCGGGGGCCGGGGCGGAAGTCGGTGCCGATGGTGTGGGCCAGCGGGATCAGCGCGGCCTGGAGGACGGTCTCGTAGGGGATGCCGAGGATCTGGGCGGCCTCGCGCTCGTAGTGCAGGTGCGGGGTGGTCCAGGCGGTGCCGAGGCCGCGGGAGCGGGCGGCGAGCATGAACTGCCAGGTGGCCGGGATGATCGAGCCCCAGGTGTTGGCCTGGCCGACGAAGGAGTCGACCTCGTGCCGGCCCTCGATCCGGACGCACGGGATCACCAGCACCGGGACCTCGTGGAGGTGGTCGAAGAGGTGCTGGGCGCTCTCGGCCAGGCGCAGCCGGCGCAGCTGGTCGCCGGTGGTGCGGTCCACGCCGGTGCCGACCACCTGCTGGCGCGGGCGGACCAGGCCGAGCCGGTAGAGGTCGGCGATGGCGGCGCGCTTGGACGGGTCGGTGACGATCATGAAGTCCCAGCGCTGGCGGTTGCGGCCGGTGGGGGCCTGGGTGGCCAGGGCCAGGCACTCCTCGATCAGTTCGCGCTCCACCGGGCGGGTGAGGTCCAGTCGCTTGCGCACCGCCCGGGTGGTGGTGAGGAGTTCGTCGATGGAAAGCGCGAGGGGCGGCATGTGCTCCAGCTCCGGTCGGGTCGGAAGAGGGGGGCGAATCCTTCCGGATCCTATTTATGGTTCGAAACTTGCGCAACATTCGAAGTCCAATGGGTGGACCTCACGGGATCTCAAGTTCCGCTCTTGTGTGTGGAGTTGATTGTTCCTATGCTTCCACTATCTTCGAACATTCGAAACATGACGAGATCGCTCGACCGCGAGAGGACGCCATGTCGCAGATCAAAGTCGACGTCGAACCGGCCGAGGCGGGCCTGGATCCCGCACGGCTGCGCCGGATCGACGAGTACCTCAGGGCCTACGTGGACGACGGCCGGCTGCCCGGCTGGCAGCTCGCCGTGACCCGTGGCGGCAGGGTCGCCCACCTCGCCGGGTACGGGCACCGCGACGTCGAGAAGGGCCTGCCGCAGACCCCGGACACCATCTACCGGTCCTGGTCGATGACCAAGCCCGTCACCTCGGTGGCCGCGCTGGTGCTGCTGGAGGAGGGCGCGATCGGCCTCCAGGACCCGGTCTCCCGCTACCTGCCGGAGTTCGCCGACGTCCGGGTGTACCAGCGCGGGCCGGCCTCCAGGCCGGTCACCGTCCCGGCCGCCGAGCCGATCCGGATCGTGCACCTGCTCACCCACACCTCCGGCCTGACCTACGGCTTCCATCGGGCGCACCCGGTGGACGAGATCTACACCGCCAACGGCTTCGAGTGGACCACCGCGCCCGGCCTCGACCTCGCCGCGTGCGTGGCGAAGTGGGCCTCCTTCCCGCTGCTCTTCGAGCCCGGCGCCGCGTGGAACTACGGCGCCTCCAGCGACGTGCTCGGGCGGGTGATCGAGGTCGCCTCCGGCCGGCGGCTGGACGAGTTCCTGGCCGAGCGGGTGCTCGGCCCGCTCGGCATGGCCGACACCGGCTTCCACGTCCCGGCCGACAAGGCAGACCGGCTGGCCGCCTTCTACGTCGTCGACCCGGCGAGCGGGAAGGCCGTGCGCAACGACGCCTTCGGCGGCGACGTGCTGCGCGAGCCGGACTGCCTGTCCGGCAGCTCCGGGCTGGTCACCACGCTCGCCGACTACCACCGGTTCAGCCAGATGCTGCTCGGCGAGGGCGAGTACCAGGGCGTACGGGTGCTCGGCCGGCACACGCTGCGGCACGCGCTGCGCAACCACCTGCCCGGCGGCGGAGACCTGAAGAGCGTCGGGCGGCCGGTGTTCTCCGAGATGCCCACCGCCGGGGTCGGCTTCGGGCTCGGCTTCGCGGTGGTGCAGGACCCGGCGGCCGCCGGGGTGCCGGCCAGCGCGGGGGAGTACGGCTGGCACAGTGCCGCGTCCACCATCTTCTGGGTGGACCCGGTGGAGCGGCTGACGGTGCTGTTCCTGACCCAGCTGATGCCCTCCAGCGCGCACCAACTGCACGGACGTCTGCGGCAGTTGGTCAACCAGGCGCTGGTCGGCTAAGCGGTTCACCCGCCCGGCTGGACGGTGAGGAGCTTGCGGGTCAGCCGGATCAGCGTCTCGCGCTCCTCGGCGGTGAGCGCGGCGAACACCCGGTCCATCATCGGGGCGATGCCCGCCTCCGCCTCGGCCAGGGCCCGCGACCCGGCCTCGGTCATGGTGACGGCGTAGGCGCGGCGGTCGCGGGGGTGGCGTTCGCGGACCACCAGCCCCGAGCTCTCCAGGCCGTCGATGCAGCCGACCATGACGCTGCGGTCGATCCGCAGCTGCTCGCTCAACTCCTGCTGGGAGCAGGCCCCGACCGCGTCCAGCATCTTCAGCACCAGGTGCTGGGCCACCGTCAGCCGGGCGCCGGTCAGCTCCTCGTCGATCGCCCGGGCGACCACGGTGGTGGCCCGGCAGAGCGCGATGTCGGGGCGTTCCCGGGTGAGGGTCGCGAAGTACTGGCGGCGCTCGCCCCCGTCCTCCGTCCGGCTGGGCGAGGCGAGGCGGGGCGTCCGCGGGACGGTGGCCATCGGAACTCCTTCTGCGGGCGGGGCCACCAGCATAACGCGTTCAGGAGATTGTTTTTCCATAGATGTTCTCCAGGAAGGGGAATGCCATGTGCTCACCGGAGACGGTGGCGGGCGCCACCGGCCACGCCGCCACCGGTCCTGCCACCGGTCCCGCCGGCGCCGATCCCGCTGCCGCCGGGCCCGCGGAGGTCTCGGCGCCGCTGCGGGCCAGGGACCCGATCAGCCTGCCGCGCGGCGCCGTCCGGGACCTCACCCACGTGGTCGGCCCGGACTGGCCGGTCTTCGAGCTGTACGTCAGACCGATGGAGATCAAGCGGCTCGCCAACCTCGCCGAGCACGAGTACAACGCCTTCGAGCTCACCTACAACGAGCACATCGGCACCCACCTCGACGCGCCCTCGCACTTCGACGACGACGGCCTGGCCACCCACCAGATCCCGGCCGACACCCTGGTCGCGCCGCTGGCCGTGGTCCGGATCGGCGAGCGCGCCGCCCGTGACCACGTCACCGAACTGACCGTCGACGACCTGCTCGGGTGGGAGAGCCGGCACGGCCGCATCCCCGACGGAGCGCTGCTCGCCGTCGACAACGACTGGGCGCACCGGATCGACACCCCCGGCGCCTTCCTCAACCTCGACCCGGCCGAGGGGCTCTACCGCTTCCCCGGGATCTCGGTGGAGGCCGCGCAGTTCCTGGTCACCGAGCGTTCGGTGGTCGGCGTCGGCACCGACTCGATCAGCCTCGACCCGGGCACCCGCCCGGCCGACCCGGACACCCACCGGGTGCTGCTGCCGGCCGGCAAGTACGCCATCGAGTGCCTCGCCGGGCTCGACACCGTGCCCGACCTCGGCGCCGTCGTCGTGGTCGGCGCGCCCAAGCACCTCGGCGGGACCGGCGGCCCGGTCCGCGTCCTCGCCTTCGTCTGACACCGACGGCCTCCGCCCGGCGGACAGCCGCCGTCCGGACCGACGGCCGCCGTCCGCACCGACCGACCCGCGAGCACAGGAGAAGCCCATGACCGTACAGACCGGCTCGGAATCCGTCTTCGCCGGGGCCACCGGCGAACGCTGGGAGTGGAACGAGGAGCGCTACCGCGACGGGGTGTTCAGCCACGCCGTCGGCACCGAACTGCACCGGCTGCGGCTGCTGGAGTCCGTCCTGGACGCGCACACCCGCGACCGCTTCCTGGCGCTCGGCCTGCACGCCGGGCACCGGGTGCTGGAGGTCGGCGGGGGCGGCGGCTCGGTCGCCCGCTGGCTGGCCGGCCAGGGCGCCGAGGTGACCGTCACCGACCTCGACACCACCTTCCTGGACGAACTCGCCGCCGACGGCGTGCGGGTGCTGCGCCACGACGTCTACACCGACGACTTCCCGCCCGGCTCCTTCGACTTCATCCACGCCCGGTACGTGGTGATCCACCTGCCCGACCCGGAGAAGGCGGTGGAGCGGCTCGTCGAGTGGCTGGCCCCGGGCGGGACGCTGGTGCTGGAGGAGCCCGCCTTCTTCCCGATCAAGGACTCGCCGCACCCCGGCTACCGGACCGTGCTGCGGGCCTTCCGCCGCCACCTGGAGACCGCGGTGGGCACCGACACCGAGTGGGCGCGCAGCCTGCCGGTGCCGCTGGAGGGCAAGGGGCTGAGCGGCCTCGGCCTCGACGCTCGCTTCCAGCCGGTCGCCGGCGGGGACGACGAGGCCGAGTGGTGGCGGCTCACCCTGGAGCAGACCCGCCCCGCCGTGCTGGCCGCCGGGCTCGCCACCGACGAGGACTTCGAGGCGGCCTACCGGGAGCTGGCCGACCCGGAGTTCAGGGACCTCTCCCTCGCGGTCTTCACCGCCTGGGGGAAGCGGGTCTGACGCCCCCGCACCCGCCGGCGGGCCGGTCACCCCTTCCGGGGGCGGCCGGCCCGCCGGCGTTCTCCCGCGGTGCGGCCGGGGGAAACGGCGGCGGGGGGCGCGCGCCCCGGGGGCCGGGGGGGGGGGGGTGTCGTTGGATGGTGTTGGGGGGGGGGGGGACCAAACGGGAGCCCCACCCCCTCCCCCCAGCGGCCCACCGCAAAGCGTAGAGTAGCCCA
>NZ_JBVJRP010000025.1:0-81649 GCF_055607525.1 Kitasatospora sp. NPDC036993 | reverse complement strand
GCGTTGACTTTTGGCACGCTGTTGAGTTCTCAAGGAACGGACGCTTCCTTCGGACTGCCTTCCAGCAGACCCTCCGGGCTTCGTTCTTTCGTGTTCCCAGCCTATCAGACGCTTTCCGCTCCGTTTACCGGGGCTTTTAGCATCCGAAATCTGGTGTTAACCGCCACGTTGCGGCGACTCGACCAACCATAGCGGGTCGCCTGCCGCAGCGCGAATCGGGCGCACCCGGAGTCCTCCGGACGGCGGCATGATTTGTTGCTCTCGCGAGCATATACAGCAATGGCCTCGATTCGCCAAGATGCCTGTAGAGTGCGGCGCACCGGCCGAGAGGACTAGACCACTCGCGGGCTGGTGGGCCGCCGGCCGACAGGTAGGCGAGGGCGGGTCTTCGCCCGGGAATGTCAACAGATGTCCGTAGTTGACATGATTTAGGCTTCAGTTGATCGTCGTGCCGCTCCTCGCGGCCGCTAGCTGTACTGCGCACTTGGGAGGCACAACCATGACCACTGTGACGTCGCCGCTGACCGGCAAGATCGTGGGGCTCGCGGGCGTGCCCGACCCGGTGTTCTCCGGTGCGATGGTCGGCCCCGGCACCGCGATCGACCCGGTCCGCGAGCAGACCACGGCGGTCGCCCCGGTGGACGGCGTGGTCGTCTCCATGCACCCGCACGCGTTCGTCGTCGTGGACGCCGAGGGCCACGGTGTGCTGACCCACCTCGGGATCGACACCGTTCAGCTCAACGGCGAGGGCTTCGAGCTGCTCGTCAACAAGGGCGACACGGTGACCCGCGGTCAGGCCGTCATCAAGTGGGACCCGGCCGCCGTCGAGGCCGCGGGCAAGTCGCCGATCTCGCCGATCGTGGCGCTGGAGGCGGCCGCCGGCTCGCTCGTCGACCTGCGGGAGAACGGCGAGGCCAAGGCCGGCGAGCAGCTGTTCAGCTGGAGCTGACCCTCCCGACCACCGACACACACCCGCCCCGCAGGAAGTGACGGGGCGGCCCGGCACTCAGCGGTTCCCGGCGGGGCCGCTCCTCTCAGCGGAGACAGGTACATGGAGAAGACACTGCGCGGCGTGGGTGTCAGCCACGGGGTCGCGATCGGCCAGGTGCGGCACATGGGGACGGCGGTGCTGGAGCCCCCGGCCACCCAGATCCCGACCGAGGACGCCCCCCGCGAGCAGGCCCGCGCCCAGGCCGCCGTCGAGGCGGTCGCCGCCGACCTCATCGCGCGCGGCAACCTGGCCGGCGGCGAGGCGCAGGCCGTGCTGGAGGCCCAGGCGCTGATGGCGCAGGACCCGGAGCTGATGGCCGACGTCTCCCGCCGGATCGCCGTCGGCAGCAGTGCCGAGCGCGGCGTCTACGACGCGTTCGCGGCCTACCGGGCGCTGCTCGCCTCCGCCGGGGAGTACCTGGCCGGCCGGGTCGCCGACCTGGACGACGTGCGCAACCGGATCGTGGCCCGGCTGCTCGGCGTGCCGATGCCGGGTGTGCCGGACAGCGACGAGCCGTACGTGCTGTTCGCGCGGGACCTGGCGCCGGCCGACACCGCGCTGCTGGACCCGACGCTGGTGCTCGGCTTCGTGACCGAGGAGGGCGGGCCGACCAGCCACAGCGCCATCCTGGCGCGGGCGCTTGGTGTGCCGGCCGTCGTCGCGCTGCCCGGTGCGATCGAGGTCGCCGAGGGCACCGTCGTCGCGGTGGACGGCAGCTCGGGCGACGTGCTGCTGGAGCCGTCCCAGGAGAAGCAGGACGAGCTGCGGGCCGCCGCCGCCGCGCGCAAGGCCGCGCTGGCCGCCTCCTCCGGCCCGGGGCAGACCTCGGACGGGCACCGGGTGCCGCTGCTGGCCAACGTGGGCGGCCCGGCCGACGTGCCGGCCGCGCTGGAGAACGGCGCCGAGGGCGTCGGCCTGTTCCGCACCGAGTTCCTGTTCCTGGACGACTCGGCGAAGGCTCCCAGCGTGGAGAAGCAGGTCGAGGCGTACCGCAAGGTGCTGGAGGCCTTCCCGGAGGGCCGGGTCGTGGTCCGGGTGCTGGACGCGGGAGCGGACAAGCCGCTGGACTTCCTGACCCCGGCCGACGAGCCGAACCCGGCGCTGGGCGTGCGCGGTCTGCGCACCCTCCTCGAGCACCCCGAGGTGCTGCGGACCCAGCTCCAGGCGCTGGCCACGGCGGCCGAGGGCCTGCCGGTGCACCTTGAGGTGATGGCCCCGATGGTGGCCGACCGCAAGGACGCCAGGGACTTCGCGGCCGCGTGCCGGGAGGCCGGGCTGGACGCCAAGTTCGGCGCGATGGTGGAGATCCCCTCGGCCGCGCTGCGTGCCAGGTCGATCCTCCAGGAGGTCGAGTTCCTGTCCCTGGGGACCAACGACCTCGCGCAGTACGCCTTCGCGGCCGACCGTCAGGTCGGTGCGCTGGCCCGCCTCCAGGACCCGTGGCAGCCGGCCCTGCTGGACCTGATCGCCGCGTCGGCCGACGCCGCGCGGGCGACCGACAAGAGCTGCGGCGTCTGCGGCGAGGCGGCCTCCGACCCACTGCTGGCCGTGGTGCTGACCGGTCTGGGCGTCACCAGCCTGTCGATGGGTTCCGCCTCGATCCCCTACGTGCGGACCGCGCTCGCCAAGTACACGCTGGCGCAGTGCCGCCGGGCGGCCGAGGCGGCCCGGGCCGCGGACAGCGCCGAGGAGGCGCGCGCCGCGGCGCAGCAGGTGCTCTCCGGCGAGTAGGACCTCCACGCATGTGAAAGGGGCGTCCCCACCGTGACGGTGGGGACGCCCCTTTCGCATGCGCCGGGACCGGTCAGGCCTGGCGGTCGAGGCGGAGCTGCTCGAAGAAGCGCAGGTGCTCGATGCGGTCGACGGAGCCGGGGTTGACGGCCTGCTCCAGCGGGGTGCCGGAGAGGATGCGCTTGACCGGGACCTCGATCCGCTTGCCGGTGAGGGTGTGCGGGAGGCCGCGGACGGCGATGACCTCGTCGGGGACGTGGCGCGGGGAGAGTTCGGTGCGCAGCGAGGTGCGGATGCGGCCGATCACGTCCTCGTCGAGTTCCGCGCCGGGGGCGAGGACCACGAACAGCGGCATCCAGTAGCCGCCGTCGGGCTCCTCCAGGCCGATGACCAGGGACTCCGCGATCTCGGGGAGGCGCTCGACCACCTCGTAGATGTCCGAGGAGCCCATCCGGACGCCCTGGCGGTTGAGCGTGGAGTCGGAGCGGCCGTGGATGACGACGGTGCCCCGGGAGGTCACGGTGATCCAGTCGCCGTGGCGCCAGATGCCGGGGTACACGTCGAAGTAGCTGTCGTGGTACCGGGTGCCCTCGGGGTCGTTCCAGAAGCCGGTGGGCATGGAGGGGATGGGCTTGGTGACGACGAGTTCGCCGACGGTGTCGGTGTGCGGGTGGCCCTGGACGTCCCAGGACTCGACGGCGGCGCCGAGGCAGGGGGCCTGGATCTCGCCGACGTACACGGGCAGGGTGGGGACGCCGCCGACGAAGCAGGAGCAGACGTCGGTCCCGCCGCTGACGGAGGCGAGCCAGACGTCCTGCTTGACCTCGTCGTAGATCCAGCGGAAGCCGTCGGGCGGGAGCGGGGAGCCGGTGGTGCCGATGCAGCGGACGGCGGAGAGGTCGAGGTCGCGGCCGGGGTGGAGCTCGGCCTTGCGGCCGGCGATCACGTAGGCGGCGGAGGTGCCGAGGACGGTGGCGCCGGTGCGGGCGGCGAC
Source organism: Kitasatospora sp. NPDC036993 (assembly GCF_055607525.1). NCBI lineage: Bacteria > Bacillati > Actinomycetota > Actinomycetes > Kitasatosporales > Streptomycetaceae > Kitasatospora > Kitasatospora sp. NPDC036993. Next base: position 77,933 of record NZ_JBVJRP010000025.1, on the reverse strand, counting down.
CGACCAGAGGGCGCCGGTGTCGGGGTGGCCCGGGCTGCCGTCGTAGGTGACGATCGTGGACCCGACGAGGAGGCCGGCCAGCAGGAAGTTCCACATCATCCAGCCGGTGGAGGTGTACCAGAGGAAGCGGTCCCGGGGGCCGAGGTCGAGGTGGAGGCCGGCCTGCTTCAGGTGTTCGAGCAGGATGCCGCCCTGGCTCTGGACGATGGCCTTGGGCAGGCCGGTGGTGCCGGAGGAGTAGAGGACCCAGAGCGGGTGGTCGAAGGGCACGGGCTCGAAGACCGGTTCCTCGTCGCCGGCGACGAGGTCGTCCCAGCTGAGGGCGCCCTCGGGGGCGGGGGCGCCGAGCAGCGGGACGTGGACGACGGTGTGCAGGCCGGGCAGCTCGCGGCGGAGCTCGGCGACGACGTCGGTGCGGTCGTGGTCCTTGCCGCCGTAGTGGTAGCCGTCGATGGCGAAGAGGACGGCGGGCTCCAGCTGCTGGAGGCGGTCGAGGACGCTGCGGGCGCCGAAGTCGGGGGCGCAGCTGGTCCAGATCGCGCCGACGGCGGCGGTGGCGAGCAGGGCCACGGCGGCCTGCGGGATGTTGGGCAGGTAGGCGCTGACCCGGTCGCCGGGGCCGATGCCGCGGGCGCGCAGGGCGGCGGCCAGCGAGCCGACCTGGCGGCGGAGTTCGGCCCAGGTGAGGACGACCGGCTGCTCGGTGGTCTCGTCGAGGTGGAGGATCGCGGGACGGTCGGCGTTGGCCCGGTCCTCGGCGGCGCGCAGGGCGTGCTCGGCGTAGTTGAGGCGGGCGCCGGGGAACCAGCGGGCGCCCGGCATGGCCTGGTCCGCGAGGACGGCTTCGGGGGCCTGGGTGAAGCGGACGTCGAACCACTCGGTGATCGCGGTCCAGAACCGGTCGAGGTCCTCGGTGGACCAGGCGTGCAGGTCCGCGTAGCGCTGGGCGGCCTGCTGGTCGTCGTCGGCCGGGGCGAGCGGGGCGGCCGGGGCGCCGTGGTGTTCGGCGGCCCAGGCCTGGAAGGCCACCAGGGTGGTGGCGGCGGCGCGAGCGGGGTTCGGGCGCCAGAGCGGCTGGTCCTGCGGTGGGGTGCTCACGGTGGTGGTCTCCCGGCCGGTGGTGAGGACGGGAGGCTCGTGGCAGACCCGTCCGGTTGGGCTGTCGGTGCAGACCATGCCATGTGATCGCGCGCCGCGCCAGGGTCGGCCGGTGGACGGACGGGAGGTCGGCGAGGGGCCGGCGGGAGGTCAGTGGGAGGTGAAGTCGCCGCCGAACCAGCGGCTCAGGACGCTGCGGTGGAAGTCCCAGACGAGCGGGGTGTCGGCGGTGGCGAGCAGCCAGCCGTCGGTCTCGTCGGTGGGGCGCGAGGGCGGCAGCTCGGCGAGCGGGCGGGCCGGGAGCATTCCGCAGAGCATGACGAAGCGGCCGCCGGGGTCGGAGGCGGTGTGGATCAGGGTGATCTCGGCCGGGTCGGCGATGATGCCGGTCTCCTCGTGCAGTTCCCGCACACAGGCCTGCTGCCAGCTCTCGCCGTAGTCCATGTAGCCGCCGGGGAAGGCGAGTTCGCCGTAGCCAGGCTCGATGGTGCGGCGGATGACGACCAGGGCGGGGTCGGCGTCGGGGCGGGTGACGGGCAGGACGGTGACCGCGACGGGCAGCGGGTTGCGGTAGCTGATCTCGGTGCAGCCGGGGCAGGTGCGGGGCCAGGCGCGTGTGCCGGGCGGGTAGGGCGTACCGCAGAAGTGGCAGTGGGAGAACGGCCGGTGGGCGATCCGGCTCGGTTCGTCGACGGTCGTGGCGTCGCCGGTGGTCGTCGCTTCGTCTGTGGTCATGGCCGGATGGTAGCCCGGCGGGTCGACGGCCCTGGTGCGGGCTGCGGAGGGTCAGGGGCTCCGGCGTCGTCGGCCGTGCCGTCCCGGGTGGGGCGCAGCAGCGCGGGATGGAGCTGACAGGCGTCGCCGGCGCGGTAGGTGCGGGCACGGGGGCCGCCACGGGCGCCGCCGCGTTCGGTGGTGGTGCCGGTGCTCTCGACGAAGCCGGGCACGGACAGCACCTTGCGGTGGAAGTTGCCGGGGTGGAGCTTCTCGTCCCAGACCGCCTCGTAGACGGCGCGGAGGTCGGGGATGGTGAAGTCGCCCGGCAGGAAGGCGGTGGCCAGCGGGCTGTACTCGAGTTTGGCGCGCACCCGGTCGAGGCCGTCGGCGAGGATGCGGGCGTGATCGAAGGCAAGCCTGAGCGGACCGGGGCCGGTGCGCCCGTCGACACCACCCCCGTGGGTGTCGGCGGGCGCACCGGCGGCTCGGGACCGGCCGCAGGGCCGGAGGTCCAGGTCGCGGACGGGGTGCCAGGCTGCGGCCGCGGCGTCCGTTCCGGCCCGGGGGTCGGGGAGGTCCGGTGCGAAGGCGAGGTAGGCGACGGAGACGACGTGCATCCGCGGGTCCCGCTCGGGGGCTCCGTAGGTGCCGAGCTGTTCGAGGTGGAGGCGGCTGAGCCCGGCCTCTGCCTCGGAGGTGCTCCGCAGGCCCGTCTCCTCGGCGAGTTCGCGGGCGGCGGCCTCGTCCAGGCCTTCCTCGCCGGCCCGCAGGAAGCCGCCGGGCAGCGCCCGGCAGCCCTGGTGGGGCGGGGCGCCGCGCTCGACGAGCAGGACGTGCAGGCTGCCGTGGCGCAGGGTCAGGGCGACCACGTCCACGGTGACGGCGACCGGTGCGTAGGCGCGCGGGTCGTACGCGGCGAGCCACTCGCGCTCGGCCTCCGGCCCGGTGGGGGGCGGTCGGTCGGCCGCTGCCATCACCGGGCTCCTCTCCGTGCTCGCCGTGTTCTCCGTGCCGCAGGGCCTGTCCTGCCGGTGTTGTCCTTCTCGGACTGAGCACAACGTAGCGACTGCTTTCCCCGGCGGCAAATGATTTTCCCGCTCGGCCCGGGCTCCCGCCTTCTAGGCTGTGACCAGGAACTCTGCCCGAGGAGACCGAGATGCCCACTGCTCCCCCGCCGGACTTCGCCGCGGCGCTGGCCGCCGGTCCGCTGGTGCTCGACGGAGGGATGTCGAACCAGTTGGCGGCGGCCGGGCACGACCTGTCGGACGCGCTGTGGTCGGCGCGGCTGCTGGCGGACGACCCGCAGGCGGTCGTGGCGGCGCACCGGGCGTACTTCGCGGCGGGCGCGGACGTCGCGATAACGGCGAGCTACCAGGCGAGCTTCGGGGGCTTCGCCCGGCGCGGGGTCGGCCGGGCACAGGCCGCCCGGCTGCTGGCGAGCGGTGTGGAGCTGGCCAGGGAGGCGGCACGGGCGGAGCCGGGCGGGCGGCGGCGCTGGGTGGCGGCCTCGGTGGGCCCGTACGGGGCGGTGCTCGCGGACGGTTCGGAGTACCGGGGCCGGTACGGGCTGAGCGCCGCGGAGCTGGCGGACTTCCACCGGCCGCGGCTGGAGGTGCTGGCGGCGGCCCGTCCCGACGTGCTGGCGCTGGAGACGGTGCCGGACGCGGACGAGGCGCGGGTGCTGCTGGAGCTGGTGCGCGGGCTGGGGGTGCCGGCCTGGCTGTCGTACAGCGTCGAGGGTGACCGGACCAGGGCCGGGCAGCCGCTGGCGGAGGCCTTCGCGCCGGCCGCCGACGTGGACGAGGTCGTCGCGGTGGGCGTCAACTGCTGTACGCCGAGGGACGCGGACCGGGCGGTGGCGGTGGCCGCCGAGGTGACCGGGAAGCCGGTGGTGGTCTACCCGAACAGCGGGGAGAGCTGGGACGCGGAGCGGCGCGGCTGGCGCGGCGGGCCGACCTTCCGCTCGGCCCGGGTGGGCGGCTGGCTCGCGGACGGGGCGCGGCTGGTGGGCGGCTGCTGCCGGGTCGGGACGGACGGGATCGCGGCGCTGGCGGCGGAGGTGGCGGTCCTGCGGGCGCAGCGGGCGGGGGCGGCGGGCTGACGCGGTCTGAACAGTGGCCCGAACGGCACGGACGCGGTACGGGCCGACTGGGTACGGACCGGCGCGGGACGGTCCGGTCCGTGAGGCCGCCCTCGGAGCACCGGAAGCGGAGCCGCAGGCCGACGGGCCTGCGGGTCAACGGGCCCGCAGGTTAACAAAGGGCTCAGCGCGGGTTACCGAGGGGGAAGGTGCACGGAGTCACGGCGGCCTGGCAGACTCGTCCCGTCACCACTGTGGTCGACATTGTCGACCGACTGCCAGCGCGGAGGTACTCATGCCCGGCCCGATCCAGTCGCTTTCCCGGGCCGCCGCGATCATGCGCCTGCTGGCCGGCGGCGAGCGCCGGCTGGGCCTGTCCGAGGTCGCGACGGCGCTGGACCTCGCCAAGGGCACCGCGCACGGCATCCTGCGCACCCTCCAGCAGGAGGGGTTCGTCGAGCAGGACCCGGAGAGCGGCAAGTACCAGCTGGGCGCCGAGCTGCTGCGACTGGGGCAGAGCTACCTGGACGTGCACGAGCTGCGGGCGCGGGCGCTGGTGTGGGCGGACGACCTGGCCAGGGCGGCCGGGGAGACGGTCTACCTGGGGGTGCTGCACCAGCAGGGCGTGCTGATCGTGCACCACGTGTTCCGGCCCGACGACACCCGGCAGGTGCTGGAGGTGGGCTCGATGCAGCCGCTGCACAGCACCGCGCTGGGCAAGGTGCTGGTGGCCTACGACCCGGTCGCCCGCGGGGAGTTGGGTGCCGGACCGTACGAGTCGTACACCGTACGGACGCTGACCGACGCGGCCGACGTGGACGCGGAGTGCGCGCTGATCCGCGAGCGCGGGTGGGCGGACTCGATCGAGGAGACCTGGGAGGGCGTGGCCTCGATCGGCGCGCTGATCCAGGACCGGCGGCGCAATCCGGTCGGCGCGGTGTGCATCAGCGGGGCGGTCGAGCGGGTCTGCGAGGACGGCTTCGTGAAGCCCTCGCTGGTGGCCTCGGTGCGCAGCGCGGCGCGGGCGATCTCCCGCGACCTGGGCGCCGGGCGGTTCTGAGCACAAGCACGGACGGCCCCCGGCGGGCCGTCGATTCGTCACGCTGAGGCGCGGACGGGCGGGAGGCCTGTCCGCGCCTCTGGCGTTTTGTCCCATTTCGCGAGGCTCCGCTCGGTAACGTCTTCGGACCGGTCTAGGCGAGGGTCACAGCTGCGTAACCCTGCCTTGACGCGGGGGCGACCTGGGGAGGAAGCTTCCGCATGACGGTCGACATTGTCGAACGATGGCCGGAGAGATCACTCCCACAGTGCGCTCACCCGCACAACGATCGACCGGTCGCCTGCCCCCACCCACCCTCCGGGCCATATGGACAAGGGAGTCTTTGTGTCCGCGTTCTCCAACGGCGACGTCTTCGTCGGCGAAACCCTCGGCACCGCCGCCCTGGTACTTCTCGGCGGTGGCGTCTGCGCCGCCGTGACCCTCAAGAAGTCGAAGGCCGTCAACGCCGGCTGGCTCGCGATCACCTTCGGCTGGGGATTCGCGGTCCTCATCGCCGCCTACATGTCGGCTCCGAAGTCCGGCGCCCACCTGAACCCGGCCGTCACCGTCGCGCTCGCGGTCAAGAGCGGCGAATGGGGCCAGGTGCCGCTCTACCTGGGCTCGCAGATGCTGGGTGCGATCATCGGCGCCGTGCTCGTCTGGGCCACCTACCTGGGCCAGTTCAACGCGAACGAGGAGCCCACCCTCGGCATCTTCTCGACCGGCCCCGAGATCCGGAACCCGATCCAGAACGTGATCACCGAGATCATCGGCACCTTCGTGCTCTGCTTCGCGATCCTCACCATAGGAACCAACTCCGGCCTCTCCCAGTCCGGCACCGGCACCCTGATGGTCGCCTTCACCGTCGTCGGCATCGGCCTCTCGCTGGGCGGCCCGACCGGCTACGCGATCAACCCGGCCCGCGACCTCGGCCCGCGCATCGCGCACACCCTGCTGCCGATCCCCAACAAGGGCGGCTCCGACTGGTCGTACGCCTGGATCCCGGTCGTCGGCCCGATCCTGGGCGGCCTCGCGGCCGGCGGCGTCTACAACGCCGTCTTCTAAAGGCCGGGTTCGAACCCCGCCGCACACGGGGACTGACCGAGCAACGCGCGTCAGGCCCACCCACCCCGTAACCCCCGAACCCGAGCCGAGGACCCTCCCCATGACCTCCACCGGTAACTACATCGCCGCGATCGACCAGGGCACCACCTCCAGCCGCTGCATCATCTTCGGCGCCGACGGCCGGATCGTCGCCGTCGACCAGCAGGAGCACCGGCAGATCTTCCCCCAGCCCGGCTACGTCGAGCACGACGCCGCCGAGATCTGGACCCGGGTGCAGTCGGTCGTCCGCGGCGCGCTGGAGAAGGCCGGCCTCACCAAGGACGACATCCGCGCGATCGGCATCACCAACCAGCGCGAGACCACCGTCCTGTGGGACCGGAACACCGGCGAGCCGGTGCACAACGCGCTGGTCTGGCAGGACACCCGCACCGAGGGACTCTGCCGCGAGCTGGGCCGCAACGTCGGCCAGGACCGCTTCCGCCGCGAGACCGGCCTCCCGCTGGCCAGCTACTTCGCCGGCCCGAAGATCCGCTGGCTGCTGGACAACGTCGAGGGCCTGCGCGAGCGCGCCGAGGCCGGCGACATCCTCTTCGGCACCATGGACACCTGGGTGATCTGGAACCTCACCGGCGGTGTCGACGGCGGCAAGCACGTCACGGACGTCACCAACGCCAGCCGCACCATGCTGATGAACCTGCACACCCTCCAGTGGGACGACAAGATCGCCGAGTCGATGGGCGTGCCGATGTCCGTCCTGCCGGAGATCCGCTCCTCCGCCGAGGTGTACGGCGAGGCCGTCGGCGACCTGGCCGGCGTCCCGGTCGCCTCCGCGCTCGGCGACCAGCAGGCCGCGCTGTTCGGCCAGACCTGCTTCGACGAGGGCGAGGCCAAGTCCACCTACGGCACCGGCACCTTCCTGCTGCTGAACACCGGCGAGAAGATCGTCAACTCGTACCACGGCCTGCTGACCACCGTCGGCTACCGGATCGGCGACCAGGCCCCGGTGTACGCGCTGGAGGGCTCGATCGCCGTCACCGGCTCGCTCGTCCAGTGGCTGCGGGACCAGCTCGGAATCATCTCGACGGCCGCCGAGATCGAGACCCTCGCCAACACCGTCGAGGACAACGGCGGCGCCTACTTCGTCCCGGCCTTCTCCGGCCTGTTCGCCCCGTACTGGCGCTCCGACGCCCGCGGTGTGATCGCCGGTCTGACCCGGTACGTCACCAAGGGCCACCTGGCCCGGGCCGTCCTGGAGGCCACCGCCTGGCAGACCCGCGAGGTCGTCGACGCCATGCAGAAGGACTCCGGGGTCGAGCTCACCGCCCTCAAGGTCGACGGCGGCATGACCAGCAACAACCTGCTCATGCAGAACATCGCCGACGTCCTGGACGCCCCGGTCGAGCGCCCGTACGTGGCCGAGACCACCGCCCTCGGCGCCGCCTACGCGGCCGGACTCGCCGTCGGCTTCTGGACCGACCTCGACACCCTGCGGGCCAACTGGCACCGCGCCGCCGAGTGGACCCCGCGCATGGACGAGGCCACCCGGGAGCGTGAGTACAAGAAGTGGCTCAAGGCCGTGGAGCGCACCATGGGCTGGGTGGAGGAGGAAGAGAACAACTGACCGACAAGCCGGTCGGGGCCCCGTGCCCCGGCCGGCCGCCCGCTGTTCCGGCAGCGGGTGTCACCGAGTTCCACCGGCCCGCCGCACCGGGCCGACCGGCCGCTCCCGCAGGGGCCGCACCGCACACGAGAGGAGTAACGGCGCCGCCCGACCCGCGCGCCGTACACAACCACCATGGCAACCATCCCGACCCTGGGTGCCGAGCGCACCGCCGGCCACACCGCCTCCCGCGCCGAGACCCGCGAACTGCTCGGCAAGGCCACCTACGACCTGCTGGTGATCGGGGGCGGCATCCTCGGCACGGCCGTCGCCTGGACCGCGTCCCAGGCCGGCCTGAAGGTCGCCATGGTCGACGCCGGCGACTTCGCCGGCGCCACCTCCAGCGCCTCCTCCAAGCTCGTCCACGGCGGTCTGCGCTACCTGCAGACCGGTGCGGTCAAGCTGGTCGCCGAGAACCACAAGGAGCGCCGCGCGCTCTCCACCGACGTCGCCCCGCACCTGGTCAACCCGCTGACCTTCTTCGTGCCGGTCTACAAGGGCGGCCCGCACGGCGCGGCCAAGCTCGGCGCCGGCGTCTTCCTGTACTCGGCGCTGTCCGCCTTCCGTGACGGCATGGGCCGGGTCTCCACCGCCGCGCACGCCGCCCAGCAGGTGCCCGCGCTGCGCACCGAGGGCCTGCGCTCGGTTGCCGTCTACGGCGACCACCAGATGAACGACTCGCGCGTCGCCGTGATGACCGTGCGCGCCGCGGTCGACGCCGGCGCCGTGGTGCTCAACCACGCCGAGGTCACCGGCCTGCGCTTCACCGGCGGCCGGGTCACCGGTGCCGACCTGCGCGACCGCCTCGACGGCAGCGAGTTCGGCATCGACGCCCGCCTGGTGCTGAACGCCACCGGCCCGTGGGTGGACCACCTGCGCACGATGGAGGACGCCGGCGCCGCGCCGTCGATCCGCCTCTCCAAGGGCGCGCACGTGGTCGTCAAGCGCCGCTCGCCGTGGCGCGCCGCGCTGACCATCCCGATCGACAAGTACCGCGTCTCCTTCGCCATCCCGTGGGAGGACCACGTCCTGCTCGGCACCACCGACGAGGAGTACACCGGCGACCCGAAGGACGTCCGGGCCACCGAGGCCGACATCGACCAGATCATGGGCGAGGCCGCGCACGCGATCCGCGACGAGCACCTCGACCGCGACCTGGTCACCTACTCCTTCGCCGGCCTGCGGGTGCTGCCGGGCGGCCCGGGCGACACCGCCGCCGCCAAGCGCGAGACGGTCGTCACCGAGGGCCGCGGCGGCATGCTGTCGGTCTCCGGCGGCAAGTGGACCACCTACCGGCACATCGGCCGCGCCGTGCTGGAGAAGCTGGCCCACGTGCCCGGCACCAGCCTCGGCGAGGACATGTCCCCGATCGCCCCGACCGTCCCGCTGCCCGGCGTCGGCGCGCCGAACGCGGTGGCGCACCGCCTGCTGATCGACCGCGAGCCGGGCTCGCGGATGGAGCCGCTGGTGGCCAAGCACCTGGCCAGCCACTACGGCACCCTGTCCTTCGAGATCGCCCGCATGATCGACGAGAACCCGGAGCTCGGCCGGCCGATCCACGAGGACGGCCCGGACGTCTGGGCACAGGTCGCGTACGCGGCGGACAACGAGTGGGCGTACACCGCGGACGACGTGCTGCGCCGCCGCACCACGATGACCGTGCGCGGGCTGGCCACGCCGGAGATCGAGGCCGAGGTCGAGGCCTTCCTCGCGAAGCGCGGAACCAAGTAAGCGCAGCCTCGCGAAGCGCGGAACCAAGTAAGCGCAGCCTCGCGAAGCGCGGAACCAAGTAAGCGCAGCCTCGCGAAGCGCGGAACCAAGTAGGCACAGCCTCGCGAAGCGCGAGTAGCAGGTCGGACCGCGAACGGAGGGCGGGCGCCCGGGGTCTCCCCCCGGGCGCCCGCCCTCCGTTCGCGTTCTGGGGCGGCCCTGCCCGGTTGTCGGACCGGTCCGACCTCGGTCTCGGCCATCTGCCCGGGGCGGCGCCCCGCGGGCGGGCCCCGGCCGTGGGTCCCGACCCGCACGGGACGAGCCGCCGACCCGGCCTGCCCGTCGGGCCCGTACGGGTTCGGGGAACGCCGAGGGGAACGCCGAGGGGCGGCACCCGTACGGTCACGGGTGCCGCCCCTCGGCGTGGGTGCTTCGTCGGCTAGATGATCAGGCTGAGCGGCAGGATCAGGACGATGGCGACCACCGAGATCACCGTCTCCATCACCGACCAGGACTTCAGCGTCTGCCCGACGCTCATCCCGAAGTACTCCTTCACCAGCCAGAAGCCGGCGTCGTTGACGTGCGAGAGGAACAGCGATCCGGCGCCGATCGCGAGCACCAGCAGGGCCGCGTGGGTCGAGGACATGTCCGTGGCCAGCGGGCCGACGATGCCGGCCGCGGTGATCGTGGCGACCGTCGCCGAGCCGGTGGCCAGGCGGATCAGCACGGCGATCAGCCAGCCGAGCAGCAGCGCCGAGATGTGCCACTTGGCGGACCACTCGCTGACCGCGTTGCCGACGCCGACGTCGATCAGCGTCTGCTTGAAGCCACCGCCCGCGCCGACGATGAACACGATGCCGGCGATCGGGCCGAGCGACTTGCCGACGGTGTCGGAGATCCGGGCCTTGTCGAAGCCGGCCGCCCTGCCGAGGGTCGCCATGCCGAGCAGGGTCGCGGCGAGCAGTGCGATCAGCGGGGAGCCGATGAAGTCGAACACCCGCTGGCCCATCGCCTTCGGGTTGTCGATCACCACGTCGGCCAGCGCCTTGCCGAGCATCAGCACGACCGGCAGCAGGATGGTGGCCAGCACCGCGCCGAACGACGGGGTGCGGTCGTGCTTGGCCGACTCCTCGGGGGCGGTGGCCGCCGGGATCTCCAGCGGACCGACCCAGCGCTCGGCCAGCCGCGCGAACAGCGGACCGGCGATGATGAGGGTCGGGACGGCGATCAGCAGACCGAGCGCCAGGGTGATGCCGAGGTCGGCCTTCAGCGCGTCGACGGCGACCAGCGGGCCCGGGTGCGGGGGCACCAGGCCGTGCAGCACCGACAGGCCGGCCAGTGCCGGGATGCCGATCCGCATCAGCGGGACGTTGCCGCGGCGGGCGACCAGCAGCACGATCGGGATCAGCAGGACGACGCCGACCTCGAAGAACAGCGGCAGGCCGAGCACGGCCGCGATCAGCGCCATCGCCCAGGGCAGCCCCTTGTTGCCGGTCCGGGAGAGCACGGTGTCCGCGATGATGTTGGCGCCGCCGGAGTCCGCCAGCAGCTTGCCGAGCATCGCGCCGAGGCCGATCAGCAGGCCGACGCCGGCGACGGTGGAACCGAAGCCGGTGGAGAAGCTGCTGAGCAGCTTGTCGAACGGCGCGCCCGCGACGGCGGCCAGCAGACCGGAGCCGAGTGTGAGGGCGAGGAACGGGTGCAGCTTCAGCTTGGTGATCAGCAGGACGATCACACCGATGCTGAGCAGCACCGCGATCAGCAGCTGGGAGTCGCTGCCGGTGTGCGGCAGGGCCGGTGGGGCGGCCGCCAGCAGAGTGGGGGCAATGCTCACGCGAGGTCTCCATTGACGGGCCGCAGCAGCGCCACGGCCATCTCGACGAGTTCTTCGGGGGACGGGCCCACGTCCAGGACGGCGCCGCGCTCGTCCGCCTCCAGGGGTTCCAGGGCGGCGTACTGCGAGTCGAGCAGCGACGACGGCATGAAGTGGCCGGTGCGGTGGCTGAGCCGGTCCTCGACCAGCTCGTGGCCACCGCTGAGGTGCAGGAAGAAGGCGCCCGGGCAGGCCGCGCGCAGGGTTTCGCGATAGCGGTGCTTCAGCGCCGAGCAGGTGACCACGCCGCCGGTGCCGGCCTCGGTCCGCTCCTTGAGCCAGGCGCCGATGGCGCCCAGCCAGGGGGCGCGGTCCTGGTCGTCCAGCGGGGTGCCGGCGGACATCTTGGCGATGTTGGCCGCCGGGTGGAACTCGTCCGCCTCGGCGAAGGGGAGTGCGAGGCGGTCCGCCAGCAGGCGGGCCAGGGTGGTCTTGCCGACACCCGAGACGCCCATCACCACCACGGTGAGGGGGGCCTGCGGGAGGTCGTGGTTCTCGACGCTGAGAGCCATGGGGTGGTGCTCCTTCGTTGCCTGGCCGCCACTATCGCCTCAAAGATATGACGTATTCAAGTGGTGGAAACCAAATCGTCATACTTTTGAGGTGTGGTCTGGGTCGCAGGGAGGCCAGGTGCGGGGCGCAGGGTGACGTGAGCGCTCGCGGGGCGGGCGTCTACGCTGGGCGGATGGAGATCCAGGGGCTGCCCGGGCGGCTGCTTGACGAGCTCGGGCCGGCGATCGCGTCGGGGGAGATCCCCGAGGGGGCGGTGCTGCGCGGGGAGGAGCTGGAGGAGCGCTTCGGGGTGTCCCGGACGGTGGTCAGGGAGGCGGTCCGGGTCCTGGAGGGGATGCGGATGGTCGCGTCCCGGCGACGGGTCGGGATCACCGTGCAGCCGAAGTCGCTCTGGGACGTCTTCGACCCGACGGTGATCCGCTGGCGCCTGGCCGGCGCGGACCGGTCCGCCCAGCTGCGTTCGCTCGGCTCGTTGCGGGTGGCCGTCGAACCGGCCGCCGCGGCGCTCGCCGCCACCCACGCGAGCGACGACGACCGGCGCGAACTCAGCTCGCTGGCCGTGGATCTGACGGTCACCGCGCGGGCCGCCGACCTCACCACCTTCCTCCGGCACGACATCGCCTTCCACTCCCTGGTGCTGCGCGCCTCCGGCAACGAGATGTTCGCCCACCTCGGGACCACCGTCGCGGCGGTGCTCACCGGCCGGACCGAGTACCATCTGATGCCCCATCAGCCCGAGCCGTACGCGATCCGGTTGCACCGCGAGGTCGCGGAGGCGATCTGCGCCGAGGACGCCGCCCACGCCGAGCGGGCGATGCGGACGATCGTGAGCGGCGCGCTGGATGAGCTCAACCTCCAACTGGGCTGAGCCGTGGGTGCCGAGGCCGTCACGGCTGCCGGGGCCGTCGCGACCGTCCGGACCTCCGGGGCCACCCGGAGGTCCGGAGCTTCTGGGGCTTCTCGGCCTCCAGGGCTTCCCGGATGACACGATTTGGCGGCAGTTCGACGGTTTCGGACGCATAGTCCTGGTTCGGCGGGGCAGAGTGAGGCAAGCGGGCGCGTTTCGTGTGCGCCCGGCCCGTGTTCTTCACCGAAACGCGCGCCACGCGCCTGGGGGTCGCTCGATGTCCGTGCCACGCCGCCGCCGCCGTCGCCTGCCCGACGAGGTTCGCGCCGCCGCAGTCCGGGCGGTGCTCTGCCTGGCCTTCACCCTGGTGGGCGTCGTGGTGGCGACACTGGCCTCGTACGCGGGCAGTTGGCTGCTGACGCCCGCTCTGCTCGCGATGGGGCTCGGGGTGTTCGGGACCATGTGGTGCCTGCTGGAGATCCTGATCTCCCGCCAGGTCGCCGCCCAGCGGGTGCGGGCGCCGGGCTCCGCGCACCCGATGGCGGGCAGCCGGGTGCCGCCCGGGCCGCCGGCCGCACGTCCGCTCCCCCGGCCCGGCCCGTCCTCGGTGTACCGGCAGCCGTACGAGTCGACGCAGCCGTACCAACAGCCGTACCAGCAGCCGTACGGGACGGGGCAGCAGCAGCAGCCGTACGGGCCCGGCCGGCAGCAGCCGCCGTACCCGCCGCCGCGCCAGCCCCGGGTGCGGACCAACCAACCGTAGGGCCGGTCGAATCGGTCAGTCCAGGACCGGCAGCGCCCGGTAGTGGGTGGTGAGCCGGCGGTCCCCGTCCAGGACGTGGAAGGCGAGCATCGGCGGGTGGTCGAAGGCGATGCCGCGCCCGCCCTCGCAGGGCAGCATCACGGTGGAGACCACACCGGGCGCGATCAGCAGCGGCAGCCCGGCGAAGGTGGTCGCCGCGGGGGTGTGCGAGTGACCGCAGAACAGGGCGGCCACCCGGGGATGCCGGCGCAGTACCCGCGCCAGCCGCGCCTCGCCGAACTGGCGGATCGGGTCGACGTACGGCAGGTACAGTTCCACCGGCGGGTGGTGGAAGGCCACCAGAGCGGGCAACTCGACGCTCCCCGAGCCGAGTTCGGCGTCCAGCCAGTCGAGCGTGGCGTCGTCCAGCAGGCCGTCGTCCCGCCCGGGCACGGAGGAGTCGAGCATCAGCACGTCGGCGCCGGGCAGTCGGTGCAGCCGGTTGACCGGCGCCTCCCCCGGCGCCTCGCCGAGCAGCACCTCCCGGTAGGGCGAGCGGCGGTCGTGGTTGCCGGGGCAGACGAGCACCGGGTGCCGGGAGACCAGCACCTCGGCGACCTGCCGGTACTCCTCGGGCAGGCCGTGGTCGGCGAGGTCGCCGGTGACCAGCACCGCGTCCAGCGGGCCCGGCAGGGCGTCGAGGTACGCCATCACCTGCTCGGCCCGCCGCCGGGCGCGCTTGCCGTCGTCCCGGCGGTGGACCTGACCGAGGTGGATGTCACTGAGGTGCGCGATCGTCAGCATGCCGACCACGCTAGTGACTTCACCGCTGGGCGGGAACCTCCGCGGGGCGCTTGAACATCCGGGTGGCGGTGATCTCGCCGTGGACGGCCGGGCCGTCCGGGTCCGGCGCCGCGGGCAGGCCGGGGCGCAGGTGCTCCTCGACCGAGATGTACTTGAGGCCGGCCCGCAGGTCGGCGTCGTTGCGCAGCCGGATCACCAGCGGGAACTCGGCGAGCGCGGTGGTGTCGAACAGGCCGGTGGTGTAGATCAGTTGGACGCCGAGCGCGTCGGCCACGGCCCGCTGGAGCTCCAGCAGGTAGGTGGCGTTGGCGCGGCCGATCGGGTTGTCCAGGAACAGCGTGCCGGCGTGCCGGAGCTGGGACTGGCCGCGGTCGTTGGCGCGCAGCGCGGCCATCGTGCAGTACAGCGCGATCGCGGCGGTGAGCAGCTGGCCGCCGGAGAAGACGTCGGACATCTGGCCGACGCCGACCCGCTCGGCGCGCAGCACCGCGTCGGGCTTGAGGATCTCGACGCTGACGCCCTTGGGGCCGATCGCGGCGGCGACCCCGCGCAGCAGCAGGGACATGCCGTCGCGGCGCAGGTCGCTGTTCTTCTTGACGGCGGCACGGGTGGCCTCGTCGATGACCTCGCCGAGGCGCTCGACCAGGGTGGCGTGGTCCGGGTCCTCGAAGCGGATCCGGAGGAACTCCTGGCCTGACCACTCCCCCAGGCCCTCGGGCAGCCGGGACAGCCGCTGGGCGGCCCGCAGGGTGGTGAGCGAGGACTCGACCAGGCCGCGCAGCCGGTCCACGATCGAGCCGCGGTTCTTCTCCAGCTGGGCGAGTTCGTCGGTGAGCACCCGCAGCCGGGGCGCGAAGGCGACGGCCCAGGCGGCGGCGTGCTCGGGCAGCGCGGAAGCCGGCAGTTCGCGGATCTGCTGACGGGCGGGGGTGCGGACGGCCTCGTAGCGGGCGGCGTTGGCGTGCCGGACCAGGGCGTCGGAGGCGTCGCGGACGGCGAGTTCGGAGGAGGACAGCTCGCCGGCGGCGGTGCGCAGGGCGCGGCGCGCCTCGGTGGCGCCGGTGCGGGCCTCGGCGAGCGAGCCCAGGTAGGGCTCGACCGGGTCGTCCTGGTCCTCCTGGTGGTCGCGCAGGCCGTCGCGCAGCTGGCCGGCCAGCTCGTCGAAGTCGGCGGCGGCGGACTGGGCGGTGTCGAAGGTGCGCTGGAGGTCGGCGTGGGCGGTGCGGGCGGCGTCCAGGGCCTCGCGGCGCTCGGCGAGGCGGCTGGTGGCGGTGCGCAGCAGGGCCTGGGCGTGCTCCGGGTCGGTGGGGACGAGGTCCTCGGGCAGTTCGGTGTGCGCCTCGCCGTCGGCGGGGGCGGAGCGTTCGGCCTCGCCGCGCAGGCGGCCGAGCTGCTCGCTGGCGGTGGCGGAGCGGGCCTCGATGGTGGCGACCAGTTCCTCGGCGCGGGCGGCGGCGGCCTGGCGGGCCGGGCCGTCGGCGCCGTCGGGGCTGCCGAGGAGTTCCTCGGCGCGGGTGCGCACCTTGTTGGTGAGGCGGTCGAGTTCGGTGGTGGCGGCGGCCTCGTCGCCCTCGGCGCGGGCCTGTTCGGCGCGCAGGTCGGCGCCGACACCGACCTTCTCGTACAGCTGGGAGGCGGCGCGGTAGGCCTCGCGCAGGGCGGGCAGCGCGGCTGGGGCGGTCTCGGCGGGCTCATCGGACTGCTCGGCGGCGGGGATCTCGGCGCGTTCGGCGCGCAGCGCGCGGACCGTACGGCGGGCGTCGTCGGCGGCGCGCTGGGCGGCGCGGCGGTCCTCGTCGCAGGTGCGGGCGCGTTCGGCGCACAGCGCCTGGCGGCGGTCGCACTCGGCGGCGTCCTCGGCGAGTTCGCGCTGGCGGCGGGCCCAGTTGCCGCGCTCGCGCAGCCGGAAGGCGAGGCCGGAGAGGGCGTCGGCGCGGCGGCGGGCGCGCTGGGCGGCCTCGCGGTGCTCCTCGTGGGCGGAGGCGGCGGCGGCGTGGTCGGCCTCGGCCTCGTCGTGGTCGGCCCGCAGGGTGGCCAGGGCGGCGGCGGCCTGCTCGGCGTGCTCGCGGGCGGCCTCGGCGGCGGTGGCGAGTTCGGCGAGGGTGCCGGGCGGGCAGCTGGCGTGCCAGGAGGCGAGGCGGGCGGCGAGGGCGCGGTCGGCGCCGAGGCGGCCGGCCAGTTCGCGGATGTGTTCCTCGCGGGCGCTCGCCCGGGCGCGCAGCTCGCGGCGCTCGCCCTCGGCGGCGGACTCGTCGTGCATGGCCGGGTTCGGCGGTACGAGGAAGAAGGCCGGCTCGTCGGTGATCGGGGCGATCAGCGAGGCGGCGGCGCCGACGGCCACGGTGGAGCGCGGCAGCAGGGCGGCGGCCTGCAGGGCCTCGCGGGCGCGCTCCAGCGAGGTCGGGTCGGTGACGACCACGCCGTCGACCAGTTCCGGGCGGGCGGCGAGGATCGCGTCGTGGTCGGCCGGGTCGACGGACTGGGCGAGGTAGCGCCAGCCGGGCAGGGCGGGGATGCCGTGCTCGGCGAGGTACTCGACGGTGGCGAGCACGTCGGGGCCGGGCGGCAGCAGGCCGCCGTCGCCGAGTGCGGCGAGGATGCGGGAGTCGTCGGCGGCGGCCGTGCGCAGGTCGAACAGGGTGCGCTCGGCGGTGGCGATGGACTCGTCGAGGAGTTCGCGCAGGTACTCGGCGTTGCGGTCGAGCACGGCGGGGGTGAGGAAGCCGGCGTCCTCCTCGGCGCCGGACCCGTCCTCGCTCCAGTCCGTGGATGCGGGCGTCAGGGAGAGCAGGTCGGCGAGGCGCTGCTCGGTGGCGAGCAGCGCGGCGGTGCGGTGCTCGGCGGCGAGCGCCCTGGCGGCGTCCTTGCGGGCGTCGCCGGCCCGCTCGGCGGCGAGTTCGGCGCGGCCGGTGGCGGCGGCGGCCTCGCGCAGCCGGGCGGCGGCGGACTCGGCGGAGGTACGGGCCTGGGCGAGCGCGGCGGCGGCGGCCTTCTCGACGTCGGCGGCGTGCAGTGCGGCGCGGGCCGGGTCGACGTCGCCGTCGGTGTCGATGAAGCCGGCCGCGACGGCTGCCTCGGTCTCCTGCTCGACCTCGGCGAGGCGCTGGCGCAGGTGGTCGGCCTCGCTGCGGGCCTTCTGGGCGGCGGTGGCGGCCTCGGTGGCGTCGGACTGCGCCTTGCCGCCGTCCTCCTGGAGTTCGCCCGCGCGCTCCTCCTCGGTGTCGGCGCGGGACTCGGCGGCCGCGGCGGCGGACTCCAGGGCCCGGGCCAGGGCGGTCGCGGCACGGGCCCGGGCGGCGAGCGCGGGAGCGGCGTCCAGCTCGGCCTCGCGGATGGCGGCGGCGACCCGGGCGACCCGGTCGGCGGCGGCGCGCTGGCGCAGCACCGCCTCGGCGGCCTGCCAGGCGGAGTGCAGGGTGCGGGCGTCGATGAGTTCGCGGCGCAGCGCGGCGGCCTCGGCGGTGGCCGCGGTGAGGCTCAGCGTGGCGTGCCGGTGGGTGAGTTCGTCGGTGATCAGGCTGTGCCTGGTGCGGTCGGCCTCGGCCGCGGTGACGGCGCTCGCGGCGGCGGCGACCTCGATGGCGAGGTCCTGGGCGCGGTCGCGTTCGGCGGCGGCGCGGGAGGCGAGCGCGTGGGCGAGGCGGCGGGTGCGGCGCTCGGCGGTGCGGTGGGCCTCGCGGACGGTCTCGCGGGCGGTGGTGGCCTCGGCGATGCGCTCCAGCAGGTCCAGCGAGCCCGCGGTGAAGTCGCGTTCGGCGGTGAGTTCGGCGCGGCGGCCGAGCTTGGCGGCGAAGCCGTGGACGAGGTCGGCGAGGCCGTCGGTGTCCCTGGTGTCGGTGACGGCGCGCAGCAGGAGGTCGGTGAAGTCGCTGTCGTGCTTGACCGCGAAGAGGCCGGCCGCCTCGCCCTCGTCGGCGTTCATCTCGCGCTGGTAGCGGAAGAGTTCGGGGTCGAGGCCGAGCTCGCCGAGGTGCTCGGTCCAGCGGTCGTGGCCGTCCTCGAAGACCAGGTCGAGGTACGGGTGGGCCTTGCCGGCCTCGGTGAGGGCGTCGCGGAAGCCCTTCATGGTGCGGCGGCGGCCGCGGGCCTTCTGGTCGCCGGACAGGCTGACCCGCTCGGCGACCGGCAGCGAGTCGAGGGTCAGGCCGGGGCCGGGGCGGAAGGAGTACCAGGTCTCGGCGAACTTGCGCGGGTCGGAGGAGACCTGGCGGCCGCGCCACTCGCTGACCTTGCCGACCACGATCAGCTCGCCGGTGACGGTGTGCTGCCACTCCAGGGCGACGTGGCCGCAGTCGTCGGCGAGCAGGAACTTGCGCAGCACGCCGGAGCTGGCGCCGCCGAGGGTGTTGCGGTGGCCGGGGAGCATGACCGAGAAGATCAGCTTGAGCAGGACGGACTTGCCACCGCCGTTCTCCAGGAAGAGCACGCCGGCCGGGGCGGGGCGGCGGACCGGGCCGTCGACGTCCTCGCCGAACAGGCCGATCTGCTGCGGGGCCGGGTCGGCGACCGGCTCGCCGACGCCGCGCAGGTCGAGCACCGTGTCGGCGTAGCGGGCGCCGGCCGGTCCGATCGAGTAGAGGCGGACCCGGTTGAGCTCGTACATGTGCGGCGGTTCTCCGTGGCTTGCGTGGCGTGAGGGACGGGCGGCGCGCCGGTTCGGGCGGGTGGGCCGGGGGCGGCGCGGTGGGCTCCGGGCGGGTGGTCCCGGAGCGCCTGGGCTCAGAGCGAGTGGAACGGCAGGCCGGCGTCGGCGACCAGTTCGTCGCCGGTGTCCGGCGGCAGCAGGCTGGCGGTGCCGTCGGAGACCGGGACGATGCCGAGGTCGAGCAGTTCGGCCATGGCCGCGCTGCCGGCCAGGTCGCGGACCTGGAGCTGGTAGCGGGCGGTGGTGCGGTAGGTGCCGCCGGAGTCGTCGGAGACCTTCTGGAGGAAGCCGGAGTCGACCAGGAACAGCACGGCCTTGGCGACGATGCCGATGGTGGAGCCGGAGAGCCGGCGGGCGTCCTTGGTGGCGCCGGTGGCGGTGCGCCGGGCCCACACCCGCCAGGCGGCCTCCAGGCCGGGGGCGTCGGAGGCCGGGTCGGTGTTGGCGCCCTCGGCGTCGGCCTGCTCCTCCAGGCGGCGGCAGGCCTGGCGGACGAAGGAGTCGACGCCGTTGACGGTGATCCGGCCCAGGTAGCCGTCGTCGGCGAGGTCCTCGGGGCGGGGGAAGGCCATCGCGGCGACGGCCAGGTGGGCCAGGCCGTGCAGGAAGCGGTCGGTGGACTCGGAGGCGGCGCGGCGCGAGTAGTCGCCCATCCGGACGGCGAACAGCGAGTCCTCGGCGGCGGCCACGGCCATGCCGGCCCGCGGGGAGACCTCCAGGACGACCAGGCCCATGCCGGTGGCGATGGCGTCGGCGAGCCGGGCGAACGGCGGGTCCTCGCGGTGGCGGCGCACCAGCTCGGCGTACTCGGCGTCCCGGGCGGGGAGCAGCTTGGCCTGGAGGCCGAAGGAGACCAGCCGGGCGGCGTCCGCGACGTCGGCCGGGGTGATCGGCGCGGGGGCCGCGGGTTCGCTCTCGGCCGCCCAGGACGTGTCGTGGTGGGTCGTCACGGGCGGTGCTCCTCAGGGGTGGCGCGGTGGGTACGGTTCGTCAAGGCGGGTTCCGGGCCGGTCAGCCGGCGTCCTTGCGGTCGGCGGCCATGCCGACCGCGTCGAGCAGGGCGCTGCCGACGATCAGGTCGGCGCCGCCGAACTCCCAATCGCGCAGCGGGGTGCCGTCGTCCACGGCGAACAGCAGCCGCTCCTCGCCCTGGCGGTACGCGGTGCCGACCGGCGGGCTGGCCGCGTGCACGGCGAGCAGGGCGACCAGGTACGGCAGGTCCGGGTCCTGCTTGCGGGCGTCGGCGAGCAGACCGGAGAGCCGGCGGGGGGCGTCCGGGGGCAGGTCGAGCAGGACCGTCGCGGACTCCAGCTGGGCCTCGGAGAAGCGGCTGTCGTCGGGGGTGGCGACCAGGTCCGGGTCGGGCAGCTCGGCCCCGAGGTGCTCGCGCTCGACCGGCGGGGTGAGCAGCAGGTCGACGAGGTCGGCGACCCGGACCGAGACCGGGGTGCGCAGGCCGGTGCCGTGGGCGAAGAAGGCGCCGGTGGGGCGGACGGCCTGCTCTATCGGCAGCCGCAGCACGGGGGCGAGCAGCTGCCCGTAGAGGTCGATGCCGCTGCGGGCGCCGGGGGTGGCGAAGGCCTGCCGGTCCTGTTCGGCGCGGAACAGCGGGCCGGCCTCCAGCAGGCGGGTCTGGAGCCGGGTGTGGCGGCGGATGCAGTCCTTGACGATGTCGACCAGCTCGGCGGCGCGGCGCTTGTGCTCGGGCTCCTCGGCCTCGTCGCGGGCCTTGCGGATGTTGGTGAGAATCGCGTTCTCGTGCCGGTAGCGGTCGGCGATGTGGTCCAGCGCCTCCTCGATGAGGTCAGGGACGGCGCGCATCCAGTCGACCGCCCGGACGTTGCGGCGGGTGGCGTCGAGGGCGCGGCGCAGCGTCTCCGCGTACTGGACGGTGCGGTAGCGGGCCTGCTCGGCGGCGAGCTGGGCGTCGGCCAGGCGGCCACGGCGGATCAGCACCTCCAGCTTGACCTCGGCGGCGATCTGGGCCGAGGTGACGTCGGTGTCGAGCGCGCCGACCAGGACGTTGACCGCCTCGTCGGTGGTGCGCAGGTAGACGCCGCCGTCGGGGCCGGGGACCTCCTCGATCAGCTTGAAGTCGTAGTCGCGGCGGACGTACTCGCCGTCCGCGCCGAAGGTGCCGTAGACGGCGCGGAAGCCGCGGTCCACGCTGCCGACGTTGATCAGCGACTCCAGCACCCAGCGGGCGACCCGCTCGTGCTCGGTGGCGGGGCGGCCGGCGGCCTGGGCGGCGACCCTGGGCAGCATCCGGGCGAGGACTATCTCGCGGTCGGCCCCGGTGTCGAAGTCCATGTGCAGGGTGACCAGGTCGATCGCGGCGAGGCCGACCTCGGCCATCGCGTAGCCGCCGTACTCGCCGGCCAGGTTGACCTTGCGGTTGTCCAGGTCGTGCAGCGGGGCGGTGCAGGCCAGCGCCTTGAGCCGGCGGGCCAGGCCCTCGTCGGCGGCGGGGCCGGGCGCGGGGCGCACGGCCGCCGGGCCGGCGGGCGGTCGGAGGCCGGGCTCGGTGGGCGGGTCTGCGATGGCGGTCACGGAGGACAAGATTAGGGGTTCGCACCGACATCGACCGAAACGGGCCTTGCGGACGGGTGGAGCGGCAGGTCGGCGAGGGTGCGAGGGGCGATTTCGCAACGCGGTTTCGACGGGATTCCGCCATTCTCGAACCCGCATTCGAGAAAACCGTGAGGACGGCGCGATAGTTCGGTGATGATCGACGCATGATCACCCGACTGGCCAAAGCGGGCCTCGCCGCCGCGCTGTCCGTGACCACCCTCACCACCGGCGCCGTCCTCGCCACCGGTGCGACCGCCACCGCCGCCCCGGCCGGCACTCCGTCGGCCTCCGTCCAGCACGTGACCGTGTCGCAGGGCGGGAACTACCCCGGCGGCTTCTTCACCACCGGCAACATGTCGGTGGGCTGGACCACGTCCGGCACCGCGGACGTGACCGGGCCCACGCACATCACCCTCGACCTGCCGCCGGGCGTCACCACCGACGGCGCGATGTTCTTCCCCACGCCGCCGGACTACACCTTCACCACGGCCCTCTCCCCCGACCACCGCCACCTTGAGGCCGTGTTCACCGCCACCCGGGCGCCCGGGAGCTACAACTTCATGAAGCTCAACCTGGCCACCACGCCCGGCGTGCCGATCGCCGGCACGATCACCGCGACGGTCGCCAACCCGAACGACACCGACCCGACCGGGCACATCTCCGCCTACGACCTCGTCAGCAAGAGCCACCTGCCGGCGACCGTCCAGGCCGCCCCGGCCGTCACCGGCCTCGACACCGCCACCGGCCCGGCCGCGGGCGGCACCGCGGTGACCGTCAGCGGCAGCAACCTGGCCGGCGGCATGGTGCTGGTCGGCGGCCTCCCGGCGCCCGGCCGCTGCACCGACACCGCCTGCACGGTGACCACGCCCGCGGGTTCGGGCAGCGCCCCGGTCAGCGTGGTGACGCCCGGCGGCACGGCCGCGGCGCCCGCCGCCTTCGACTACACCGGCACCCCGCCGACCCCGGCCGCGCCGACGATCAGCAGCCTGTCCCCCGCCTCCGGCCCGGCTGCCGGCGGCACCCGGGTGATCGTGTTCGGCAGCAACCTGACGTACGGGACGGTGGCCTTCGGCGGGGTTCCGGCCGCCCACGTCTCCTGCGGCCCGACCGCCTGCACGGCCACGGCCCCGGCGGGCGCCCAGCCCGGGCCGGTGGGCATCACCGTCACCACCGCGGGCGGGCCCAGCGCGCCGGCGACGTACACCTACACGGCGTAACGGCCGTCCGCGGCGCGCGCGCCGCCACCACCGGTGCCCGGGTTCCACGGAACCCGGGCACCGGTGCGTTCCGGGGCCTCCCTTCGACAGGCGTGTTGAACACGTTCAAAGATAGGTCTAGAGTCGGTTCCGCGCAGGCGGGACAAGGCTCCGCCTGCACTTCGACGTGCAACGAGCGCTACCCCTTCCTCGCCTACGGCACCGACTGGCTGGCCTTCGCCCACCTGGTGATCGCCGCCGCCTTCTGGGGGCCGCTCAAGGACCCGGTCCGCAACGTCTGGGTGATCCGCTGGGCCGTGCTCGCCTGCGGAGCCGTCATCCCGCTGGCACTGGTCTGCGGGCCGCTGCGCGGGATTCCGCCGACATGGCGATTCATCGACATGTCGTTCGGGGTCTTCGGCGTCCTACCGCTGCTGATCGTGCTGCGGGCGCTGCGTCCGCTGGAGCGTGCCTTCCGGGAAACGGCTCCCGCGCACTGAACCCGGGCGGCCCCGGCGCACTCACCGACCCGAGCGACCCCTCGCACCCCCTCACGACCCCGTACGGCCCCCGGGGCGGCCCGGCGCGGCGCCGCCCCGGGGCGTGCGCTCCCGGGCACACGCCGCAGCGCCCGCGGGGCACCGGGTCACGGACAACGGCCTTCATCCGCAGGCCCTACCATCTGGCTCAACAGCTGCTGGGAGGCGGACGGGCGTGGCCGATGCGGTGATCGATCTCAATGCGGACCTCGGCGAGGGGTTCGGACGCTGGACGCTGACCGACGACGAGGCGCTGCTGTCCGTGGTGACCAGTGCCAACGTCGCCTGCGGGTTCCACGCCGGGGACCCGTCGACGATGCGTCGGGTCTGCGCACTGGCGGCCGAACGCGGCGTCCGGATCGGCGCCCAGGTCTCCTACCGCGACCTGGCCGGTTTCGGCCGCCGCTCGATGGACGTGCCCCCGGAGGAGCTCGCCGACGAGATCGCCTACCAGATCGGCGCCCTCCAGGTGTTCGCCCGCGCCGCCGGTTCCAAGGTCTCCTACGTCAAGCCGCACGGCGCCCTCTACAACCGGGTGGTCGGCGACTCCGAGCAGGCCGAGGCCGTGGTCGCCGGCGTGCTGCGGGCGGGCGCGGTCTGCGACGGGCCGTTGCCCGTCCTCGGCCTGCCCGGCTCGCTGCTGCTGGAGGTGGCCGAGGGCGTCGGCCTGCCGGTGGTGGCGGAGGCCTTCGCCGACCGCGCGTACACCCGCGCCGGCACCCTCGTCCCGCGCCGCGAGCCGGACTCGGTGGTGGAGGACCCCGGGTCGGTGATCACCCGCGCCGTCGGCATCGCCAGGGACCACGCCCTGGAGGCCGCCGGCGGCGAACGGGTCGCCGTCGAGGCCCGCTCGCTGTGCGTCCACGGCGACACCCCGGGCGCCGCCCAGCTCGCCTGGCGGATCCGCGGCGCCCTGGCCTCCGCCGGAGTCCGGGTGGAGGCCTTCACGTGACGGTGGGGGCGGTGCACCGGGTCGGCGAGCGGGCGCTGCTGGTCGAGCTGCCCGGGACGGCCGAGGTGGCCGCGCTGTACGGCTGGCTGAGCGAGCGCAGGGAGGCGGGAGCACTCGGCGCGGTGGAGGAGCTCGTACCGGCCGCGCGCACCCTGCTGCTGGACGGCGTCGCGGACGTCGACGCGGTGGCGGCGCTGCTGCGCACCGCCCGGCCGGCCGCGGCCGGGGCGGCGCACGGGCCGCTGCTGGAGGTCCCGACCGTGTACGACGGCGCCGACCTGGCCGAGGTCGCCGCACTCTGGGGGGTGTCCGAGGAGGCCGCCGTCCGGATCCACACCGGACCCGAGTACGTCGTCGCCTTCTGCGGCTTCGCCCCCGGTTTCGGCTACCTCACCGGCCTCCGGGAACGGTACGAGGTGCCGCGCCGGGCCACCCCGCGCAGCTCCGTCCCGGCCGGCTCGGTCGCCCTGGCCGGCCCGTACACCGGCGTCTACCCGCACCCCTCCCCCGGTGGCTGGCAGTTGATCGGCCGGACGGCGCTGCCCCTCTGGGACGCCGGCCGCGAGCCCCCGGCCCTGCTCGCCCCGGGCACCAGGGTCCGCTTCACGGCCGAACAGGACTGAGGGGAGGCGGAGTTGAACGAGCTGGTGGTGGAGCGCCCCGGCCCGCTGACCACGGTCCAGGACCTCGGACGGCGCGGGGTCGCCCACCTCGGGGTGCCCAGGGCAGGAGCGCTGGACGAGCCGGCGCTGCGCGCCGCCAACCGGCTGGTCGGCAACGAGCCGGGGGCCGCGGGCCTGGAGACCACGCTCGGCGGGGTCGCGCTGCGGGCCGTCGGGACGGTGGTGGTCGCCGTCACCGGTGCGCCCTCGCCCGTGCGGGTGGACGGCCGGCCGGCCGCCTGGGGCGCGCCGGTCGTGGTGCCGGCCGGGGCCGTGGTCGAGGTCGGCGCGGCGACGGCAGGGGTGCGCGGCTACCTGGCGGTGGCGGGCGGGATCGCCGTCCCACCGGTGCTCGGCAGCCGCTCGGCGGACCTGCTCGCCGGGCTCGGACCGGCCCCGCTGGCCGCCGGGGACCGGCTGCCGGTCGGCCCCCCACCGCCGTACCGGGCCCGGCCCGAACTGGTGCCGCTGCCCGCTCCCCCGGCCGAACTGGTGCTGCGGCTGCGGCTCGGGCCGCGCGCGGACTGGTTCACCGCGGAGGCGGTGGCCCGGATCGGCCGCGACCGGTACCTGGTCTCCCCGACCGGCAACCGGGTCGGGCTGCGCACCGAGGGGCCGCCGGTCGCCCGCGCCCGGGACGGCGAACTGCCCAGCGAGGGCATGGTGTCGGGCGCGGTGCAGATCCCGCCGGACGGGCAGCCGGTGGTATTCCTGGCCGACCACCCGACGACCGGCGGCTACCCGGTGATCGGCGTCGTGCCGGCCGGCGACCTGCCGGCCGCCGCGCAGGCCAGGCCGGGGACGCCGGTGCGCTTCGTGCCGCTGCGGGAACACTGAGCCGCCTGGCCGGGGCCGGGGGCGCCGAACCGCGCGCCGGCTTCGCGCTCAACGCCCCAACAGCAGTTCGGCGACGGCGCGTTGAGCCGGGTCAAGCCCCGTCTCGCCCTCCTCGGCCGCCCAGACCGCGTTCTGCAGCACCCGGGCGAGCGTCCAGGCCGCCGCCACCTCGCGGTCCAGCTCCAGCACCTCCGTCAGGAGGTCGAAGCGCCGCCGCAGCGCCCGGGCGAGGTCCCCGGTGGCCACCAGGTCCGTCCAGCGGTTGCGCAGCGCCGGGAGCAGCTCGAAGCCGGGGTGGCCGGCCAACGGCTTGGGGTCGATGGCCAGCCAGGGCGCCCGGCCACTGCCCGGGAGCGGCGCCAGCACGTTGCCGTAGTGCAGGTCCCAGTGCAGCAGCCGGTCGCCCGGCTCGGTGCGGGCCTCGCGCAGGGCGGCCGCGCAGTCGGCGAGCAGGCGCCGTTCGGTCGGGTCGGCGAGGGAGGCGGTGACCGCCGGGGCCGCCTCCAGCAGGCGGCCCGCCGCGTCCGCCAAGGTCCTGAGCCCGTACGGAGCCTGATGACTCGTCAGTTCGCTCAGAAGCTCGGCGACCACGCGCAGCGCCGCGAGGTCGTCGGGGAGGTCGAGCAGCGAGCGCGCCGGGTCCAGGCGCTCCAACAGCAGTGAACCGGTGGCTGGTTCGTGATCGAGCAGTCGGACGGCGCTGCCGCCGCCCCACGCCCGCAGGGCGAGCGGCTCGCCGACCGTCTCCTCGTCCACCGGCTGGAGCTTGAGCACGGCCGGCGTCCCGTCGGCACGCAGCACGGGCAGCACCAGCCCGACCACGCCGTGCGCGACCGGCCCGTCCGGGCGCAGCTCCCAGCGGTCGAACAACTCGGCCGCCAGAAGGGGCAGTCCGGCCGTCCAGGCGCGCCCCTCTGCGCCGAGGAACCCCTCCAGGGACGCGGCCAGCGCGGGTGGTACCTCGACGGACATCGGACGGGCTCCTCTCGGGCGGTTCACCTCACCCTACGGCGGACGGCGGCCGGCCCCGCCCGGTCGCCGTCCGCCCGAGCGCCCGATCACCCCGCCCGGTCACCCCAGCCCGAGCGCCTCCGCCGCCGCGGCCGCGAAGCCGTCCGGGTTGTCGAGCATGATGTTGTGTCCGCAGTCGGGCACCGCGACCACCCGCACGCCCGCTGCCCGCAGGGCGTCGGCGCCCGCCGGCTCGCCGTCCGCCACCGGGTGGAGGAAGGTGCGCGGGAGGTCAAGACCGAGCAGCAGCTCGCGCATGGACGGGGCGGTCGCCCGGGCGAGGTGGCGGGCGCTGCGGTGGACCGCCTCCGGACCGGCCAGCCGCATGGTGGACCACCAGAACGGGCCGACCCGCTCGGCGACTTCGTCCCGGCCGCCGGCCAGGAACTCCTCCTCGGTGTAGGCCGCGATGCCGCTGCTGCCGGGGCGGCGCCGGTCGGGCTCGATCCGGTCCAGGTTGGCGTCCACCAGGAGCAGCCGCTCGACCAGACGCGGGTGCCGGTGGGCGAGGACGATCGCGACCGCCCCGCCCATGCTGTGGCCCACCACCTCGACCCGGTCGGGCCCGGCGGCCGCGACCGCCGCCGCGACCGCGTCCGTGTGCTCCTCCAGCGTGTAGCCGAAGTCCGTCGGCCGGTCGCTGAGGCCGAAGCCGAGCAGGTCCAGGAGCAGCGAGCGCCGCCCGGCGAGCAACGGGTGGACGGCGGCGGCCGCGAAGTAGGCCGGCGAGCTGGCACCGAGCCCGTGCAGGTAGAGCCGGGCCGGCTCGGTACCGGGCAGTTCGGCACCGGGCAGCTCGACCCAGCGGATCCGGTCGCCGTTCGGGGTGACGGGGGCCTCGCGCATGCTCACACGCTCCTCTTTCAGGGGTCCCGGCACCGGCGGGCCGGCTCCGGGGGTTCCGGCGGACGAGCAGGACCATACATCGATCCCGAGGTATCACGATAGCGATATACCCACGCCCCGAGGGACGGATCTGAGAGAGTGACCCCATGCTGAAGCTCGCGATCCTCGGATTCCTGTACGACCGGCCGCTGCACGGCTACGAGCTGCGCCGCCACCTCGCCGCGCTCACCGGCCACGTCCGCCCGATCAGCGACGGCACGCTCTACCCCGCGATCAAGCGCCTGGAGGCCGACGGCCTGCTCGTCCGCGAGACCGAGCCGGGCAGCGCCGCCGCCCCCCGGCACACCCTGCACCTCACCGAGGCCGGCCGCACCGCCCTGCTCGACCGGCTGCGCGAGCCCGAACCGCTCGACGTCAGCGACGAGAACCGCTGGTTCACCCTGCTCGCCTTCCTGCGGCACCTGACCGACCCGGCCGCCCAGGCCGCAGTGCTCCGCCGCCGGCTCGCCTTCCTCGCCGAGCCCGCCGGCTTCTTCTACGAGGGCGACCGCCCGATCCGCGCCGAGGAGTTCACGGATCCGTTCCGGCGCGGGCTGCTGCTGGTCGCCCGCGCCACCACCGAGGCCGAACTCGGCTGGCTGGAGGCGACCCTGTCCGACCTGGAGGGCGCCCCGCGCTAGAACGGCCACTGGTCGGCGTGCCCGTGCTGCTGGTGGTGCTCGTGCCGTGCGGGGTGTGCCATGTCGTCCTCCGCTCGCCCCGGCGCCCCGTTCGACGCCGCCTCTCCTGCTCCGTCACTGGTCGAAGTTATACCCCATGGGGTATACCGCAATCCCGTTCCGACGCCCTCTTCCCCCGGCCCGCCCGTCCGTGTTCGGATGAACGGCATGGCAGACGAGCGACGCGAGGGCTACGACGGAACGGGCGAGGGCGCGATCACCCCGGACGGCTGCGCCGTCGAGGTCTGGAGCCGCCTCCCCGTGGGCGACGCCCCGGACGTGATCGAGGCCGCGGTGCCACCCGGCGCCCGCATCCTCGAACTGGGCTGCGGCGTCGGCCGGATGACGCACCCGCTGACCGACCGCGGCTTCACCGTGACGGCCGTGGACGAGTCCGCCGAGATGCTGGCCCGGATCCGCCCCGGCGTCCGCACGGTGCGCAGCCCGATCGAGGAGCTGGACCTCGGCGAGCGCTTCGACGTCGTCATGCTCGCCTCCTTCCTGGTGCACGCCGGTGACGTCGCCGTCCGCCGGGGCCTGCTGGAGACCTGCCGCCGGCACGTCGGCGAGGACGGCTGCGTGCTGGTGCAGCGCGAGGGTGAGGACTGGCACCGCAACGTGCCGCGGGAGAACCGGATCGGCCCGGACGCGTGGTCCCGGCTGGTCTCGGCCACGCCGGTCGGCGACGGCGTCGACTCCGTCCGCTTCGAGTACACCTTCCCGGACGGCACCTGGACCCAGACCTTCCTGTCCCGCCCGCTCGACACCGAGGCGTTCGAGCAGGCGCTCGCGGAGGCGGACCTGGTGGTAGAGCGCTACCTCACCGCGGACCGCACCTGGGTCCGCGCGCGGCCCGTGCTCTGAACCGGCCGCGCGCGGCCCGTGCTCCGAGCCGCCCCTGACACCGGCTCCGGACCGGGACCGGCTCCGCGCGCAACGGTCGAACACAGGGTGAACAAAGAACCGTCACCTTCACCCCGTACCATCAGCCGCGCGCCGTGCTCGCGCGCGGCCCGCGGGCCGGGCGGGCCGCGGCGGCCCCGCCCGCCCTTCCGACCCGCAAGGACCCGCCCATGCCGCCCCTGCCCCACGCCCGACGGATATCCCCGGCGCGTGTCCGGTGATCAACTGGTTCCACGGGGCCGTCCTCGGCCTGATCCAGGGACTCACCGAGTTCCTGCCGATCTCCTCCAGCGCCCACCTGCGGGTCTTCTCCGCCCTGCTGGGCTGGGACGACCCGGGCGCGGCCTTCACCGCCGTCACCCAGCTCGGCACCGAGACGGCGGTGCTGATCTACTTCCGCCGGGACATCGCCTCGATCATCAAGACCTGGTCGCTGTCCCTGTTCCGGCCGGCGCTGCGCTCGGACCCGGACGCGCGGATGGGCTGGTTCGTGATCATCGGCACCCTGCCGATCGGCATCCTGGGCAAACTGTTCCAGGACACCATCGAGACCCACCTGCGCGACCTGCGGATCATCGGCACCACGCTGATCGTCTTCGGCCTGATCCTGGCGTTCGCCGACCGCACCCGGGCCGTCCGCCACGCCCGTCCGATCACCGACCTCACGCTGCCGCACGCGGGCACCTACGGATTGGCCCAGGCGCTGGCGCTGATCCCCGGCGTGTCCCGCTCCGGCGGCACGATCAGCGCCGGCCTGCTGCTCGGCTACAGCCGGGAGGCGGCGGCCCGCTACTCGTTCCTGCTCGCCATCCCGGCGGTGCTCGCCTCGGGGGCACTGGAGCTGTTCAAGATCGGCGAGGGCCCGTCCCCGGCCTGGGGTCCGACCATCCTGGCCACCGTGATCGCCTTCGTGGTCGGCTACGCGGCCATCGCGTGGTTCCTGAAGTACATCTCGTCCCACAGCTTCATGCCGTTCGTGGTCTACCGGGTGCTCCTCGGCGTCCTGATCATCGGACTGGTCATCGGAGGCGTGCTGACCCCGGACGCGGGCGCGGTGAAGTAGAACCGGATTTCAGTACGAGGACCACAGAACGTACGAGAACCGCAGAGCGTACGAGGACCCGCGGAAACAAGTGGGCCGGGACACCGTGTCGGTGTCCCGGCCCACTGAACGTTGTGGGCCGACCCTAACGCCCGTGCTCCCGGGCGGCGGTCAGGCGGCCGCGTACGGCGGCGTGGACCTCGGCCTCCTCGGCCGGGTCGGCGGCGAGCCTGCGCAACCGCTCCAGCACACGCGCGTCGCCCGTGGTGGCGACATGGCGCGCGGCGAGCTCACGCGTGGACTCCTCGCAGTCCCAGAGGCACTCGACAGCGGGCCCCTCGGGAAAGTGCACATCGGTCACGGCGAGCGCGCGGGCGGCGCGTCCGCGCAGCTCCGAGGAGCCGGCCTCCCCGTAGACGTGGCGCAGGACCGGTACGGCGTCGGCGGCGACCAGCCGCCCCGCACCGTCCACCAGCGACCCGAGCCCGGTACCGCTGACCCCGCGCACGGAGATCCAGCGGCGCAGCCCGGCCACCACCAGCGGCGCGTCGCCCGGCTCGCCCGCGTCGGCGAGCAGCTGGACGGCGGCCTCGCCGAGCGCGCTGTCGGCACCGCCGGTGGCCGGGTCGGCCCAGCGGCGGGCCTGCGCCAGCACCTCGGGGCCGCGCATCCGGCCGAGCAGTTCCAGGGCGGCCCGGACGATCCGGTCGTCCACGTCCGCGGCGGCCGTCTCGATCAGCTCGACGGCGGCCGGGTCGCGCTGCTCGACCAGGTGGCGCAGGGCGGCCCGGCGGGCGCCGGGCAGGCCGCCGCGCGCGGCTTCCACCAGCAGCGGGCGGTCCTCGGGCCGGACCACGGCGGTCAGACAGCGGGCGGCCGCGGCGGCGCGGCGGTCCACCGCGTCGGGGCCGGACTGCGGGTCGGTGTCGCGCACGGGCTCGGTGCGGGCGTCGGGCCGGCCGAGGAAGGCACCGGCGCCGAGGCCGCCGAGTTCGCCCTGGTCGGCCCAGGCCAGCACGTCGGCGGTGGACCAGCCGGGGGTGACGCCGCTGCGGTTGATCTGGCGTTGCCACAGGTCGAAGGGTGACTGCTCGCTGGCCGCCGCCACTCTCGGGTGGTAGGAGGCCCACAGCCGCCAGGGCCTGGGCTCGTACGCGTTGCGGATGAACTCGCGCAGCTCGGCGTCGCCCTCGGGGCCCGGCGGGAAGTGGTCCAGCACGGCGGTCCCGAGCAGCAGCAGGCCGCGGTCGTCGTCGCGCAGCGCGAGTTCGTCGAGGGCCCAGGACCAGTTGGCGCCGGTGGCGGCGTACTCGCGCAGCATCAGCAGCGCGTCGCGCCGGCCGTACGAGGCGAGGTGGCCCAGGACGGAGAGGGCGAGGCCGGTGCGGCTCTCGTCGTCGGTGACCAGGTCCTCGGCGGAGTGGAGGTGGTCCTCGATGCCGTCGAGGGGGGCTTCCAGGTCCATGTAGATGCGCGCGTAGTAGAGGGAGCGACTCTCGACCTGCCAGTCGGCTCGCGGGTCCCTGGTGACACACTCCTCCAGCGCGGAAATGGCCTCGGCACGGTCGGCGGCCAGCGCGTGGAGCTGCCCGTCACCACGGCCTCGCTGAAGGAGGCCCAGGAGGCTGGCACTGGGTGCTATCACTGGCTCGAACATGAGGTCAGCATCCGTTGCGGCGGTCGTAGTGGCAACGGGATTTCCGTCGCCGGGGTCTCTGGTCGGTACTGCGGTGGGCGCCCGGGCGCCGGAATCACCGAAGGTTACCGCCTCGGACCCCCGTCCGCACACAGGGCGACGACGGCTACTGCCACAGTGGCATATGCCAGGGGAACTTTGTCTGCGTTCTGTCCAAATCGCCCGCAAGGGTGACAACGCTGTGCGACAGTCTTCTCACCACCCGAACGGTCCGCACACCGTGGGCCGCAGCCGAGCGATGGGCCCGCCATGAACATGCCGTTAGGTGCCATCCGCCCGCCGGGCGCCGCCACGGTGGACGGCGCCCCGACGGGCGGAACCGGCACGATCGGCAGGGCCGACGGCGACACCTCCGGTGCCGCCGGCGGCGACGGCACGGGCGACGCCGACAGCGGAACGGACGGCAGAGTGGACGGCACGGCACAGGAGCCGTCCGGCCCCTACCTCGGCGACGGCGGCGACCACGACGGCATCGACGGCCTGCTCGGCTCCGCCGAATGGGACCTGCTGACCGACGGCGCCCACTGGAGCCCGGAGACCTACCTCCTCCTCGGCTGCGACCCGGACCACGGCCCGCTCAGCCTCGACCGGCTGCCGGACCGGCTCCCCGAGGCGGACCGGCCGCTGCTGCGGCGGATGATGACCGACGCCCTGGTGCACGGCCGCTCCGCCGCCGGCACCGTACGGATCCGCCGGTCCGACGGACGGCAGGAGGGCGTCGAGTTCGGGGGCGAGCCCGTCCTCGGCCCGGACGGCACCGTCACCGCGCTGCGCATGCTGCTCCGCCCGGCCCGGTCGGTCTGAGCGCCCCGCCCCGATCCCCGTTCCAAGCCCCGGCCCGAGGTCCGCGCATCAGGGGCCCGACCACCCGGGGGGCCGCACCGCGGGGCGCCCGTCAGCTCAGCCGCCGCCGGTTCTTGGCGTCCACCGCCCGCAGCGCCCGGCCCAGCTCCTCCCGCAGTTCGTCCACCACCGGCAGCCCCCGGTACCTGGCGGTCAGCCGGTACATCTCCCGCAGCCGGTCCCAGGTCCGGAGCGAGGAGTTCTGGCCGATCAGGTTCATCACCATCTTGGCCTGGAACCGCGCCGCGTCCGGCTCGCCGGTGATCAGGTGCACCGAGGCCAGGGTGATCCGGTCGAACAGCGCCGACCGCAGCTGCCCGGTGCCCTCCCGCAGGGTGATCACCCGCTCCGCGTGCCTGCGGGCCTCGGGGGCCACCGCCGGGTCGTGCTCGGACAGCGTGCGCAGCACCAGGGCCTGCATGCCGCGCAGTTCGGCTTCGTCGAACACCTGCATCCAGGACGGCGGCGGTTCGGGAGCCTCCTCGGCGAACAGGTCCTCGGCCTCGCCGAGCAGCCGGTAGGTGTCCTGCGAGTGCCCGATCGAGGCGTGCGCCCACGCCTCGACGGTGTTGAGCATGGCGCGCGTCCTGGGCAGCAGCCGCCCGCCGGCCGCCTTGGCCGCCGACATCAGGTCGAGGGCGTCGTCGGCCCGGCCCAGGTGCACCATCTGCCGGGCGGCCCGGGAGATCGCCTCGCCGGCCCGCGGCCGGTCACCGGCCTCCTTGGCCGCGTCGGCCGCGATCATGAAGTACTTCTGGGCGGTGGGCTCCAGGCCCACGTCGTGCGACATCCAGCCCGCCAGCACCGCCAGGTTGGCCGCGACCAGCCACAGCCGCTGCTCCACGGCGGGTGCGTGGCGGTGTGTCAACAGGCCGCCGACCTCGTTCAGTTGGCCGACCACCGCCTTGCGCTGCAACCCGCCTCCGCGGGCCGCGTCCCAGGCCCGGAACACCTGCACCGAGTGTTCCAGCGACTCCACCTCGTCGAGCCCGACCGGGCCCGCGTCGTACACGTCGACCACCGGGTGCGATCCGCTCCCGGCGACCACCTGTCGGGGCCCGGGGACGGAGGCCGCGTAGGCGACCGCGTCCCCGCTCAGCCAGCCCTTCAGCGAGTCGGCGATGACCGCCCCGGCCGTGAGCGCGGCTCCGGCGCCCACCAATCCACGTCGGTTCAGCATGAGGTCCATTCCCGTGAACTCGGTGAGGACCGCGGCTGTTCGATCCGGCGACCATGGCACTGCTGCGGACGCGTCCGCTCCGGACCTGGTGGGCCGGTGTCGTTCCAGACCGAGGTCCTCAGTGGTGACGACACGTCCGAGCCGCTCCGTGAACACGGCCGCCAGCACCCTCGGCACCGGATCGCGCGGGATCTCCCCCTGCTCGATCCAGCGCCGTACCCTCGATGTGTCGGTGGACAGCTGCAGCTGACCCATCGCGGCACCCCGACGGTTGACCAGCCGCGCGAGTTCGCCCTTCGACCATCCGGTCAGGACGAACATGTCGGCCAGTCGGGTGTTGGGTTCCCTGCTCAACGAAGCCCCCAGGTTCCTCGGCTGGTTCGAGGCTAGAGGCTCGGGCAAGTGCCGGGCGAGCATTCGCCACCGTTCGCCAGGGCCCGCCAGACTACTAAGCCAGTGCCCGACGGGTGTGTTGTAGGAGTGCGCCACCTCGCCCCCCGGGTCGGGCGGCGTCCCACCAGCGTCGGGGCCTTCCCCCGACGGTGGTACGGGGCGCTCCCGGTTCTCACCCGAGGGGGTGGCGCGGCCGGGTGGCGCGGGGGCGCCGGGCACGGCCACGGCAGTCCGGCCGACCGCATTCCCCAGGGTGCGGACGGCCGGAGCACTGCCGGACAGGGGTTCCCGACCCCGCGTCCGTGCCCGGCGCCCGCTCACCACCCGCCGCACCGCGCGTGCCGCACCGCAGCACCCGCAGGGCCGCCGTCACGCCAGGAAGCACACGGCACCGGCCCTCCCCCGCCCCCGCGGGGAAGCACCCGCCGACGGACCGGAAGGGACCACCCTCAGCCCATGTACTCCTCAGCGACGACCCCGACGCCCACCGCGACCCGCCCCGCGCTGCGCCCCCCCACCGCAGCCGCCGGCCGCCCCGGCCCCAGGCCGGTGCCGCCGACGAGCCGTCCGGTGGCCCCGCGCGGCGCCGAGGGCCGGGCCACGGACACCCGGGTCGTCCCGGCCGGCCGTACGGCGCTGGGTCCGGCCGGCCGTACCGCGCTGGGGCTGCGCGCCCCCGAGACCGCCCTGCCGGGCGGCGGCCGGATGCCACTGGCCCGGCAGGCCGACGGCCAGGTGCTGCGGGCCCGGCGGCCCGGCCAGCCCGGCGGCGGCCCGGAACGGATCGATCCCTCCGCGCTCCAGACCCCGGCGGTCCGGGCGGCGCTCGCCAGTGTCGCGCGGATATGTCCCGCGTTCACGCCGCGCCAGGTCCTGCGCGAGGGCAGCCGCCACATCCTGGTGGCGGGCACCATCGGACGGGCTCCGGTGGTCGCCAAGTGCCTGGCGCCGCAGGCGGTGCGGAGTGAGTACTTCGAGCAGCTGGTGGCCGACTTCCACCACGAGGTGGCGGTCTACCGGGCGTTCGTCCGGCACCGTCCGCCGGTGCGGCTGCCCCGGCTGGTCGCGGCCGACCACGACCGGTGCGTCCTGGTCATGGAGCGCGTCCCGGGGCGCCCGGCCGCCCGCGAGCGCCACCCGGTCAACGCGCCCACCCCGGGCGAGGTGCGGGCGCTGCTCACCGCGGTCCGCACGCTGAACCTGTGGCGGCCGCCGACCGACGTGTTCCAGCCCCGCCTGGACTACCCCATGGAGATCGCCCGCTACCACTCGGTGGGCCAGCTCACCGACCGGGACGCCGGCGACCTGCGCGCCCTGCTGCACGGCCTCGGCACCACCCCGCTCCAGCTCTGCCACGGCGACGCCCTGCTCAGCAACATGCTGCTGGCGCCGTCGGGCCCGGTGCTGGTCGACTGGGAGCAGGCCGGCTGGTACCTGCCGGGCTACGACCTGGCGGTGCTGTGGAGCGTCCTGTCCGGGGACACCGCGGCGCGCCGGCAGATCAGCCAGCTCGCCCAGAACGGCGGCACGCTGGCCAGGGACGCCTTCCTGGTGAACCTGGTGCTGGTGCTGATGCGCGAGATCCGGCTGTACGACGTGCCGGGCGCCGGCGAGGAGCAGCGGATCATGATCCGCCGGCTCTACGACGACGCGGCACTCGCCCGCCGGGCCGTCCGCGCCGCGGTCGGCACCCGCTGACCGGACGACAGGTACGACCCCGCGGCACTCACGGCCGGGCGCCCCGTTCCAGGGCCGCCCGGCCCGCGGCCTCCAGGACGGTCTCGTCCGGGGCCAGGTGCACCCGGCTGCTGAGCACGTCCCGCAGGTAGCGCTCCAGCGGGTGACGCCGGCTCAGGCCCGGGTTGCCGGTGAGGGCGACGGCCTGCTGGACCACCGCCGTCGCGGCCCGGGTGGCCAGCAGGTGGGCAGGACCGGTCCGGGCGACGGCCCCCGGCTCGCCCCGGTCCACCCGGGGCGCGAGGCCCTCGACCAGTTCCTCGGCGCCGATCAGCTGGGCCTCGATCTCGCCGAGGGCGGTCCGGTAGCGCGGCAGGGTGCCGAGCGGCTCGGTCAGGTTGGCCGGGGTGCGCTGGTTGAGGAAGCGGATCAGCCAGGCCTCGGCGGCCCTGGCGACGCCGATCGCCACCGCGGAGAGGGCCAGGTCGTGCCAGGCGAGCGAGAGTTCGGCCCCCGCGTCGGCATCCTGACGGGCCGTCCGGCGACCGGTCGTCAGACCGAGCGCGAGGTCGGCGGGCACCCTGACCTGCTCCAGCACCACGTCGTGGCTGGCACTGGCCCGCAGTCCGAGCTGGTCCCAGGTCGGGTCGATCTCCAGGCCCTCGCTCTCGCCGCGGACCAGGAAGGTGCCGACCCTCGGCACCTCCTCGTCGGTCCGCGCGGTCACCGCCATCCAGGCGAGCGCCTCGGCACCGGTGCAGTACGTCTTCCGGCCCGTCAGCAGCCAGCCGTCGCCGTCCCGCCGGGCGACCGTCGCGGGCAGTTCCCCCGGGTGGCCGCCGGGCTCCATCCGCAGCGTGTTGACCAGCGCGGGACCGCGCCGGGACTCGGTGAGCAGCCGCCGGTAGCCGGCCGTCGGCCAGTCCGCCCGGCGGGCCTGCTCGGCGTGCCGGAGCAGGGTGAAGGCGGTGACCACGGCCACCGAGGCGTCCCCGCGGCCGAGTTGGGACAGCACCCGGACGGTGTCGGCGAGCGTTCCGCCCGGCCCGCCGTACCGCTCGGAGACGGTGAGGGTGAGCAGTCCGGCCTCGTGGACGGCCTCGATCCCCTGGTAGGGGAAGGTCGCGTCGCGGTCGTGCTCCTCCGCGCGGGCGGCCAGCAGGTCGACCACCCGGGGCAGCCCGGCCAGCGCGGTCTCGATCGCGGTGCGGCCGGGTGCGGAACCGGACGTACCGGCGGTCGCGGCACCGACGGGTTCGGGATGGCCGGAATCGGACCGGCCGGAACTCGCCGACGGCGGGCCGGTCCTGGAGCGGCGACCGGCGGAACCGGTCCTGGCGGTGGTGCTCATGGCGGTGGCGTCCGCCGCGGAACGGTCGCCGACGGGGGGTTCGCCCACGGGGGCTCCGTCGGCGGAGCGATCGTCGAACGGATGGTCCCCGGACGAACGATCGGCGGTCGAACGGTTGGCGGCGCGGGTCGTCATGATGCTGTGCCTCCGGGCGGCAGCGTGGGCTCGACGGATGCGGGCGGCACGCCGTACGGGCGCGCGGTACCGGTTGGCGGCCCCGGAGGCCAGCTCACAGCCCGCCCCCGGGATTCGGCGCCGACCGGGACCCGGCCGACCACCCGCCGCCTGGGGACGGATCCCCCTCAGCGACCCGGACACGCCGCGCTGGCGGTGCGCCGCAGATCCAGGTGCCTGCGACGGGTCAGCAACGGAAGACGGCACGGCATGTTCGCGACTGTACGAACCGTTGATCGATACCGTCAAGCAGGATCCGGCCACCGGGCGGAGCCGGTCCGTGCCGCCGGAATCGGCCCCTTCGGGGTCAGCCCTGCTGGAACATGTCCGCCGGGAGCGGCTTCAGCAGCTGATAAAGGTCGTCCGAAATCGGTCGGTCCCAGGACGCGATGGTGACCAGGACCCCGTCGCTGCGGCCGAACTGGGCGCAGAACACGCGCTCCTCGCTGACCTTGACCTTCTTCACGATCAGCAGGTCGTCCCCGAGCATCACCGGGAAGTCCTCGGCCGAGGCGAACTCGACCGGCTCGTCGTTCTCCAGTGCCGCGAGCAGCTGCCGCACCTCGAAGGGCACGTCGTCGCCGGTCTCCCGGGCGGGCGAGCCCTCGGGGAGGTTGCCGATGAACATCGCCGGGCCTCTGCCGCCGAACAGGTCGTAGCGCAGGAAGATCCCCTGGCAGGAGCCGTCCGGGCCGGTCATCATGGCCGCACCGAAGTCGCCGGGCCAGTCACCCGGGTCCATCGCGAGCACGTCGAAGTCCGGGCCGGCGGGCTGTCCGGAGCGACGGCGGAGAAAAGACATGGGAACATCGTACGTGTCCGGCACACCCCGCTCGCGAGGTGGGTGGGGCGCCGTCGGGGGGCGGGCGGGAGATCGACGCTCAGAGACCAATGTTGACTCTGAGCAACCGTCCGGGCTACGTTCGGTTCAGCACGACAGCCGTTCCGGGTTTCACCCTCCGGGGGGACGGCATGTCGCAACGCGGCCCTACACGCGTTTCCCTCACTGTGCACACGCGTTCCCTCACTGTGCACTTGTCGTGCCGAACTGCCGAGCACCCGTGCTTCGTCATCGCACACAGCACCAACACACAAGCCAACAGTTCCATGCATCACAAGCCAGATCCGCGGGGCCCCGGCCCGTCGCTCCCGTGGATCTGCTCGGGACGCCGCCGCGTGGGGGCGTGCGGGTCCCGAGCGTTCGGTGCCGTCTCCGAGTCGCTCTCGGTTCCGGCACCAGCCTCCCGGCGACTGCCGGCCCTTCACGGGGCCGGGACCGGCCGACGCACCCCGGTGCGCAGGGGATGACTGGGAGGATGGTCCGGCACCAGTGCCGGACCGCACAGCAGGCGCCGTGTCTGGCCGCGTGGGGGCGGTGGGCACGGCGTCTGCCCGTGCTCATACTCTGAGCTGCGTTTGTCTAACAGTCAACAGAAATTCTGACGGGGCACGCTCAATGGATCATCAGTTGTGATGTTCGGACCCGGAAGAACGCCTGCGGAGCGGGCCCCCTCGATGGGGGACCCGCTTCCGCGACGGGGGCCGGCTCCGTGCCGGGGGCCCCGCGAAGGACCCCCGGAGGGGCCCGGCGAGCCTCAGGTGAGGTCGAACTCGCCGTCCCGGGCGCCGAGCACGAAGGCCCGCCACTCCCCCGGTGTGAAGACCAGGACGGGACCGTCCTCCTGACGGCCGTCCCGCATCCCGATGTAGCCGTCCACGAAGGCGATCTGCACGTCTCCGACGCCCTGGCTGCTGCACAGCCACTCCGCCCCGGTGAAGTCCACCTTGGGCTTCCCGCTCGGCGCCAGCTCCGGCTGCACCTCGCCGGTCTCCGTGTCCGTCCCGCTGTTGGATCCCACTGACCGATCTCCTCCCGACTGCGTTCCCGGGTCAGCCTAGTCACACCTCGCGGCCCCGGTCAGCGGGTTGACGAGGACTCCTCCGGCCCGGGACGGGCATCGCCGGAGGAAGGGTCGAGGCGTGTCCCGACCGGCGGGGGCGGCGGGCAGCTGCCAGAGTGCTGCCAGGGCGCCGTCCTGGCGCCTCCCGGGCGCCGTCCGGGCCCGGGAGCGCGGGAGGGCGAGCCCGTCGGCCGTCCGGGAGCCCGAAGACCCCCACCGATCCGTTCAAGGGAGCAGCCGATGAGCCGCCGGGACGGCACCCGCGCCGACGTCATCCCCATCTCCGACGCCCCCTCGGCCCATCCTCCGGCTCCCCGCACGCCTCCCTCGCCCACCCCGTTGCCCCGGCCCGCCTCCGGCCGGCCCGCCGCGCACGGTCGGGTCGGGATCGTCCTGGTCTCGCACAGCCGGGAACTGGCCACCGCCGTACGGTCCCTCGCGCTGGCGTTGACCGGATCCGACTCCCCCGCGCCGGTCGCGGCGACCGGCGGCGACCTGCCGGACGGGCCCGGCATCAGCGCCGTCCTGGTGGCCGCCGCGACCCGCCGGGTGGACCAGGGCCACGGTGTGGTCGTGCTCGCCGACCTGGGCGGGGCGGTCACCACCGTCCGCGCGCTGCTGTCCGAGGCCGACGAGCACGGACTGCCGTTCCCGGTCCGGTTCGCCAACGCGCCGTTCGTCGAGGGCGCGGTGGCCGCCACCACGACCGCGACGGCGGGCGGGGACCTGGCGGCGGTGCTGGACGCGGCCGAGGAGGCCTACCGGCAGTACAAGGGCTGACCGGACGGGCCGTCGCAGAACCGCCGGCCCACTGGCAGGCGGGCCGGCGGCAGGCGGCAGGCGGCAGGACGCCGTCGGCAGGCGGGCTCAGGGGCGCTCCTTGCCCTCCCAGGTGAAGACCGCCGGACCCTCGCACTCCAGCGCGTGGCGCAGCCGTTCGTGCTCGCTCTCGATCATCGGCGGCAGCTCGTCCAGCCCGAACCAGCCGACCTCCAGCGACTCGTCGTCGTTCACCCGCGCCTCGCCGCCGACCGCACGGCAGCGGAAGGTCAGCACCAGGTACTGCGTCACATCGCCGTTCGGGTAGGTGACCTGGGGCGAGACCGTGACCGAGGCGAGCAGCTCGGGCACGGCCACCACCCCGGTCTCCTCCTCGCACTCGCGCACCACGCCGTCGGCGGGCTGCTCGCCGGGGTCGAGGATGCCGCCGATCGGCGCCCACCGGCCGTCGTCGGCCCGGCGGGCGAGCAGCACCCGGTCGCGGTCGTCCAGCACGACCGCGACGACGGCGCTCAGCCAGAGCGGGCGGGTGCCCACGAGGGCGCGGAGGTCGGCGAGGAAGGGGGGAATGGCCATGGACCGCAGCCTATCGGGGCGGTTCCCGGCCGACCCGGTGCGTCCGGCCGGTGTCGGGGCGCAGCAGGGCCAGCACGGTGCGCCCGAGGATGTGCAGGTCCAGCCGGAGCGAGCGGTGCTCGACGTACCAGAGGTCGAGTTCGGCCCACTCGGGGCGGCTGAGCGGGCGGCGGGTCCGGCCGCGGCCCACGGCGTGCAGCTGGGCCCAGCCGGTGAGTCCGGGCCGTACCGCGAGGCGGCCGTGCTCGCGGCC
The DNA here is from genome assembly GCF_055607525.1 of Kitasatospora sp. NPDC036993. Lineage (NCBI taxonomy): Bacteria > Bacillati > Actinomycetota > Actinomycetes > Kitasatosporales > Streptomycetaceae > Kitasatospora > Kitasatospora sp. NPDC036993. Next base: position 37,038 of record NZ_JBVJRP010000025.1, on the reverse strand, counting down.
CGAGTAGCGCACCGCCTGGTCGGGGCTGACCGGCCGCGGCCCGATCACCCCCATCTCGCCGCGTGCCACGTTCCACAGCCGGGGCAGTTCCTCCAGGCCGGTGCGGCGTAGCAGGGCGGGGAGCCGGCCGTCACCGCCGGTCCGGAAGCGCAGGATCTGGAACTCGCGGCCGTGCCGGCCGGTCCGGGTCCGCCGCTGGAGGACCGGGCCGTCGTTGGTGCAGCGGAGCAGGACGGCGATCAGCAGGGCCAGCGGCAGTGCGACGATCGCGGCCAGGGCGGCGACGGCGAGGTCGCCACCGCGCCTCATGAGGCGGCCACGGCACGATCCGGCCTGCCGACCATCGCTCCCCCTCCGCTGCGCTTCGAGCCGGAAGAACGCATTCACAGTAGAGGCGGGATGAAGTCTTCGTCCGGAAATGGTGAAAGAAGGGGCCCAGGGATTGTCGGACTGGACGATATTCGGTCGGTCTGACTAATTTCGCTCGGTCCGCGTTTCGAAATTCCGAAAACGATCGACATAAGGGTGGGGGGACCCCCGGTCGAAACGTGCCTTCCGCACGACCTTCCGCGCGGACCTCCACACGGCCTTCCGCGCGGCCTTCCGCACGACCTTCCGTACGGCCGGTACGCCGGTACGGCTGCCGTCAGAGCGCGGCGCGGCGCCGGTCGCGGAACACGCCGAAGGCGATCCGGCCGAGCAGCAGGACACCGGCGGCCAGGCAGCCGGCCACCGCCATCGCCCAGGCGGGACCGTCACTGTCCGGCACGAACACGGCGACCAGGATGCCGAGAGCCAGGCAGGCCAGGCCCACCACGGTCAGCGGGAGCTGGTGGGTGACCAGTGCCCCGCCGCTGCACGCCCGGGCCATCCGGGAGGCCCCGTGGAGGTGGAAGGGGTCACGGTCCGCATCTGCCATGAGCCCAAGGTACCCCGGGGCGGCACCGGAGGCAGCCCGCAGGGAGTGAAGGCCCGGGCACTCTCGGCGACCGGGGGATCGGGGCTGGTCAGGGGCTCGCCGCGGTCAGCCGAGAATGTGTCCAAGGCGTCCGCACGGGCATTTCGGCTCCACAATCAGTCCACGAAAAATCCTCGTCCCCCCGGTACAACCATCCGCCCGGTGCAGCGGTCTCAATGGCATTGAGTGATCCAGGAGCCGTTCGAGGGACGGGTGTGACTCCCCCACCGAGAACAGGAATATCCAAGGGCGGAGCCGCCGCCCTTGGAGTCGGAGGCCGGGCTCCGTCCTCCGGCGGTACCGCCACGCCGCTCGGCGAACGAGGGGGAACCGTGCCGCAGTCCCAGTCCACTACAACGATCTCCATGGCCCGCGCCCGGTCGGTGACCGGCGTGCGCGCCCTGCCGCCGCCCATCGGGTGGGGGGCGGACCGGCACGACGTCGGCCGAGCCGCCGACCGGGTGTACGGCGAGCACGTCCGCGGCGACCGGCGGCACGGCGGGGGCCGTCGCCGGGCGGCCGTCGAACCGGAACAGCAGGACGCCCGGGGCGAGTGGCTGCGGTTCGCCCCCGTCCAGCCGCTGTTCCGGGCCCGCGCGGCCCAGCGGCTCGCCGTGCTCGCGTACCACGGGGTGACCGACCACCGCTCCTTCGGCGCCCAGCTCGACCGGCTCCGGCGGCTCGCCACACCCGTCTCGCTCGGCGCGGTCCTCCAGGCGGTGACCGAGCAGCGGCCGCTGCCGCCCAGGAGCGTCCTGGTCACCTTCGACGACGCCGACCGGAGCGTGTTCACCCACGCCCTGCCGGCCCTCGACGCCCGGGGCATTCCGGCCACCGCGTTCGTCATCTCGGAGCTCATCGGCACCGAACGGCCGTTCTGGTGGCACGAGGCCGACTTCCTCGCCCGGCACGGGGGCCGGGCCCGCTCGCTCGACTGCGGCCACCCGTCCCAGGTGCTCCGCCGGCTCAAGGCCATGCCGGACCCGGACCGCCGGCGCAGCCTGCACGAGCTGCGGGCCAGCGCCGACCGGCGGCCGCCCCGCCAGGAACAGCTGACCCCGGACGACCTGCTCGCCCTGCGGGACGGGGGTGTCGCGATCGGCAACCACACCCAGGGGCACCCGTGCCTCGGGCGCTGCGACGACGACACCGTGCGCACCGAGATCACCGGCGCCCACGAGGCCCTCACCCGCTGGCTGGGCGAACCGCCGATCGCCTTCGCCTACCCGGACGGCGGGCACGACATCCGTGCCGAAACCGTCCTGCAGGAACTCGGATACCGCCTCGGTTTCCTCTCCGACCACCGGCTGGGCCCCCGTCTCCCCTCCCACCCGCTCCAGATCAGCCGTCTCCAGGTCGACTCCACCACCAGCACCCGCCGGTTCGACACCATCCTCTCCGGCCTCGAACCCGCCTACCGCCGCTGGCGCCGCCAGGCAGTCGCGTAGCCCGGGCAGCGCTCCGCGACGAGGCACACCGCCGGTGGGCGGGGAGCCGGCCCGGGCCGGCTCCCCGCCCACCGGCGGTTCCGGACGAAGGCGGACGGCCAGGGGACGACGGCGCGATCCGCCACGGCGCGCACCGGAAGTCGGCCGGGCCGACTTTCTGCGCTTGAGTCCGGGCGGGCGCTTGTGACCAGCGATTCTTCGGGAGCCGGGCACCGGAAGACCGGCCCGGTCGACTTCCCGCGCGCCGCACAAAAGGTCGGCCTGACCGACTTCTCACGGGCGATGGATCGGACGCGTACTTTCGGGCGGGGATTTATCCGCCACCGGGAGGTCGACCTGTCGACTTCCCGCCGTGTCAGCCGATGAGCGTCGCGAGGGCGTTGCCCTGGGGGTAGCGGGCGGCGGCCGGGGGGAGCTCCGCGCGGGCACCGGCGTGGAGGACCGTGAGGGTGCCGCCGCCCGTACGGGTGGGGTCGGCGACGCGGCGCAGCGCCTGGGCGGCGACGGCGCCGGCGGAGCCGTACAGGGTGAGCGCCGGGGAGGCGGTCGGGGCGACGGCGGCGCGGATGCGGTCGTCGACGAGTTCGTAGTGGGTGCAGCCGAGCACGATGGCGTCGGTGCCGGCCGGCGTACGGGCGGCGGCGTCGGCGATGGCTGCCGTGACGGCCTCGTCGTCGCCGTGCTCCACCGCGTCCGCGAGGCCCGGGCAGGCGACCTCGGTGACGTCCGCCGGACCGCCGAAGTCACGGATCAGCCCGCGCTGGTAGGCGCTGCCGGTGGTGGCCGGGGTGGCCCAGATCGCGACCCGGCCGCCCTGCGCGGCGGCGGGCTTGATCGCCGGGACGGTGCCGATCACCGGCAGCCCGGGCTCCAGCTCGGCCCGCAGGGTGGCGAGCGCGTGGACGGAGGCGGTGTTGCAGGCGACCACCAGGGCATCGGGTTCGAGCGCGGCGGCCGCCCGGCAGCAGCCGAGCGCCAGCTCGGTCACCTCTTCGGGCGTGCGCGGCCCCCACGGCATCGAGGCCGGGTTGGAAGAGAGCACCAGATCCACGTCCGGGCGCAGCTTCCGAAGGGCGGCGGCGGCGGCCAGCAGGCCGATTCCGGAGTCCATCAGTGCGATCTTCACGGGTCAAGACTTTAGTCGATGCGCCCGCCCCGCCCGGTTCTGCGGCAGACTGCCGGGGTGACCGTCCTGCTGTGGATCGCCGCGTTCTCCCTGCTGGTCTGGCTCTGGTTGGCGTGCTGCCACGGCTCGTTCTGGCGCACCGACGTGCGGCTGCCGCCGCGCCGCCCGCCGGTCCGCTGGCCGCGGGCGGCGATCGTGGTGCCGGCCAGGGACGAGGCCGCGGTGCTCCCGGTCAGCCTGCCGACACTGCTCGCGCAGAAGTACCCGGGACGGGCCCGGGTGATCGTGGTGGACGACCACAGTACGGACGGCACCGGCGCGCTGGCGGCGCGGCTGCGGACGGTCGACGGGCTGGAGCTGACCGTCACCACCCCTCCCCCGCTGCCCCCGGGCTGGACCGGGAAGCTGTGGGCGCTGCGGCACGGCGTGGAGCTGGCCGGGCCGGACGTCGAGTACCTGCTGCTGACGGACGCCGACATCGCGCACGGCCCCGACTCGCTCGCCGAGCTGGTGGCCGCCGCCGAGAGCAACGGGCTGGACCTGGTGTCCCAGATGGCCAGGCTGCGGGTGGAGACCGGCTGGGAGCGGCTGATCGTGCCGGCCTTCGTGTACTTCTTCGCCCAGCTGTACCCGTTCCGCCGGAGCAACCGCCCGGGGGCCAGGACCGCGGCCGCGGCCGGCGGCTGCTCGCTGGTGCGGCGCGAGGCGCTGGAGCGGGCGGGCGGGGTGGCGGCGATCCGCGGCGCGGTGATCGACGACGTGTCGCTGGCCAGGGCCGTGAAGTCCACCGGCGGCCGGACCTGGCTGGGCCTCGCCGGCGAGGTGGACAGCGTCCGCCCGTACCCGCGGCTGGAGCAGCTGTGGCGGATGGTGTCGCGCAGCGCGTACGCCCAGCTCGGGCACTCGCCGCTGCTGCTGCTCGGGACGGTACTGGGGCTGGCGCTGGTGTACCTGGTGCCGCCGGCGGCGACGGTGGCCGGGCTGGCGGCGGGAGCTCCCGCGGTGGCGGTCGCGGGCGGGGCGGCCTGGGCGCTGATGGCCGGCACGTACCTGCCGATGGTGCGGTACTACGGGCAGCCGGCGCCGGCCGTGCTGCTGCTGCCCTTCACCGCGGGGATGTACCTGCTGATGACGCTGGACTCGGCGGTGCAGCACTGGCGCGGCCGGGGCTCGGCCTGGAAGGGCCGGACCTACTCCCGGGCCTGAAAATCCCCTGCGCGCCGGACCGCCCCGACCCATACTGCTCGGATGGACCGTCAGCAGATCTCCCGCCTCGCCCATGCCCACCATCCGATCGCGGCCCCGCTGACGGACGAGTCGGTGGCCCGGCTGCTGGACCGGGCCACGGCCGGGACGGAACAGGGCCTGGCGCTGGACCTCGGCTGCGGCGAGGGTGCCTGGCTGGTCCGGACGCTGGCCGCCCGCCCTGGCTGGCGGGCGGTGGGGGTGGACCTGGACGCGGCGGCACTGACCCTGGCCCAAGAGACGGCGACCACGCTGGGCGTCGTCCGCCGGCTCGGTCTGCACCACCTGGACGCCCGGACGTTCACCGCGAAGGAGCCCTTCGACCTGGTGCTCTGTGTCGGCGCCACCCATGCGTTCGGCGGCCTGCTGCCGACGCTCGCCGCGGCCCGCGAACTCCTCGCCCCGGGCGGCCGACTGCTGGTCGGCGAGGGGTTCTGGAAGCGCGAGCCGTCCCAGGCCGCGCTGGACGGGCTGGGAGCGGCCCGGGACGACTACGCGGACCTGGCGACGACCACCGACCGGGTCCTCGCGGCCGGCTGGACACCGGTGTCCGGGTACGTCAGCAGCGAACAGGAGTGGGACGACTACGAGTTCTCCTGGACGGGGGCGCTGGCCGAGTGGGCGCTGGACCTCCCGGACCACCCCGACGCGGTGGCCGTCCGGGCGGCAGCGGACCGGCACCGCGCCGAGTGGCTGCACGGCTACCGGGGGACGTTCGGCTTCGTCACGTACCTGCTGCGCCGCGACTGAAGCGGCTGAAGCGGCTGAAGCGGCGGGGACGACCGAGGCGACTCGATCCGCCGAACCGGATGAACCGCCGGAACGGCATGAACCCCATGAACCCGCCGAACGGGTCACCCAGCCCCCAGAGCACCAGCGTGGGCGGCTGGTCGGCGCGCAGCCCTCAGTACTTCTTCGCCTGCTCCTGCTGCACCAGGTGGTCGAGCGCCTGGGGCATCCCCTCCACGCCGCCGGCCGTACTCGGCGAGGCCCGGTGGTCGCCCTGGACGATGACCGTCGGCAGTTCCTTGATGCCGTTGTCGATGAACGCGGCCGCCGCCTGGTCGACCGACTTCGCCACCCCGGCGGAGCGGTAGGCCTTGCCGAACTGCTGGGCGTCGACGCCCTGGCGCGAGGCCCAGTCGGTGGCGCCGGCCTCGGTCGTGAGGTCGAGCCCCTCGTTGTGCACGGCCCGGAAGGCACCGACCTGGAGGCGGTCGACCAGGCCGAGGCGCTCCAGCGTGTAGTACAGACGGGCGTGGCCGCGCTGGACGGACTCCTCCCGGCTGCCAGGCCAGATCCCCGGGACGCGGCGCAGCGTGACGTCGGCCCGGTGCTTCTCCGCCCAGGCCTGTAGGGGCTTCTCCAGCGCCTGGGAGTGGCCGCAGTCGTACCAGAAGAACTCGACCGCCTCCGTGCGGGCGTTCGCGCGCACCGGTTTCGGATGGTCGAGCTGGACGAACTGGAGGCCCTCGGTGGGGGTTTGGTGGGTCAGCGCACCGGCCTGGACGGGGGACGCGGCAATCCCGGCGGCGACGGTGAGCAGGACGGTGGACCGCAGCAGTGACTTCGAGTTCACACCGGGCAGTGTGCTGGCGACGTTTCGCTACCGGCCGGTTGTCGCCGTGCCGACCGGGCCGGATTCGCCCGGACGGCGCAGCGGTCCGGGCGAGCGCGCCGGGGTCGGTGCACTCGGACGGCCCTCGCCGGCGTCGGTGCGGTCAGCGGTCGGCCACCGCGCCCGCCGTCCACACCTCGGCGACCAGCCGCTGCCAGTCGTCCACCACCGCGCCCAGCTCGAAGTGCTCCAGCGCGTGCGCCCTGGCCGCCGCACCGAGGCCCGCGCGGTTGACCGCGAGCACCTTGCCCAGTGCCTCGGCGAGGGCGAGCGGGTCCCCGGGGGCGACCAGCGCGCCGGTGGCACCGTCCCTGACCACCTCGCGCACCCAGCCGACGTCGGTGGCGACGGCGGGCACCCCGGCCAGCGCCGCCTCGATCAGCGCGCCGGGCACGCCCTCGCTGTCGCTGGTGAGCAGCAGCGCGTCGGCGGCGCGGTAGAGCGGGGCCGGATCCGGCAGCGGGCCGAGGAAGTGGGCGCGGGCGGCGGCCGGGTGACGGGCCAGCGTCTCGCGCAGCGGGCCGTCCCCGGCGATCGCGAGCCGGACGTCGGGCAGCCGGTCGAGCACGTCGAGGGCGAGGTCCAGCCGCTTCTCCGGAGCTATCGCCCCGATCCAGGCGACCAGCAGGACGTCGGCCGGCAGGCCCAGCGCGTGCCGCGCGGCGCGCCGGTCGTCCCGGCCGTCGGCGGGCGGATAGCTCTCGGCGGCACGGGAGTTGGAAATCACGTGCACCTTGCCGTCGGGCAGCCGGAACTGCCCCTCCAGGACGTCTCGCGCCTCGTCGGTGAGCGTGGTGACGGCGGCCGCGCGGTGCATCAGCGCGCCGCCGCGCACCCGGCGCAGCCGGTTGGCGGTCCAGTAGCGCGGGTGGCCGACCGAGACGTAGACGAAGGGCGTACGGGTCCCGGCCAGGGCGAGGGCGCAGGCGGCCAGGGTGTCGGAGCCGTGGGCGAGCACCACGTCGGCGGCGCGGGCGGTGGAGCGCAGCGCCCGCAGCGTACTCGGGCGCAGTCGGCCGGGGCCCAGCACGGCGGCGGAGCGCAGACCGGAGGCGTCGGAGCCGTCCTCGGGTCCCTGACCTGCGGAAACTGGGGCCGACTCGACGGGGCTCGGGCGGGCGGCCGGATGCGGGGCGAGGGCGCACAGCGCGGAGGACTGGCCCCGGCGGCTCAGTTCCCGGTGGAGGTCACGGGCGAAGTTCTGCGCGCCGCCACGGCGCGAGTCGCTGATCAGGTGCAGGACACGCGGACGGTTTCCGGCCGGATCGGCCGACATATGGTCGGGCATGGACCGACCTTGGCACAGTGCTCCGCCCGGTACATCCCCTTCGCGCAACCTGGTGGTGGCCCATCCGCCCGCGCCCGTACACCCGATGTGCGCCACGGGCCCGCCGTCGTGCGCCGGATGCGACCTCCGTGCGCCCCGTCTCGCCCCCTGCCGCGCTCCGGTTCACCCCGTCGCGCCGGGTCGGCGCCCACCGCGGACCGGCGCGTGCCGGTGTCAAGTCCGGTTTCACACCACCGGGTTGCCCGAACTGTTCGAGCGTCGAAAGGCCGGTACGCGGAGGGCCCTGGCGCTGCCCGGCCGGACACCGCGGGGCAGGCCGGCCGTTCCCCGGATCGGGTGAACGCGGTTGGACCTCGGCCCCGGCCGGTCGGCAGGATGTCCGGCCGGGGCAGCGCCCGCCGCGCTGCCCCATCTCCCCCTTCCCCGTACGGATTTGGAGTCACCCGGTGTTCAAGGGATTCCGCAGCTTCCTGCTGCGCGGAAACGTGGTGGACCTCGCGGTCGGCATCGTGATCGGCGCGGCCTTCACCGCGGTCGTCACCGGGTTCGTCAGCGCCTTCCTCACCCCGCTGGTCGGTGTCGCCTCCGGCGCCGTCGGCGACTTCACCCAGAAGACCTTCGAGGTGGCCGGCACCCGGTTCCCGTACGGTCTCTTCGTCAACGCGGTCATCGGCTTCGTGCTGACCGCCGCCGTCATCTACTTCGCCGTGGTGCTGCCGGTCGGCAAGCTCCAGTCGCGCTTCGAATCGGCCAAGCCGGAGCCGGCCGCGAAGGCGGACTGCCCGGAGTGCCTGAGCTCGATCCCCGCGGCCGCGACCCGGTGCTCCTTCTGCACCTCCGAGGTCGGCAAGCCCGGCCTGCCGGCGCAGGCCCAGGCGGCCCAGTCGCACTGACCTGCGTCAGCAGCCGACGTCACCGGCTGACGGTGCAGGTCGGGGCGCAGGTCGAGGGCCTGGACCGAGTACCCGGAGAGCTGACGGGAACTTTATTCCCGAAACATTCACGAGCCCCCGTCGCACCCTTGGCGGGGGCTCGAACGCGCCCGCGCACGCCGTGTCCGCGAGAAGTTTCTCCGCGGGGCCCCCGACCGTCCACCGGCCGGTCACCGCACGGCCTCCAGGGCCCTCCGTCCGGCTACTGTTCGACCACTGACGGGGCGCCAAGGTTGTCCGGAACCGGACGCCGGAATGTCCGCCTTTCCTACTTTCGAAACCTTTGTGCGAGCGAAGACTGTGTAAACAGTCGAACTGCTCCCCCTCCCGCTCTCCTCAGCAGGCGCGTTGTGGGCTTACCGTATGGCCCATGACCTCGCCCCGCTCCTACGACGGAGTCGGCTACCCCTCTCCGTCCTTCTCCTCCGGCACGCCGATCTACGACAGCCTCGTGGCTGAGCGCGGCGTCCCCCAGATCGCGCCCATCAACGTGCCGGCCGCCCTGCCCCCGGCACTGTCGTCCGGTTACGGATCCGGCCTCGCGCCGTCCTACGAGAACCGCTACGGCAACGGGTACGAAAGTGCCGGCAGCAACCTCCCCGCGCTGCCGCCCGCCCGCCTCGCCCTGGGCCCCGGCCCGAGCAGCGGCCCCTCCGCCGGCCCCGCCACGGCGTACATCCCCGCGCAGCCCGCGCCGGCGTACGCCGCCCCCCAGCCGCCGGTCCCCGGCTACGGCTCCCCCCAGCCGTACCAGCGACCGCAGCCCGCCACCCCCGCCTTCACCCAGACCGCCAGCGGCGGTTACCAGCCGACCGGCGGCCAGAGCTTCGGCGGCCAGAACACCTTCATCGGCGCCCAGGGCGGCCCGCAGACCTTCGGCGCGCAGCAGCCCGGCGGCCCGGGCGGTTTCGGCCAGGGCCAGCCCACCGGTCCGCAGGGCTTCGGCGGCCAGCAGTCCTTCGGCGGCCAGGCCGCCGGCGGCCCCGGCTTCCAGGGCCAGGGCGGCGACCAGTCCTTCGGCGGCGCCCAGCTGCGCCCGGCCGTGGCGCCGGTCGCGCCGGTCCGCCCGATGCAGCCGCAGCGCCCGGGCCCGTACGGCGAGCCCGGCCCCGGTTCCTTCCAGGCGGGCGGCCAGGGCAACGGCGGCTACCAGCCGCAGGGCCAGGGCTACTGAAGCGCTGACACCCCGAGGCCGTCCCCCCACGCGGCCCGCACCCGCACCACCTGAGCACCACCCGGCGCCCCCCGTACGCCGGGCGAACGGAGAAACGGGTCATCCACGGACCGCCCGGAACGCCCCTCACGGCGTCCCGGGCGGTCCGTGCGCATTCGGGGACCGCCCGTGCGAATGTCCGTTCACGTGTCCGGCGCGGGCGTTCGTCCGGGTGACCGCACACCTCCCCTCCGGGGGCGTTTCCGCAGGCCGGAGGCGGGCTGGCAGGATGGGGGAATGCAGCTCACCGGACTCCACGTCTACCCCGTCAAGTCCATGTACCGCCTGAGCCCGGACACCGCCGTGGTCCAACCCTGGGGCCTGGCCGGAGACCGCCACTGGATGCTCGCCGACGCGAGCGGACGCTTCGTCAGCCAGCGCGAGAACTCCGCCCTCAGCCGGATCCGGGCGGGGCTGCTGCCCGACGGCGTCCTCACCCTGACCGCCCCCGACGGATCCAGGATCGAGGTGCCCGCGCCCGCCGTCGCCTCCGGCGACCCGCTCGTCGAGGTCGAGGTCTGGGGCACCCGCTTCCACGTCGCGGAGGCCTCCAAGGAGGCGCACCAGTGGATCGCCGAGCAGCTCGGCGACTACCGGCTGGTGCACCTGGACAACCCGCGCGCCCGGCCCGTCGACCCCCTGTACAGCGAGCCCGGCGACACCGTCTCGATGGCCGACGGCTTCCCGCTGCTGCTCACCACCACCGCCTCGCTCGACCGGCTCAACGAGCTGATCGCCGCCGAGAACCCGGACGACCCCGAGCCCCTGCCGATGGAGCGCTTCCGCCCGAGCGTGGTGGTCGACGGCACCGAGCCGTGGGCCGAGGACACCTGGCGGCGGATCCGGATCGGCTCGGTCACCTTCAAGGTGGTCAAGCCCTGCGGGCGCTGCGTGATCACCACCACCGACCAGGAGACCGGCGAGCGGCGTGGCAAGGAACCGCTGCGCACCCTGGCCCGGCACCACCGGCTGCTGCGCAAGGCCGCGTTCGGGCAGAACCTGATCCCCGAGCGGCCGGCCGGCGTGGAGGGCGACGCGCTCGGCACGCTGCGGCTGGGCGACGAGGTCGAGGTGCTGGAGGACGGGGCGCCCTGGCCCACCGACGGACACTGAGCGCACGGGCGGGCGAGCGGACGGACGGGCTCACGGGCTCACGTATGGACGGACGGACGGACGCCGGGCTCGGCTCGGTGTCTCGGGACGGCCTGCGTCGACCGCCTGTGCCGATCTGCCGTATCGGCCGGGCCTGACCCGACCCGACCCGACCCGACCTGGCCTGGCCTGGCCTGGCCTGGCCTGGCCCGCCGAAGCGGCCGACGGCCCGTGCCGGAACAGCGGGGCGCGTCGTCAGGCCGACCGGCGCGGAGCGCGTGCCGCGCCCTGGAACCGGCGCGTCCGCGCGGAACCAGTGCCGTGTCCGCTCGTTGAAACAGGTGGTCGGAACCTGTGGTGGCGGTGAGTGCTACCGGTGTCCGCGTGACCGCGGGCGGCCGGACCACCCACGTGGGCGCGCTACGGTGGGCGGGCGGCCCGCGCACCCCCGCGCGTTCGGCCCGTTGATCGCCGGCTAGACGAAGGTGGGGACGACAGACCGTCATGGCTGAGCACAGGGTCCGGGTCACCCAGGACAGCGCATCCCGCTGGCGTCGCCGCGCGGGCGAGTACGACACGCTCGCTGAGGCCCTGGCGGCCGCCGAACCGGGCGACACCGTGGCCGTCCGGCCGGGCACCTTCCGGGAGAACGTGCTGCTGGACAAGCCGGTGACGATCGTCCCGGCCCAGGGGCCGGGAACGGTCCGGATCGACCCGCCCTCCGGGGTGGCGCTCACCGTGACCGCCGCCGCGACCGTGCGCGACCTGGTGATCGAGGGCGGCGACAGCTCCACCCCGGCCGTCCTGGTCACCGGGCCGCAGGCCACGCCCGCCTTCAGCGGCTGCCGGATCGAGACCCGCTCGGCCACCGGCGTCGAGGTCACCGGCGGTGCCCGGCCGACCCTGCGCGGCTGCGTGGTCACCAACCCGGGCGGCCTCGGGCTGCGGCTGCGCGGCGAGGGCACCGCCGCCGCCTTCGAGGACTGCGAGGTCGCCGCCGCCGGCCAGGCGGGGCTGGCCGTCCTCGGCGGCGCCACCGCGGCCCTGGACCGCTGCCGCATCCACCACGCCTCCGGCGCCGGCGTCCTGCTGTCCGACCCCGGCAGTGCGGCCGAGCTGACCGGCTGCGAGATCTACGAGATCCGCGGCAGCGGCGTGCAGGCCGAGGCGCAGGCGGGCGGACGGCTGGTCGACTGCGAGATCCACCGGGTCACCGGCAACGGCCTGACCCTGGACGGCGAGGCCGAGCTGGTGCTCACCGGCTGCCGGGTCCACGACCTGCCGGAGAACGGCGCCGACCTGCGCGGACGCGCCCGGCTCACTCTCTCGCACACCACCGTCCGGGACTTCGGGCGCGGGGCGCTGTCGGTCTGGGACCAGGGCACCGAGGCGGTCGCCGAGTCCTGCCAGATCCACGGCTCGACCGGCGAGTACCCGGCGCTGTGGGTCAGCGACGGCGCCCGGCTGACCCTCACCGACTGCTCACTGCACGACCTGCCGGACGCCCTGTTCGTCCTCGACCGGGACTCCGCCGCCAGCGCCGAGGGCTGCTCGTTCAGCCGGATCCGCAGCTCGGCGGTCTCGGTCAGCGGCGGGGCCACCGTCTCCCTGGCCTCCTGCCGGGTGCAGGAGGCGGGCACCGGGCTCTGGTTCCGCGACCACGGCAGCGGCGGGCTGCTCACCGACTGCGAGATCTCCGACGTGGCCACCGGCGTCATCGTCACCAAGGGCGCCGACCCGGTGCTGCGCGACTGCACCGTACGGGCCAGCACCGATGCCGGGGTGTACGTGTCGGCCCAGGGGCGGGGCACCTTCGAGGACTGCCGGGTCTCCCACGGCAAGGGCTTCGGCTTCCACATCATCGACGGCTGCCGGACGCAGCTCACCCGGTGCCGGGCGGAGCAGAACCAGCGGGCCGGGTTCGAGTTCTCCGAGCCGGGACCGGTGACGGAGGCGTGCGTCTCGGACGACGTCGGGGCCGCTCCGGCCCCGGCCGTTCCGACCGCTCCCGGTGGCGGAGCGGGGCCGGGGCCGTCGTACGGCTCCACCGACGTACCAGCCCCGCGGACCGCCCAACTGACCGCGGCCACCCAGGCGTTGGCATCGGCCGCGGCGGGCTCCGCGTCGATCACTCCGATCCCGGACTGCCGTCCGGCCGACGAGGCGCTCGCCGAGCTGGACTCGCTGGTCGGGCTGGCCACGGTGAAGCAGGAGGTGCGTACGCTGATCGACCTGATCTCGGTCGGCCGGCGCCGCCGCCAGGCCGGGCTCAAGGCGCCCTCGCTGCGCCGGCACCTGGTCTTCACCGGTGCGCCCGGCACCGGCAAGACCACCGTCGCCCGGCTCTACGGCGAGATCCTCGCCTCGCTCGGGGTGCTCCAGCGCGGACACCTGGTCGAGGTCGCCCGGGTCGACCTGGTCGGCGAGCACATCGGCTCGACCGCGATCCGCACCGCGGCCGCCTTCGACCGGGCGCGCGGCGGGGTGCTCTTCATCGACGAGGCGTACGCGCTCGCGCCCGAGGACGGGGCGCGGGACTTCGGGCGCGAGGCGATCGACACCCTGGTCAAGCTGATGGAGGACCACCGGGACGAGGTGGTCGTCATCGTGGCGGGCTACACCGCCGAGATGGAGCGCTTCCTGTCCGCCAACCCCGGTGTCTCGTCCCGCTTCTCACGCACCATCGGATTCCCGGACTACACGGCCGACGAGCTGTTGGAGATCGCCCGGGCGCAGTGCGCGGAGCACGAGTACGCGCTCTCCGAGGAGACCGCGGAGGCACTGCTGGTGCACTTCGGCGGGCTGGAGCGCGGCCCCAGTTTCGGCAACGGGCGCACCGCCCGGCAGGTCTTCGAGACCATGGTCGAGCGGCACGCGGTACGGGTCGCCCACCTTGCGGACCCGTCCACGGAGGAGCTCCAGTTGCTCGTCCCGGCCGATCTGCCGTAGGGCCACTGCCGCGGGGGCACGGCTGCGGGGGCACCGACAGGGGGAACTCGGCGGCCGCGTCGGGCCGTTGAGACGGCTATGGGTGTACTGCTGACGGGCGCGGCGGGCGGTGATCCGGCGGGTGCGGCGGGTGCCGAGTGAGCGGTGACAGCAGCACGGCTGACGGCTGACGAGTAACAGATGACAGAGTTTGAAATCTGTCATCTGTTATCTGTCGTCTGTAGGTTGTCAGCCGTCAGCCGTCGTTCGGGGCCGGCCCAGTCAGCCCGTCCAGGCGTCGCCGGCCAGGAAGGACTCCAGCGCGGCCCGGTAGGGCGCGATGTCGATCCGCTCGCCCGCCAGCCAGTCGTCCGAGTAGTACTTGTCCAGGTAGCGGTCCCCCGGATCGCAGATCAGGCCGACCACGCTGCCCGTCCGCCCGGCCTCCCGCATCTCGGCGACGATCCTCAGCGCGCTCCACAGCCCGGTCCCGGTGGAGGCGCCCGCCTTCTTGCCGAGCACCTGCTCCAGCACCCGCACCGCGGCGATCGACGCGGCGTCCGGCACCTTCATCATCCGGTCGACCGCCCCCGGGACGAAGCTCGGCTCCATCCGCGGCCGTCCGATGCCCTCGATCCGCGAGCCGGTCGCGCAGACGGCGTCCGGATCGTGGCGCACCCAGCCGTCGAAGAAACAGGAGTTCTCCGGGTCCGCGACGCAGATCCTGGTGTCGTACTGCATGTAGTGGACGTACCGGGCGATGGTCGCCGAGGTGCCGCCGGTTCCGGCGGTGGCGACGATCCAGGCCGGCTCGGGGTGCGGCTCCAGGCGCAGCTGGGCGAAGACCGACTCGGCGATGTTGTTGTTGCCGCGCCAGTCGGTGGCCCGCTCGGCGTAGGTGAACTGGTCCATGTAGTGCCCGCCGGTCTCCTCGGCGAGCCGGGCGGAGGCCTCGTACACCTCGCCCGGACGCTCGACCAGGTGACACTCGCCGCCGTGGAACCGGATCAGGTCGATCTTGGACTGGCTGGTGCTCTTGGCCATCACCGCGATGAACGGCACCCCGATGAGCTGGGCGAAGTACGCCTCGGAGACGGCGGTGGAGCCGCTGGAGGCCTCGATCACCGGCTTGCCGGGGCGGATCCAGCCGTTGCAGAGGCCGTAGAGGAAGAGCGAGCGGGCCAGCCGGTGCTTGAGCGAGCCGGTCGGGTGGGTGGACTCGTCCTTGAGGTAGAGGTCGATGCCCCACTCGGCGGGCAGCGGGAAGCGCAGCAGGTGGGTGTCGGCGGAGCGGTTGGCGTCGGCCTGGACCTTGCGCACCGCCTCCTTGAGCCAGGCGCGGTACTCAGGGTCGGAGCGGTCGACGTCGACGGTCGGCTCGACACCACGCCCGGCACCTCGCTCGATGCCGGGCTCCGTGCCGGGCTCCGTGCCGGACTCCAGGCCGGGCTCCAGGCCGGGCTCGACCCCTTGCGCGATCCCGAAGTGGGTGCCGAACTGGGTGCTCATGGGCGCTTCTCCCTCGTCGTGACCCCCCACTGCTCACTACGAGTGTACGAGAGTCACGATAAGTGACTATTTTCGAAGGCCCAGCTCCGCCTTATCGCCCCTGCGGCACCACCGCTCCACCGGCTCCCCTGAGCCCCCGCTCCCACTCCCGCTCCCGCTACACCGGCACCGACTGCGGGTCCGCCAGGTAGGGTCCCCAGCCCAGCTCGGCCGCACCCGCGAGCGCGCTGTGCGCCAGCTCCGCGCCGACGATCGGCACCCGGCCGCTGCGCCCCCACAGGCTGCGCTCGGCGACCACCGACCGCAGCCGGTCGGGCGCGGCCTCCAGCAGGTCGAGGTGCAGCCCGCTGAGGACCACCCGGTCCGGGTTGAGGATGTTGGCGACGCCGGCCAGCCCGAGTCCGAGCCGGTCGATGACGTGCTCCACCGCCGCCCGCGCCCGGTCGTCCGTCACGGCCGCCCGGCACAGCTCGCGCGCCTGGTCGAGCAGCGGTCGGCCCGGCTCGGGGGTGAGTCCGGCGGCGGCGAACAGCGCGTCGGGATCGGTCTCGGAGTTGAGGCAGCCGCGGTTGCCGCACCCGCAGGGCCGGCCCTGCGGGTCCACGGCGAGGTGGCCGACCTCCAGAGCGAGGCCGGCGCTGCCGGTGTGCAGGTGGCCGTCGATGACCAGCGCGCCCCCGACGCCCCGGTGCCCTGAGGTGACGAAGAGCAGGTGGCGAGCACCCCGGCCGGCGCCGTGCCGGTACTCGGCGAGCGCGGCCAGGTTGGCGTCGTTGGCGATCGCGGTGGGGAGCGGACGCAGCGCCTTCGGGCCGTGGTCGGCGCGGCCGACCTCGACGTCGTACAGGTCGGCGACCGGGGTGCCGCTGGGCCAGGCGAAGTGCAGCGCGGCGAGGGCGGCACCGTCCGGCTCGGTGACCGGGTTGGGCAGCGCCAGCGCGGCGCCCAGGCACCGGCGGTCGGTCGCGCGGGCGAGTTCGGCACCCGCCACGGCAACGGCGCGCAGCATCCGGACCGGGTCGGTCGCGGCGGGCAGCGGCAGATGGACGGGTGGGTCGAGCAGCCCGCCGAGGCCGGCCAGGGTGACGCTCAGCCCGTCGGCGTGGATCTGCCCGGCGACCACGACCGGGCCGTGCGGGTCGATCGCGAGCCGGTGCGAGGGGCGACCGCGGCCGCCTCCGGCCGGGCGCGAGTCGACGGTGATCAGGCCGAGCGCCTCCAGCTCGGCGGTGACCGCGCCGGCGGTGGCCCGGGTGACGTCCAGCGCGCGGGTGAGCGCGGAGCGGGTCGGCGTCTGGCCGGTGTGGATCAGGGAGAGCGCCGGGCCGAGCAGCGTCCGGCCTCGATCCGGAGCCGCGCGACGGTGGCCGTCGCGCTGCGCGTCGAAGTCGTTCCCGGTTCCGGGCTTCGGGCTTGATGGTGAGAGCTGCACGCCCCTATTGTGACTTTGTGTCGCTTCGAAACAAAATCGGTTCCCACACCCGACCACACCATCCCTCCCTCCAGTCTCGCAGCACACCTGCGGTGACCGACAGCCCCTGGGGCCCAGCGCGTGTCGCCCTCACCGCGATCTTCGCCGTCGACGGCTTCCTCTTCGCCGCCTGGGTCGTCCGCATCCCGGACATCCGCAGTCAGGTCAGCGCCTCACACAGCGCCCTCGGGCTCGCCCTGCTCTGCCTGTCGATCGGCGCCGTCCTCACCATGCCGATGGTCGGCCGACTCTGCCTGCGGTACGGCTCACGACCGGTGACGGTCGGCTCGCTCGCCCTGCTCAGCGTCGCCGTGCTGCTGCCCGCGCACGCCCACTCGGTCAGCACGCTCGGCGCCGTGCTGCTGCTGTTCGGTGCGGGGTACGGCGGGGCCAACGTCGCGATGAACAGCGTCGCCGTCGAACTGGTCGCACAGCTTCGGCGGCCCGTCATGCCCAGCTTCCACGCCGGGTACAGCTTCGGCGGGCTGCTCGGCACGGGTGTCTGCGGGCTGCTCGCCGGATCGCTGAGCACCGCGTGGGCGCTCTTGCTCAGCGGGGTGCTGGGCATGGCCGTCACCGTCGGCGCGGGCGCGGTACTGCTCCGCAGCCCGGCGGCGGCACCGGTCGCACCGGCCGCGCCGGGCCGCACGGACCGTACGGCGAATCAGTCCGGCAGGGCGGGGGCGGACGCGGGCCCGGCCCGTTCGCGTACCCGGCTGCTCGTCGTGCTGCTCGGCCTCACCGCGCTGTGCACCGCGTACGGCGAGGGCGCGATCGCCGACTGGACCACGCTCCACCTCACCGACGACGTCCACGCGAGTTCCGTGGTGGCCGCCACCGGCTACGGCGCGTACGCGTTCGCGATGGCCGCCGGGCGGGTCAGCGGCACCTGGCTGTCCATCAGGCTCGGCCAGACCCGGCTGATGCTGCTCGGTGGGCTGACGGCGGCCGTCGGCATGCTGGTCGCCGCGCTGGCCCCGGCGGTGCCGGTGGCGATCTGCGGGTTCGTACTGGTCGGCCTCGGCCTGGCCAACCTCTTTCCGCTCTCCATCGCCCGAGCCGGCGCGGCGGGCGGACCGCAGGGCGTCGCGTTCGCCTCCTCCCTCGGCTACGGGGGGATGCTGATCGGCCCGGTGGTGATCGGCTTCCTGGCCGACGCGGCCGGACTGCCGCTCGCCCTCACCACGGTCGCGGTCGCGGCCACGCTGGCGGCGCTCCTGCCGCTGTCGGTCGGGCGGCGGCTGGGCGTCGAGTGACGGATGACGGATGACGGATGACGAATGACGGGCGACGGCGAACAGATGACAACTGTTGAAATCTGTCATCTGTTCGCTGTTATCCGTTCGCCTCCCGCCCCCGCCACACCCCCGCCCCCGCCCCCACCCGGACACAGCCGCCCGGCCGGTGGCAGGATGCGAGGCCATGACGACCAGCGAACGTTTCCAGGTACTGCGGGCGGGCGAGCGCCCGGCAACGGCGTGGCTCAACGGGGGTGGGGTGACCAGGGAGGTCGCAGGGTTCCCGGCCGGCGCGGGGCTGGACGCCTTCGACTGGCGGGTCAGCCTCGCGGACGTCGCCACGGCCGGGCCGTTCTCCCCGTTCCCCGGGATCGACCGGGTGATCACCCTGGTCGAGGGCGCCGGCATGACGCTCACCGTGGACGGTGACGAGCAGCTGGTCGACGTGCCGTTCCGGCCGTTCGCCTTCTCCGGTGACGCCACCACCGACTGCCGCCTGTCGGCCGGCCCCGTGGTGGACTTCAACGTGATGACGCGCCGCGGGCGGGTCGAGGCCACCGTGGACCTGGTCGTCGCGACCACCGCAACCGCCCCGGCCACCACGCTCGACGTCCCGGACGGCAGCACCGTCCTCCTGGTCTGCCTCCTCGGCACGGCCCGCCTCGACGGCGTCGGACTCGCCCGCTACGACGCCGCGTTGCTCGACGGACCGGGCGGCTACGAGCTGTGCCCGGACGGCACCACCGCCGTCGTCACCTTCCGCTCCGCAGGCTGACGGCCGACGCGCCTGCGCCCCCGCACCCGCGCACGGCACTCCCGCCCCGGACCGGACCACCCCGGCCCGGCCCGGAGGCAGGAGCGCCGTCGCCGCGTCAGCCGCAGAGCACCGGTGTCGCGTGCGCCGGATCCAGGGCATTGGTCACCAGGTGCAGAGCCGTCGGCGAGAACGCGATCCCGACGTGCTCCACCAGCGAGACCGGGCAGTGCTGCTGCACCACCTCGTTGTCGACGTCCGGACCGCTCAGGAACTGGGTCCGCCACGGTGTCACGACCTCGTCGAAGACCGTCGAGACCACGGTGTAGCTCACACCGGGGACGGTGTCCGGCCGGGACGCCATCACCTTGTTGAACCCGGAGCCCACCGCCTGGTCCCGGCAGGCCTGGCAGACCGTGTAGATCAGGTCCGCGACTCCCGGGAAGTACGGCACCAGGTTGGTGATCCCGTCGAGCGTGGTGCCGTGGTTGGACGGAGCCAGCCCGACCAGCCGGCCGACCTTGGACGCGCCACCGAGGAACTTGAGGTAGTAGTTCGGCAGCATGCCGCCCTGCGAGTGCCCGACGATGTCGACCTCGGCCGCACCGGTCGCGTTCCGCACCAGGTCCACGAACCGGGCGAGTTGGGCCGCCGACTCCGGGACCGGCCCGAGGCCGCCGATCGGCAGCAGCAGACCGCTGCCGCTGGAGGTGACACCGGGGACGGTCCCGTAGTCGAGGGCGAAGACGCAGTACCCGAGGCCCTTCAGCAGCGGGGAGAGCGTCAGCCAGTTCTCGTAGCGGTTGGCGAAGGTGCCGTGCACCAGGACCACCGGCCGGGGGTGCGCGGCGCCCGGCCGGCAGTTCCAGTCGTTGGCACCGGGCGGTGAGGCCACCGTGTCACCGTCGGGCGGCAGTTCGGCAGCGACCGCGGGTGCCACCGAGGGGGGCGGTGAAGCGCTCGCGGGCGCCGCCGTCGCGCCGGCCAGCAGCGCCCCTGCCAGGAGCAGCACACCCAGCGCGCCACCGAGCCCGCCGCGCCGGGAAGTCGCGGAGAAGCGGAGAAGTGGGGTTCTCAACTGTTGCCTCCACAGCGGAAGTTTGTTACCAACAGGTAACCCGAGGACTCCATCATGCGGTCACCCTTCCGGCCCGGCCCTTGGGCGTCCCCCAGACCTGGACGGTGTTCTCTGTGACCGGTCACAACGCGCCCCGCCACACGCCCCCGAACACCTCCGACCGGACACCGGACTGGCGCGCCCCGGTGATCGGCGGGCTCCCGGCCGACCAGCGACTGATCGGCGGCGTACGGGAGTTGGCCGAGGCCGTGGTCGCCGCCCTGCTGGAACGGGTACCGGTCTACCGCCGGCTGCCCCGCGAGCAGCTCACCGGCGAGCTGACCCGGGACGCCGAGCGCCGCATCCGCGCCCTGGCCCACACCGTGCGGACCGGACTGCCCGCCCCCGCGGAGGAGTTCGCCGCCGTCCGGGAGGCCGCCGCCCGGCGCGCCGAGGAGGGCCTGCCACTGGACGCCGTCCTGCTCGCCCACCACCTCGGGCTGGAGGTCTGCTGGGAGTTCGCCACCCGGCACGCCCGGGACGGCGACGCCGCCGACCTCCTCGTCCTCAACCGGCTGCTGCTCGACCAGCTCCGCCAGGCCGCCACCGCCGCCGGAGCCGGCTACCTGGACGGCCGGCGCCCGGCCGCCGGCCGCCGGGACACGGCCCGACAGTCCCTGCTCAGCGCGCTGCTCGCGGGCACCTCCGCCCAGGCGGCCGCCTCCCGTGCCGGGGTCCGGCTGCCCGCCGGGTACGCGGTGCTCTGCCTGTCCGTCGCCGGCCACCCCGACGAACACTCCCCCGGGGTCGACCCCGGCGTCGCCGCCCACCGCAAGCTCCGCCGCTTCGAGGCCGAACTCGACCACCGCACCCGGCAGTCCGCGCTCGCCGCCCTCACCCCCACGGGCGGCCTGGTGCTCATCCCGTTCGGCCCGTCACCCGGACCGGCCGAGGTCGACACCGCGGAGGCGCCCTGGTCGCTGCTCGGCGCCACCCTCGCCGCGGCCGCCAGGGCGGCCGGTGCACCCGTACTGGCCGGGGCCGCCTCGGCCACCCCCGCCGAGGTGCCGGGTGCGGCCGCCCTCGCCTGCGAAGTCCTGGAGGTGGCACAGGCGTTCGGCCGGCCACCGGGGCTGCACCGGCTGGACGACATCCTGCTGGAGTACCAGCTCACCCGGCCCAGCCAGGCCCGCTCCCGGCTCGCCGCGCTGCTCGAACCGCTGGCCGACACCGGGGAGTTGCTCACCACGCTGCGCACCCACCTGGCCGGGGGCCTGAACCGTCGGCACACCGCGAGCGCCCTGCACCTGCACCCGAACACCGTCGACTACCGGCTGCGCCGGATCGCCGCGCTGACCGGCCTGGATCCGACACGCCCCGCCGACGTCCCGCTGATCACCGCCGCCATCGCCGCGAGCGCCGCCGAACAGGCATTCCTGGCGGAGTAGTTCACGACTTCATCCGAAGCGCGGCATCGGCACCACGACGCGGGCGCCCGACCGGCGACGTCAGCCCTGCTCCCCCGGCAGCCGCAGGTCCCAGCCGACCAGTGCACGCAGCTGTTCCGCGCTCACGCCCTCCGGCACCGGCTGCGGAGCGTCGTGGCGCAGCGGCGGCTGCCAGCCCTCCTCCTCGGTCCAGCGACGGACCACCTTGGCCGGCGCCCCGGCGACCACGCTGTGGTCGGGCACCTCGCCGCGCACCACGGCGCCCGCCGCGACCACCACGTTGCGGCCGATCCGTGCCCCCGGCAGGATCACCGCTCCGGTGCCGATCCAACTGCCCGCGCCGATCTCCACCGGCTCGTTGCGCGGCCACTGCTTGCCGATCGGCAGCTCGGTGTCCCGGTACTCGTGTGCCTGGTCGCTGATGTACACGCCCGGCCCGGTCCACACGTCGTCACCGATGACGATCGACTGGTGGCCGACGATGTGGCTGTCCCGGCCGATCACGCAGCCGCCGCCGATCCGCACGATCGGCTCCGGCCCGAGGTCGAGCCCGGGCAGGAACCCGGCGCTGATGGTGACCCGTTCACCGATGATCGAGAACGGCCCGATGGTGATCCACTGTTCGTTGAACACCGCCCCGAGCGGAAAGCCGAGGGTCGTACCGTCCCCCAACTCGCCGAACCGGTACGGGCCGGGGTTGCGGTTGGTGACCGCGCCGGTCCGCTGCACCCAGCGCCAGCCCCGGTGAACCAGGCGTCCGGCGGCACGGCGGCCACCGGCCCGGACGGCTGAGACGAGGGATCGGGATATCGGCATGCGATCACGTTACCGGCCCGTAGCGTCCGCCCGTCGGCCGGGAGGCCGACGTCACACCGGCCGCTTCCGCCCCGGTCGCCACACCGGCCGCTAGCACCGGCCGGCCCCTTCGGCACGGACGAAGGCCGCGCCCCGGAATGCTCTGATCAGTCGAAGGCCGCGCCCACAAGGGCCGAGCCCCGGAAGACCCCGACCGCCCGAAGACCGTGACCGTCCGAAGACCCCGGCCACCGAACACCCGGGCCACTCGAAGAAATGTACGAAATCCGCGACCGGTGGCCGACCCCGGTGGAAGACTCCGACCCATGGAGATCACCGAGCACATCGACGCGCTGCGCCACGAGGGCACCCGGCTCGCCGACGCCGCGGCCCGCACCGAGCTGACCGCCCCCGTACCGACCTGCCCGGAGTGGCAGCTGGCCGACCTGCTGCGGCACATCGGCTACGTCCACCGCTGGGCCGCCACCATCGTCTCCCGGGGCCTGCCGGCGCCGCTGGACGAGGCGGGTGCCCAGGCTGCCGTCGGGCCGATGCCCTCGGACGGCGCCCTGCTCGACTGGTACCGCGAGGGCCACGCCGCCCTGCTGGACACGCTCACCACGGCGCCCGCCGACCTCGCATGCTGGAGCTTCCTGCCCTCGCCCCGCCCGCTGGCGTTCTGGGCCCGGCGTCAGGCGCACGAGACCGCCGTCCACCGGTACGACGCCGACGCGGCCGCCGGGGTGCCGGGACCGGTCGTGGACACCTCGCTCGCCCTGGACGGCATCGACGAACTGCTGAGCGGCTTCATGACCAGCGGTCGCTCCAGGCTGCGCAGCGAGCAGCCGCGCACCTTCCGGATCCGGGCGACCGACGGGGCCGGCTCCTGGCACCTGACAGTCACCCGGGAGCCGGTGGTCGTCATCGACGGCGAGGGCCCCGAGCCGGCCGACCTGACGCTCACCGGCCCCGCCCGCGAGCTCTACCCGCTGCTGTGGAACCGGCTGCCCGCCGGACAGGCCGGCGAGGTCAAGGCGGTCGGCGACGAGGGGCTGCTCGGCTTCTGGAACGACGCGGCGGCGATCTGATCCCCGTGCCCGGGGAACGGTCGTGACCACCCGGGAACGGCGATGGCCCCGGGTGTGGCGTCCGGACGCCGCACCCGGGGATCCGCCGCCGTCAGCGCACCCAGCGCGCGGGCCGCTTCTCCAGGAACGACCGCATCCCCTCCTGTGCCTCGGCCGAACCGAACAGCCGCGCCGACAGCTCCACCAGCTCGTCCGCGTCCCGCTCGAAGGAACGCACCACATCGGCGTTGGCCAGCCGCTTCGACTCCGCGAGGCCCTGCGGGGAGCCCAGGCGCAGCGCGTCCAGCAGGCCCTTCAGCACCACGTCGGTGGACTCGGCGGAGTCGGTGGCACTGGTGATCAGGCCGATCCGGGCGGCCTCGGCGCCGTCGAAGACCTCGCCGGTGAGGTAGTAGCGGGAGGCCGCGCGCGGGTCCAGCTTCGGGCGCAGCGGCAGCGAGATGACCGCGGGCGCGAGGCCGAGCCGCACCTCGGTGAAGGCGAAGGTCGAGGCCGGTCCGGCGACGGCGAGGTCCGCCGCGCCGACCAGACCGAGGCCGCCCGCCCGGACGTGCCCGTCGATGACCGCGATCACCGGCTTGGCGCAGTCCACGATCGCCCGCTGGAGTTCGACCAGACCGCGCGGCCCGACCGTCGGGTCCGCGCCGGTCGCCTCGGAGAGGTCCGCGCCCGCACAGAACACCTTGCCGGCGTGGCCGAGCACCACCGCGCGGACCTCCGGGTCGGCCGCCGCGGAGGCCAGCCCGGCGTGCAGCTCGGCCATCAGCCGGGTGGAGAGCGCGTTCCGGTTGTGCGGCGAGTCGAGGGTGAGCGTGGTGACGGCGTCGGCGGTGCTGACGCGGACGAGGGGCGCTGCGCTGGTCATCGGCGGGGCCTGCCTTCCGGCTGAGGGTGGGTCGGACTGCGGGGCGCGGTCCGGGGCCTGCCCGGACGACGCCCGGACGACTCTGGCACGCCCACCCGCCCCTCGGCCAGAGCCGACCTGTCCGTCGGCACGAGAGGCCACTTCTTCCAGTCCGTCCGAACCGACAGCGAACAGGTGACGGATGACAGATGACAGATGTTGAAATCTGTCATCTGTTCGCCGTCATCTGTCATCCGTTCGCCCACCCACTCCCCGCCCGCACCGGCCGCCCAATTCCCAAGTGGTACAGACCTGTTGACGCATTGGTCCAGTCCTCCTACAGTTCCCATGCCTCGCCTCCCCACGGCGCAGGCATCGATCGCACACGGATCAACCAAGGTTCTACGTCACCCTGTTCAACCCCCACAGCCACAGGGAGAACCATGTCCGCTCGATCCCGGGCCTGGCGCCCGCGTCTGCGCAGCAGACTGCTCGCGCTGCTGTCCGTTCTGCTCCTGCCCCTCGCCGTCCTGACCGCGCTGGCCGCCCCCGCGAACTCGGCCGCCGCCGGCAAGCTCACCGCCACCTTCACCACCGCCAACAACGGCTCCTGGTGGCAGGGCACCTACATCGTCCACAACGACAACCCGACCGCGGTGAGCGGCTGGAGCCTGGAGTTCGACCTCCCGGCCGGCGTCACCATGGGCAGCACCTACAACGGCACCGCCACCGTCAACGGCCGGCACGTCACCGTCGCCGCGGCGTTCTACAACTCCACCGTCAACGCCCACGGCACCACCGAGCCGTACAGCTTCTGGTTCGTCGGCAACGGCCCGGTCACCACCCCGCTCAACTGCCGGATCAACGGCGACAAGTGCGACGGCACCCCCGACGTCCCGCCGTCCGCGCCGGGCACCCCTACGGTCACCGAGTCCACCGCGCACACGCTCGCGCTCAGCTGGCCGGCCGCCACCGGCGGGGACTTCCCGGTCGCCTCCTACGACGTGCTCAGCGGCAGCACCGTGCTCGCCTCCAGCCCGACCACCACCGTCCTGGTCACCGGCCTCACCCCGGCCACCTCGTACACCCTGACCGTCCGGGCCAAGGACAGCCGCGGCAACACCGGTCCGCTCGGCGCGCCCGTCACCGCGTCCACCTTCGACCCGTCCACCGACACCTCACCGCCCACCGCTCCGTCCAACCTCCGCTCCACCGGGGTCAGTTCGACGGACGTGAAGCTCGCCTGGAACGCCGCCACCGACAACGTCCGGGTCGCCGCGTACGACATCTACCAGGGCGGCACCCTGGTGGCCACGGCCTCCGGCAGCACGCTCGCCGCGACCATCGGCAACCTCTCGCCGTCCACCACCTACACGTTCACCGTGAAGGCCCGCGACGCCGCCGACAACGCCTCGCCCGCCTCCGCGGCGCTCACCGTGACCACCTCGGACCTGGTCGGCGCCGGGAAGTACGCCCGGGTCGGCTACTTCGTCCAGTGGGGCATCTACGGCCGCCAGTACTTCGTCAAGAACCTGGACACCTCGGGCGCCGCCGCCAAGCTCGACGTCATCAACTACGCCTTCGAGAACATCGATCCGGTCAACCTGACCTGCCTGGCGGGCGTCACCAAGGGCACCACCGGCAACCCGGAGGACCCGGACCAGGGCACCGGTGCCGGTGACGCCGACGCCGACTACGCCCGCCCGATGAGCGCCGACCAGTCGGTCGACGGCGTGGCCGACGACGGCTGGGGCAAACTCCGCGGCAACCTCAACCAGTTGAAGAAGCTCAAGGCCAAGTACCCGAACCTGAAGGTGGTCGTCTCGCTCGGCGGCTGGACCTACTCCAAGTACTTCTCCGACGCCGCCGCCACCGACGCGTCCCGCCAGAAGTTCGTCAAGTCCTGTGTCGACACCTGGATCAAGGGCAACCTGCCGGTCTACAACGGCGCCGGTGGCGACGGCGTGGCGGCGGGCATCTTCGACGGCATCGACCTCGACTGGGAGTGGCCCGGCTCCGCCGACGGCCACCCGGGCAACCACTGGAGCGTCAACGACAAGGACAACCTGACCCTGCTGCTCGCCGAATTCCGCAAGCAGCTGGACGCGTTGGGCGGTTCCCACAAGCTGATCACCGCCTTCACCCCGGCGGACCCGGCGAAGGTCGCGGCCGGCTGGGACCTCTCGAAGATCTTCAGCTCGCTGGACATCGCCAACGTCCAGGGCTACGACTTCCACGGCTCGGGCAGCGACAACTCCTGGGAGCCCAACCGCACCGGCCACGCCTCCAACCTCTTCCAGGACCCGAACGACCCCTACACCACCCACTTCAGCATCGACACGGCCGTCCAGACCTACCTGAACGCCGGAGTCAACCCGCGCAAGCTGACCATCGGCTTCCCGTTCTACGGGCGCGGCTGGCAGGCCGTGGCGGACGGCGGCGCGAACGGCGCCTGGCAGTCGGCGAACGGCGCCGCACCTGGCCAGTTCAGCGACGAGGCCGGTACCCGCGGGTACAACAACCTGATCACCAGCCTCACCAACCTCAAGGTCTACCACGACACCAAGTCCATTGCGACGTACGGCTACACGGGAGCCGGCGGCCAGTGGTGGACCTTCGACGACGCCTGGTCGATCGCGCAGAAGACGGCCTACCTCAAGTCGAAGAACCTCCTCGGCGGCATGATCTGGGAGATGTCGGGCGACACCCCGTCCGGCACTCTGATGTCCGCCCTGGACACCGGACTCAAGTAGCCGACGCACGACGGTTCCGCGAACCGCGTCGCACCGAGAAGGGGGCCGGCGTCCCTCCCCGCACCGGGGAGGGGCGCCGGCCCCGCGTCGTGACGGCCGCCCTACCGCGAGGCCATCGCCGTCAGCCGCCGCGCGGCGCGGTGCTGCCGCAGCACCTGGGAGAAGGTGGTGTGCCCCTGGGTGTTCCGGGCGAAGGCCCGCCAGGCCGGCGGCACCAGGCAGACCGCCGCGTGGAACAGGTACGGCCGCCGCTCGAAGGCGCCCAGCAGCTGCTTGCCCGCGCGCATCTCCACGCCGAGCCCGGCCTTGACGGCGAAGGCGTAGTTCAGCGCCTCGCGCCGCACCGCCGCCGCGTCACCCGCCTCGGCGACCTGCACCGCCCACTCGCCGGCCAGCCGGCCCGAGCGCAGCGCGTACGAGATGCCCTCGCGGGTCCACGGCTCCAGCAGCCCGGCCGCGTCGCCGGCGACCAGGACCCGGCCGCGGGAGAGCGGCGAGTCCTCCGTCCGGCAGCGGGTCAGGTGTCCGGACTCGACCCTGGGGGTGAACCCGGACAGGCCCAGCCGGCGGATGTAGTCGGCGAGGTACTGCTTGGTCCGCTCGCCGTCGCCGCGCGCCGAGATGACGCCGACGGTCAGGCTGCTGGTCTCGGTCTTCGGGAACACCCAGCCGTAACTGCCGGGCAGCGGGCCCCAGTCGAGGTGGATCCGGCCCGACCAGTCCGCGGCGACCTGCGGCGGCACCGGGATCTCCGCCTCCAGCCCGAGGTCGATCTGGTCGAAGGTGACGCCGACGTGCCGGCCGATCCGGCTCGCGCTGCCGTCCGCGCCGACCACCGCGCGGGCCTCGAAGGTACGCCCGTCGGCCGCCGCCACCAGGGCCGTCCGGTGCGCGCCGCCGCGCTGCTCGACGCCGGTGACGGTCACTCCGGTGACCAGCACCGCCCCGGCCTGCTTGGCCGCCTGCACCAGGCGCAGGTCGAACTCGTCGCGGTTGACCAGGCCGAACAGCATCCGCTTGGAACGCCGCGTCCGGGTGAACTTCCCGTCGTACGCGAAGGTCACGGCGTGCACCCGGTCCTGCAACGGCAGCCGGAAGTCCGGCGGCAGGCTGTCCCTGGAGGGGCCGATGATGCCACCGCCGCAGGTCTTGTACCGGGGGTGTTCGGCCTTGTCGAGCAGCAGCACCCGGCGGCCCTGGACCGCGGCGGCGTGTGCGGCCGAGGAGCCCGCCGGTCCGGCGCCGACCACCACGACGTCCCAGACGCCGTCCGGCGGCGAGGCCGCGTCGTCGACCGGGCCGTCGACCGGGCCACCCTCGATCTGGCCGTCCTCGATCGGGCGGTCGAGCGGGCTGCGGGAATCGAAGCTTCCGGAGTCAGTCACGTTGAGCAATCCTATGCGTCCGCCCGCACCCGACAGACGCACCGGCCCGCGCCCGGCGGACGCGTCCGCCGACTCCCGACGGACGCACGACCCCGTGCCCCTCGGACGCACCGCCCCGCACCCGGCCCCCTCACCTCCGGTACCCACCAGCCCCACACCCACGGAACCCCGTGTTCCGCGCCGCCTATGATCGGCAGTACCCCAACCACCAGATCCGCCCGCCCACCCGAGGG
The DNA here is from genome assembly GCF_055607525.1 of Kitasatospora sp. NPDC036993. Classification (NCBI taxonomy): domain Bacteria; kingdom Bacillati; phylum Actinomycetota; class Actinomycetes; order Kitasatosporales; family Streptomycetaceae; genus Kitasatospora; species Kitasatospora sp. NPDC036993. Next base: position 8,615 of record NZ_JBVJRP010000025.1, on the reverse strand, counting down.
CGGACCGTCACCCCGGAGCCCCGATGTCACAGCCCCTGGCCGACGCCGTCCGGTCCCTGATGGACCGTGCCCGCACCGACCTCGCCGAACTGGTCGCCTTCCCGTCGGTCGCCGACCCGCGTCAGTTCCCGGTCGAGGAGTGCGAGAAGGCCGCACGCTGGGTCGCCGATGCCTTCGCCGCCGAGGGCCTGACCGGCATCCGGCTGCTGGACACCCCGGACGGCACCCAGTCCGTCTACGGCGAACTGCCCGGCCCCGAGGGTGCCCCGACCGTCCTGCTCTACTCCCACTACGACGTCCAACCCCCGCTGAACGAGGACGACTGGCTCAGCCCCGCGTTCGAGCTGACCGAGCGCGACGGCCGCTGGTACGGGCGCGGCGCCGCCGACTGCAAGGGCAACATCCTGATGCACCTGACCGCCCTGCGGGCGCTGCGTCAGGTGTACGGCGACGCCTACCCGGTCGGTCTGAAGATCATCGTCGAGGGCTCGGAGGAGCAGGGCACCGGCGGCCTGGAGCGCTACGCCGAGGCCCACCCCGAGCTGCTCGCCGCCGACGCCATCGTCATCGGCGACACCGGCAACTTCGCCGCCGGCCTGCCCACCGTGACCGCCTCGCTGCGCGGCATGACGGTCGTCGAGGCCACGGTCACCACGCTGGCCGGCAACCTGCACTCCGGTGCCTTCGGCGGCGCCGCCCCGGACGCGCTCCAGTGCCTGGTCCGGGCGCTGGCCTCGCTGCACGACGAGAACGGCGACGCCGCGGTGGCCGGCCTGACCGCCGACCAGACCTGGACCGGCGTGCAGTACCCGGAGGAGCAGTTCCGCTCCGACGCCAAGGTGCTCGACGGCGTCGCCCTGACCGGCACCGGCACCATCGCGGACCGCCTCTGGGCCCGCCCGTCCGTCACCGTCCTCGGCATCGACGCCCCGCCGGTGATCGGCGCCACGTCGTCCGTCCAGGCCACCGCCAAGGCCCTGATCAGCCTGCGCATCCCGCCGGGCACGGACGCGGGCGCCGCCCAGGACGCGCTGGTCGCCCACCTGGAGGCGCGGGTCCCACTCGGCGCCCGGCTCACCGTCCAGCGCCAGGGCACCGGCTCCCCGTTCCTCGCCGACACCAGCGGCCCGGCGTACGAGGCGATGGGCGAGGCGATGGCGGAGGCCTTCGGCACCGGGATGGTCGCCTCCGGCGAGGGCGGCTCGATCCCGCTCTGCAACACGCTGCGCACGCTCTACCCGCAGGCCGAGATCGTGCTGATCGGCGTCGAGGAGCCGACCACCCAGATCCACGCGGTCAACGAGAGCGTCGACCCGCAGGAGCTGGAGCGGATGGCCCTCACCGAGGCGCTGTTCCTCCGCCGCTACGCCGAACTGCGCTCCGTCTGACGGAAGTCCGACCGGCGGTCCGCCCCGAGGTCCGGCGCGACCTCGGGAACGGCCGTCCGAGGGGCCGCCGGCCGCCCGCCGCGCAACCGGCGGGCGGCCGCGACCACGGCCGCGTAACCGACCGCACCCACCGCGAGCCCGGCCCCTGCCCCGAAGCACACCTCCGGCACCAGGTTCCGCCGCAGCGGGGCGACCCGGTGCGCCACCCCGGCGGCCGTCGCCGCGCCCAGCACCGCGACGGCCGTCCACCGGGCCCGGGGCGCGAGCCGCACGGCCGGCCGCACCGGCTCGACGGCCCGCACCGCACGCGCCGCCCAGCCGCCCATCGCCGCCAGGGCGAGCGCCGAACTGCCGTACTGCAGGGCCTCGTACAGCGGGACGCCGGCCACCGGCCGGTCCAGTACGGGCAGCAGCCGTACGCCCAGCCGGTCCCCGTGGGTGAACGCGTCCCAGCCGACGTGGGTGGCCGCGCCGATCGCCGCCGACGCCGCGAACCACGCCGCACCGGAGCCCGCGGAGCCGCCGGTGACTCCGGCCCGCCGGGCCGTCAGCGCCTCGGCACCCCCGGCCCACCGCTCGGGCAGCAGCGCCACCACCGGCCCGCGCAGCAGCCCGTGCCAGCCCGCCACCAGCGCACCGGCGATCGCCACGTCCAGCGTCGGCACCGCCCACCACCGGTGGGTCAGCCCGCCGTGGCCGTACACCCCGGGCAGCAGGGACTCGGCGAAGAACGGCACGTCCGGCGCCATCGACCCGGCGACCAGAGCCGACGCCACCAAGGGCCCGCGCGCCCCGGCGGCACGGAGCAGGGGCAGGACGGCGGCGGGATGGCTCAGCGTGAACGGCATGCCCCCATCCTCGCGCCCGCCGCCGCCCCGCCGCGAACCGGGAGGCGCCCCCGTCCCAGCGCGGCACCGCGCCGCGAACCGCGAGGCGTCCCCTGCCCGCCGCTACGCCGCGTCCGCCGTGCTCGCCAGCCCGACCGCCACCCGGCGCCCCGCCTCCAGGTACCGCAGCTCGCCGCTGCGCCGCGCGTCCAACGCGGCCGCCAGCCGCCGGTAGCGCCCCGGGGGCAGCAGTTCGCCGGCCTCGTCCAGGGTGACGAAGCGCCAGCTGCGCAGTTCCTCCTGCTGGAGCAGCAGGTCCTGCCGGCCCTCCGCGTCGAGCAGGCCGCCGTCGTACATCAGCCGCAGACCGCCACGGCGCGGGCCGGTGCGCGGCTCCCAGTCGACGGCGAGCAGGCGCAGTGCGGACGGTTCCAGGCGCAGGCCCAGCTCCTCGGCGGTCTCGCGCAGGGCGGCATCGGTGGGGGCCTCGCCGCGTTCGACCACGCCACCGGGGAAGTCCCAGTCGGGCTTGTAGACCGGGTCGACGAGCAGGACCCGGTCCTGCTCGTCGAAGAGCAGGACGGCGGAGGCCACGGTGTCCCCGGTCGGGTCCGGGGTCTGGACGATCGGGCAGCGGGCGGCGCCGACCCGGAGCAGCTCGGCGATCCGGTGCGCGGTCTCCTGGGGGGAGAGCCTGCCGGTGTCGATCATCCGGGCGTCCCCGACCAGCCAGCGCCGGGCGGCCCGGTAGCGGGGCAGGTGTTCGAGGCACCATTCCCGGACCCGCTGGCTGGCCTCCGGATCACCCGGACACTCCTCGCGGTGGGCGATGCGGTCACGCAGGATCGTTTCTTCAGGGTCCAGCACGAAGTGGTGCACCGAGATCCCGTGCGCGGCCAGGTCCCCGAAGATCTCGTCCCGGTAGTCCTCCCTGAGCAGGGTCATCGGGACCACCAGCGGGCCCCCGACCTCGCCCAGCAGCGCCGCCGCCGTCTCCGCGACGAGCCGGCGCCAGGCCGCCAGGTCCTGGAAGTCGGACACCGTCGCCAGCCGGTCGGCCGGGAGCATCCGACGCAGGCCGAAGCCCACCAGCTCGGGATCGAAGAGCACGCTCCCGGGCAGCAGTTCCACCAGCTCGCGGCAGGCGCTCGTCTTGCCCGCCCCGAATGTGCCATTGACCCAGACGATCACAACGTCCCCTGCCCTCGACTTCCCCCGATGCCGTTCGCACCGGGCAGCGCCCCCGTCAGCCGAACCAGCGCCACCCGTGGTGGTACCCGCGCCACGCCGCTCCCCATGCCTCCGGGGCGCGCCCGCCCCTGTGCCCCGGCCTGCCCCGTGACAGCGGCATGTGCCCAGGTCAGGCGCCCGCGCACGGGAATATGCAGACCGGTCTACATCAAAATTGCACCCTGCCACCACTGTGTGGGCACAGGACGTCAGCTGGGTCGACTTCCCGCGCACGCCCCGCTCGTGCGCTGCTCGCGCCCCTGCCCGTGCGCTCCCGCACGCCCTCGTGCACGCTCCGCACTCGACTGCCACCGCCCGCCCGCTTGCGCGGCCCGCACCACGGCGCGTACAGAGGAACGATGAAGCTGCTGCCCGTCGGCCGCGTCGTCGTCATCGGCTCGGTCAACACCGACCGGATCGTCCGCTGTCCCGCACTCCCCTCCCCGGGCGAGACCGTCCTCGCCACCGCCGCCACCCGGGGCTTCGGCGGCAAGGGTGCCAACCAGGCGGTGGCGGCGGCCCGGATGGGGGCGGCGGCGCACCTGGTCGCCAAGGTCGGGGGCGATGCCGAGGGCGAGGCGGCACGTGCCGATCTGCACGGCGCGCAGGTCGAGACGGGCTCCGTGCTCACCCACCCGGACGAGCCCACCGGTCATGCGGTCGTCCTGGTCGACCCGTCCGGTGAGAACAGCATCGTCGTCGTCCCCGGCGCCAATGCCCACCTCGCCCCGGAGGAGGTCACCGCCGCGCTGGCCCGCCTCCGTCTGCTCCCCGTCGACGTGCTCCTGACCAGCAACGAGGTCCCCGCGGAGTGCATCCGCGCGACCGCCGCCGCCCTGCCCGCCCTCGGCCCCTCGGGCGGCACCCGCTGGCTGCACAACACCGCGCCCGCCGGCGCCCTGCCGGAGGCCGGCCCCACCGGACGCCGTCCGCTGGTCGTCGCGAACGCCGTCGAGGCCCGCCAGCTCACCGGCGCCACCGACGTCGCCGAGGCGGCCCGGGCCCTGGCCCGACGCGCCGAGGGCGCCGTGGTCACCCTCGGCGGCGAGGGCGCGCTGGTCGTGGTGGACGGAGCGCTGACCCGGCTGCCCGCCCCCGCCGTCCGGGTGGTCGACACCACCGGCGCCGGCGACGTCTTCTGCGGCGCCCTCGCCGCCGCGCTCGCCCGCGGCGCCGGACCGCGGGAGGCGGCCGCCACCGCCGTCGCCGCCGGGGCCTTCGCCGTCACCGCCCTCGGCGCCCGCGGCGCCCTCCCCCGCCCCTCGGACCTCTGACCCCCGCGCCGGCCCCCTCCCCTTCGTCTCTGCCCGGGCGTCGGAATCCACCGGCCCCGGCGCGGAGAACGCCCGTCGGGGGCGCCGGGCGGACCCGGCGCCCCCGACGGGCGGACCGACGGCCTCGCTACGGCCGCCCCATGAACGACGGGTAGTAGCCGCTGCTGATCCCCGAGATCCGGACGTTTGTCCCGGGCCGCGCCGCCTCGACGTACTTGTTGTCGCCCAGGTAGATCGCCACGTGCTGGATGCCCCTGGCCGTCCCGTCCGGCGACCAGAACAGCAGGTCACCGCGGCGCAGCTGGCTCGCCCCGATCGGCGTGGTCGCCGCGAACTGGTCGTTGGCGACGCGCGGCAGGGAGATCCCGCCGCGCCGGAAGGACTGCTGCACCAGGCCGGAGCAGTCGTAGCCGTCCGGTCCGTTGCCCGCCCGGCGGAACGGCACGCCCTGCTGGGAGAGCGCGAACTGCACGGCGGTCTCGACGTCCCGGTCTTCCGCGACCGAGTCGTCGGAGTAGTGGCCCTGCCCCGCGGAGTCCGAGGAGGAGCCGCCCCCGGTGTGCGCCAGGTAGACGTCGTGGTGCGAGGTCCAGCGCCACTGCCCCTGACTGTTGCGGAACCAGTAGCGCGAGCCGTCCCAGCCCTGCTCGATCCCGCCGGAGGATCTGGTCGTGGACCTGGCGGCGGACGAGGTGCCACCGCCGGCGCGGGCCGTGTACACGTCGTAGTGCGAGGTCCAGCGCCACTGCCCCTGACTGTTCTTGAACCAGTACCGCGAGCCGTCCCATCCGGCGTGCGCCGGGGCGGGCTCGGCGGCCGCGGGGCTGACGCCGGTGCCGAGGCCGATCACGCCCGCACCGGTCGCGATCACGGCCACCATGCCTATCCCCCGACGGAGCCGCGCGGTGCGGGACGGACGGGGGGTACGAGCGATGGCAGCGTCCTGCTGCCCGGTCGGTTCGCCGGCGGACTCCGGCGCACCGGTGTTGACGGTGGTCATCGTGCTGACTTCCTTCACTGCTGCGGATTGCTGCGAATTGCTGTGACCGGCCAGGACTGGCCGTGCTTGTCGGCAGAGCCCCCGCCCGGCACGCCGCGGCTTCCGGTCCTGCGACCGGGAGCCGCGGCGTGTCGTCCGGGTATTCGGTTCTGCCTGCGTGTCACGTTAGGCACGCGTCCGCTCACGGCGCGCAGTGGAGTGCGCCAATGGAAGGGTCACGGGTGGTGAGCACCGACGGCGCATCAGGGTGAACACCCGTCATCCGGGGCGCCGTCCGACGCCCCCTCATCACCGGCCGCCGGCCTCCGCCAGGAGCTGCTTCTTCAGCACCTTTCCCAAGGCGTTCCTGGGCAGTTCGGGCACCAGGACGACCCGGCGCGGCCGCTTGTGCACCGAGAGCCGCTCCGCCACGAAGGCCGTCAGCTGGTCCCCCGTCACGGCGCCGTCCGGAATGACGTACGCCACGATCGCCTGTCCGAGATCCTCGTCCGGCACGCCGACCACCGCCGCGTCGGCGACCGCCGGGTGGTCGCGCAGCGCGGCCTCCACCTCGCCCGCGCCGATCCGGTAGCCGCCGCTCTTGATCAGGTCGACCGAGGCCCGGCCGACGATCCGGTGGAAACCGTCGGCTCCGATCACCGCGACGTCACCGGTGCGGAACCAGCCGTCCGCCGTCCACGCCTCGGCGTCCGCGTCCGGCCGGTTGAGGTAGCCGCTGAACAGCGTCGGGCCGAAGACCTGGAGTTCGCCGACGCTCTCCCCGTCGGCGGGCACCAGTGCGCCGTCCTCGCCGACCAGCCGGGTGCGCACCCCGTCCAGCGGCAGCCCGACGCTGCCCGGGCGCCGCTCGCCGTCCGCCCGGGTGCTGACGGTGATCAGCGACTCGGTCATCCCGTACCGCTCGATCGGGGCGTGCCCGGTGAGCGCCGCCAGCTTCTCGAACACCGGGACGGGCAGCGGCGCGCTGCCGGAGACCAGCAGCCTGGCCGGGGCGAGCCTGGCCGCCGCCTCCGGGTCCGCCGCCAGCCGGGACCAGACGGTGGGAACGCCGAAGTACAGACTGCCGCCCGCCGCCGCGTACCCCTCCGGAGTGGGCCGCCCGGTGTGCACCAGCCGGCTGCCGGTGCGCAGGGCGCCGAGCACGCCGAGCAGCAGCCCGTGCACATGGAACAGCGGCAGGCCGTGCACGAGGGTGTCCTCGGCGGTCCACTGCCAGGCGGCGGCCAGGGCCTCCAGGTCTGCGGCGATCGCCTCGCGCCGGATCACCACGCCCTTGGGCGCGCCGGTGGTGCCAGAGGTGTAGAGCACGAAGCCGGTCGACGCGGCGGCCGGCTCGGCGTACGAGGTGGCGGAGCGCTGCCCGGGATCGACCGGCAGCCCCGCCACCGACGTGTCCTGCGACGGCTCGTCCCCGACCGCGTGCGCGAGCAGCGCCGCGCCCGAGTCGCGCAGGATGTGCTCGCGCTCCTTGGGGCCGGAGTCGGGCGGCAGCGGGACCACGGGAACGCCTGCCAGCAGACCGCCGACCACGGCGATGACGGTCTCGACGGTGGGCCGGGCGAGCACCGCGAGCGCCGGCGCGCCCGCCACCCGGTCGGCGACGGCGGTCGCCGCGCCCACCAGTTCCTCCCGGGAGAGCGTCCGACCGTCGATCCGCAGCGCGTCCGCCGCGTCGCCGAAACCGCCCTGAAGTGCCGTCAGCAGTGCCATGCCACCGTCCTCGCCTCGTTCCAGCCGTCGCGCCGCGCCCGTACGCCGCGCGCTCGCCGCGCGTGCCCGCCTCCGCGTCACGCGCCGGCGCCGACTCTACGGGCCGCCGCCCGGCCCACCGCGCGCCGGGGAGGACGGGACGCGACTCGGAGGGCGGAGGGCGCCCGGCAACGACGCAGGGCGGAGGACACCCGGGAACGACGGAGGGCGTGGCACCGAGTGGTACTCGGTGCCACGCCCTCCGCCGTCGTTCTGCGGGGATCAGGCCTTGCGGGCCTTCACCTCGGCGGTGAGCTGCGGCAGCACCTCGAAGAGGTCGCCGACCACGCCGTAGTCGACCAGTTCGAAGATCGGGGCCTCGGGGTCCTTGTTGACGGCCACGATGGTCTTCGAGGTCTGCATGCCGGCCCGGTGCTGGATGGCACCGGAGATGCCCGCCGCGATGTAGAGCTGCGGGGAGACCTGCTTGCCGGTCTGGCCGACCTGGCTGCTGTGCGGGTACCAGCCGGCGTCCACGGCGGCACGCGAGGCACCGACGGCCGCGCCCAGCGCGTCCGCGAGCTCCTCGACCACGCCGAAGCCCTCGGCCGCACCGACACCACGGCCACCGGAGACCACGATGGCGGCCTCCGTCAGCTCCGGGCGGCCGGAGGAGACCCGCGGGGTGCGCGAGGTCACCGTCGCGGCGTTGCCGGTGAACTCCACGGCCACGTTCTCGACGGCCCCGGCGGCCGGAGCGGCCTCCGGCGCGACGGAGTTCGGCTTGACCGTGATGACCGGCGCGCCCTTGGTGACCTTGGACTTCACCTGGAAGGACGCGGCGAACACCGACTGGGTGGCGACCGGACCGCCGTCACCGGCCTCCAGGTCCACGGCGTCGGTGATGATGCCGGAGCCGATCCGCAGCGCGACGCGGGCGGCGATCTCCTTGCCCTCGCCGGAGGACGTCACCAGCACGGCGGCGATGTCGCCGGCCTTGGCGATCTGGGCCAGGGCGTCCACCTTGGGGACGACCAGCAGGTCGGTGAACTCGGCGCCGTCGGCGACGTACACCTTCGCCGCGCCGTACTCGCCGGCCTTCGCCGCGATGTCGGCCGCGGCCGCGCCGGCGCCGAGGACGACGGCGGACGGCTCGCCGATGCGGCGGGCCAGGGTCAGCAGCTCCAGGGCCGGCTTGCGGACCGCA
>NZ_JBVJRP010000024.1:94310-100040 GCF_055607525.1 Kitasatospora sp. NPDC036993 | reverse complement strand
CCGCGACGACGATCTTCGCGGAGGTGGTGGCGCGGGTGGGGGCGGCCGCGTTAGAGCTTGCGAAGTCCACTGAGGACCCTTTCGAGCAGCGTGACATCGGGCGTTCCGCCCGACTCGCCCGCGGCGGCGGGCTGGTGGATGGCGACGAGACCGGCCTCGGCAAGGTCGGCGACCAGGATGCGGGCGACACCGAGCGGCACGCCGGCCAGGGCGGAGATCTCCGCGATGGACTTGACCTCACGGCAGAGGCTGACGATCCGGGCGTGCTCGGGCAGCAGCCCGGTGGCCCGGTCGGCCGAACCGGTGGTGGAGATCAGCGCCTCGATGGCGAGCTGGTAGCGGGGTCGGGTCCGGCCGCCGGTCATCGCGTACGGGCGGACCAGCGGCTGCTGCTCGTAGCCGTCGGACTGCTGCCCGCCGTAGCCGCTGCCGTACCCGTTGCCGTACGAGCCGGCGGGTGTCGAGGGCGGGGTCATGGGTCCTCCTAGTGCTGCAGCCTTGAGCAGCCGGTTCCAGCTGGGGCGATGCCAGCTGAGGCGGGATCAGCTGCCTGAGGGTAGCTGAGAGGGTTGCGCCGGGTCCGGTCGGGTCGGACCCGGCGAGGGCGGTGGGACGGGTGGGCGGATCCGCGCGGAGGCTCCGGTCAGTGCAGGAGACTGCCCTGGAGTTCGGCGCGGAGAGCGGGGGTGAGGACGGCGCCGGCGCGGTCGACGAGCAGGGCCATCTCGTAGCCGACGAGGCCGATGTCGGAGTCCGGCGCCGCCAGGACGGCGAGCGAGGAACCGTCGCTGACGGCCATCAGGAACAGGAAGCCCCGCTCCATCTCGACCACGGTCTGGTTGACCTCGCCGCCCTCGAAGATCCGGCTCGCACCGTTGGTCAGCGAGGTGAGGCCGGAGGCGACGGCGGCGAGCTGGTCGGCACGGTCCCGGGGGAAGCCCTCGGACATGCAGAGCAGGAGGCCGTCCGCGGAGACCACCACGGTGTGGGACACCCCGGGGGTGCTGTCCACGAAATTGGTGATCAGCCAGTTCAGGTTCTGTGCGGCCTGGCTCATCTGGTTCAACTCAACGCTCCTGGTGATCTGCGCCGTTGCCGTCGCTCCGGCCACCGAAACTATCGAATCCGGGCTGCTGGGCACCATGCTGGAAGCCCGGCTGGTTGGCGGCCTGCTCGGCCCCGGCGCGACGGCCCTGCTGGATGCCGCGGCGCAGGTTGGTGAGACGGCCGCGGACCTCCTCGGGGGCCCGGGAGACCTGCGGGCCGGTCAGCGGCGAGGCCTCGGCGGTGCCGGAGACCAGGTTGGCCTGCGGGGTCCGCCGGGGCAGGCCCGACATGGTGACGCCGCTGGTCGAGGGCTCGCGGACCTGCTCGGCGCGGCGCCAGCGCTCGTCGTTCGCGGACGGACGCCACGGCGCGTCACCGGTGCCCGGCTGCTGCCCGGGCTGCGGCTGCTGGGGGGCCTGCTGGGGCTGGGCCTGCGGCTGCTGCGGCCGGCCCTCCGGAGCCTGCTGTTCCTCGGCGGACGGCCGGAACTCCGGCGCGGAGGTGCCGGGGCGGCGCGGCTGGTACTGCCGCGGCCGTGCCTGCTGTCCGCCGTCGTCCTGCGGGTGCCAGGGCTGCTCGTCGGCGGGCTGCCGGTCGGCGGGCTGGGAGGAGCCGGTCGGCAGCGCCATCGGCTCCTGGTGCGGCAGCGGCAGCGGCTGCTGCGGGGCCCGCTCCTGACGCACCGGCTCCGGACGCGGCGGGTTCGGCACGTTCGGCAGCACCGGCTCGACCAGGCCGAGGCCCAGCGGGTCGCGCGGGTCGATCTGGCTGGCCTCGAAGCGCGGGCGGGCGAACTGCTGGGTGCTCTCCACCGGCGCCGGCTCGGCCGACGGCTGGGGCTGCGGGGCCTGCGGCGGCAGCTGCGGCTGACGGTCGCGCTGCGGCGCTTCCTGGCCGGGGCGCTGCGGACCGCGCGGGCCCTGGGCGGCGGGCCGGCCGGGGGCGCCGGGGCCCTGCGGGGCCGGGCGGCGCTGCGGCAGTCCCTCCTGCGGACGGTTGCCGGGACGGGCGCCCTGCTGCGGCGCACCGGGACCGCCGGGGCGGCCGTGCTGCGGCTGCTCGCCGGTCCTGGGACCGGGACCGCCGTCGAACTCGCCACCGGGGCGCGGCCGCTCCTGGCCGGGCTGCGGCCGGTCCGCCTGGGGCTGACCGGGCTGCGGCCGGCCCGACTGCGGTTGGCCGGGCTGGGGCTGGCCGGACTGCGGCTGGCCGGGCGGCTGCTGACGGCCGCGGCGGGGCAGGCCGTTCGGGCCGCTCTGCGGCGGGCCCTGGCGGCCCGGGGCGCGCTGCGGCAGACCGCCCTGCTGGGCCTGCTGCGGGGCCTGCGGCGACTTGGGGTTCTGCTGCGGCTGGGCGGGCCGCCCCTGACCGGGCTGACCCCCACCCGGCAGGACGGGGTTCTCGCGCAGCGACTGGCCGACCTTGCGGGTCGGCAGACCGCCGCCGGCGCGGCCGCCGGGGGCACCGGGGCCGGCCTGCGGACCCGGACCGGCCTGCGGACCGGGACCGGCCGGAGCGGCCGGGCCGCCCTGGCCGAGCTGCGGGCGGCCGCCCTGCGGGGCACCGCCGGCCGGGCCCTGGCCGAGCGCGGCCTGACCGCCCGGGCGGGCGGGCGGCATCTGGCGCTGCTGGCGCGGCGTCGGGGCGACCCCGCGCTGCTGCTTGGCCTGGGCGGAGCCGGGGCGGCCGGTGCCGCGGCGGTCACCGGAGTTGGTGACGTCCACCGGGAGCATGACCAGCGCGGTGGTGCCGCCGGAGTCACTGGGACGGAGCTGGATCCGGATGCCGTGGCGCAGCGACAGGCGGCCGACCACGAAGAGGCCCATGCGGCGGGAGACCGAGACGTCCACCGTCGGCGGGTTGGCGAGGCGCTCGTTGATCTCGGAGAGGTCGTCGGGGCTCAGGCCGATGCCGGTGTCGTGGATCTCGACCAGCACCCGGCCGTCCGGCAGCGCGTGGCCGGTGACCCGGACGCGGGTCTGCGGGCTGGAGAACGAGGTGGCGTTCTCCAGCAGCTCGGCGAGCAGGTGGACGAGGTCGTTGACGACGCGGCCGGCGACCTCGGCCGACGGCACGGCGGCGAGTTCGATGCGCTCGTACTGCTCCACCTCGGAGGCGGCGGCGCGCAGGACGTCGACCAGCGGAACGGGCCTGGTCCAGCGGCGGCCCGGGTCCTCACCGGCGAGGACCAGGAGGTTTTCGCCGTTGCGGCGCATGCGGGTCGCGAGGTGGTCCAGCTTGAAGAGGTTGGCCAGCTGGTCCGGGTCCGCCTCGCGGCTCTCCAGCTCGGAGATGAGCGACAGCTGGCGCTGGATGAGGCCCTGGCTGCGGCGCGAGAGGTTGGTGAACATCGCGTTGATGTTGCCGCGCAGGAGGGCCTGCTCGGCGGCGAGGCGGACGGCCTCGCTGTGCACCATGTCGAACGCGTGGGCCACGTGGCCGATCTCGTCGGTGGAGTCGACGGCGACCGGTTCGACCGTGGTGTCGACGTCGTGCGGGTCGGCCTCGGAGAGGGTCTTGACCAGTTCGGGCAGGCGGCGCTCGGCGACGTCCTCGGCCGCGGCCTGGAGGCGGGTCAGCGAGCGCACCATCGAGCGGGCGATCAGACCGGCGCCACCGAGGGCGACGAGCAGCACCAGGGCGACCGCGACACCGATGATCAGGGCGTCGGCGTCGGCCTGGGCCTGGAGGTCCTGGGCCTTGCCGTCCAGGTTCTCGATGAGCTTGGACTCGATCCGGCGCTCGGCCGTGATCTTGGCGCTGGCCTTCTCGTACCAGTCCTTGTAGCTGACCGCCTCGGTCTGGCGGATGCCGCTCTGGGTGAGGATCGTGGAGGCGTAGCGGTCGGCGTCGGCGACCACCGAGTTGTAGCTCAGCTGGCTGCGCAGGTTGTCCAGGTCGTGCGCGGTGTAGATGTTGTTGAAGCTCGCGATCGCGTTGTCGTACGAGCTGCGCAGACGGATACCGAAGGACTCGTCGCTGGCGCTGAGGTCGGGGCTCTTCGGGTTCGCGAGCGCGGCGCTGATCAGGGCCCGCTGCTGCGAGGTCGCGTTCTTCGCCAGCGAGAACTGCTGGAGCGCGCGGGTGGAGACGACCAGGTCCTTGTTGTTCGACGCGAGCGCGATGTCCTGGGTGATGGACAGCAGGTCGCGGATGATCACGTCGTACGCGGTGATCGTCGACTGGATGTTCTGGTTGTTCTGGTACGGCAGGCTGCGGGTGTCCGCGATCGAGTTCAGGTCCTTGCGGATCTGGAGCAACAGCGCCTTTCCACCGGACAGTTCGAGGTTCTCGAACTTGTCGGAGGACGCGGTGAAGGTGCGGCTCAGATCGTCGGTGGACTTGCGGGCCGCGACGATGTCGTCGTCCAGCGGGGCGGTCGGTTCCTTGGTGATCGGGCCGGCGCTGATGTCGCGCTCGGTCTGGAGCGCGTCCGCGAGGTTGGTCGCCTTCTTGGCCAGGTCGGACAGGTTGGCCATCTGGGCGAGTTGCTGCGAGTTCTCCATCGAGCTCTGGATGCGCAGGCCACCGAGGACCAGCGAGACCATCACGGGGAGGGCGAGCAGCGCGATCAGACGGGTGCGGATGCGCCAGTTGCGCATCGCGAGCCGGTTCAGACCGGTGGCGCGTCGCCGGGTCAGCGAGGTGCGGAGCTTGTCCCGGGCGGACTTCCGCTCCTGACCGTCCTCCTCCGGGCGGCCGGGGGGCTCGGGTGTCACCGGCTCGGCCGGGCCGTCGGGGGCCGCCGCCTGTTGAGGGGCTGCCACAGGCTCACGCGACTCCGGGTTACCCGCGGCGCCGCTACCCCTTTTGAAACGTCCCTGCACTGGCGTCGCAACCTCTGGACCGGGCGTCCCGCCGCGTCGCCACGGCCTGGACGGTGTCGAGTTTCCATCCGCACCCCGGCCGGTCCGGGAGAGCGGGCACCGGGGTGGACCACTCCCTACCCACGGTCCGTCGCATTCCAGCACAGCCGGGGAATCCCAACAAGGGCCGCAGGAACCAGGCCTCCGGCGCTACCGACCGCTTGCACAGTCTCACGGACTGTGCGGTAACGGGTCCGGAATACCGCCTTTTTCGGACACTCGCCGGATACATGCCAAGAAGAGTCGTGGTCGGGAAGAGTCGGGGACCTTCCCGAATGCACCTTATCGGTGAAATGTCGGAATATCCCGCTGCGACGATATGTCGGATATCTGCGTTTTGCTCATCATTTTGTGAGCAAAATCACAGTCCAATGTGTAGCTTTGGTCACGGCCTCTATGGAATGAGATCTCGTAACCTGGCTCTCTCCGGAGCACGGCCCAGACCAGCCTGCCCAGAACCCCTCCGAATCAATCGGAATCAACTCAGGCCGGTGCCGATCCGTCGTGATCCGGCCGGCCGCGACCACGAGGTGCTCTCGATGTCCCAGGCGAAGAACGCCACCAAGTCCACGCTGTCCTGCCGCCCCACGGCGAACCCGCGCCGGACGACGCTGGCCTCGGTCGAGGACTTCAGCAAGATCCCGGGCGCCCGCAAGCCCGAGGACGTCGTGACCTACGGCACCGAGCTGCCGGGCGTCACCGCCAACCCGCGCCGCATCCAGCTGATGGTCGCCCCGGTCGTCGTCGTGCGGGACTGACCGGGCAACGCCGTACCGGGGGCGGGAGGGCACAGGGGGTGGTAGATCAGGACAGCCGA
>NZ_JBVJRP010000024.1:0-94300 GCF_055607525.1 Kitasatospora sp. NPDC036993 | reverse complement strand
ACCTCGCGCGGCGGCGGGGGGGGGTTCACTTGGTTTTTTGGGGGCGGGGGTTGAGAGGCAGCCTCTGGCCGGTGGCCCCTTTCAAACAAAAATCCCCTCCCCCGCCCCCCGGCCGTTGCCGCCCCGAACCGCGCGTTGTCGCCCGGACCGCGCTGAACAGGGGCAAAGCGGTCGGCCAGGGCCCCACGCGATAGCCTGGAGGCCGATTGACGGGGCCCCGCCCACTGCGGGCGGGGCGCCCACCAGCGCCCGGGCGCGCCCCGGGCGGCCGACGAAGCGAGGGGTAGCCCAGCCGTGCGCATTGCCAGGTTTTCCGTCCGGGAGGGGAGCCCTGCCGCCGGTAGCGTCTCCTTCGGCGTGGTGGAGGGCGACCCTTCCCGGCCCGACTCGCTGGTCGTCCACGAGCTGGCCGGTCACCCGTTCGGCCAGCCCCAGCCCACCGGCGAGAGTTACCGCTTCCAGGACGTCCGGCTGCTCAGCCCGATGCTCCCGAACAAGATCGTGGCGGTCGGCCGCAACTACGCGGCGCACGCGACCGAGCTCGGCAACGACGTCCCCGACGTCCCGCTCACCTTCTTCAAGCCGTCCACCTCGGTGATCGGCCCGACCGAGAACATCGCCTACCCGCCGTTCTCGTCGGACGTCCACCACGAGGCCGAACTCGCCGTGGTGATCGGCCGGATGTGCCGCGAGGTGCCGCTGGACCGGGTGCCCGAGGTGATCCTCGGCTACACCTGCGCCAACGACGTCACCGCGCGGGACATCCAACAGCGCGAGGGCCAGTGGGCCCGGGCCAAGGGCTTCGACACGGCCTGCCCGCTGGGCCCGTGGATCGAGACCGACCTCGACCCGAGCGACCTCGCGATCACCTGCACGGTCAACGGCGAGCCCCGCCAGAACGGCCGCACCTCCCTGATGATCCGCTCGGTCGCCGAGCTGATCGTCCACATCTCCGAGGCCATGACGCTGCTGCCCGGCGACGTCATCCTCACCGGCACGCCCGCAGGGGTGGGCCCCCTCAACGTCGGCGACGAGGTCGCCGTCTCCATCGAAGGCATCGGCACTCTCACCAACAAGGTGATCAAGCGTGGCTAACACTGACCCGGCCGTCCGGGTTCGCTTCTGTCCGTCCCCGACCGGCAACCCCCACGTGGGGATGGTCCGCACGGCCCTCTTCAACTGGGCCTACGCCCGCCACAACGGCGGCACGCTGGTCTTCCGGATCGAGGACACCGACTCCGCCCGCGACTCCGAGGAGTCGTACGACCAGCTGCTCGACGCCATGCGCTGGCTCGGCCTGGACTGGGACGAGGGCCCCGAGGTCGGCGGCCCGGACGCGCCGTACCGCCAGTCGCAGCGGATGGACATCTACGCGGACGTCGCCCGCCGCCTGCACGAGGCCGGCCACGCCTACCACTGCTACTGCTCCACCGAGGAGCTGGACGCCCGCCGCGAGGCCGCCCGCGCGGCCGGCAAGGCCTCCGGCTACGACGGCCACTGCCGCGACCTGACCGACGAGCAGGTCGCCGTCTACAAGCTGGAGAAGCGCGAGCCCATCCTGCGCTTCCGGATGCCGGACCGGACGATCTCCTTCGACGACCTGGTGCGCGGCACGCTCACCTTCGAGCCGGAGAACGTGCCGGACTACGGCATCGTCCGGGCCAACGGCGCCCCGCTGTACACCCTGGTCAACCCGGTGGACGACGCCCTGATGGGCATCACCCACGTGCTGCGCGGCGAGGACCTGCTGTCCTCCACCCCGCGGCAGATCGCGCTGTACGTCGCGCTCGCCGAGATCGGCGTCGGCAACGGCACCACCCCGCGCTTCGGCCACCTGCCGTACGTGATGGGCGAGGGCAACAAGAAGCTCTCCAAGCGGGACCCGCAGTCCTCGCTCAACCTGTACCGCGAGCGCGGCTTCATCCGCGAGGGCCTGCTCAACTACCTGTCCCTGCTGGGCTGGTCGCTGTCCGAGGACCGCGACCTGTTCGACATGGACGAGATGGTCGCCGCCTTCGACGTCGCCAGGGTGAACGCCAACCCGGCCCGCTTCGACCTGAAGAAGTGCGAGGCGATCAACGCCGAGCACGTCCGCCGGCTGGCTCCCGAGGACTTCGTCCGCCGCCTGGTGCCCTTCCTCCA
The DNA here is from genome assembly GCF_055607525.1 of Kitasatospora sp. NPDC036993. Classification (NCBI taxonomy): domain Bacteria; kingdom Bacillati; phylum Actinomycetota; class Actinomycetes; order Kitasatosporales; family Streptomycetaceae; genus Kitasatospora; species Kitasatospora sp. NPDC036993. Next base: position 92,158 of record NZ_JBVJRP010000024.1, on the reverse strand, counting down.
GGGCGCCGACCTGCTGCCGGCCGAGCCGACCGCCGAGCAGCTGGACCTGCTCGCCAAGGTGGCGCCGCTCACCCAGGAGCGGATGGTCGTGCTGAGCGAGATCGTGAACATGGCCGGCTTCCTGTTCGTGGCGCCGGAGAAGTTCGCCCTCGACCCGGACGACGCGGCCAAGGTGCTGACCGCGGACGCCCGCCCGGTGCTGGAGACCAGCATCAAGGCGCTGGAGGAGCTCGCGGACTTCACCCCCGAGCCGATCCAGGCCGCGCTGCGCGAGGCGCTGGTGAACGGGCTGGGCATCAAGCCCAAGTTCGCCTTCACGCCGCTGCGGGTGGCCGTCACCGGCCGCCGGGTCTCCCCGCCGCTGTTCGAGTCCATGGAGCTGCTGGGACGCCCCGAGACGCTGCGCCGGCTGCGCGGCGCCCTGGACGCCCTGCCGGCCGCCTGAGCGGGCCGCCTGAGCGGGCCGCTGAGCAGGCCGCGGGCCCGGCTTCGTGCCGGGCCCGCGGCGTACCCGGAGGTCATCCGCAGGCCTCCCGTTCGCTGCCCGGGGTTATCGATTTTGGAGCCGGGGCCGACGTCGGGTAATGTTCTTTCTGCGCCGCCCGGGAGGGAACGGACGAGGAAGCGAAAGCCCCTCGGAAGGGACCGACCGAGAGGCGCAACGCCTGAGAAGGGCCCGCAGGGGTTCAACTCTGGTGGGGTATGGTGTAATTGGCAGCACGAGTGATTCTGGTTCATTTAGTCTAGGTTCGAGTCCTGGTACCCCAGCGCAGTACGTCAGTACAGCACAAAAGAAGATCAAGCCCCCGTTGTGTAGCGGCCTAGCACGCTGCCCTCTCACGGCAGTAGCGCCGGTTCGAATCCGGTCGGGGGTACTGATCCCGCAAGGGATCACCTGGAAAGCCCCCGTTGTGTAGCGGCCTAGCACGCTGCCCTCTCACGGCAGTAGCGCCGGTTCGAATCCGGTCGGGGGTACTGATCCCGCAAGGGATCGCCAGGAAGCCCCCGTTGTGTAGCGGCCTAGCACGCTGCCCTCTCACGGCAGTAGCGCCGGTTCGAATCCGGTCGGGGGTACTTCAGGGCAGGAAGCCGGTGGGCTCGCCCATCGGCCCTTGCTTTGTGTTGGGGTATGGTGTAATTGGCAGCACGAGTGATTCTGGTTCATTTAGTCTAGGTTCGAGTCCTGGTACCCCAGCCAGAAATTGGAAAGACCCCGGTTCCGGGGTCTTTTTGCTTTCCCCGGAAATATCCCGAAGGGCCCCGCTCCGTTCCGAGCGGGGCCCTTCGGGCTTTCCGCGGGGGCTCCCGGCGGCCCGGGACGGGTGGGGGCGAGGCGCCGTCCCGAGGCCCCCCGGGGCGGCGCTCGACAGTCACCCGCGCGCCACCCCGGCGCGGCCCGAGCGCTGTCCATGCGCTAAGACTGCGGTCTCACTCTGCGAGACGCCAGTTCAATCTCCGGCGAAAAGCGCCACTCTGGACGGAAGCGGCCCGGGAGTCTCAGGGCGGCGCACACGCTTTGACCTCGAAGAACACGAGAAGGCCGGCAACGCGGCCGGCTGGAGGGAATCCGATGGGACGGACACTCGCAGAGAAGGTCTGGGACGACCACGTCGTGCGGCGCGCGGAGGGCGAGCCCGACCTCCTGTTCATCGACCTGCACCTGCTCCACGAGGTCACCAGCCCGCAGGCCTTCGACGGGCTGCGGCTGGCCGGTCGCAAGGTCCGCCGCACGGATCTGACGATCGCCACCGAGGACCACAACACCCCGACCCTGGACATCGACAAGCCGATCGCCGACCCGGTCTCCAGGGTGCAGCTGGAGACCCTGCGGAGGAACGCCGCCGAGTTCGGCGTCCGGATCCACTCGCTCGGCGACATCGAGCAGGGCGTCGTGCACGTCGTCGGCCCGCAGCTCGGCCTCACCCAGCCCGGCACGACCGTGGTCTGCGGCGACTCCCACACCTCCACCCACGGCGCCTTCGGCGCACTGGCGTTCGGCATCGGCACCAGCCAGGTCGAGCACGTGCTGGCCACCCAGACCCTGCCGCTGGCGCCGTTCAGGACCATGGCGATCACCGTCGAGGGCGAGCTGCCCGAGGGCGTCACCGCCAAGGACCTGATCCTGGCCGTCATCACGAAGATCGGCACCGGCGGCGGCCAGGGCTACGTCCTGGAGTACCGCGGTTCGGCGATCCGGAGCCTCTCCATGGAGGCCCGGATGACCGTCTGCAACATGTCGATCGAGGCGGGCGCCCGGGCCGGCATGATCGCCCCGGACGAGACCACCTTCGCGTACCTGAAGGGCCGGCCGCACGCCCCGCAGGGCGAGGACTGGGACGCCGCCGTCGCGTACTGGGAGACCCTGGTCACCGACGAGGACGCGGTCTTCGACCACGAGATCCTCATCGACGCGAGCGAGCTGACCCCGTTCGTCACCTGGGGCACCAACCCGGGCCAGGGCGCCCCGCTGGGCTCCAACGTGCCGGACCCGGCCTCCTTCGCCGACCCGCAGGAGCGCCTGGCCGCCGAGAACGCCCTGGCGTACATGGGCCTGGAGGCCGGCACCCCGCTGCGCGAGGTGGAGGTGGGCGCCGTCTTCGTCGGCTCCTGCACCAACGGCCGGATCGAGGACCTGCGGGCCGCCGCGGCCGTCGTGGAGGGCCGCCGGATCGCCGACGGGGTGCGGATGCTGGTGGTGCCCGGGTCCGTCCGGGTCGCCCTCCAGGCCGTCGAGGAGGGCCTGGACAAGGTGTTCACCGCCGCCGGTGCCGAGTGGCGCCACGCGGGCTGCTCGATGTGCCTGGGCATGAACCCCGACCAGCTCGCCCCGGGGGAGCGCTGCGCCTCCACCTCGAACCGCAACTTCGAGGGACGGCAGGGCAAGGGCGGCCGCACCCACCTGGTCTCCCCGCAGGTCGCCGCCGCGACCGCCGTGCTGGGCCGCCTCGCGTCCCCCTCCGACCTGACCGCCGACGTCGCTGCCGTGGAGGCCTGAGCCATGGAGAAGTTCACCACCCACACCGGCCGGGCCGTCCCGCTGCGCCGCAGCAACGTGGACACCGACCAGATCATCCCCGCCCACTGGCTCAAGAAGGTCACCCGATCCGGTTTCGAGGACGGGCTGTTCGAGGCCTGGCGCAAGGACGAGTCGTTCATCCTCAACCGGCCCGAGCGGCAGGGCGCCACGGTCCTGGTGGCCGGCCCCGAGTTCGGCACCGGCTCCTCCCGCGAGCACGCCGTCTGGGCGCTCCAGAACCACGGCTTCCACGCGGTGATCTCGTCCCGCTTCGCCGACATCTTCCGCGGCAACTCCCTGAAGAACGGCCTGCTGACGGTCGTCCTCCCGCAGGAGACCGTGGAACAGCTCTGGGCGATCACCGAGAGTGACCCTTCGGCCGAGATCACGGTCGACCTGGAGGCGCGCGAAGTGCGGGCCGAAGGCGTCACGGCGGCCTTCGAACTGGACGACAACGTCCGGTGGCGGCTGCTCAACGGGCTGGACGACATCAGCATCACGCTGCAGAACGAGGCCGACATCGCGGCCTTCGAGACGACCCGCCCGGCGTTCAAGCCCCGTACTCTGCCGGTCGTCTGAGTTCCCCTCAGAACAAGCATTCTGACGATCCGCCGGATGGCCCGTGCCCCCCTCGGGGGGGCCGGGCCATCCGTCGTTCCGGAGCACGAGTTAGCGTCGCGGCCCGCCCCGGATTGCCCATTTGGCTTTGCGGAAGAGGGCCCCGCGCAAGTACAACTGCGGGTAGATGGCACAATCAGTACATGCACCGGCACCATGAACCTCCGTACGCGGGCGGCGAACCCGCAGCGGAGGACTCCGGGGGCCGGCCATCCGAACGCCGAATTGACGACCGGCCGGACGTCGCCTCCGCACCAGCTGAGGGGCCGGACGACCAGGAAGTCGCAGCGCTCTACGCGCTCGTGGCCGAGCGGTTGAAGCAAGCTCACGCCCGCGTGCATGCGCTGAACGTGTCTGCCGATGCAAAGACCGCTCTCACCCGTCAACTCCTCATCGTCACCGAGGCCGCCAAGCGCGATCTTCCGGAGGCGGCAAGGCGGTTGAGTCGCTTTGTACATGACCTGGACGAGGGGCCCCCGCCGCTCGGCTGAGGTCGCCGACGCGCAAATCCATTGCGACACTAGGGTGATTCGCGCGTTTGGTAATTGAAAGTCCGCAGATACATACCTAACGTGCGAAAAGAACGGATGGAATCATCCGGCGCCCGTTTCCGAAGGGGAAGACGTGAACAAGGCTCAGCTTGTCGAAGCGGTGGCCGAGCAGCTGGGCGGTCGCAAGGCTGCCGCAGAGGCCGTCGACGCAGTGCTCGACACCATGGTCCGTGCCGTTGTGGCGGGTGACCGGGTTTCGGTCACCGGGTTCGGCACCTTCGAGAAGGTGGAGCGCTCCGCGCGCTTCGCCCGCAACCCGCAGACCGGCGAGCGGGTCAAGGTCAAGAAGACCTCGGTGCCCCGCTTCCGTCCTGGCCAGGGCTTCAAGGACCTGGTCAGCGGCAGCAAGAAGCTGCCGAAGGAAGGCCCCTCGGTGAAGAAGGCCCCCAAGGGCTCCCTCACCCCGGGCAAGAGTGGCGTGGCCGCCACCCCGGCTGCCAAGCGTGCCGCCACCAAGCGCGCCGCCGCTGCCGCTGCCGCCGCCCCGGCCACCAAGAAGGCCGCCGCCAAGAAGACGGCGACCACGGCCGCCGCCAAGAAGGCCGCGACCACGGCTGCCGCCAAGAAGACCACGGCGACCGCCAAGAAGAGCGCCGCGAAGACCACGGCCGCCAAGACCACGGCGGCGAAGACCACCGCCGCCAAGACCACGGCCGCGAAGACCACCGCCGCCAAGAAGACCACGGCGGCGGCCGCGACCAAGAAGACGGCCGCGGCGAAGAAGGCCACCACCACGGCTGCCGCCAAGAAGACCACGGCGACCGCCAAGAAGGCGACCGCCACGGCCAAGAAGACGGCGCCGGCGAAGAAGACCGCCACCCGCAAGACCACCGCGCGCAAGACCTCTGCCAAGTAAGTCCCGCGCGGCCGTCCCCGGACGGCTTTCGGCCAGGAGCCGCGGCACCCCCTTCCGTGAATTCACGGAGACCGGTCGCCGCGGCTCTTTCGATTTCCGGGCGCTTAGTCAGGAATCGACGGCATGCGGCGGCCCGGAGCTGCCAGGGGTGTGGCGGGGCCGGTCCGCGCTCGGTCAGGGGCCCGGTGGCGCCGGGCCCTGCCGTCAGCCCCCGGCGGGGTCGGGGAAGGTCTGGAGCGTCACGAAGACCACCCGGCGGGCCTCGCCGGCGCCCTCGGTGCGGATCCGCACCCGTTGTCCCGGCCGCAGCAGCCGCAGGCCGCCGGCGTCGAAGGCGGCCGCGTCGAACGGCACCGGGGTCCCGTCGTCGAGCAGCACGGAGCCGGCCCGGGTGGCGGGGTCGAAGGTGAACGCGGTGGCCTGCATGCGAGCAGCATAGCGAGCGGGCCGGCCGGGGCCCCGGACCAGGTCAGGACCCGGGCCGGGCAGCTGCCGGGACGGGTTCGGGCCAGGGCTCAGGACAGGCTCAGACGGGCGAACAGCGCGCTGGTGTGCGGGCCGAGGCCGAGCACCGCGGCCTCGCCGAGGTCCGTCCCGGTGTCCACGTCCCGGCGCACCGACTCCACGTCCGCGAGGCGCAGTTCGAGCGCCCCGCCGGCCGCGTGCCGGGCCCGTGAGCCGTCCCCGAAGGCGGGGGAGAGCGCGTGGCCCGGGGCGCAGGCGAGCAGCGTGGTGCCGAGCCCGGGGGAGTCCGGCAGGAAGGCCCGGCCGTCCGGCGGCACCGCGCCCAGCACCCGGGCCAGTTCGGCCGGGCGCAGCGCGGGCAGGTCGGCGGAGAGCGCCGCCAGCGGGGCGAGCGGGGCCAGTGCCAGGGCGGTCGAGGCGCCGTGCGCCAGCGCCCGGTTGAGGCCGCCGCCGGGCTCGTCGGCGACCACCAGCGCGCCGAGCGCGGCCAGCCGGGCGCCGGCCGCGGTGTCGGGGGTGACCACCAGGACCCGGTCGACGCCCGGGGTGTCCAGTGCGGCGGAGACGGTGTCCAGCGCGAAGGACAGTGCCAGGTCCGCCCGGTGCGGACCGGCGTACGGGGCCAGTCTGCTCTTCGCCAGGGCGAGCGGCTTGAGCGGCAGCACCAGCGACCAGCCGGCGGTGGGTGCGGCGGGCGGGACGGGCCTGCTGGGGCGTACGGTGTCCTGGGTCATCGGCGTCATTGTGGCGCCGGTCCAGGAGCCCTCGCCAGGCCGTCCGAGCTGTGCGGACGTGCGTTTGATCACGCCTGCCGGGCGGGTTGGCGCGGTTGCTCGACAGCCGGTGATCGGGCGGGCGACACTGTTCCGCACCCATGGCCCGGGCACCGGAGGAAACGGTGCGCGGCACCGGGACGCCATGACCGCGGCACCGTGTGCCGCATCGGATGAGAAGGAGCTGGGGTGGCCCGCCGCTCGTACGCCAAGTTCGGCAACGCCGACTACGGCATCTGGTACCGCTTCGCGGCCGTGCTGGTGAAACCGGTGACGACCGCCCTGGTGAAGCCCGACTGGCGGGGCTGGGAGCACATTCCGAGGAACGGCGGCTTCATCGCCGCGGTGAACCACAACTCGATCATCGACCCGGTGATCTACGCGCACTGGCAGTACAACAGCGGGCGGCCGCCGCGCATTCTCGGCAAGTCCTCGCTGTTCTCGATCCCCTTCATCGGATTCATGCTGCGCAAGACCGGCCAGATTCCGGTGTTCCGCGAGTCCACCGACGCCGCGCAGGCGTTCCGGGCCGCGATCGACGCGGTCAACGGCGGTCAGTGCGTGCAGTTCTACCCGGAGGGAACGCTCACCCGGGATCCGGACCTGTGGCCGATGACCGGCAAGAGCGGGGTCGCCAGGGTCGCGCTGATGACCGGCGCGCCGGTCATCCCGGTCGCCCACTGGGGCGCCCACGAGATCATCCCGCCGTACGGCCGGGCCGGCGTCGGGAAGGGCAGGTTCAACCTGTTCCCGCGGCACCGGGTCACCGTCACGGCCGGGCCCCCGGTGGACCTGAGCAGGTACCAGGGCCAGGAGCTCACCGCCCAGGTGCTCGCCGACGCGACCGAGGACATCATGACGGCGATCACCGAGGTGCTGGCCGAGGTGCGGGGCGAGGAGCCGCCGGCCGAGCGCTACGACATGCGCAGGGCGGCCAGGGAACGGGCCGCGGCCGCCCTGGCCGAGCGCCGGCGCGCCAAGGGCGAGCGGGGCACCGACGCGGGGGAGGCCGGAAAGTGACTCGTTGCGCCGTGATGGGAACCGGCTCCTGGGGCACCGCGTTCGCGCTTGTGCTCGCCGACGCGGGCTGCGAGGTCGTGCTCTGGGCCCGCCGCCAGGAGCTGGTGGACGCCGTCAACTCCACCCACGAGAACCCGGACTACCTGCCGGGCGTCCGGCTGCCCGACACCGTGCGGGCCACCACCGACGCCGCCGAGGCGCTGGCCGGCGCCGACTTCGCGGTGCTGGTGGTGCCCTCGCAGACGCTGCGCGACAACCTGGCCGCGTGGACGCCGCTGATCGAGCCGCAGACCGTGCTGGTGAGCCTGATGAAGGGCATCGAACTCGGCACCGCCAAGCGGATGAGCGAGGTGATCGACGAGGTCACCGGCGTCGGCGCCGAGCGCGTCGCGGTGGTCAGCGGCCCGAACCTGGCCAAGGAGATCGCCAACCGGCAGCCCGCGGCCAGCGTGGTCGCCTGCACCGACGAGGCGGTCGCCAAGCGGCTCCAGGCGGCCTGCCACACGCCGTACTTCCGGCCGTACACCAACACCGACGTGGTGGGCTGCGAACTCGGCGGCGCGGTCAAGAACGTGATCGGCCTGGCGGTCGGCATGGCGGCCGGCATGGGGCTCGGCGACAACACCAAGGCGACCCTGATCACCCGTGGGCTGGCCGAGACCACCAGGCTCGGCGAGGTGCTGGGCGCCGACCCGCACACGTTCGCGGGACTCGCCGGGATGGGCGACCTGGTGGCCACCTGCTCCTCCCCGCTGTCGCGCAACAACACCTTCGGCATGAACCTGGGCCGGGGCATGTCGCTCGCGGAGACCATCGCGGCCACCCGGCAGACCGCCGAGGGCGTCAAGTCCTGCGAGTCGGTGCTGGACCTGGCCCGGCGCAACGGGGTCGACATGCCGATCGTCGAGGCCGTGGTGGACGTGGTGCACAACGGGCGGCCGACCCAGGAGGTGCTGCGGGGGCTGATGTCGCGTTCGGCGAAGGCGGAGCGGCGCTGAGTCCCGCGGCACGCCGGGAGTCCGGCGGCGCACGGGGCTTCGGTCGGCGCCGCTGACCTACCGGAAACACCTCGCACGGTAGTCTCAAACCCGATATGAGCATCGAACAGTCCTCCCCGAACCGGCCCGACCGGAAGCCGCGCGTCGCGCTGGTCTTCGGCGGGCGCAGCTCCGAGCACGCGATCTCGGTCTCCACCGCGGGCAGCGTGCTCAGGGCGATCGACCGCGACAAGTACGACGTGCTGCCGATCGGCATCACCCACGAGGGCCGCTGGGCGCTGACCAGTGACGAGCCGGCCCGGATGGCCATCACCGACGGGAAGCTGCCGGACGTGGCGCACGTCGCCGAGGGCGTCGACGGCCAGGTCGCGCTGCCGATCTCGCCGGGCAGCCGCGAGGTGCTGCTGAGCGAGCAGGGCAGCGCGCCCAAGGCCCTCGGCGAGGTCGACGTGGTGTTCCCGCTGCTGCACGGCCCGTGGGGCGAGGACGGCACGATCCAGGGTCTGCTGGAGCTCTCCGGCGTCCCGTACGTCGGCAACGGCGTGCTGGCCAGCGCGGCCGGGATGGACAAGGAGTTCGCCAAGCGGCTCCTGGCCTCGCACGGGCTGGACGTCGGCCGCTACACCGTCGTGCGGCCGCGCGAGTGGGAGTCCGAGGCGGGCCGCGCGGCGGTGCGCGAGCGGGCCGCCGAGCTGGGCCTGCCACTGTTCGTGAAGCCCTGCCGGGCCGGCTCCAGCATCGGCATCACCAAGGTGAAGGACCTGGCCGACCTCGACGCCGCGATCGAGGAGGCCCGCCGGCACGACCCCAAGCTGATCATCGAGGCGGGCGTGACCGGCCGCGAGATCGAGTGCGGCGTGCTGGAGTTCGAGGACGGTCCGCGGGCCAGCGTGGCCGGCGAGATCCTGGTCGGCGAGGGCTTCGACTTCTACGACTTCGAGGCCAAGTACATCGACTCCTCGGACGTGCGGATCCCGGCCGACCTCACCGCCGGGGAGCTCGCCGAGATCCGCCGCCAGGCGGTGGCGGCCTTCGAGGCGCTCGGCTGCGAGGGCCTGGCCCGGGTGGACTTCTTCCTGCTGGAGGACGGCACCTGGATGATCAACGAGGTCAACACCATGCCCGGCTTCACCCCGATCTCGGCCTTCCCGAAGATGTGGGAGGCCAGCGGGGTCTCGTACCCGGAGCTGATCGACCGGCTGCTCGGGGCGGCGCTGCGGCGTTCGACCGGACTGCGCTAGGTCCCGGAGCGGTCGGCCCCCGAGCGTGCGAGGGCGGGCCGGGAGGTTCCTCCCGGCCCGCCCTCGGTTCCGTTCCGTCCGGCGCGCTCTTCCGTCCGGTGTGTTCCGCCGCCCGGCTCAGCCGGGGACGTGCGCCCTGACCACGCCGCTCAGGGCGGCCGCCGGGTCGAAGGGGTTCTGCGCGGCGCCGGCCGGGACGGTCACCTCGACGTAGGCGGCGCGCATGGTCGACACGAAGCGGTAGCCGCCGTCGGCGAGCTTCTGCGACCACCAGGTGACGTCGTCGACGCTCGGGGACCAGTCCGCGGCGTGGTCGCCGTCCAGCTCCTCCGGCCGGTCGATGCCGCAGCGCAGCACCGTCCGGGGCGAGGAGCCCCAGGCGGCCACGTACGGGGAGGCGGGGGACGGGTCCTTGCGGGCGTGACCGAGCAGTTCGGCGGGCAGCGCGGCGGCGAGCGAACGGCAGTACTCGGCCGCCCTGCCGCCCGGCTGCGGGACCTCGACCCCCGGTTCGGCCGGGCCCCGGCCGCCGACCAGCACCACGACCGCGCAGGTGAGGGCGACCGGCAGGGCCAGCCAGCGAACCGGGGCCGGCAGGGCGGTCAGCGCCTCGGGGACGCGCAGTTCTCTGGCCACCCGCCGATGGTATCCGGGGCTTACAGGTGCACCACGGGACAGGTGAGGGTGCGGGTGATGCCCTCGACCTTCTGGACCCGGGCCACCACCATGCGGCCCAGCTCGTCGACCGTTTCCGCCTCGGCCTTGACGATCACGTCGTAGGGACCGGTGACGTCCTCGGCGGTGAGCACGCCGGGGATCTCGGAGATGGTCTCGGCCACGGAGGTGGCCTTCCCAACCTCGGTCTGGATCAGGATGTATGCCTGTACCACGGGGACCTCCCGGCGGCCGGTTAGGGGGATAGCCGCCGTGAGCGCCAGGTCGGGCGGGAAGGGTGGAGTGGGCTCACCGGCAGTCTGATCACCACGCTACCCTGCGGCGGGCCGGGGAGGGGAGACCCCGAGGCCCCGGAAGGGCGTACGCTGCGCGCGGGGGAGCGCGACGGGGACCGAATCGGATGGCAGCGCCATCCGGAAGGAAAGGCGAGAGGACGGCAGATGCAGGGGACCGTGGGCGAGCTCGGAGAGTTCGGCCTCATCAGGGAGCTGACCGCCAGGGTGCCGCTCACCGATGCGGTCGACCTCGGCCCGGGCGACGACGCCGCGGTGGTGCGGGCTCCGGACGGCCGGGTGGTGGCGACCACGGACGTCCTGATCGAGAACCGGCACTTCCGCCGGGACTGGTCCACCGCCTACGACGTGGGCCGCAAGGCCGCCGCCCAGAACCTCGCCGACGTGGCCGCGATGGGGGCGGTGCCGACCGCCATCCTGCTCGGCCTGGTCGCCCCCGCCGACCTGCCGACCACCTGGGCCACCGAGCTGATGGACGGGCTGCGCGACGAGTGCCAGGTGGCCGGGGCGACGGTGGTCGGCGGCGACGTGGTGCGCGGCGACACCGTCACGCTGGCCATCACGGCGCTCGGAAACCTTCAGGGGCGCGCGCCGGTGACACGCGCCGGTGCCCAGGTCGGCGACGTGGTCGCGGTGACCGGCTGGCTCGGCTGGTCGGCCGCCGGGCTGACCGTGCTCCAGCGCGGCTTCCGCTCCCCGCGCGCCTTCGTCGAGGCGCACCGCCGGCCCGAACCGCCGTACCACGCGGGCCCGGCGGGGGCCGAGTTGGGCGCGACCTCGATGATCGACGTGAGCGACGGGCTGGTCGCCGACCTCGGCCACGTGGCCCGGGCCAGCGAGGTGGACATCGACCTGAAGGCCGCCGACTTCGACGTCCCGGCGCAGATGGCCGACATCGGCCAGGCGGTCGGGGTGGACCCGCTGGTCTGGGTGCTCTCCGGCGGCGAGGACCACGCGATCGTGGCCACGTTCCCGCGCGGGGTCCAACTCCCGGCCCGCTGGCGGGTGGTGGGCGAGGTGACCGGCCGCCCGAGGGGCAGCCGCGGCGGCCGGGTGACGGTCGACGGCGCCCCCTGGGACCGGGTCGGCGGCTGGGACCACTTCGCCGAGTAGGGCGCCGTCCGCGCCGATCCCCGTGCGGGGGGCGGCGCGTGACGCTCCGGTGCGCGGGGGCGGGCATCGCGGGTGCGTTGTGCGTAGGCTTGCGGCAGCCCAGCCCGCCGGTCCGGCGCGGGTGGTCCGAACCACGGCGAGCGGGAGCACACCAGACATGCGCATCGGTGTCCTGACCAGCGGCGGCGACTGCCCCGGCCTCAACGCGGTGATCCGCTCGGTGGTGCACCGGGGAACCGACGTCCACGGTGACGAGATCGTCGGCATCCTGGACGGCTTCCTCGGGCTGATCGAGGGCCGCACCCGGAACGTCTCGCACGACGACGTCACCGGCCTGCTCACCCTCGGCGGCACCATCCTGGGCTCGGCCCGGGTGCGGCGGGACCGGATCGCCTGGGCGGTGGAGAACGCCAAGTCGCTGGCCAGGGAGATCGGCATCGACGCGCTGATCGCGATCGGCGGCGAGGGGACGCTGACCGCCGCCAAGCTGTTCAGCGAGGCCGGGCTGCCGGTGGTCGGGGTGCCGAAGACCATCGACAACGACATCGACGCCACCGACGTGACCTTCGGCTTCGACACCGCGGTGCACGTCGCGACCGAGGCGATCGACCGGCTGAAGACCACCGCCGAGTCCCACCAGCGCGTCATGGTCGTCGAGTTGATGGGCCGGCACACCGGCTGGATCACCCTCACCGCGGGCATGGCGGGCGGTGCGCACGGCATCCTGATCCCGGAGAAGCCCTTCGACATCGAGGCCGTGGCCCGGATAATCGAGGACCGCTTCGCGCGCGGCAAGAAGTTCGCCATCATCGCGGTCGCGGAGGGCGCCTCCCCGCTGCCCGGCACCATGCGCTTCGACCACGGCGAGGTCGACCAGTACGGCCACCGGACCTTCGGCGGGATCGGCAACCGGCTCGCCCACGAGCTGGAGAACCTGCTCGGCAAGGAGGCCCGCCCGGTCATCCTCGGCCACGTCCAGCGCGGCGGCACCCCGACCGCCAGGGACCGGGTGCTCGCCACCCGGTTCGGCTGGCACGCGGTGGAGGCCGTCCACCAGGGGGCGTTCGGGCACTTCACCGCGCTGCGCAGGACCGGCATCGACATGCTGCCGATCGGCGACGCGGTGACCCGGCTGAAGACGGTGCCCGAGGACCGCTGGGCGGAGTCCGAGGCGGTGCTCTGACACCGCGCGGGTAGGTTGGGGCCCATGGTTTCGACTGCACCCCCCCGCGTGGCACCCCCTCGCGAGGCGCCTCCCCGCGTGCTCACCGTGGCCGGCTCCGACTCCGGCGGCGGCGCCGGCATCCAGGCCGACCTCAAGGCGATGCTCGCCCTCGGCGTCCACGGCATGAGCGTGATCACCGCCGTCACCGCGCAGAACTCGCTCGGCGTCCAGGGCTACTGGGAACTGCCCGCCGAAGCCGTCCGGGCGCAGTTCCGCAGTGTGGTGGACGACATCGGGGTGCAGGCCGTGAAGACCGGCATGCTCGCCTCGGTCGAACTGGTCGAGACCGTCGCCGGGCTGCTGGCCGGGGTGGACGCCCCGGTGGTGGTCGACCCGGTCGGGGTCTCCAAGCACGGGGACGCCCTGCTGGTCGCCGAGGCGGTCGCCACCGTCCGCGAGAAGCTGCTTCCGGTCGCCACCCTGGCCACCCCCAACCTGCACGAGGTGACCCAGCTCACCGGACTGGCCGTCGAGGACGAGTCGCAGATGATGGACGCCGCCAAGGCGCTGGTCGACCTCGGGCCGCGCTGGGCGCTGGTCAAGGGCGGCCACCTGGCGGGCGAGGCGGCCGACCTGCTGTACGGCGGGCCGGGCGAGGTGCACTGGTTCCGGGCGCCGCGCTACGACAACCGGCACACCCACGGCACCGGCTGCACCCTGGCCAGCGCGATCGCGGCCGGTCTGGCCAAGGGCGAGCCGCTGCCGCGGGCGGTGGCCTCGGCCAAGGAGTACATCACCGGCGCGATCGCCGGGGGCTTCGCCCTGGGCGCCGGCATCGGGCCGGTCGACCACGCCTGGCGCTGGCGCTGAGCGTCGGCGCCGAACGGCTCGGAGAACAGTGGTGGGGGGGGTCCTCGGAGGAGCCCGCCCACCACCGTCACGGCCGGAAATCGGCGTGGCCGGTCACGGAAACAGTGAAGCCGGCCCATCCGAGGATGAACCGGCTCACTGGAGGACCGGCATGCCGGTCTGCGCGTCAGCGCGAGACCTTACCGGCCTTGATGCACGAGGTGCAGACGTTGAGCCGCTTCGGCGTCCGCCCAATCACAGCGCGCACCGTCTGAATGTTGGGGTTCCAACGACGGGGGGTACGGCGGTGAGAGTGGGAGATGCTGTTGCCGAAGCCCGGCCCCTTGCCGCAGACGTCGCAGTTGGCAGCCACAGGAGTCACTCCAAGACTTCAGATCAGATACTTTCGAAAACCCCGCTCACCCACCAGAACACTCGCGTGAACCGGGTCGGACAAGGGGGTGAGCCTGGACGGTTCCAGGCAACCGGAAGAGCATACAACGCTTGCTTCCGTCCCACGAAACTACCATGACCGGCCGGCTGATCGCTCCGGTCGCCGGACCGGACGACCCTCCCCGGCCCCCGATAACCTGCCGGTATCACCCCTCGCCGCCGGCCCGGACGAGCGCTGCCCCCCGGCACGCGCCGTCCCTCGGGCCGGCACGGCGTCCCGTTCCGGAGGAGACCTGGTGCTGCACACGCTCGACGCCCCGGCCGTGCGCACCTGGTGCCAGCTCGCGCTGCGCGCGCTCGGCCAGGCCCGCGAGGAGATCGACGCGCTCAACGTCTATCCCGTCCCGGACGGCGACACCGGCACCAACCTCTACCTGACCGTCGAGTCCGCCGCCGCCGAGGTGGAGAGCCGGTTCGCCGACCCCGGCGCCGGCCCGGCCCCCGGCCTGGCCGACACGGTCCGGGCGATGGCCCGCGGCGCGCTGGTCGGCGCCCGCGGCAACTCCGGGGTGATCCTCGCCCAGTGGCTGCGCGGCACCGCCGAGACCCTGGCCGAGGGCGGCGGCGCCGACCAGCTCCGGGCCGCCCTGCAACGGGCCGCCGACTCCGCCTACCAGGCCGTCGCGGAGCCCGTCGAGGGCACCCTGCTGACCGTCGCCCGGGTCGCCGCCCGGGAGGCCGTCCGGGCCGGGGGCGGGCTCGCCCAGGTCGCCGACACCGCCTACCGGGCCGCCAGGGACGCGCTGCGGCACACCCCCGAGCAGCTCGCCGTCCTGGCCGAGAACGGGGTGGTGGACGCCGGCGGGCGCGGCCTGGTGGCCGTGCTCGGCGCGCTCGCCGACGCCGTCGCCGGACAGCAGCCGATGGGGCCGGTCGCGCTGCGCGGGGACGTCCGGGCCGCGGAGAGCTGTGAGACGCGCCGCAGGCCGCCCGGCCCCGGCCACCCCGCCTTCGAGGTCATCTACCTGCTGGACGCCCCCGACGGGGCGCTGCCCGCGCTGCGCAGGCGGCTCGGCACGCTCGGCGACTCGCTGGTGATCGGCGGCGGCGACGGCCTGTGGAACGTGCACGTCCACGTGGACGACGCGGGCGCCGCCGTGGAGGCCGGGGTCGAGGCCGGGCGCCCGCACCAGATCCGGATCACCCACTTCGCCGAGGCCGCCGCCCGGGCCGGCACCGCCGCCGAGCCCGGCGAGCGCGAGGACCGGGCCCGCGCGGTGCTCTCGGTGGTGTCCGGCGGGGGACTGGCCGAGCTCTGCGAGCAGGCCGGCGCCGTCGTCCTGCACGCCGACCCGGACCGCCCGCCGGCCAGCGCCGAACTCGCCGCCGCGGTGCGCCGCTCCACCGCCCGCGAGGTCGTCCTGCTGCTCAACGACCCCGAACTGCGCGCCGCCGCCGGCGCCGCCGCCGACCAGCTGCGCGAGGAGGGGATACGGATCGCCGTACTGCCCACCCGCTCCCCGGTGCAGGGGCTGGCGGCGCTCGCGGTGCACGAGGGCGGCCGCCGCTTCGACGAGGACGTGGTCGCCATGACCTCCGCCGCCGGGGCCACCAGGTACGCCGAACTCGCCGTCGCCGAGGGGGAGTCCTGGACGATGGCCGGGGTCTGCCAGGCCGGGGACGTGCTCGGGCTGATCGACGGCGACGTCGCGGTGATCGGCACCGGGCTGGCCGAGGTCGGCGAGAGCGTGCTGGACCGGATGCTCGGGGCCGGCGGCGAACTCGTCACGCTGGTCCTCGGCGAGGGCACCGACGAGGCGCTCGCCGAACGGCTGGTCGCCCACGTCCGGCACCGGCGGCCCGAGGTGGACGCGGTGGTCTTCCACGGCGGGCAGGAACCGGCGCCGCTGCTCATCGGGGTGGAGTAGCACCCGGTTCGTCGGTGCCTTGGTGTAGACAGGGGCCTGATGGGCGCTCTCGATGAACCACTGACCAAGCTCGTCGGCGACCGCACCGCGAAGGTGCTCGCCGACAGCCTCAAGCTGCGCACGGTCGGGGACCTGCTGCACCACTATCCGCGCCGCTACGTCGAGCGCGGCCAGCTCACCAGCCTGGACGAACTGGAGATCGACGAGCACGTCACCGTGCTGGCCCGGATCGAGAAGGTCACCCTGATCCCGTTCCGCGGCCGCAAGGGCGACCGGCTGGACGTGGTCGTCACCGACGGCCGCAGCCGGCTCTCGCTGGTCTTCTTCAACCAGGGCTGGCGGCAGAAGGAGCTCAAGGCGGGCGCCCAGGGCCTGTTCGCGGGCAAGGTCGGCGTGTTCAACCGCAGCCGCCAGCTGGTCTCGCCCGACTACCAGCTGCTCGACGAGGACGCGGGCTCCGACGCGGCCAGGCAGTTCGCCGGCCGGCTCATCCCGGTGTACGGAGCCAGCGCGCAGATGCCCAGCTGGAAGCTGTCGATCTGCGTCGAGACGGCGCTCACCAAGCACCTCGGCGACGTCGGCGAAGCACTGCCCGCCGAACTGCGCGAGCGGCACGACCTGATCCCGCTGCCCGAGGCGCTGGAGCTGATCCACCGCCCGCGCAGCCACGCCGACCGCGAGCGCGCCCAGAACCGGCTGCGCTGGGACGAGGCCTTCGTGCTCCAGGTCGCCCTCGCCCAGCGCCGGGCCGCCGACTCCGCGCTGCCCGCCAAGCCGCGCCGGGCCCGCGAGGGCGGGCTGCTGGACGCCTTCGACGCCCGGCTGCCGTTCACCCTCACCGAGGGCCAGCGGAAGGTGTCCGCCGAGATCGCCGCGGACCTCGCCACCGAACACCCGATGCACCGGCTGCTCCAGGGCGAGGTCGGCTCGGGAAAGACGCTGGTCGCGCTGCGCGCCATGCTCGCCGTGGTGGACGCGGGCGGCCAGGCGGTGCTGCTGGCACCCACCGAGGTGCTCGCCCAGCAGCACCACCGCTCGGTCGTCGAGATGATGGGGGACCTCGCAGAGGGCGGCATGCTCGGCGGCTCCGACCTCGGCACCCGGGTGGTGCTGCTGACCGGCTCGATGGGCGTGCCCGCCCGCCGTCAGGCGCTGCTCGACATGGCCTGCGGGGACGCCGGGATCGCCATCGGCACCCACGCGCTGATCGAGGACAAGGTGCAGTTCCAGGACCTCGGCCTGGTCGTGGTGGACGAGCAGCACCGCTTCGGCGTCGAACAGCGGGACGCGCTGCGCGCCAAGGGCGAGCAGCCCCCGCACCTGCTGGTGATGACCGCCACCCCGATCCCGCGCACCGTCGCGATGACCGTCTTCGGGGACCTGGAGACCTCCGTCCTGGACCAGCTGCCGGCCGGCCGCTCGCCGATCTCCACCCACGTCGTCCCGGCGCTGGAGAAGCCCAACTTCCTCACCCGGGCCTGGGAGCGGGTCCGCGAGGAGGTCGGCAAGGGCCACCAGGCGTACGTGGTCTGCCCGCGGATCGGGGACGAGGAGCCCGCCGCCGCGGCGAAGGACGGCAGGAAGAAGCGCAAGGCGGCCGAGGAGGACTTCGAGGAGGTCGCCGACGCTGGCGCCGAGAGCGAGGAACGGCGGCCGCCGCTCTCGGTGGTGGAGACGGCGGAGAAGCTGGTCAGGGGCCCGCTGAGCGGCCTGCGGGTGGAGATCCTGCACGGCCGGCTCGCGCCGGACGCCAAGGACGAGGTGATGCGCCGGTTCTCGGCCGGTGAGGTGGACGTGCTGGTCGCCACCACCGTGATCGAGGTCGGCGTCAACGTCCCCAACTCCACCGCGATGGTCATCATGGACGCCGACCGGTTCGGCGTCTCCCAGCTCCACCAGCTGCGCGGCCGGGTCGGTCGCGGCAGCGCGGCGGGCCTGTGCCTGCTGGTCAGCGACATGCCGGGGGGCAGCGCCGCCCGGGCCCGGCTGGACGCGGTGGCGGGCACCCTGGACGGCTTCGAACTGTCCAGGATCGACCTCGAACAGCGCCGCGAGGGCGACGTGCTCGGCCAGGCGCAGTCCGGGGTGAAGTCCTCGCTCAAGGTGCTCTCGGTACTGGAGGACGAGGAGGTCATCCTCACCGCCCGCACCGAGGCCACCCGGCTGGTCGCCGAGGACCCGGACCTGGCCGCCCACCCGGAGCTGCGCACCGTGCTGGAGAGCCTGCTCGACGAGGACCGCGCGGCCTACATGGAGAAGGGCTGAGCCCTGCTTCGCCCAGCCGGATTGTCAGACCCCCGCGAGAGAATGAAGGTGTTCAGGGCGCACCCCCAAGGTGCGTACCTGGCACGACACTTGGGGGTCAAGCCATGGCATTCCGTCATCTCAACGAGCTCCCGCTGGGCGACAAGGTCTTCCGGATCGAACTCGCCAGCGACGACGACCGCGAGGTCACCCTCACCCTGACCGGCTGGCGCGAGGGGGCGGCCGCCACGCCGCTCGCCTCGGGCAGGCTCCGCCTGCCGGTCGAGGACGTCGCCTCGCTGCGGATCGCGCTCAACCGCGCGCTGCGGGCGCTGGCGATCGTCGCCGACGTCTCGGAGCCCATCCCCGACCGTGACGTGCTGCGCGAGCTGTACCCCGGCCACGGCGCCCCCTGGGTCCCGCAGCACGAGGAGGAGCTGGTCCGGCGGTTCCACGAGGGCGAGACCGTCGCCCGGATCGCCGCCCGCTTCGGCCGCACCCCCGACTCCGTCCGGACCAAGCTGCGCGAGCTCGGGCACGACCCGCGCCGCCCCGAGTTCTGCCCGCCCGACGGCTGCCTGTCCTGGTCCCGCTACGCCTCGCCGGCCCTGCTCGGCGCGGCGCTGCCGGAGCGGCCGGCGGGCTCCGAGGCGAGCTGACCCTCCGCGTGCGGGACCGCGGCCCGGCGGGGGAGTCCCCGCCGGGCCGCGGGTCCCCGGGGTGAGGCGCGTGCGGTGATCGGGACGGCGGTGGTCGGGATAGCGTGGTCGGGCAGCGACGAAAGGACCTCCCCCCACCATGACCCGCGTGATCGCCGGGGCGGCCGGCGGCCGCCGGCTGGCCGTACCGCCAGGCCGGGGCACCCGCCCGACCTCAGACAAGGCCCGTGAGGCGATGTTCTCCACCCTGGAGGCGCTGCACGGCACCCTGCACGGGGCCAGGATGCTGGACCTGTTCGGCGGATCGGGCGCGGTCGGGCTGGAGGCGCTGTCGCGCGGCGCCGCGCACGTCCTGCTGGTCGAGGCGGACGGCCAGGCGGCCCGGGTGATCCGGGAGAACGTCCGCACGATCGGCCTGCCGGGCGCCGAGGTGCAGGCCGCCAGGGCGGAGAAGGTGATCGCGGGACCGCCCCCGCAGAGCCCGTACGACCTGGTCTTCCTCGACCCGCCGTACGCCGTGACGGACGAGGAGATCCGCGAGATGCTGATCACACTCCGGGCTGGAGGCTGGCTCACGGAGGACGCACTCGTCACCGTGGAGCGCAGCACCCGCGGCGGCGAGTTCGGCTGGCCCGAAGGCTTCGAGGTGCTGCGCTCCCGCCGCTACGGCGAGGGCACGCTCTGGTACGGTCGCGCCGCCGCCGCGGCCGGCGAGCAGGAGTAGCGGGCCGCGGCCCGCAGCAGCCGTCACCCCACGAGGGAGCACACACGCCATGCGCCGAGCCGTCTGCCCCGGTTCGTTCGACCCGATCACCAACGGCCACCTCGACATCATCGAGCGGGCCTCGAAGCTGTACGACATGGTGCACGTCGCGGTCCTGATCAACCGGAACAAGCAGGGCATGTTCACGGTCGAGGAGCGGATCGGCCTGATCGAGGAGGTCACCGCCGGCTTCGGGAACGTGGTGGTCGAGTCGCACCACGGCCTGCTGGTGGACTACTGCCGGGAGCGCGGCATCCCCGCGATCATCAAGGGCCTGCGCGCGGTCAGCGACTTCGACTACGAGCTCCAGATGGCCCAGATGAACCACGGCCTGACCGGGGTGGAGACGCTGTTCGTGCCGACCTCGCCGACGTACAGCTTCCTCTCCTCGACCCTGGTCAAGGAGGTGGCCTCGTACGGCGGCGACGTCTCGCACCTGCTGCCGGAGGTGGTGCACGGCCGGCTGGTCGAGCGGATCGCGGAGCGCAAGGCCCAGCAGTAGCCCGGCCTCTGTCCTTTTCTGCCGGTTCGTCACGGATTGTTCTGGGGGCACGGGACCGGTTCGGCTCAGGCGTTGTGAGCGTGCCCGGCCGTGGCCGTACAGTCTGTATCCCTGCCCCGCGGTGAGGTCCACCGCGTCGGGCCTGCCTCCGCCGGACCGTCGGCGGCACACGGAAAGACGAAGCCCCGTGGACGTGCAGAACAAGGTCGACGAGATCGTGGCGGCGGTCGAGAACGCCCGCTCGATGCCGATGTCGGCCTCCTGCGTGGTGAACCGGGCCGAGCTGATCGGCCTGCTCAACGACCTCAAGGCGGCGATGCCCGCCGAACTCGCCCAGGCGCAGTCGGTGATGGCCGACCACGAGCAGGTGGTGGCGGGTGCCCAGGCCGAGGCCGAGGCGATCATCCAGGGCGCGCACGCCGAGCGCGGCTCGCTGATCTCGGACACCGAGGTGGTCCGCCAGGCGCAGGCCCAGGCCGACCGGATCCTCGCCGAGGCGCGCACCGAGGTCGACGGCAAGCGGGCCGAGGCCGACGACTACGTGGACAGCAAGCTCGCCAACTTCGAGGTCGTGCTGACCAAGACGCTCGGCGCGGTCGGCCGGGGCCGCACCAAGCTGCGCGGCGACTCCAGCGTCTTCGAGACCGAGTCCGACGGTGAGGGCGACGCGGAGGAGTTCCGCCCGCAGCGGATCAGCCCGAGCCCCGAGGTGGACGAGTACGTCGATGTGAAGCTCGCCACGCTGGAGAACGTGCTCAGCGCCACCCTGGAGGCGGTCGGCAAGGGCAGGGACAAGCTGCTCGGCAAGCGGCCCATCGACGAGTTGGGCGCCTACCTGGCCGCCGCCGACCAGGCCCAGCAGGCCAAGGAGCGGGCCGAGGCGGTGGCGGCGGGCTTCGCCCAGGACGCCGACGGCGAGGACATCGCCTGGTACCGCGAGGCCGTCCCCCAGCAGCAGACCTGGCCGGAGCAGACCCCGGCCGCGGCCGGCTGGCAGGCCCAGGGCACCGACCAGTACGCGGCCGCCCAGCAGCCCGGCGGGCAGTACGCCGAGGTGTACGGCGGCGGGTACGACCCGGCCGGCCAGGGCGACCCGTACAACACCCAGTGGGGCCAGCAGCAGGGCGGCTACCAGCAGCAGGGCTACCAGGAGCAGCAGCAGGGGGCCTACGGCTATCCCCAGCAGCAGCAGGGCTACCCGGCGCAGTCGTACGACGGCTACACCTACCCGCAGCCGCCGAGCGCCCCGCCGGCGGTGCCGCACCAGCAGCAGGCCCAGCAGCAGGGCCAGGCCCAGGCTCCGGGGCAGGGTCTGGACGAGACCAGCTTCTTCGACACCAGCATGATCGACATGACCAGGCTGCGGGAGCTCGGAGGCCGCTGAGCCGACCCCCGGCGCGGCCGCGCGGGAGTCTCCTGACGGGACCGAAGTTGGGCCTGGCCGGAGACTCCGGTAGTCTGACCACTCCGGCCTCCCCATGTCCGGCCGTCGGCTTGCCCTCTCGCAATGTCGACTTGAATGGGGCTCCTCGTTGATTGCTATGGAAGTCAGGACACCGTGAACCGCCTCGACCACCGCGACCCCCTCGTGTTCGACACGCACGAGCTCGGCCGTCGTCCGGGTTCGATGCGCAAGGTGAGCCGGACCCTGGAGGCCCCCGAGGGCCTCGGGATCATCGACGTGATCGCCGTGCCGGAGAAGAGCCCGATCGAGCTGGAACTCCGCCTGGAGTCCGTGGTCGAGGGCGTGCTGGTCACCGGCACCGCCGAGACCCACGTCGAGGGCGAGTGCGTCCGGTGCCTGGAGCCCGTCGACTTCGACGTCGACGTCGACTTCCAGGAGCTGTACTACTACCCGGAGTCCGATGAGCGCCACCGCGCCAGGACCGCCGGGACCGAGGACCTCGACGAGGACTCGGAAGAAGAGACTTACCGTCTGGAGGGCGACTTCTTCGACCTCCAGCCGGTGCTGCGTGACGCGGTGGTGCTCGCACTGCCGCTGCAGCCGGTGTGCCAGGAAGACTGCCTGGGCCTGTGCTCCGAGTGCGGAGCGCGCCTGAGCGACGACCCGGCGCACCACCACGATGCCGCCGACCCCCGGTGGGCGGCTCTGCAGGGACTCTCCGCCGCCCCCGGCGACGAGGGTGACGGGATCAAGACCAGCGACACCCGTGAGGGTCTCGCCGAGAACCAGGAGAAGTAGCCGTGGCTGTTCCGAAGCGGAAGATGTCGCGCAGCAACACGCGCCACCGTCGGTCCAACTGGAAGGCCGTTGTTCCGGCCCTCGTGGCGTGCGACCGCTGCCACGAGCCGAAGCTCGGCCACATCGCGTGCCCGAGCTGCGGCACGTACAACCGTCGCCAGGTCCTCTCGGTCTGATCGGCGGGGTGTACGGATCGATGTCGGACGGTAACTCCACCCGCAAGTCGTCCATTGTTCCGAAGGGTTCTTCGGGCGGTGGCAAGGCCGGCGGGCCGGCTTCGACCGAATACGACGTCCTGGAAGGGCGCCTCGGGTACACGCTCGAGCGCGCCCTTCTGGTACGTGCCCTGACCCACCGCTCGTACGCGTACGAGAACGGTGGTCTGCCCACCAACGAGCGCCTGGAGTTCCTCGGCGACTCGGTGCTGGGCCTCGTGGTGACCGACACCCTCTACCGCGTCCACCCGGACGTCCCCGAGGGCACGCTCGCCAAGCTGCGCGCCGCGGTGGTGAACTCCCGCGCGCTCGCGGACGTCGGCCGCGGCCTGGAGCTCGGCACGTTCATCCGGCTCGGCAAGGGCGAGGAGGGCACCGGCGGCCGCGACAAGTCGTCGATCCTCGCCGACACCGTCGAGGCCGTGATCGGCGCCATCTACCTGGACCAGGGACTGGGCGCGGCCACCGAGTTCGTCCACCGGCTGTTCGACCCGCTGATCGAGGAGTCCTCTCAGCTGGGCGCGGGCCTGGACTGGAAGACCAGCCTCCAGGAGCTCACCGCCTCGGTGGGCATCGGCGTGCCCGAGTACGTCGTCATGGAGTCCGGTCCGGACCACGAGAAGACCTTCACCGCGGCGGCCCGGGTGGCCGGCGAGGACTTCGGCAGCGGCGTCGGCCGCTCGAAGAAGGAAGCCGAGCAGAAGGCCGCCGAGAGCGCCTGGCGCGCGATCAGGGAGAAGTACGCCGACCGGCTGCCCGCCGGGGCCTGAGCAGCGGCCCGGCACGCCGGGCCCGCCGCGCAGTAGCCTTCACTCCTGCTGATCCGTACCGAGCAGGAGGCGTGTTCCCGTGCCCGAACTTCCCGAGGTCGAGGTCGTCCGCCGTGGTCTGGCCAACTGGGTGGCCGGGCGGACGGTCTCCGACGTCCAGGTGCTGCACCCGCGCGCGGTGCGCCGCCAGCCGGCCGGCGCGGCCGACTTCACGGCCCGGCTGACCGGCACCACCCTCGGCACCGCGCAGCGGCGCGGCAAGTACCTGTGGGTGCCGCTGACCGGCCCCGGGAGGCCGGAGGCCCAGGGAGGCTTCTCGCTGATCGGCCACCTCGGGATGAGCGGCCAACTCCTCGTCCAGGACCCGGCGGTCCCCGACGAGACGCACCTGAGGGTCCGGCTGTGCTTCGCCGACGGCGGGCGGGAACTGCGCTTCGTGGACCAGCGGACCTTCGGCGGCCTGGCGGTCGAGGAGGCCGAGGACGGGGACCCTGAGGGCACCCCGGTCTCGATCGCGCACATCGCCCGCGACCCGCTCGACCCGCGCTTCGACGACGCCGCCTTCGCGGCCGCGCTGCGGGCCAGGCACACCACCGTCAAGCGCGCCCTGCTCGACCAGAGCCTGATCAGCGGTGTCGGCAACATCTACGCCGACGAGGCGCTGTGGCGCTCGAAGCTGCACTACGACCGCCCGACCGCGACGCTCACCCGCCCGCAGGCCCTCCTGCTGCTGGCCAACGCCAGGGACGTGATGACCGAGGCGCTCGCCGTCGGCGGCACCAGCTTCGACAGCCTCTACGTCAACGTGAACGGCGAGAGCGGCTACTTCTCCCGGGACCTGGACGCCTACGGCCGCGAGCAGGAGCCCTGCCGCCGCTGCGGCACCCCGATCCGCCGGGCGGCCTGGATGAACCGCTCCAGTTACTTCTGCCCCCGCTGCCAGCGCGTGCCGCGCGCCCGCAGCGGGGGCTGAGCCTCCGGAGGGGCGCTACCCGCGGGCGAGTTCCGGCTCGTCCGCGGCCGTTTCGCCGGGCGCTCCGTGGGTGTCCTGGCCGAAGTAGGCGACCCCGACCGCGGCGACCACCGCGAGCAGGAAGCCGACCACGCCGAGCCAGCCCAGGCCCGCCTTGGTGGCGTCGCCGAGCCAGAGCACGCCGGCCGCGCCGGGCAGCACCGTCTCGCCGACCACCAGGGCGGCGGTCGCGCCGTTCACCGAGCCGATCTGGAGCGCCACGGTGTGGATGTACATGCCGCCGATGCCGCCGACCAGGACCGCGTACAGCGCCGGGTCGGAGAGCAGCGAGCCGAGGTCGAACGGCTCGATGCCGTTGAGGATGCGCACCCCGACGCCCAGGGCGCCGAAGCCGAAGCCGGAGAGCAGACCGGCCAGGATCGCGCCGTTGGCGCCCATCCGCCGCACCAGCAGGCTGCCGCCGACCAGCAGCACGGTGATGACGATCAGCAGCCACCAGTGGAAGGACATCGCCACGTGGTGGCCGCCCTCGGGGCCGGCCGAGACGGCCAGCAGCACCAGGGCCGAGCAGAGCACGGCGATCGAGGCCCACTCCAGCTGCTTGAGCCGGATGCCCAGCAGCTTGATGCTGAGCACCGCGGTGATCACCAGGTTGGCGCTGATGATGGTCTGGGAGAGGAACAGCGGCAGCAGCCGGGCGGCCAGCGCGCCGAGCCCGAAACCGATCAGGTCGAGCACCGTGCCGAGGATGAACTCCCAGGTGACGGCCGCCTTCGCGGTCGAGGACAGGCTCGGGCCGCCGTGTTCGGTGGTGGAGGTCGTGGCGCCCTTGGCCGCCTCCTCCCGGGCGGAGCGGCGGGATCCGACGGCCTGGAGTACCGAGCCGGTGCCGTAGCAGGCGGATGCCGCCACGGCGGTGACGAGGCCGATGATCACCGAGTGCTCCGATCGGGAGGTGGGTCAGGAAACGGGCTGGGTCAAGAAAAGGCAATGGGACCGAGGATCCGGGACCACTATGCCCGCTCGCACGGTACGGTCGGCACGCCCCCCGGAGTGGCCAGGAAGCGGGCCGGGCCCGCCGGAACGTACGTCCGGACGCCTCCCGGGGTTCCCGTGCGAGGCCCGACTCAGGGGCGGCTGGGGGAAACATCATCCCCGAGGAGGGGAACGGCCCCGGCGGACGGCGGGGAGCCTTCCCGGTACCAGTATGCGAGGGGTATGGCGTGCTCGGCGGCCGGTCACGGTAGCGTCGGGGCATGAGATCCCTTGCACGACGTTCCCGGGGCGCCGGGCCGCTTGCCCTGGTGGCGGCGCTGCTCGGGCTGCTGCTCCTGCTGGCACCCGCGGCCTCGGCGGCCGGCGGCCTGAGCGACGCCGCGGCCACCATGAAGAAGGGCCGGGTCTACGTCGATCCGGACATGACCAGCCGCTTCAGTCAGTCCCAGGCCGACGCGCTGACCAAGAAGATCGACAAGGCCGACAAGCCGATCTTCATCGCGGTCATCCCCGACTCTCCGGCCTACGCGAAGACCGGCCTCAAGGACTTCCGCACCCTGGTCGGCATCGACGGCGTCTACGGGGTCTGGCACGGCGACAAGTTCGACGCCGGCGGCGACCGCGGCGCGATGGGCGCGGGCCAGCCGCAGCGCATCGCCGGCGCGGCCTTCCGTTCGAGCGGCGGCGACATCGACGCCACCCTGAACTCCTTCGTCGACCAGGCCGTCCCGCAGACCAAGGGCACCGGGGTCAACCACAGCACCTCGATCGCCTGGGTCGTCATCCCGGTGGTGCTGATCGCGCTGGCCGGTGCCGGCGTCTTCTTCCTCTTCAAGCGCGCCAAGAAGCGCAAGGACGACCAGGCCAGGGCCGAGCTGGAGCAGCTGCGCCGGGTCGTGGACGAGGACATCACCGCCTTCGGCGTGGAGCTGGAGCGGCTCGACTTCAGCCCGGCCGCGTCCGAAGCCGACGACGAGCAGCGCACCGACTACAGCCACGCCCTGGACTCGTACGAGAAGTCCAAGCGGCTGATGGACGAGGCGAAGCGGCCCGAGGACGTCAAGCAGGTCACCGAGGCGATCGAGGACGGCCGCTTCTCGCTGGCCACCCTGGCCGCCCGGCGGGACAAGCGGCCGCTGCCCGAGCGCCGTCCGCCGTGCTTCATGGACCCGCGGCACGGCCCGTCCGTCAAGGACGTGGACTGGGCCCCGGCCGGCGGCTCCGCCCGTTCGGTACCGGTCTGCCAGGCCGACGCGGACCGGGTGGCGGCCGGCCTCGACCCGGCGATCCGCACCGTCGACACCGACCAGGGCCCGCAGCCGTACTGGAACGCCGGCCCGGCGTACGCCCCGTACGCGGGCGGCTACTACAGCGGCTTCGGCGGCGGCGGACTGCTGCCGGGCCTGCTGGTCGGCACCATGCTCGGCTCGATGATGAGCTCCCCGGCCTACGCGGCGGCGCCCATGACGGGCGGCGGCTACCAGGACCAGTACGAGGGCGGCGACTTCACCGGCGCCGACTTCAACGCGGCCGACTTCAGCAGCGGTGGCGACTTCGGCGGTGGCGACTTCGGTGGGGGCGACTTCGGTGGGGGCGGCGACTTCGGCGGCGGGGACTGGTAACCCGCCGAACCGCCCGCCCGTTCCCGCGGCCCCGCCGGTCCTCCGGCGGGGCCGCGGCCGTCCGTCCCGCGGCCGGTCGCGCGTGCGGTCGGGGCGTGTCCTAAGGTCGGGGCATGCACGGTCGCGACGCCCACAGTGAGGAACCGGTCCGGGTGACCGCCTGGGTCCGGGGGAAGGTCCAGCAGGTCGGGTTCCGCTGGTGGACCAGGGCACGGGCGCTGGAGATCGGCCTGACCGGTTACGCGAGCAACCTCGGCGACGGCCGGGTGCAGGTGGTGGCGGAGGGGCTCGCGGCCGACTGCGAGCAGCTGCTGGCCCTGCTGCGCGGCCCCGGCACCCCGGGGAACGTCAGCGGCGTCACCGAGATCTGGACGGCCGTCGGCGCTGGTTACGAGGGTTTCGGGATCCGCTGAGCCGCCCGGGGCCGGTCCCGCCGCCCCCGCCCGGCGGCCCGCTCCGAGGCCGTCCGGGAAAAGATCCCGAACCTGCGGTGTCACGAGGTTGCCATCCGGGCAGACTCGTGGTTGACTCCGCATCGAATGATGATCCACGAGCACCTGGTGGACCCATCCCGAAGCCCCCCCGGGCGTGACGACACCGCCGGGCAGGTGACAGGGGCGCGGTAGCGCGCGGTGATCGTGTTGACCCTTTCCGTCTTTGGTGAGACGCTGGAAGCCCGCGCACACGACCGCGTTCTCCCGGCAGGCGCATGCCCTCGTGAGCCCAGCTCACGGTGGTTGTGCCGTAGTGCCCAGCCAGCACTTCCGGTGACGCGCCGCGCGTGCGTCCCCCTTCCCCCTAGACCTGGACCGTTCCGGTTCGGTCACTCAGCGTGGAGGACCATTCATCATGGCAAAGGCGCTTCTCGGGTACGTCGGCGGCCCCGACCCGCGAATGCTCTCCGAGATGCGGCGGCTTCAGCAGCGCGTCCAGGACCTTGAATCCGAGCTCCTTCGGATGCAGGCCGAGAACGACGCTCTGACCGCTGTCGCTGACGAGCACTCGCTGCTCAGCAGCATCGATCTGGATCAGCGGGAGCCGGCTCTCACCTGAGTCCCGCCCGGTCCTCGCAGATCGACGCCGCTGTGCACTGAGCCGCCCCGAAAGGGACGCAGCTTGCAAGGGACGCCCGGATGTGGCGTCCCTTCGTCGTGTCCGGCGCCGGATACAGTCGGTTCCCGTCGCGAGCGATAGAGGAGACCGGCCGCGTGCACCTGAAGAGTCTGACGCTGCGCGGGTTCAAGTCCTTCGCCTCCAGCACCACCCTGCGCTTCGAGCCCGGCATCACCTGCG
The DNA here is from genome assembly GCF_055607525.1 of Kitasatospora sp. NPDC036993. Lineage (NCBI taxonomy): Bacteria > Bacillati > Actinomycetota > Actinomycetes > Kitasatosporales > Streptomycetaceae > Kitasatospora > Kitasatospora sp. NPDC036993. Next base: position 63,964 of record NZ_JBVJRP010000024.1, on the reverse strand, counting down.
TCGTCGGCCCGAACGGCTCCGGCAAGTCGAACGTGGTGGACGCGCTGTCCTGGGTGATGGGGGAGCAGGGCGCCAAGTCGCTGCGCGGCGGCAAGATGGAGGACGTCATCTTCGCCGGGACCAGCGGGCGCGCCCCGCTCGGCCGCGCCGAGGTCAGCCTCACCATCGACAACGCCGACGGCGCCCTGCCGATCGACTACTCCGAGGTGACCATCACCCGGACGATGTTCCGCAACGGCGGCAGCGAGTACGCGCTCAACGGCGAGACCTGCCGCCTGCTGGACATCCAGGAGCTGCTCTCCGACTCCGGCATCGGCCGCGAGATGCACGTCATCGTCGGCCAGGGCCGGCTGGACTCCGTCCTGCACGCCGACCCGACGGGCCGGCGCGCCTTCATCGAGGAGGCGGCCGGCGTCCTCAAGCACCGCAAGCGCAAGGAGAAGGCGCTGCGGAAGCTGGACGCGATGCAGGCCAACCTCAACCGGGTCCAGGACCTGGTCGCCGAGCTGCGCCGCCAGCTCGGACCGCTCGGCCGGCAGGCCAGGGTCGCCCGCCGGGCCGCCGGCATCCAGGCCGACCTGCGCGACGCCCGGCTGCGGCTGCTCGCCGACGACCTGGGCGCGCTCCGCCGGGCCGTCGAGGCCGAGGTCGCGGACGAACTGGCACTGCGGCTGCGCCGCACCACCGTCGAGCAGGAGCTGGCCCGCGCGGTGCAGCGGGAGCGCGTCCTGGAGGCGCAGGTCCAGCGGCTCGGGCCGGACCTGGAGACCGCCCGGCAGACCTGGTACCGGCTCTCCGCGCTCGCCGAGCGCACCCGCGGCACCGTCGGGCTGGCCGAGGCCAGGGCCCGGCACGCCGTCGCCGGGGGCCGGGGCGAGGAGCGGCGCGGGCGCGATCCCGAGGAACTGGAAGGCGAGGCCGAGCAGGTCCGCGCGGAGGAGGCCGCACTGGCCGGGGCGTTGGAGGAGGCGCAGTACGCGCTGGCCGAGGCGGTCGAGCGCAGGGGCGGGCTGGAACGGGAGCTGGCCGCCGAGGAGCGCCGGCTGCGGGACGCCGCCCGGGCCATCGCCGACCGCAGGGAGGGCCTGGCCCGGTTGCAGGGGCAGGCCGCCGCCGCCCGCTCCAAGGCCGCCGCGGCGCAGGCCGAGATCGGCCGGCTCGCCGAGGCCAGGGACGAGGCGCTGCTGCGCGCCGGGGCCGCGCAGGACGAACTGGACGAACTCCAGCGACAGGTGGACGGCCTGGCCGGGGCCGACGGGCAGGCAGAGGCCGGGTACCAGCGGGCGCGCGAGCGGCTGGCCACCGTGGAGAGCGGGCTCGCCGCCGCCCGGGAGACGGCCGGCGCCGCCGAGCGCGAGCGGGCCGGGCTGACCGCGCGGCACGAGGCGCTCTCCCTCGGACTGCGCCGCAAGGACGGCACCGGCGCGCTGCTGGACGCGGGCGAGCGGCTGGGCGGGCTGCTCGGCCCGGCGGCCGCCCTGCTGCGGATCGAGGCGGGCTGCGAGGTGCCGCTCGCCGCGGCGCTCGGCGCGGCGGCCGACGCGGTGGCCGTCGACTCGCCGGCCGCGGCCGTGGCGGCGCTGCGGCTGCTGCGGGCCGAGGACGCCGGCCGGGCCGCGCTGCTGATCGACGGTGTCGCCGAAGTGGCCCACGAGGCGGGGGAGTTGCCGGAGGGCACCCGCTGGGCGGCCGAACTGGTCGACGGCCCGGCCGGGTTGCTCGGCGCGGTACGGCAGCTGCTGGCCGGGGTGGTGGTGGTCGCCGACCTGGACCGGGCACTGCGGCTGGTCGCCGAGCACCCCGGACTCCGCGCCGTCACCGCCGACGGGGACCGGCTCGGCGCCGGCTTCGCGCAGGGCGGCTCCGGCGGCGCGCCGAGCCTGCTGGAGACCCGGGTGGCGGTGGACGAGACGGCCCGGGCGATCGGTGAACTCGCCGTCCGCTGCGCCGAGTCGGCCGATCGGCTGGCCGAACTCACCGAGCTGAGGCGGGAGTCGGTCGCCGAGGTGGAGCAACTGGCCGAGCAGAGGCGGAAGTCGGAGCGGGAGCGGGCCCAGGTCGCGGGGGCGCTCGGCCGGCTCGGCGGGCAGGCCCGCGCCGCGGCGGGGGAGGCCGAGCGGCTGTCGGCCGCCGCCGCGCGGGCCGAGCAGGCGCTGACCGGGCTGCTCGACGCCGCCGAGGAGCTGGCGGAGCGGCTGGCCGCGGCCGAGGGGTCGGCGGAGTCCGGGGAGGACGAGCCGGACACCGCCGGGCAGCAGCGGCTGGCCGGGGCCGCGAGCGCCGCCCGGCAGGCCGAGCTGGAGGCCAGGCTCGCGGTGCGCACCCACGAGGAGCGGGTCCGCGCGCTGGCCGGGCGGGCCGACCGGCTGGACCAGGCCGCCAGGGCCGAGCGCGAGGCGCGCGCCAGGGCCGCCGAGCGCCGTCGGCGCGCCGAGCACGACGCCTCGGTCGCGAACGCCGTCGCGGCGGGCGCCCGGCAGCTGCTGGCCTGCCTGGAGGTGTCGCTGGCCCGCGCGGACGCCGGGCGGGCGGCCGTCGAGCAGGCGCGCGCCGAGCGCGAGCACGAGCTGCGCGAGCACCGCGAGCACGGCCGCGGCCTCAAGGAGGAGCTGGACAAGCTGGTCGACGCCGGGCACCGGGACGACGTGCTGCGGGCCGAGAAGCGGCTGCGGATCGAGCAGCTGGAGGCCCGCGCCCTGGAGGAGTTCGGCATCGACGGCGGCGAACTGCTCGCCTCGTACGGGCCCGACCAGCCGGTCCCGCCGTCCACCCCAGAGGAGGGGAAGGAGCCGGGGGAGCCGTACCCGTACGTCCGGGCCGAGCAGGAGAAGCGGCTGCGGGCCGCCGAGAAGGCGTACCAGCAGCTCGGCAAGGTCAACCCGCTGGCGCTGGAGGAGTTCGCCGCGCTGGAGGAGCGGCACGGGTTCCTCGGCGAGCAGCTGGACGACCTCAAGCGCAGCCGGCGCGACCTGCTGGACATCGTCCGGGACGTGGACGAGCGGGTCGAGCAGCTGTTCACCGCGGCCTACCAGGACACCGCCGCCCAGTTCGAGGGCGTCTTCGCCCGGCTCTTCCCCGGCGGGGAGGGCCGGCTGGTGCTCACCGACCCGGACGACATGCTCGCCACCGGGGTCGAGGTGGAGGCCCGCCCGCCGGGCAAGAAGGTCAAGCGGCTGTCGCTGCTGTCCGGGGGCGAGCGCTCGCTGACCGCGGTGGCGCTGCTGGTGGCGATCTTCAAGGCCAGGCCCAGCCCGTTCTACGTGATGGACGAGGTGGAGGCGGCGCTGGACGAGACCAACCTGCGCCGGCTGATCGGGCTCATGGAGGAGCTGCGGGAGAGCTCCCAGCTGATCGTGATCACCCACCAGAAGCTCACCATGGAGTCGGCCGACGCGCTGTACGGCGTGACCATGAAGGGCGACGGCATCTCGCAGGTGATCAGCCAGCGGCTGCGCGAAGAGCACCGGGAACGGCGGCCGCGGGCGGTCCGTACCGCATCGGTGTAGGGCGGCTGCGGTCCATCCGGGCTCCGGTCGCGGATACTGGAGCGGTTATGGAATACGTGATCCTTGCCGTAGTCATCGCCGTGGTCGCCGTCGGCGCGATCGCCGGCCTCGTCGTTTCCGGCAGACGACGCCAGCAGCTGCCCCCGAAGTCGCAGGCGCCGGTCATCACGGCGCCGAAGCCCACGCCGCAGGAGCCCCAGGTCGGCGAGGAGTCCGCGCCGCCGACCGAGGCGCCCCGCCGCACCATCGAGGAGGTGGAACTCCCGGCGGAGGCCGAGGCCCCCGAAGCCCCCGAGGCCGTCGAGGTCGCACCCGCCGAGGCCGAGGCGGCGCCCGCCGTCGAGGTGCCCGAGCCCACCGAGGGCCGGCTGGTCCGGCTGCGCTCCCGGCTCTCCCGCTCGCAGAACTCGCTCGGCAAGGGCCTGCTCTCGCTGCTCTCCAGGGAGCACCTGGACGAGGACACCTGGGAGGAGATCGAGGACACCCTGCTCACCGCGGACGTCGGCGTCGCCCCCACCCAGGAGCTGGTCGAGCGGCTGCGCACCCGGGTGAAGGTGCTCGGCACCCGTACGCCCGACGAGCTGCGCTCGCTGCTGCGCGAGGAGCTGGTCGAGCTGGTCGGCAAGGACGCCGACCGGGCCGTCCGCTCCACCAAGCACGAGGAGGGCCCGGCCGTGGTCCTGGTGGTCGGCGTCAACGGCGTCGGCAAGACCACCACCACCGGCAAGCTGGCCCGTGTCCTGGTCGCCGACGGCCGCACGGTGGTGCTCGGCGCCGCCGACACCTTCCGGGCCGCCGCCGCAGACCAGCTCCAGACCTGGGGCGAGCGGGTGGGGGCGCGCACCGTGCGCGGCCCCGAGGGCGGGGACCCGGCCTCGATCGCCTTCGACGCGGTCAAGGAGGGCATCGCCGAGGGCGTGGACACCGTGCTGATCGACACCGCCGGCCGACTGCACACCAAGACCGGTCTGATGGACGAGCTGGGCAAGGTCAAGCGGGTCGTCGAGAAGCACGGCCCGGTGGACGAGGTGCTGCTGGTGCTGGACGCCACCACCGGCCAGAACGGCCTGATCCAGGCCCGGGTGTTCGCCGAGGTGGTCGACATCACCGGCATCGTGCTGACCAAGCTGGACGGCACCGCCAAGGGCGGCATCGTGGTCGCGGTCCAGCGCGAGCTGGGCGTGCCGGTCAAGCTGATCGGCCTGGGCGAGGGCGCGGACGACCTGGCGCCGTTCGAGCCGGGCGCGTTCGTGGACGCGCTGATCGGGGACTGAGGCTCCCCGCGTACGCGAGGCCGTACGAGGGCCTGACACGGGCCTGGCGAAGGGTTCGCTCCCTCCCGGGGGCGGACCCTTTCGCGTGCCCGGCGGCCGGGCGGGTCCGCCGGCCTGGCAGGCCGGCGGACCGGTGGAGTCGCCGGTTCAGCGCGATCCGGTGGCGGGCGGACGGGTCACGAGGCCATCCAGGCCGGCTCGGCGGTGCGCTCGCGGCTGCGGTGGCAGGCGTACGCGAGGGTGCCGAGCAGCAGCCGGGCCTCGGGCGGGCAGCCCGCGTTGTCCCGGGTGGGGCGACGCAGCCAGCGGACCGGGCCGAGGCCGCCGAGGACGGTGGGCGGGGCGGCGACGTAGCTGCCCTCGCCGTGGCAGGCCAGGTCGAGCGCGGCGTCGTCCCAGCCCATCCGGTACAGCAGGTCGGGCAGGCGCCGGGCGGTGCCGGCGGCGACCAGGAACTGGAGCCGGCCGGTGGGGGCGGCGAGCACCGGGCCCACCTGGGTGCCCATCCGCTCCAGTCGGACCAGTGCCTGGAGGCCGGCCTGCTCGGGGACGTCCAGGACGTCGAAGGCGCGGCCGGTGGGGAACAGCACCGAGCCCTCGGTGCGGGCGGCGCCGTCCGGGCCGCCGCTCCCGGGTACGGGGTGCAGGCCGGGGGCGGCGCAGCGGGTGGCGCCGCAGGGACAGTGGGTCGGGGCGGTGGCGCCGGTGGCCGGGCCGCCGGTGACGACCGTCCAGCCCCAGCGACCGGTGTACTCCGCGGCGGCCTGGGACGCGGTGACCTTGGTGCGGCGGCGCGCGCCCAGCGGCGCCAGCCGCAGGTGCCCCAGTCGTAGTTCGCCGAACAGGTTGTCCATGCCTTCCCCAACAGATTCTCGTTGCCGATGGTTACGGGACGGTGACTGTGTGTCGATTGTCAGCCGTGTGGTGCGTAGTGCGGTGGCGGCGTGCGGCGCGTGGTGTGCGCCTGTTCCGCCGGTGCGCCTCGGGCGCCGCCTTGTGGGGGCGGCGCCGATGCCGGATCGTCGTGTGCGTGGGGCTGCCGCTGTCCGGAGTGGACGGTGAACTCGCCTGTGGCTGCGGTGGATTGCGGAGTCTGTCGAGTCCTCCCGGATGCGCCGGGGGACTGGGCTGCCCGCATATGCCGGGCCGTCGGGACTCCCTAAGTGAAGCGTGTGGCCCCTGGCTTCGGTTCACTCCTGGGGGTGGCGAAAGGTGGCGTTTCGCCAGGGCCGCTCCCGCGGGCCCCTCGCGGGGCATTACGTTCAGCACGCGGATGTCGTCGAGGAGTCTGTCCCGGGCCCTGGAGGAACGGGAGTTGGGAATCTGACGGATCGTCCGCAACGATGGCACACCAGTGCGACGGCGCCGAGGTTCCGGCAGCACCGCGGCGCGGCGGCACCTTCAGGTACGGCACGTCTGGCAAGAGCCCGCAACCGTCGGGCGGTCACGACTCGGGGGCCCCGCGAGGGGCCGGGCGGGATGGGGACGTTACCCATGGCAGAGAAGCAACCGAATGAGAAGCTGACCACGTGGTTCGCCCGCAGCGGTTGGTCCAAGGGCGAGTTGGCTCGCCAGGTCAACCGCAAGGCCCGGCAGATCGGCGCCCACCACGTGTCCACCGACACCTCCCGGGTGCGCCGCTGGCTCGACGGTGAACAGCCCCGCGAGCCGATCCCCAAGATCATGTCGGAACTCTTCTCCGAACGGTTCGGCTCGGTGGTCTCGATCGAGGACCTCGGCCTGCGTGCCGCGATCCCGGTCTCGACCGTGGGCGGCGGCGTCGACCTGCCGTGGAGCGGCCCGCAGACTGTCCAGCTGATCAGCGACTACTCCCGCAGCGACCTCATGCTCAACCGCCGGGGGTTCCTCGGCACCTCGCTGGCGCTGACCGCGGGCGCCGCGCTGATCGAGCCGATGCAGCGCTGGCTCACCCCCGGCCCGACCGGCGTCCCCACCCCGATCCTCACCGCGGCCAACGGCGGCGAGGCGTTCACCGGCCGGCTCTCCGAACCCGAGCTGGAACTGCTGGAGCAGACCACGGTCATGTTCCGGCAGTGGGACGCGCAGAACGGCGGCGGGCTGCGCCGCAAGGCCGTCGTCGGCCAGCTGCACGAGGTCACCGACCTGCTCCAGGAGACGTACAGCGAGGACACCACCAAGCGGCTGTTCCGGCTCACCGCCGAACTCGCCCACCTGGCCGGGTGGATGTCGTACGACGTCGGGATGCATCCGAGCGCGCAGAAGTACTACGTGCTCGCCCTGCACGCCGCCAAGGAGGCGGGAGACCGCCCGTTCGGCGCGCTGATCCTCACCGACATGAGCCGCCAGATGATCCACCTCAACCGGGGCGAGGACGCCCTGGAGCTGATCCACCTGGCCCAGTACGGCAGCCGGGACACCGCCACCGCGCGCCAGCAGTCCCTGCTCTACGCGATGGAGGCCCGCGCCTACGCCACCATCGGCGAGGTCAACCGCTGCGCCAGGGCGGTCCGGCTGTCCGAGGACACCTTCACCGACATCCGGGAGGGCGACGGCGATCCGGACTGGCTGAAGTTCTTCTCACCGGCCGAGCTGAACGCCGAGAACGCGCACTCCTTCCGCGACCTCGCGTACCACTCGGACAACGCCGAGCTCTACGCCTCGATGTCGGCGCCGGTGATGGAGCGCGCGGTCGACCTCTTCCGCCAGGACGGCGACCACGTGCGCTCGTACGCCTTCAACCTGATCGGCATGGCCAGCGTGCACCTGTTGCAGAAGGAGGCCGAGCAGGCGGCGGTGATGGCCGAGCAGGCGGTGGACATCGCCACCAAGGTGCGCTCCGAGCGGCTGAACTCCCGGGTGCGCAAGACCACGGAGGCCGCGGCGGCCCGCTTCAAGGGCGTGGACGCGGTGAGCCGGCTCAAGGAGCGGGTGGTCCAGGACATCCCGGAGTTCGTCTCGGTGGTCTGACGGGCCCCGCCTGACGGGTCCCGCCCTGGGGCTCCATCTGGGGGCGCCACCGGAAAAGCTCCACCGACCGTGACGGCCGCCGCCGTCACGGTCGGTGGTATGTCCGGCGCCGGTGCTGCCGCCGGCCGAGTGGCGGGGCCGCGGTTCACGCAGCCGTAACCCGCGCGTCGTACACGTCACTGCGGTGAAACAACCGGCCGCACCAGCCGAAACCAGCCTTCGGCACGCTCCTCTCCAACGCCGACACCCCGGGTGGCACCACGGGACGGGTCCCCGGGTGCGGATCGGCACTGGACACAGAGGAGACGCCGATGCCGGACGGCTTCAGCGCGGGCGACACCGCCTTCGTACTCATCAGTGCGGCCCTGGTCATGCTGATGACCCCAGGGCTGGCCTTCTTCTACGGGGGCATGGTCAGGGCCAAGAGCACGCTGAACATGCTGGCGATGAGCTTCCTCTCGCTGGGCATCGTCAGCGTGCTGTGGGTCCTCTACGGCTACTCGCTCAGCTTCGGGTCCGACTCCTTCGCCGGCCTGATCGGCAACCTGGACCACCTCGGGATGCGCGGGATCGGCCTCGACGAGCTGACCGGGTCCATCCCGGTGACCGCGTTCGCCCTCTTCCAGCTGATGTTCGCGGTCATCACCCCGGCGCTGATCAGCGGCGCCGTCGCGGACCGGGCGAGATTCGCCGCCTGGGGCCTGTTCATCGCGCTCTGGGTGACGATCGTCTACTTCCCGGTCGCGCACTGGGTGTTCTTCTTCGACGGCGGCGACGGCGGCTGGCTGGGCGACCGCAACGGCGTGATCGACTTCGCCGGCGGGACCGCCGTGCACATCAACGCGGGCGCCGCCGGCCTCGCGCTCTGCCTGGTCCTGGGCAAGCGGATCGGCTTCAAGCGGGACCCGATGCGCCCGCACAGCCTGCCGCTGGTGATGCTCGGCTCCGGACTGCTCTGGTTCGGCTGGTTCGGCTTCAACGCGGGCTCGGCACTGGCCGCCAACGGCGTCGCCGCGATGGCGATGGTCAACACCCAGGTCGCCACCGGCGCGGCGCTGGTCGGCTGGCTGGTCTGCGAGCGGTTCAGGCACGGCGCCTGCACCACGCTGGGCGCCGCCTCCGGCGCGGTGGCCGGGCTGGTCGCGATCACCCCGGCCTGCGGCTCGGTCAGCCCGCTCGGCGCGGTGGCGATCGGGCTGGTCGCGGGCGCGGTCTGCTGCGCCGCCGTGTCGCTGAAGTACCGCTGGGGCTTCGACGACTCGCTCGACGTGGTCGGCGTGCACGCGGTCGGCGGGGCGATGGGCTCGCTGCTGGTCGGCCTGTTCGCCACCGGCGGGGTCGGCCAGGGCGCCAGGGGCCTGTTCTACGGGGGCGGGATCGGGCAGCTGGGCAAGCAGGCGATGGGCGTGGCGGTGGTCGCGGTGTACTCCTTCGTGCTGTCCTGGCTGCTGGCCAGGGCGGTCGATCGGCTGGTCGGCTTCCGGGTCTCCGGGGAGGTCGAGATGGCCGGCATCGACCAGGCCGAACACGCCGAGTCCGCCTACGATTTCAGCGCCGTGGGGGCGGGCCTGGCCCGGGCCGCGTCCGGCCTGACCGGTGCCGCTGTCGGGACGGCCGCGGCCGAGCAGCCCGCCGCCGGGACGGCCGCAGCAGAGAAGCCCGCTGTGAAGCCTGTCGAGAAGCCCGCCGAGAAGACCGAGGTCGACGCCCGATGAAGCTCATCACCGCCGTGATCAAGCCCTTTCGCCTGGACGAGGTGAAGGCCGCCCTGCAGGCCTTCGGAGTCCACGGCCTGACCGTCACCGAGGCCAGCGGCTACGGCCGCCAGCGCGGCCACACCGAGGTCTACCGGGGCGCCGAGTACACCGTCGACCTCGTCCCGAAGGTCCGGATCGAGGTCCTGGTCGAGGACGACGACGCCGACGACCTGATCGAGGTCCTGGTCAAGGCAGCCCGGACCGGCAAGATCGGCGACGGCAAGGTGTGGAGCGTCCCGGTCGACACCGCAGTCCGGGTCCGCACCGGCGAACGCGGCCCGGACGCCCTGTAGACGCCGAAGCCCGGGCGGGCCCGTCACCCCTCCGGGGGAGCGGGCCCGCCGATGGCGTCTCCCCTCGCACGACGGACGGGACCCACGCGCATGACCACTCCCAGCAGTCCTGGCCCCCAAGCCCACCCTGGCCTCCCCGGCCTTCCCGACCTCCCAGACCCCCACGACCACCCCGCCGCCCGGGCCGCGCTGCTCGCCGCCCCCGGCCTCGTCGGTCGCCCCCGCCGCCGGGCGCTCGCCCGGCTCACCGACGACTGGCTGGCCGGACTGTTCGCGGCGGCCGGTGCCCCGTCCGGCGTCGCGCTGGTCGCGGTCGGCGGCTACGGGCGCGGCGAGCTCTCCCCGCGCAGCGACCTGGACGTCCTGCTGCTGCACGAAGGACGTGTCTCCGGGGAACTGCCCGAGCGGATCTGGTACCCGGTCTGGGATTCGGGCGCCAGGCTCGACCACGCGGTGCGCACCGTCGCCCAGGCCCGCGCGGTCGCCGCCGCCGACCTCAGGGCCCAGCTCGGCCTGCTGGACGCCCGCCACCTCGCCGGGGACCGGGCGCTCACCGACGCGCTGCGCTCCGGGGTGCTCACCGACTGGCGCGCGAGTGCCCCCGCGCGCCTGCCCGAGCTGCGCGAGCTGGCCCGCGCGCGGGCCGAACGGCAGGGTGAGCTGTCCTTCCTGCTGGAGCCCGACCTGAAGGAGGCGCGCGGCGGCCTGCGGGATGTCGTGGTGCTGGACGCGATCGCCGCCACCTGGCTGGCCGACGCACCCAGGGAGGGCCTGGACGCCGCCGCCGAGCGGCTGGCCGACGTGCGCGACGCCCTGCACCTGGTCACCGGCCGGGCCACCGAGCGGCTCGGCCTCCAGGACCAGGACCAGGTCGCCGAGCGGCTCGGGGTGCTGGACGCCGACACCCTGCTGCGCCGGGTCTACGAAGCCGCCCGCACCATCGCGTACGCGGGCGACGTCACCTGGCGGGCGGTGGACCGGGTGCTCGCGGCCCGCGGCGGCCGGGGTCGGCGGGTGCGCCGGCCGGGCATCCCGTTCACCGGCCTCGGGCGCGGCGCCGGCGCGGCGGCCCGGGGCCCGGCCGAGCGGCGCCCGCTCGCCGAGGGCGTGGTGGAGCAGGACGGCGAGGCGGTGCTCGCCCTGGGCGCCCGCCCGGCCACCGACCCGGTGCTGCCGCTGCGCGCCGCTGCCGCCGCCGCGCAGAACGGGCTGCCCGTCGGGTACGCCACGGTGCGCCGGCTGGCCGCCGAGTGCCGCCCGCTGCCGGTGCCCTGGCCGGACGAGGCGCGCGAGCAGCTGGTCACCCTGCTGGGCGCGGGGGAGACGGCCGTCCCGGTGTGGGAGGCGCTGGAGGCGGAGGGGCTGGTCGGCCGGCTGCTGCCGGACTGGGAGCGGGTGCGCTGCCGGCCCCAGCGCAACGCGGTGCACCGCTGGACGGTGGACCGGCACCTGGTGGAGACGGCGGTGCGGGCCGCCGCGATGACCCGCCGGGTGGCCAGGCCGGACCTGCTGCTGGTCGCCGCGCTGCTGCACGACATCGGCAAGGGCTGGCCGGGGGACCACAGCGAGTCCGGCGAGGTGATCGTCCGCGACCTCGCCGCCCGGATGGGCTTCGGCGCCGAGGACACCGGGACCCTGGCGGTGCTGGTCCGCCACCACCTGACCCTGGTGGACACCGCGACCCGGCGCGACCCGGACGACCCGGCCACCGTCGAGGCGATCACCAAGGTGGTCACCACCCTGCCGGAGCTGGAGCTGCTGCACGCGCTCACCGAGGCGGACGCGCTGGCCACGGGTCCGGCCGCGTGGAGCGACTGGCGGGCCTCGCTGGTGGACGGACTGGTGGCCAGGGTGGCGGACCGGCTGGCCGGGGCGGGCGCCGCGCCGGTGGAGGCGGCGCCGACCGCCGAGCAGGAGCGGCTCGCCGTCGAGGCCGCCAGGACCGGTGAGCCGGCGCTGTCGCTGCGGGCCGGGTCCGAGGGGTTCGCGGGGTGCGAGGGGTTCGAGGGGTTCGAGGGGTTCGAGGGGGCGGCTCCGGGCGCCGAGCCGATGGGCGCCGAGCTGAACCTGGCCGTCCCGGACCGTCCCGGGCTGCTCGGCACCGCCGCCGGGGTGCTCGCGCTGCACCGGCTGGCCGTCCGCTCGGCCGGGCTGCGCGAACTGGACCCGGTGGGCGCGGGACCGGTGCTGCTGCTGTCCTGGCGGGTGGCGGCCGAGTACGGCGGGCTGCCGGAGGCCGCCCGGCTGCGGGCCGATCTGCGCCGGGCGCTGGACGGCTCGCTGGACGTCACCCGCCGCCTCGCCGAGCGGGACGCCGCCGCCCCGCGCCGCCGGGGCATCCCCACTCCTCCGCCGCTGGTCGCGGTGGCGCCCGCGGTGGCCTCGGCGACCGCGACCGTGCTGGAGGTCCGCGCGCACGACGCCCCCGGGCTGCTGCACCGGATCGGCCGGGCGCTGGACGGGGCGGGCGTCCGGGTGCGCACCGCGCACGTCTCCACGCTGGGCGCGGAGGCCGTCGACTCGTTCTACCTGACCGACCCGCTGGGCCGTCCGCTGACCGCCCGCCGGGCGGGGGAGGTGGCGGCGGCGGTCCGGGCCGCGCTGGGCTGAGCGCCGGTTCCGGCTCGGGTCGCGTGCGGCCCGCGTGCGGCCCGCGTGCGGTCTGTGTCCGGCCCGCGTCGGGCCCGCGTCCGGTTCCGGGGAGGAGTTCCGACCGGGGGTGGAGACCGTACCCGGGGCGGCCGGATACCCTGGGGGACGACGACCGTACCGATACCGATGCCGTAGAGGACCCGCGACGACGTGTTCGACACCCTTTCCGATCGCCTCGCAGCGACGTTCAAGAACCTCCGGGGCAAGGGCCGCCTGAGCGAGGCGGACATCGACGCCACCGCCCGCGAGATCCGCATCGCGCTGCTGGAGGCGGACGTCGCGCTGCCGGTCGTCCGGGCCTTCATCAAGCAGGTCAAGGAGCGGGCGCTCGGTGTCGAGGTCTCCGGTGCGCTGAACCCGGCGCAGCAGATCATCAAGATCGTCAACGAGGAGCTCATCGCGATCCTCGGCGGCGAGACCCGCCGGGTGCGGTTCGCCAAGAGCGGTCCGACGGTGATCATGCTGGCCGGCCTCCAGGGCGCCGGCAAGACCACCCTCGCGGGCAAGCTCGGCCACTGGCTGAAGAGCCAGAAGCACACCCCGCTGCTGGTCGCCTGCGACCTCCAGCGCCCCAACGCGGTCAACCAGCTCCAGGTGGTCGCCGAGCGCGCCGGCGTGGCCTTCTACGGCCCGCAGCCGGGCAACGGCGTCGGCGACCCGGTGCAGGTGGCCAAGGACTCGATCGAGTACGCCAAGCAGAAGCAGTACGACGTCGTCGTCGTCGACACCGCCGGCCGCCTGGGCATCGACGCCGAGCTGATGCAGCAGGCCGCCGACATCCGCGCCGCGGTGAACCCGGACGAGGTCCTGTTCGTCGTCGACGCGATGATCGGCCAGGACGCGGTCACCACCGCCCAGGCCTTCCTCGACGGCGTCGACTTCACCGGTGTCGTGCTCTCCAAGCTCGACGGCGACGCCCGCGGCGGTGCCGCCCTGTCGGTCGCGCACGTCACCGGCCGCCAGATCATGTTCGCCTCCAACGGCGAGAAGGTCGACGACTTCGACGCCTTCCACCCGGACCGGATGGCCTCGCGCATCCTCGGCATGGGTGACGTCCTCTCGCTGATCGAGAAGGCCGAGCAGACCTTCTCGCAGGCCGAGGCGGAGAAGATCGCCGCCAAGCTGCGCGGCGGCCCGAAGCAGTTCACCCTGGACGACTTCCTGTCCCAGTTGGAGCAGGTCCAGAAGATGGGCTCGATCTCCAAGCTGCTCGGCATGCTGCCGGGCATGGGCCAGATCCGGGACCAGATCAACAACATCGACGACAAGGACGTCAACCGGGTCGGCGCGATCATCAAGTCGATGACCCCGGTCGAGCGTGCCGAGCCGGAGCTGATCAACGGCTCCCGCCGGGCCCGCATCGCCAAGGGCTCCGGCGTCCAGGTCGGCGAGGTGAAGAACCTGGTCGAGCGGTTCTTCGAGGCCCGCAAGATGATGTCCGCGATGGCCTCCGGCAAGGGCGTGCCCGGCATGCCGGGGATCCCCGGCATGGGCGGCGGCGCGAAGAAGTCCGGCAAGAAGGCCCCGCAGGCCAAGGGGAAGCGCAAGAGCGGCAACCCGCTGAAGCGCGCGCAGGAGGAGGCCGCGGCCGCCGAGCGCCGCGCGCTCGGCCCGGGCGCGGGCCAGTCCCCGGCGGACGGCGGCGCGTTCGGCCTCGGCGCGGGCAAGGGCCCCGCCGACTTCGAGCTGCCCAAGGAGTTCAAGGACCTGCTGTAGTCCTTGAGCGGCCCTGATCGCTCCCCGGTCGTTCCACGACAGACCGGGGCCGGTCCTGATCGGCTCCGATCGGCCCGTCGTCCGGTATTTCCGGGCGACGGGCCGATCGCGTGTCCGATGATGGGGGCATGCGAGTGATGATCAGGGCCCCGAGGGCCGAGGACGCGGTTGCGTACGCCGAAGCGGTCCGGCGGTCCGCCGAGCAGATCGGGAAGTGGAACCCGGTGGAGCCGGACGGGCTGCCCGACCTGCTGGAGCGCCAGGGGCCCGGGCTGCGCACCTTCCTGATCCTCGACCGGGAGACCGGTGGGCTGGTCGGCAAGGTGAACGTCGCCAACATCGTGATGAGCCGGTTCTGCAACGCCTCGCTGGGCTACGACTCGTACGTCCCGTTCAGCGGCACCGGGCGGATGACCGAGGGCATGCGACTGGTCCTGGACCGCTGCTTCGCGTCGCAGTCGGCCGACGGGCTGGGCCTGCACCGGCTGGAGATCAACGTGCAGCCGGAGAACGACCGCTCGATCGCGATGGCCAAGCGGCTGGGCTTCCGGCACGAGGGTTTCACTCCGAGGATGCTGTTCCTCCAGGGAGACTGGCGCGACCACGAGCGGTTCGCGCTGACCGCCGAGGAGTGGCCGGGAGCGGCGGCATAGCCGCTGGTGGGAGGGGTCGGAGCGGCCGTACGGCGGTCCGGGCGCGGCGTTGCGATTGGCTCGCCCGAGCACCTGTCCGTATTGTCCGATGGGTGACCGAACCCGTGCCGCCGCGTCAGACCCCCGACCAGCCCTGGCGCTCGGAGGGCGCCCCGCCCCCGCCCCCGCCCAAGCGCCGGATGCCCGGCGGCTGGGTGGGCCTCGCCCTCACCGCCCTCGTGGTGTTCCTGATCTCGGACCTGCTGCTGTCCCTCTTCGGCCCCGCCGGGGCCACCACGATCTCGTACACCGAGTTCAACAACCAGCTGAACAAGGGCAACATCACCAAGATCTACGCCAAGGGCGACTCGATCGAGGGCAAGCTCAAGACCGCCCAGTCCAAACCGGACGGCGGCAAGGGCGACTACACCGAGTTCGACACCCAGCGGCCCTCCTTCGCGGGCGACAACCTCTGGAGCACCTTGCAGCAGCAGGGCGTGGAGGTCACCGCCACCTCGCCGGTCCAGCAGCGCAGTTTCCTCACCAACCTGCTGCTCTCGCTCGCCCCGATGCTGCTGCTGGTCTTCATCTGGGTGCTGCTCGCCCGCCGGATGGCCGGCGGGCTCGGCGGCGGGCCGCTCGGCCGCAAGGCCCCGCCCAAGCCGGTGACCGCCGAGGAGGGCAAGCGCACCACCTTCGCCGACGTGGCCGGCATCGACGAGGTCGAGGCCGAACTCACCGAGGTGGTCGACTACTTGAAGAACCCCGATCGGTACCGCAAGCTCGGCGCCAAGATGCCGCGCGGCGTGCTGCTGAGCGGTCCGCCCGGAACCGGCAAGACCCTGCTGGCCCGGGCCGTCGCCGGCGAGGCGGACGTGCCGTTCTTCTCCGCCTCCGCCTCCGAGTTCATCGAGATGATCGTCGGCGTCGGCGCCAGCCGGGTCCGCGAGCTGTTCGCCGAGGCCCGCAAGGTCGCCCCGGCGATCATCTTCATCGACGAGATCGACACCATCGGACGCCAGCGCGGCGCGGGCGGCGGCATGGGCGGGCACGACGAGCGCGAGCAGACCCTCAACCAGATCCTCACCGAGATGGACGGTTTCAGCGGCTCCGAGGGCGTCATCGTGATCGCCGCGACCAACCGGGCGGACGTGCTCGACCCGGCGCTGCTGCGCCCCGGCCGCTTCGACCGCAGGATCACCGTCAGCCCGCCCGACCGGGAGGGCCGCGCGGCGATCCTGCGCATCCACAGCCGCAGCGTTCCGCTGGCCGGCGACGCCGACCTCACCCAGCTGGCCAAGGTCACGCCGGGGATGACCGGCGCCGAACTCGCCAACCTGGTCAACGAGGCGGCACTGCTGGCGGTCAAGCGCCGGCAGGACGCGGTCAACGAGCGGGACCTCTCGGACGCCCTGGAGAAGGTCCAACTCGGCGCGGTCCGGCCGCTGGTGATGCCGCAGGAGGAGCGCGAGCGGACGGCGTACCACGAGAGCGGGCACGCCCTGCTGGGCATGCTCCAGCCCGGCGCGGACCCGGTCCGCAAGATCACCATCGTGCCGCGCGGCCGGGCGCTCGGCGTCACCCTCTCCACCCCGGAGAACGACCGCTACTCGTACACCGAGCCCTACCTGCGCGGGCGGATCATCGGCGCGCTCGGCGGCATGGCGGCCGAGCAGGTGGTCTACGGGGTGATCACCACCGGCGCGGAGAGCGACCTGGAGCAGGTCACCAACATCGCCCGCGGGATGGCGGGGCGCTGGGGGATGAGCGAGCGGGTCGGCCGGCTCACCGCGGTGCCCTCCGACCCGCAGGGCGCGTACGGGCTCTCCGCCGCCCCGACCACCCTGGACGCGGTGGACGAGGAGGCCCGGCGGATCGTCTCCGAGTGCTACGACGACGCGGTGCGGATCCTGACCGAGCAGCGGCACCGGCTGGACGCGCTGTCGGCGGCGCTGCTGGAGGCGGAGACGCTGGACGAGGCGGCGGCGTACCGGGCGGCGGGGGTGCCGCGGGAGGCATCCTCCGAGGACTCAGCGGAGCCTGCGGGGGCTGCGGGGTCCACGGGGTCTGCGGGGGCTGCTGGACCCGAGGAGTCCGGTGCGGCCGGGGAGCCCGGCGGGGCCGGCGGGAAGTCGATCGACCAGGCGTGAAGCCGGAAGCCGGGGGCGCTCGCCGTGGTGGCGGGCGCCCCCGGTTTCGTGCTTCCTAGCGCGGCCGCTCGGCGATCAGGTACCGGAACAGGTTCTCCATCCGGACCGAGCCGTCCGCCCGCAGGTACGGCTGGAGCGTCTCCTCCAGCTCCTTGGCCACCAGCGAGGCGCCGGAGAACTCCTCGGCCGGCTCGAACAGCCCGGTGGAGAGCAGGCCGCGCACCGCGCTGTCGAGGTCGGCGTAGGCGAACGGGCAGCTCACCCGGCCGCTGCCGGCCGGACGCAGGCCGGCCGGGGCGAGCAGGTCCTCCAGCGCGCCGGGCGCGCTCAGCTCGAACGGGTCGCGCGCGGTGGTCCGGCCCGCCATCCGCCGGGCCACGTCCAGCACCGGGGCGCTCTCGCAGCGCTCCGGCGGGCCCCAGGCGGCCAGCACCACGTGCCCGCCCGGGAGGACGAGCCGGGCGGCCTCGGCGACCACCGGGCCGGCCTCGGCGGCGCCGGGCGGCTGCTCGAAAACCGTCACCAGCGAATGGGCCGGGCGGGGGACGGCCGCGGCCGTCCGGGCCCCGGCGCACACCCGCAGCCGACGGCCGTGAGCCAGCTCGCGCAGCTCGTCCCGCGGTTCCCGCCCGGCGACCTGGGCACCCCGGCCGGCCGCGAGCAGCAGGGCCAGTCCGGACCGGCAGCCCAGGCCCAGCACGCTGCTCGCCGGGCCGACCTCCATCCGGTCGTGGACCGCCTCGTAGAGCGGTACCAGCATGCGTTCCTGGATCTCCGCCCAGTCGCGCGCCCGTGCGGGCCGGGCGGTCCCGGGCTGCGGGTGGTGCGGGCGTGCGCCCGTCGGTCGTGCGGTGGTGCCGGTCGTCCGAGCTGAAGCCATCGCGGCCTCCCATCCGGTCCTTCGGTGTGCTGCTACGGCTCCCCCAAAGTCCCGCCCCACACCAGCGAACAGCGGGTCGGGCCCGGCGTCCAGAGGGGTGCAGGGTGGTGCGCGCGTGTCGCGGTGGTGCGCCCCCTGCGGACGCCCCCCGGGCGGCGTCCGGGGCGTCGGCGGAGGGCCCCGGGCGTGATACCGATTCGAAGTCGGGGGGTCGCTCCCCGTACCATTCGCCCCATGGCTAAGGCACCCGTTCTCACCCCTCAGGCGGAAGACTTCCCGCGCTGGTACCAGGACCTCATCAACAAGGCCGAGCTGGCCGACAACGGTCCGGTGCGCGGCACCATGGTCATCCGACCGTACGGCTACGGCCTGTGGGAGCGGATGCAGCAGGAGATGGACGCGCGGATCAAGAAGGCCGGCGCGCAGAACGCCTACTTCCCGATGTTCATCCCGCAGTCCTACCTGACCAAGGAGGCCGAGCACGTCGAGGGCTTCGCCCCCGAGCTCGCGGTGGTCACCCACGGCGGCGGCAAGCAGCTGGACGAGCCGATCGTCGTCCGGCCGACCTCCGAGACGATCATCAACGAGTACTTCTCGAAGTGGGTGCAGAGCCACCGCGACCTGCCCCTGCTGATCAACCAGTGGGCCAACGTGGTCCGTTGGGAGCTGCGCCCGCGCGTCTTCCTGCGTACCACCGAGTTCCTCTGGCAGGAGGGCCACACCGCCCACGCCACCTACGAGGACGCCCGCGACTACGCGTCGATGATCCACACCCAGGTCTACGGCGACTTCATGACCAACGTGCTCGGCATCGACGTCGTGCTCGGCCGCAAGACCGCCAAGGAGCGCTTCGCCGGCGCCATCAACACCCTCACCCTCGAGGGCATGATGTGCGACGGCAAGGCGCTCCAGATGGGCACCAGCCACGAGCTGGGCCAGAACTTCGCCAAGGCGTTCAACACCACCTACCAGCTCCAGGGCGCCGAGCGCGAGTACGTCTGGCAGACCTCCTGGGGCGTCTCGACCCGCATGGTCGGCGGCCTGATCATGTCCCACGGCGACGACAGCGGCCTGCGGGTGCCCCCGCGCCTGGCCGCCGTCCAGGCCGTCGTGCTCGCGATCAAGGGTGACGACGCGGTCATCGCCAAGGTCCGCGAGATCGGCGCCCAGCTGGAGGCCGCCGGCATCCGGGTCGTGGTCGACGACCGCACCGACACCCCGTTCGGCCGCCGCGCCGTCGACTGGGAGCTCAAGGGCGTCCCGCTGCGGATCGAGGTCGGCCCGCGCGACCTCGAGAACGGCACCGCGATGCTGGCCCGCCGCATTCCGGGCGGCAAGGAGCCGGTCTCCATCGACGCCTTGGCCGCGCTGCTCCCGGGTGTCCTGGAGGAGGACCAGGCGCTGCTGCTGCGCCAGTCCCGCGAGCGCCGCGAGTCCCGCACGGTCGACGTCAAGACCATCGACGAGGCCGTCGAGGCCGCCGCGACCGGCTGGGGCCGGATCTCCTGGGTCGACCTCGGCGCGGAGGGCGAGGCCAAGCTGGCCGAGCAGGGCGTCTCGGTGCGCTGCATCGTCGCGGCGGACGGTTCGGTGCCGCAGACGGACGACCAGGAAGGCAATGTCGCGCTCGTCGCCCGGGCGTACTGACATCCGTCCGGTGTTCGGTGGATGTCCCGCGGATGTCCACCGGACGTCGGTCATCCGCGGGTAATGACCGTAGGCGGCGACATTTGCCCGGAATGCGGATGAGTAGGAATCCGGTAACGGTTCCGGCGGGGCCCCGGCGGCAACATCCCTACTGGCCGGTCAACTCCCGGTATTAACGGAATAGCGGTACGGTGTACGGCCCGTGGCCCTGTCAATCCGGCAGGCTCACGGGCCGTACGTCCTGGGTGGCGACAGCCCGCCCCCCGGACGGAATTCATCAGGCCCACGGCGTCGCTACGGGCCGAAACCGGCAGGGGGTTGGTCTTGCGTCAGATCCGGAACGCGCAATTCGCGCGCGGCCTCGCATTCCTGGGAGTTCCCTGTGAATTCCCCGGGAACGAGAACATGCGGAACATCGGCTCGCACTCCATCGTTGGTCTAGCGTGAGCACGACACAGCCCCTCGTTCTCGCGGCCGAACTGGCCGCCGCCTGGAGCGACATCCAGGCCTTCCATCAGGACCTTCCCGACCTCGCCTCGCCCGAGGCGCTGATCGGTGAGTCCTCCTCAGCCTGCGGGACCCGCCTCGGTTTCGAGCGGCTCCTCCACGAGGCTGCCCACGGTCTGGCCGCGGCCCGGGACATCCGGGACACCTCGCGGGCGGGCCGCTACCACAACCGGCGCTTCCTGATGCTCGCTTCCGAGCTCGGCCTGGCGCACCCGGTCGAGCCGCACGCGAGCAGCGGCTTCTCCCAGGTGACCATGCTCAAGGAGACGCAGGAGCGGTACACCGAGACCATCGAACGCCTGGACCGTGCCCTCGGGGCGCACCAGGAGGCGGTGGCCGGCGACGGTGCTACGCGCGCCTTCCGCGGCCCGGCCGCCCGGCACGGCTCCTCCGGGGGCGGTGTGCGGGTCAAGGCGGTCTGCGGGTGCGGACGCAACGTCCGGGTCGTTCCCTCGGTGCTCGCGCAGGCGTCCATCGTCTGCGGCGCGTGCCAGCAGCCGTTCAAGATCGCTTAGTCGGTCGACGTCCAGGCGGGGCTGCTGTGCGGGCAGTGGTCCGGTCGGAGTGAACGGGAGTGAGCCGGGGCGGGCCGGAGCGAAGCGGCCCGGCCGGACCACGAGGTACGGCAGGTGCACGAGGCAGGTACGCGGGTACACGAGCGGTGCGCGCCGCGCGGCGGGACGGCCGTGCGGCAGGACGCGTACCGCGGAACGGCGGTGAGTCTTTGGGTCGGACCGGGAGCGGGGGCTCCCGGTCGGCCCTCGACGGAACCGCCGGCGTCCACGGGGTTCGGCTTCCGGGGTCAGGGAAGCCGCGTGACCGTGTGGTCAGCCGGCCGGCCGGTCGCGTGGCCGGCCACCCGGTCGGTCGCTTGGCGGGCCGCCTGGTCAAGGGCTCGCGTGCAGGCGGTTCCCGGCCATGTGGCAGAATGGACAGCCGAGTACTCGGCAGCCGAGCAGGACCCCTCTCTCCTACGGCTGGCGTGTCCCTTGAGTGGTCAGCCCCGCAACCCCACGCGGTGGCCAGCCCGCTCACCCACGTCAACACCAGGAGAATCCACTCCCGTGGCAGTCAAGATCAAGCTCAAGCGTCTCGGCAAGATTCGCGCCCCGCACTACCGCATCGTCGTCGCCGACGCCCGCACCAAGCGTGACGGTCGCGCGATCGAGGAGATCGGCATCTACCAGCCGACCTACAACCCCTCGAAGATCGAGGTCGACGGCGACCGCGCCCAGTACTGGCTGTCCGTCGGCGCCCAGCCGACCGAGCCGGTGCTCGCCATCCTCAAGCTGACCGGCGACTGGCAGAAGTTCAAGGGCCTGCCGGCCCCGGAGCCGCTGAAGGTCGCGGAGCCCAAGGTCGAGGACTTCTCGCACCTGTTCGCGAAGGCCGTCGCCGGCTTCGAGGACGCCACCACCGGCGTCGCCATCACCCCGAAGGCCAAGAAGTCGGACAAGGCCGAGGCTGAGGCCGACGCCGCCGCCGAGGCCTGATCGTGATCGAGGACGCCCTCGACCACCTGGTGAAGGGCATCGTCGAGCACCCCGACGACGTGCAGGTGCGCTCGCGCAACCTGCGTCGGGGTAACACCATCGAGGTGCGAGTGCACCCCGATGACCTCGGCAAGGTGATCGGCCGGGGTGGCCGTACGGCGCGCGCTCTGCGCACCGTGGTCGGCGCCCTCGGCGGTCGCAACGTCCGGGTCGACCTGGTCGACGTGGACAACATTCGCTGACGCTGCTGCTCGTTCAGCCGTCAGGGCTTGTGAGGCCGACCGGGACGCATGTCGTCCCGGTCGGCCTTTTCGCATTTCCATCCGTATTTCCGTCGCATCATCGCTTCGCAGCCCGTCGCTTTTCGTTTCGGCTCAGGAACTCCAGGAGAACGATCACCGTGCAGCTCGTCGTCGGCAGGATCGGCCGTGCCCACGGCATCAGGGGGGACGTCAGTGTCGAGGTCCGCACCGACGAGCCGGAACTCCGGCTCGGCCCGGGTGCCGTCGTGCTCACCGACCCCGCGTCGGCAGGGCCGTTGACCGTCGAGTCCGGCCGGGTGCACAGCGGCCGGCTGCTGCTGCGCTTCGCCGGTGTCAAGGACCGCAACGCGGCCGAGGCCCTCCGGGGCACCGTGCTCATCTCCGAGGTCGACCCGGAGGAGAGCCCCGAGGATCCGGAGGAGTACTACGACCACCAGCTGATCGGCCTGGACGTGGTGCTGCTCGACGGCACCCCGGTCGGCGAGCTGACCGAGGTCGTCCACCTGCCCTACCAGGACCTGCTCACGGTCAGGACGGCCGACGGGACGGACGTGCTGGTGCCCTTCGTCACCCAGATCGTGCCGACCATCGACCTGGAGAACCAGCGCGCCGTGATCACCCCGCCGCCCGGGCTGATCGACCTGGAGCAGGCCGAGGTCGCCGGGACGTCCTCGGCCGAGGGCGCCGATGGTTCGGAGGAGTCGGAGTGACCGCCGAGGTGGCTGTCGGAGCGGGCGTCGAGGCGAGTGCCGGTGGGCCCGTCGAGGCGGGTGCCGGTGGGTCCGTCGAGGTGACTGCCGAGGAGAGCGTCGAGGTGGCCGCCGAGGCGGTCGGTGACGCTGTGCCGCGTGGCGTGCAGATCGGCATGCGGATCGACGTCGTCACGATCTTCCCCGAGTACCTGGAGCCGCTGGACATCTCGCTGGTCGGCAAGGCCCGCGCCCGCGGCCAGCTGGACGTGCACGTCCACGACCTGCGCGGGTGGACCCACGACGTGCACCGCACCGTGGACGACAGCCCGTACGGCGGCGGCCCCGGCATGGTGATGAAGCCCGAGCCGTGGGGCGAGGCGCTGGACGCGGTGGTCGCCGGCGGGCCCGAGGGCGAGGTGCCCACCCTGGTCGTGCCGACCCCGAGCGGGCGCCCGTTCACCCAGGAACTCGCCCAGGAGCTGGCCGGACGCCCCTGGCTGGCCTTCACCCCCGCGCGGTACGAGGGCATCGACCGGCGGGTGATCGAGGAGGCGGCCACCCGGATGCCGGTGGTCGAGGTCTCGATCGGCGACTACGTGCTGGCCGGCGGCGAGGTCGCCGTGCTGGTGATGGTCGAGGCGATCGCCCGGCTGCTGCCCGGGGTGCTCGGCAACGCCGAGTCCCACCGCGACGACTCCTTCGCACCGGGAGCCATGGCCGACCTGTTGGAGGGCCCGGTCTACACCAAGCCCGCCGAGTGGCGCGGCCGGGTGGTGCCGGACGTGCTGCTCAGCGGCAACCACGGCAAGATCGCCCGCTGGCGGCGGGAGCAGGCCTTCGCCCGGACCCTGGCGAACCGGCCCGACCTGGTCGAACGCTGGCAGTACGGCGCCTTCGACAAGAAGGAGCGGGAGGCGCTGAGCATCCTCGGCCTGGCCTGGGACGAGCAGCTCGGCCGATTTCGGTCCGTGGCCGGTGGTGTGGAAGAATAGGCCGCTGTTGTCTGTCGCTGGTTCCCTTCCGTAGGGGGCACGTGGACCGGCGCCCTCGCCACGGGGGGATCGTCGTCAGCCGATGCGGCCCGCAACAGACCCCATCGTGACTATTTTCCGTGGGCGGCCCGTGGCGCCTGCGATGGAGAGCAACATGAGCAACAAGCTCGCTGCTGTCGACGCGGCCTCGCTGCGTAGCGACATTCCGGCCTTCCGCGCCGGTGACACCCTGAAGGTTCACGTCCGGGTCATCGAGGGCAACCGCTCCCGTGTCCAGGTCTTCCAGGGCGTCGTCATCCGCCGCCACGGCGCCGGCGTCGGTGAGACCTTCACCGTTCGCAAGGTCAGCTTCAACGTCGGCGTGGAGCGCACCTTCCCGGTGCACACCCCGGTCGTCGAGAAGATCGAGGTCGTGACCCGCGGTGCGGTTCGCCGCGCCAAGCTGTACTACCTGCGTGACCTCCGCG
Source organism: Kitasatospora sp. NPDC036993 (assembly GCF_055607525.1). NCBI lineage: Bacteria > Bacillati > Actinomycetota > Actinomycetes > Kitasatosporales > Streptomycetaceae > Kitasatospora > Kitasatospora sp. NPDC036993. The sequence goes on along the minus strand of NZ_JBVJRP010000024.1, from coordinate 40,094 downwards.
GCAAGGCCGCGAAGATCAAGGAGAAGCGCGACCGCTGATCCACCGGCTCCCGGCCTCGCCGGGGGATCGGAACGCTCTGAGGGGGCCGAACGGCCGCAAGGTATGCTCACCCCCCGATGAGCACGCACGAACCACCCGCGGACCGCGACGGCAGTCCCGCACCCACCGGTGCGGACTCGCTGTCGCGGTCCGCGGTCGTTTCCGGGGGCGGGTCCGGTGTTGTCTCCCGGGCCGGTGCCGGTGAGGCCGTCGGAGACACCGCGGCGGGGGCCGCCGGCTCGGACCGCGACGGCGTGGACCGTCGTGATGGCGGCGATACCGGTGACGGTGACGATCGCGGTGACGGTGACGGCGATGGCGGTGACGACCGGGACGACCGGGACGGGGCCGAGGACCAGCACGGGGATCAGGACGAGCGGGAGGCTCAGGAGGAGCAGGACGAGGAGCCAGGGCCCTCGCGCTCTCGGGACCTGCTGCTGTTGGTCGGAATCTGCCTGACGGCCCTGCTGCTGGTGAACGCCTTCGTCGCGCGCCCGTTCGCGGTGCCCTCCGGGTCGATGGAGGAGACCCTGCGTCCGGGCGACCGGCTGATCGCGAACCAGCTCGCCTACGCCTTCGGCGGCCACCCCCAGCGGGGTGACGTCGTGGTCTTCGACGGGACGGGCTCCTTCCTCCCGGAGCCGGCGAAGCCGTCGAGCTTCCTGGACGGTCTGCGCTCGTTCGCCCAGGATCTCGGACTGGCCCCGGCAGGGGACACCGTCTACGTCAAGCGGGTGATCGGCGTCGGCGGGGACCGGGTGACCAGCACCGGACCGGGCGCGCCGATCACCGTCAACGGTGTGCCGATCGACGAGACCTCCTACCTGGCCCCGGGCGACGACCCGTCGAGCGTGGCCTTCGACGTGGTCGTGCCGACCGGCGAGCTGTGGGTGATGGGCGATCACCGCGGAGCCTCCCGGGACTCCCGCGACCACCTCGGTGAGCCCGGCGGCGGCTTCGTGCCGGAGAAGAAGGTGATCGGCCGGGCGGACTGGGTGGTCTACCCGTTCTCGCGCTGGACCGGCCTGGACCGGCCCGCGGCCTTCGCCGGGACCGCGAGGACGGGTGGGCATGGGGACCAGGGGTAGGGGACGGCTCGCCGACCGGCCGAGCGCGGACCGGCCGACGGCGGACCGCCCGGATGCGGATCGGCCGGATGGGGGCCGTCCGGCCGCCGACGGATCTGTTGCCGACGGACCTTTTGCCAGTGGACTGGCCGGCGGCGGACCGGCTGCCGACGGACCGGCCGGGGGCCCGCCGGTGCGCGGCCGGGCCGAGCGCCGGCGCAGTGCCCGCAGGGCGGCCCGTCGGCGCAAGCGCTCGCTGGTGCGCGAGGTACCGATGATCATCCTGGTGGCCCTGCTGGTGGCGCTGGTGATGAAGACCTTCCTGCTCCAGGTGTTCGTGATCCCCTCGGGCTCGATGGAGCAGACCATCCGGATCGGGGACCGGGTACTGGTGGACAAACTGACCCCCTGGTTCGGCAGTGAGCCGCAGCGCGGCGATGTCGTGGTGTTCAAGGATCCGGGCGGCTGGCTGGAGCACGATCGCAAGCCCTCCGACGACGGCCCGGTGCTGGGCGCGGCCAAGCAGGTGCTGACCTTCGTCGGGATGCTGCCCTCCGACGACGAACAGGACCTGATCAAGCGGGTGGTCGGCGTCGGCGGGGACACCGTCGAGTGCTGCGACGCGCAGGGGCGCCTCAGCGTCAACGGCCGTCCGGTGGACGAGTCCTACGTGGCGCCCGGCAACCCGCCGTCCCGGCAGACCTTCAAGGTGGAGGTGCCGCAGGGGCGGCTGTGGGTCATGGGGGACCACCGGGACGTCTCCGCCGACTCCCGTTTCCACATGGGCAACCCGGGAGAGGGGACGATCCCGCTGAGCGGCGTGGTCGGTCGCGCGTTCGTGATCGTCTGGCCGCTGGACCGGTTCCATCAACTCGATGCGCCGAGTTCACTCTCCTCTCTCGCCCGGACGCCGCAGGCCGGCGGAACTGCCGCGGGATCGGTGGGCGTTGGGCCGGTTCCTGTGGAACCTCCGCTCGTTATGGGTGTGTTGGGCATCCTTCCGCTCGTCGTTCGCCGGTCGGGGCGGCCTCCGGAGTGAGCCTCGCAGGCCGCCGACCGGCCTGGCCTCGCGTGTGAGACCGCGAGCCGGATGTCTTGGAGTGATAGAGAAGTGCAGGTGCGGCCTGGAGCGGTTCCGGCCGCGGGCCGAGGCTGTGCTGGTGTCAGGAGCGTCCGCGATGGGCAGCCCTGAGGCGTTCATGGTCGTGGTGAGCGTGGTGCCCGCTGTGCGGCACTCTGAACGCGGGCGCGCGGGCGTCCGCACAGCAGGGAGGAGACGTTGTGGGGGATTTGGTGATCGGCGCCCGTTCGGGCGCCGGGGAGCCCGAGGGCTCAGGCCATCGGGCGGACCGGTCCGCCGAGTCCGCATCGCCCTCGGCCTCGGCCGAGGAGACGGCGGCCCAGAGCACTGACGGGCAGGGCGGCACCGGACCGGAGGACTCCCCGGACTCCCCGCACGCGGAGGCCGAGCCCGCGGACGGGGCGGAATCGGAGGCCTCTCCCAAGCCGCGCAAGCAGCGCTCGTTCTGGAAGGAACTGCCGATCCTGGTCGGCATCGCGCTGATCCTCGCCCTGGTGATCAAGACCTTCTTCGTCCAGGCGTTCTCCATTCCGTCGGAGTCGATGCAGAACACGTTGCAGGTCGGCGACCGCGTCCTGGTGGACAAGCTGACCCCGTGGTTCGGGGCCGAGCCCGAGCGCGGCGAGGTCGTGGTGTTCCACGACCCGGGCGGCTGGCTGAACGACGAGCCGACCCAGCAGAGCAGCAACGCCTTCGTCCGCGGCGTGCAGGACGTGCTCAGCTTCGTCGGTCTGATGCCCTCCGCCAACGAGAAGGACCTGATCAAGCGGGTCATCGCGGTCGGCGGGGACACCGTCGAGTGCGAGGGCGACGGCCCGGTCAAGGTCAATGGCGTCGCGCTCAACGAGCCGTACGTCTACCAGGGCAACACCCCCTGCGGTGACCACCCCTTCGGACCGGTCAAGGTGCCCAAGGACCGGATCTGGGTGATGGGCGACCACCGAGCCAACTCGCTGGACTCCCGCTTCCACATGGACCAGCCCGGCGGCGGCACCGTCCCGGTGGACAACGTGATCGGGCGCGCCTTCGTGGTGGCCTGGCCGATCGGCAACTGGTCGACGCTGCCGGTGCCGGACACCTTCGACCAGAAGGGCCTGGCGGCGGCCGCGCCGATGGCGCCGCCCGTGGCCGGTGCGGTGGGGGCCGTCGCCCTGCTTCCACTGGTGCGCCGGGTGCGGGTCCGGGTGGAGCGCCGGAAGGAGTCCTGAGTTCCACCGGACAGGGTTCCACCGGGTTGGCTCCGGCTCTTGCGCGGGCCGTGGTACCGACGAGTAATCTGCTCGGACGTGCCACGGCCCGTCGGCTTCTCCGCCCGTGCCTCCGGCGTGCCAGTGGTGTTCTCCGGTCGGCCAGAGGTGGACGGTGTCGATGAGCAGTGTCGTGGAACAGACGGCCGACCACCCGAGCGTGCCCGCCCCGGCGGGCCGCCGGCCCGCCGCGGTGGTGCAGGGCGTCGCGCTGGCGCTCGGGCTGGTGCTGATGATCGGCGGCTTCGCCCTCATCGCCATCGACTACCGGCCGTACAAGATCCCCACCGCCTCGATGCACCCGACGCTGCGCACCGGGGACACCGTGCTCGCCCGCAAGGCCGGCGGCGGCGACATCGGGCGGGGTGACGTGGTCGTCTTCCGGGACCAGGCCTGGGGCGGTGAGCTGATGGTCAAGCGGGTGGTCGCGGTCGGCGGGGACACCGTCGCCACCACCACGGGGAACGAGCACCGGCTGACGGTCAACGGGCAGCCGGTGGACGAGCCCTACCTCGCGACGCGGGGCCGCCAGGGCGAGTCGTTCAGCGTGACGGTGCCGCAGGGCCGGCTGTTCCTGCTGGGTGACAACCGGGTGGGCTCGCTCGACTCCCGCACCCACCTGGAGGTCGACGGCGGGACCGTCCCGGCCGACGCCGTCGAGGCCAGGGTCGAGGCCACCCTGCTGCCCCTCGGCCGGACGGGCCTGCTCGACCGGGTCACGGACTTCGACGGCTTCGCGGGCCCGAAGGCCTCGCGGCCCGGTCCGCTGGAGCCGGCCGCCTACGCCACCGTGGCGGGCGCGGCGTTGATCGTGGTGACCTCGGCGGCGGGCGGGGTGGCGGGCCTGGCCCGCCGGCTCCGGGGGCGCAGCTCCTGAGCGGGACCGCCGCCGGGAGGGCCGCTCTGCCGAACATCGCCCCGGGCGACCACGTCGGGTGGCAGGATCGGTAGCGCCACCGATGCGAACGGAAGGAGCGTGGAGCGCCGCCATGACAGCACGGCGTCGCAGGGCGGCGCGGATCCTGCTGCTGGACGGGCTGGACCGCATCCTCCTCTTCTTGGGGGCCGACCCGGCCACCCCGGGGGAGACGTGGTGGTTCACGCCAGGGGGCGGCTTGGAGGCGGGGGAGGGTGTGCGCGAGGCCGCGGAGCGGGAACTCGCCGAGGAGACCGGCTTGCGGGGAGTGGACCTGGGGCCCTTGGTGGCGTACGGCACGGTGTCGTTCTCCTTCCAGGGACAGCGCTACGAGCAGGAGCAGTGGTTCCACCTGGCCCGGACCACGGAGACGGGGCTGGACCACTGGGGAACGGGCGCGGACGAGCACGCCCAGCTGCTCGCGGCGCGCTGGTGGACGGTCGAGGAACTGAGGGGGACGGCCGAGACGGTCTACCCGGCCGGTTTGGCGGACTTCCTGGAACGGCTGCTGGTCGAGGGCCCGCCGGTGCATCCGGTGCGGCTCTGACCGTGGGTGCGGTGGTCCACAATGGGTGGACTGACAAATTGAGGGGACGCCTGGATGAGTGCCGAAGATCTCGAGAAGTACGAGACCGAGATGGAGCTCAAGCTCTACCGGGAGTACCGGGACGTCGTCGGCCTGTTCAAGTACGTGATCGAGACCGAACGACGGTTCTACCTCACCAACGACTACGAGTTGCAGGTGCACTCGGTCCAGGGCGAGGTGTTCTTCGAGGTGTCGATGGCGGATGCGTGGGTCTGGGACATGTACCGGCCGGCCCGGTTCGTCCGCAAGGTCCGGGTGCTGACCTTCAAGGACGTGAACATCGAGGAACTCGCGAAGAGCGACCTGGAGCTGCCCTCGGACGAGTCCGGCTTCGGGAGCTGACGTTGGACGATGTTGTCCCGCGTTGTCCAGCCGAATTTCGCGGGACGGGGGCTTCTCACTCCTGCGGGTGACAAAAGTTATCCACAGGTCCGAGTTATCCACAGGGGATGAGAATTCCCGGGCCTCCTCGTGCGTGTTGGTGCAGCCTCCTCGGCGGAGGTGGTCACCATGCAGCACACCATCGTGCAGGACCAGGCCGTACCGGACACGGTCGACGCAGGCAAGGCTCCGCGGGCGGTCGCGGAGCGCAGCACCAGGAACGGCCTCGGCCGCTACGGGGAGCGGGTCGCCGCCCGCCGTCTCGCGGAGGCCGGGCTCCGCATCCTGGACCGCAACTGGCGCTGCGTCGAGGGCGAGCTGGACATCGTCGCCCTCGACGGCGACACCGTGGCGGTCTGCGAGGTGAAGACCCGCTCCGAGCGGGGGTTCCAGCAGCCCACCGAGGCCATCGACCGGGCCAAGGCCGCCAGGCTGCAACGCCTCGCCGAGCGCTGGATGGCCGAGCGCTGGCCCGGTCACTTCGCCGAGTTGGCCGGGCCGGACTACGACCCCGGGCCCACCGATCCGCACTGGCCTCCCGCCCCACCGGGCGGGGTCCGAATCGACCTGGTCGCGGTGGTCAACCGGGCGCGGGGTGCGGCCCTGGTCGACCACCTGCGGGGGGTGGTCTGAGATGGCCTTCGCCCGTACCTGTTCCGTCGCGCTGGTCGGCGTGGACGGAGTGATCGTCGAGGTCCAGGCCGATCTGGAGCCCGGAGTGGCCGCGTTCACCCTGGTCGGCCTGCCCGACAAGGCGCTCACCGAAGCCCGTGACCGGGTCCGTGCCGCGGTCGTCAACAGCGGCGAGGCCTGGCCGCAGCGCAAGCTGACGGTCGGCCTCAGCCCCGCCTCGGTGCCCAAGAGCGGCAGTGGCTTCGACCTCGCGGTGGCCTGCGCCGTGCTGGCCGCCGCCGAGCGGCTCGACCCCTCCGCCATCGCCGACCTGCTGATCATCGGCGAGCTGGGGCTGGACGGCCGGGTGCGGCCGGTCCGAGGGGTGCTGCCGTCGGTGCTGGCCGCCGCCGACGCCGGGTACGAGCGGGTCGTGGTCGCCGAGCAGACGGCGCCCGAGGCCTCGCTCGTTCCCGGGACGACGGTGATCGGTGTCCGCAGCCTGCGCCAACTCGTCGCCATCCTGACCGGGGCGACGGCACCGGAGGAGCCGCCCGATCCGATCGCGGGCCGGCCCGATCCGCTGATGGCCGGGCTGATGCTGCCCAGCGCTAGCGTGCGGGGCCTGTCCGACGACAAGGCGGGTCGACTGGACATGGCCGACGTGGCCGGCCAGTACGAGGCCCGGCGAGCCCTGGAGATCGCCGCCGCCGGCGGACACCACCTCTATCTGAAGGGGCCTCCGGGCGCGGGCAAGACGATGCTGGCGGAGCGCCTGCCCTCGCTGCTCCCGCCGCTGACCCAGCAGGAGGCGCTGGAGGTCACCGCCGTCCACTCGGTGGCGGGCCTGCTCCCGGTCGGGCGTCCGCTGATCGACACCGCGCCCTACTGCGCCCCGCACCACTCTACGACGATGCCCGCGATCGTCGGCGGCGGCAGCGGTCTGCCGAGACCGGGGGCGGTCTCGCTGGCCCACCGGGGCGTGCTGTTCCTGGACGAGGCGCCCGAGTTCCCCGTCCGGGTGCTCGACGCACTGCGCCAGCCGTTGGAGTCGGGTGAGGTGGTGATCGCCCGCTCGGCCGGATCGATGCGACTCCCGGCCCGCTTCCTGCTCTGCCTGGCGGCCAATCCCTGTCCGTGCGGCCGGTACTCGCGGCGGGGCGAGGGCTGCGAGTGCACCCCGGCCATGGTCAGCCGCTACCAGGGGCGGCTGTCCGGGCCGTTGCTGGACCGGGTCGACCTCCAGGTCCAGGTGGCTCCGGTGACCAGGGCCGAGCTCATGGAGCGGGACGCCTCGGCGGAGACCACCGAGACCGTCGCGGCCCGGGTGCTGGCCGCACGGGAACGGGCGGCGGCCCGCCTGGCGAGCACTCCGTGGCGGACCAACGCGGAGGTGCCGGGCCACGAACTGCGCACCCGCTGGCACCTCGCGTCCGGCGCACTCAACGACGCCGCACGGCAGTTGGAGCGAGGGCTGCTGACCGCCCGCGGCCTGGACCGGGTGCTCCGGGTCGCCTGGACGGTCGCCGACCTCGCCGGACGCGACCGGCCGGACCAGCGGGACGTGCGTACCGCCCTGGTCCTGCGCACGGGTGTGGAGCACGGACTGCCGCTGGCCGAACGGGTCTTCGGCCGGCTCGGCGGAATCCCGGCGCAGCGCGGCAGTCCGGGCGGTGGTCGGTCCGGGAAGCGCGAGCCGCGTGAGGAGCATCCGGAGAACAAGGAGGGTGAGGCATGAACCAGCTGCTGAGGCACGCTCGAATTTCCGGCCCGGCCGAGGCCGTCCCCGGTTCCGGAGTCGGAGCCGGAGCCGGGCCCGATCCCGAGCGCCTCGCCCGGGTGCTGCTCGGCAGGCTCAGCGAACCGGGGGACGCGGTGGTCGGCCGGTGGCTCGGCCAACTCCCCGCCGTCGACGTGGTCCAGGCGATCCGGGACGGAACCGTGCCCGACCACCCCGGACTGGACGCCATGCGACTGGCCGGGTACCAGGCGCGGCTCCCGGGGCTGGACCCGCAGATGGACCTGAAACGGGTACAGGACGTCGGTGGACGGTTCATCATTCCGGGGGACACGGAGTGGCCCAGCCAACTCGACGACCTGGGCGACGGACGTCCGATCGGGCTCTGGGTGACGGGCACCGGATCGCTGCGGCTGCTCGCGCTCCGCTCGGTCGCGATGGTGGGCTCCCGTGCCTGCACTGCCTACGGCGCCCACGTCGCCGGCGAACTGGCGGCCCAGCTGGCCGAGCGCGGTTGGGTGGTGATCTCCGGTGCCGCCTACGGGATCGACGCGGCCGCGCACCGTGGAGCACTCGCCGTCGGCGGGATGACCGCGGCCGTGCTCGCCTGCGGGGTCGACGTGGCCTATCCCAAGGGCAACGCCGAACTGATCCGCCGGATCGGCGTCCAGGGCCTGCTGATCAGTGAACTCCCGCCGGGGGAGCACCCGAACCGCTTCCGCTTCGTGCTCCGCAACCGGGTCATCGCGGCGCTCACCCGGGGCACGGTGGTGGTCGAGGCGGCGGTGCGCAGCGGCGCCCTGAGCACGGCCAGACGCGCGCGGGACCTCAATCGCCACACCATGGGAGTCGCGGGCCCGGTGACCTCGGCACTCTCCGCCGGAGTGCACGCCCTGATCCGCAGCGGCGGCGCCGTCCTGGTCACCGACGCGGCCGAGATCACCGAGCTGATCGGGGCCATCGGGGACGATCTGGCGCCTCAGCGCAGCGGTCCGGTACTCCCGCGCGACCTGCTGGAGCCGGCAGTGGCCCGGGTGCTGGAGGCCGTACCGGCGACGGCGGAGGGTGCCCCGGTCGAACGGTTGGCCCGCCAGTCCGGTCTCCCGCCGGACGAGGTCCTGCAACGGCTCTACGAGCTGGGTTCGCTCGGCTACGTGGAGCGGCACGGTGCGCACTGGCGCATGGTGCGGAGGAGGTGAGCGCCGGACCGGAGGACACCTTCGCGCCGAGGGAGCGTATGCCGGAGCCGCCCGGCCGACCTGCCGGTCCGGCTCCCCTGTTCGCTCCTCGATCCGATGTACGAACGCCACCGGATCGAGGGACGACCGGGTGGCGGTAGCGCTTTGCAGTGAGTCGGTCACGCTACGCTCCACATGCCTTCCCTATCAGCACATGACTCGGCAGAACGGCGCAGACCAACGCATGCCCACACACATTCCCGGACACAGAGTGACCGGTGGCGCTCGGTCCTCGGGAGGGCCGCGGACAGAGCGGCGCTCCGCGCCCGACGTCCCGTCCAAGTCGGCGGGGACGATGGGAGGCCTGTCTCGCCAGGGCGGCCGGCCGACGGTGGTGCCAGGCCAGCCCGCGGATGCGGTCCGAGGCGGTGAGCCGGTTGGCGGTGCCGGCACGGCAGGTGCCGCCGGCCCGCCCGCCGGCGCATCCCCCGGCGTGGTGGCCGCCGGCGCGCCCCGGCAGCCAGGCAGCGCGCAGGCCCGGAGCGCCGCCTCCCCGCCTTTCGCCTCGCCGCTGTCCCCGCCCCGCCGGCAGGGGGTGGCGGGCGGCGATCGGCGACAGGACACCCGGGATGCCGCGACACAGGGGCGAACGGCGCTCGAAGACCTCTGGCGCTCCTACAAGGAGAGCGGGGACCAGCGGCTGCGGGAGCAGCTGATCCTGCACTACTCACCGCTCGTCAAGTACGTGGCGGGGCGGGTCGGGGTCGGCCTGCCCTCCAACGTCGAACAGGCGGACTTCGTCTCCTCCGGGGTCTTCGGGCTGATCGACGCGATCGAGAAGTTCGACATCGACCGCGCCATCAAGTTCGAGACCTACGCGATCAGCCGCATCCGCGGCGCGATCATCGACGAGCTGCGCGCCCTGGACTGGATCCCGCGCTCGGTGCGGCAGAAGGCCAAGGCGGTCGAACGGACGTACGCGACCCTGGAGGCCCGGCTGCGCCGGACTCCGCACGAGCCCGAGGTCGCGGCCGAGATGGGCATCGCGATCGAGGACCTGCACGCCATCTTCAGCCAGTTGTCGCTCGCCAACGTGGTGGCCCTGGACGAGCTGCTCCACCCGGTGGGGGAGGGCGGCGACCGGCTGAGCCTGATGGACACCCTGGAGGACCACGGCGCGGACAATCCGGTCGAGGTGGCCGAGGACCGTGAGCTGCGCAGACTGCTGGCCCAGGCGGTCAACACCCTCCCCGAGCGGGAGAAGACGGTGGTGACGCTCTACTACTACGAGGGGCTCACCCTCGCCGAGATCGGACAGGTGCTGGGGGTGACGGAGAGTCGGGTGAGTCAGATCCACACCAAGTCCGTCCTCCAGCTGCGCGCCAAGCTGTCGGACATCCGATAGGGCGTCGGGTTCCGACGTCGGAACCGGGCCGTCGTAGGCCGGGCCGTCGTAGGCCGGGCCGTTGGAAACCGGGCTGTCGGGCGTCGGCCGCGGGCCCGCACCGCCTCCCGGTGCGCGGCGCCGTATCGGTCCAAGGTAGGGCTCCGTACAGTGGGAGCGTGCCGAAGATCCGAGCGGCCACGGTGGCCGAGCATCGCCAGCTCCAGCGAGCAGCCCTCCTCGACGCTGCCCGCACCCTGCTCACCGAGGGCGGTATGGAGGCCCTGACCTTCCCCGCACTCGCGGCGCGCACCGGGCTGGCGCGCTCCTCGGTCTACGAGTACTTCCGCTCCCGTGCCGCCGTGGTCGAGGCGCTCTGCGAGGTGGACTTCCCGCTCTGGGCGGCTGAGATCGAGGCCGGGATGGCGAGCTGCGACACCGCTGTCGAGCGGATCGAGGCCTACGTCCGGGGCCAGCTGGCGCTGGCCGCCGACCCCCGGCACCGCGCGGTCGTGGCGATCTCGGCGCTGGAACTCGACGAGGCCGCGCGCGAGCGGATCAGGGCGGCGCACGGCAGGCTGGCCGGCCTGGTCGGCCGAACGCTGGAGGACCTCGGCCACGAGCAGCCCCGGCTCGCCGCGACCCTGGTCCAGGGAATCGTGGAGGCGGCGACCCGCCGGGCCGAGCAGGCGCAGGCCGGCGGCCGCGGCGGTTGCGCGGCCGAGACCCCCGAGGAGATCGCCGACGCCGCCGTCGCGCTGGTGTTGCACGGGCTCGTCCGCTCCTGATCGGCCTCCGCCGGGAGCCCGGAGGGTGTGTGAAGGCGGGCGGGTGCGTGGAGTGCGCGCAGGCGTGCGCTACCCGCCCGTGCCGTCCAACGGCAGCAGTCGCGCGGTGCCCGCGCCGAACAAGGCCAGTGGGTCCAGGTAGCGGGCTCCGCGCAGCAGGCCCCAGTGCAGGCAGTCGCGTCCGGCGCAGTGCCGTCCGTCCGGGGCGAGCCGCCCGATCACCTGCCCGGCCGCCACCGAGGCGCCGACCGGGACGGTGCCGTTGACGGGCAGGTAGGTGGTCCGGAGCGGGGGAGAGCCCGAGCCCGGGTGGGAGACGGTCACCACGGGCCGTCCCGCCACCAGTCCGGAGAAGGTGACCACCCCGGGAGCGGCCGCCCGTACCTCCACTCCGGGCGCGGCGGCGAGATCCACGCCCCGGTGCCCGGCGGACCAGGCCTTCGCCGGCGGATCGAACCGCTCCAGCAACCCGGCGGGCCCGCCCACCGGCCAGGCCCGTCCACCACCCCGCCCGGTCCCGTCGTCAGGGCCCGAGGCGCCAGCCGCGCCGTCACCACCGGAAGCCCCCGAGGTACCCGAGGCACCCGAAGCCCCCGACAGCACGAGCGGCGCCGCCACCACCACGGCCAGCACCCCGCGCCTCCACCGCCCGCCCCGCACCACCCCGACCGCCCCGGCGGCCCTGCCCACCACCCTGCCCACCCTGCCCACCTCGCCCACCCCGTCCACTTCGCCCACTCCACCGAACCGTCCGCGACCAGCCATGCCCGCAGGCTCGCCGCCCCACCGCCCGCGCGCCACCCAGATCCGGATTCCTGTGGACAAAACCGCCTCCACCCCGAACGCCGTCCCCCCGACGGGTGTACGAGCGCCGCCATCCGGGGTAGAGGCGGCATGCCGGCCACCGGCCCCGGGCAGGCACCCGGCAGCCCGCGCCCGCCCCCGGCAACCCCTCCGCGCAGCCCGTTCCAGACCCGCGCCCCCGCCGCGCACCCCACCCCCGTCCGAGCCCCGCGCCGCGAGCCCCCGACTCCGCCGCAGCCCCGCCGGAACCCGCCCGTCCAGGCCGTTTCCCAGGCTCTTCCCAGTTCCCCGGCGGGGCCCCGGTCGTCCGTGGAGTCGCCCGCCCCTCGGCGCTTCCCGTACACTTCACACGCGACCCGGTCTGCCGGGTCGACTTCGCACGCCCCGCCACCGGCGGTCGGACGCGGTTCGTCCGCGGCCCCGCCAGGTGCGAGTGCCGCTCGGTCCGCCGAGCCCGACCGGCCCCAGGCCGGGCGGGCGCAAGCGGCTCGGCACGTTCGGGGCGTCAGGCGTGGCTGTCACCTGGCCGCCACGGACAAACCGAGCCTGACCCGGCTGTGGGCTATCGCTGCGACGCAGTGCCGCTGCCGGGCCGCAACACCAAGGAGTACGGCAATGGCCGTCGTCACGATGCGGGAGCTGCTGGAGAGCGGCGTCCACTTCGGTCACCAGACCCGCCGCTGGAACCCGAAGATGAAGCGCTTCATCATCACGGAGCGCAACGGCATCTACATCATCGACCTCCTGCAGTCGCTGAACTACATCGACCGCGCCTTCGAGTTCATCAAGGAGACCGTTGCCCACGGCGGCAGCGTCCTCTTCGTCGGCACGAAGAAGCAGGCCCAGGAGGCCATCGCCGAGCAGGCCACCCGCGTGGGCATGCCCTACGTGAACCAGCGCTGGCTCGGCGGCATGCTGACCAACTTCTCGACCGTCTACAAGCGCCTTCAGCGTCTGAAGGAGCTCGGCGAGCTGGACTTCTCGGACGTGGCCGGTTCCGGCCTCACCAAGAAGGAGCTCCTGGTCCTCCAGCGCGAGCACGACAAGCTGGAGAAGACCCTCGGCGGTATCCGTGACATGCAGCGCGTCCCCAGCGCCGTGTGGATCGTGGACACCAAGAAGGAGCACATCGCGGTCGGCGAGGCCCGGAAGCTCAACATCCCGGTCGTCGCCATCCTGGACACCAACTGTGACCCGGACGAGGTCGACTACAAGATCCCGGGCAACGACGACGCGATCCGCTCCGTCACCCTGCTGACCCGCGTGATCGCCGACGCCGTGGCCGAGGGCCTGAAGTCCCGCGCCGGTGTCGCCAAGGGCGACGTCAAGGCCGAGCCGGGTGCCGACCAGCCGCTGGCCGACTGGGAGAAGGACATCCTCGAGGGCGAGAAGAAGGCCGAGGAAGCCCCCGCCGCCGACGCCGCCGTTGAGGCCCCCGCCGCCGAGTCCGCTGTCGAGGCCCCCGCCGCCGAGGCTGCCGCCACCGAGGCTCCGGCCGTCGAGGCCCCCGCCGCCGAGGCTCCGGCCGAGCAGGCCTGACGTACCAAGGGTGAGGGGCACCCGCCGGTACGAAACCGGCGGGTGCCCCTCTCTCCCGCGCCGGGACCGAACCACCGGTCCCGGCGCCACTCCACGCAGACACGCGAGACGCGAGAAGAGATTCACACCATGGCGAACTTCACCGCCGCGGACGTCAAGAAGCTCCGTGAGCTCACCGGCGCCGGCATGATGGACTGCAAGAAGGCCCTGGACGAGGCCGAGGGCAACGTCGAGAAGGCCGTCGAGCTCCTGCGCATCAAGGGCCAGAAGGGCGTTGCCAAGCGTGAGGGCCGCGACGCCTCCAACGGTGCCGTCGCCGCGCTGATCGCCGAGGACAAGAAGTCCGGTGTCCTGGTCGAGCTGAACTGCGAGACCGACTTCGTCGCCAAGGGCGAGAAGTTCGTCGAGGTCGCCGACACGATCGCCGCCCACGTCGCCAAGTCGGCCCCGGCCGACCTGGACGCCGCCCTGGCTTCCGAGATCGAGGCCGGCAAGACCGTCCAGCAGTTCGTCGACGAGGCCAACGCTTCGCTGGGCGAGAAGATCGTCCTCCGTCGCTTCGCCCAGTTCGACGGTGACGGCTTCGTCGCGGTCTACCTGCACAAGACCAGCCCCGACCTGCCGCCGGCCGTCGGCGTCCTGGTCGAGCTGGACAAGGAGAACGCCGAGGTCGCCAAGGACGTCGCGCAGCACATCGCCGCCTTCGCGCCGAAGTACCTGTCCCGCGAGGAGATCCCGGCCGAGGAGCTCGAGAACGAGCGCCGCGTCGCCGAGGCCACCGCCCGCGAGGAGGGCAAGCCGGAGGCCGCCCTGCCGAAGATCGTCGAGGGTCGCGTCACGGGCTTCGTGAAGGAGAACTCCGTCCTGGAGCAGGCCTTCGCGAAGGACAACAAGAAGACCGTCGCCAAGGTCCTCGCGGAGAACGGCGTCGCCCTCAAGCGCTTCGCCCGCTTCCGCGTCGGCGCCTGAGCCACGTTCCACCTGGTCCCCGGCCCCCTTACGCTGGGAACCGCCCCCGCCCGCTGACCGGGGCGGGAGGAACGCCGAACGGGCTCACCCCACGCCTACCGCCGACGGGCGGGCTCGCGTCGGCACCATGAACGACGAGGAGGCCATTGCCGTGCAGGACACCGAACCGGTTCCCGCGGCAGTGGCCTCCTCGCGTGTACACGCAGGCGGGGCATCCGCACACCCGCGCCTGTGACCAGTAGGTGCAAAAAGGAGAAGTCCATGCAGGAGACGCAGGAGACCGCGCAGGACCCCAAGGCGGGCTCGCGCCGCCGGGTGCTGCTCAAGCTGTCCGGTGAAGCCTTCGCCGGTGGTGGCGGGCTCGGCGTCGACCCGGACGTCGTGCACGCGATCGCCCGGGAGATCGCCACCGTCGTCCGTGCCGGTACCGAGGTCGCGGTGGTCATCGGCGGCGGGAACTTCTTCCGGGGCGCCGAGCTCCAGGTCCGCGGCATGGACCGGGCCCGTTCCGACTACATGGGCATGCTCGGCACCGTCATGAACTGCCTGGCGCTGCAGGACTTCCTGGTCAAGGAGGGCATCGAGACCCGGGTCCAGACCGCCATCACCATGGGCCAGGTCGCCGAGCCGTACCTCCCGCTGCGGGCCGTCCGGCACCTGGAGAAGGGCCGCGTGGTGATCTTCGGCGCCGGGATGGGCATGCCGTACTTCTCCACCGACACCACGGCCGTCCAGCGCGCCCTGGAGATCCACGCGGACGTCCTGCTGATGGGCAAGAACGGCGTGGACGGCGTCTACGACTCCGACCCCCGGACCAACCCGGACGCGGTCAAGTTCGACGCGCTGGAGTACTCCGAGGTCATCGCGCGCGACCTCAAGGTCGCCGACCTCACCGCGATCACGCTGTGCAAGGACAACAACCTGCCGATGCTGGTCTTCGAGCTGCTGGCCGAGGGCAATATCGCGCGCGCGGTGAAGAGTGAGAAGATCGGCACACTCATCAGCCAGGATTCTGTCCGGGCCTGAGCAGCAACCAGCCGTACCGGGCGGCGCCGGCGCCGCTACCGGCCGCCGCGCCGACACCGGTCGGGACAACAGCAGATGAACCGGACAGGGAGACCACAGTGATCGAAGAGACCCTCCTCGAGGCCGAGGAGAAGATGGAGAAGGCCGTCCTCCACGCCAAGGACGACTTCGCGGCCATCCGCACCGGCCGCGCGCACCCGGCGATGTTCGCCAAGATCGTCGCCGAGTACTACGGCGCCAAGACCCCGATCAACCAGCTGGCCTCCTTCTCGGTGCCGGAGCCGCGGATGGCGGTCGTCTCGCCGTTCGACAAGACCGCGCTGAAGGCCATCGAGCAGGCGATCCGCGACTCCGACCTGGGCGTCAACCCGTCCAACGACGGCTCGATCATCCGCGTGGTGCTGCCGGAGCTGACCGAGGAGCGCCGCCGGGAGTTCATCAAGGTCGCCCGTACCAAGGGCGAGGACGCCAAGGTCTCGATCCGCGCCGTGCGCCGCAAGGCCAAGGACGCCATCGACAAGCTGGTGAAGGACGGCGAGATCGGCGAGGACGACGGCCGCCGTTCCGAGAAGGAGCTCGACGACACCACGGCCAAGTACGTGGCCCAGATCGACGAGCTGTTGAAGCACAAGGAAGCCGAGCTGCTCGAGGTCTGATGAACGACGCCCCTGACGCCCCCGGCTACTGGGGCACGTCCGACCAGCAGTTCCAGCCCTACCGTCCGGCGCCGCACCCGCAGGCGGTCCGTACTCCGGCCCACCAGGCGCCGGGGTACGGAGAGCAGCCGGCACCGGTCCAGGGACACCCCGGCCACCCGGGCGGCCACGTCGTGCCCCCGGGCGCGCCGGGCCCCGTTCCGGGGGCACCGGGCCTCCGTTCGGATCAGTCGCAGCAGCCTCCGGTGTACTGGGGCGGCGACGCGGAGGAGACTCAGGTCATGCCTCCCGTACCGGCCGACCCCGGCCCGCCGCCCGGCGCGCCCGACCCCGGTCGGTCGGCCGCCCACGGCCGGCCCGCGGCTGACGGTCGGCCCGGATCCCACGGCGGGCCCGCGTCCCACGGCCGGCCCGGATCCCACGGTTGGCCCGCGGCCGACGGCCGATCCGCCCACGGCGGCCCGGCCGACCCCGAGGAGGGGCAGGCCCGCGAGGCCGGCCGGCTGAGCGGCCCGCTGTTCCGGGACGAGCAGCCCGACCCGGCGCCGCCGGGCGTGACGGAGACGGTCGTGCTGCGCGCGATATCCGACGACACGACCCCCGCCCCCGGTCACGGCACCCAGCCGCACCCGGGGGCACCGGTGCATCCCGCGCCGCCGGCGAACCACCCGGCGGCCGGGCAGCCCCGCTTCGTGCCGACGTCCCACCCAGGGCAGGAGACACCAGTGGCCGCCCAGCCCGCCCCGCAGCCGCAGCCGCGCAAGCAGCGCGGCGGCCGTAACCTCCAGGCCGCCATAGGCGTGGGCGTCGGCCTCGGCGCGGTGATCGTCGCCTCGCTGTTCGTGGTGAAGGCGATGTTCCTGGTCGTCGTGATGGCCGCGGTCGCGGTCGGCGTCTGGGAGCTGACCAGTCGGCTCTCCGAGCGCAAGCAGATCAAGGCGCCGCTGGTCCCGCTGGTCGTGGGCGGCATCGCCATGGTGGCCACCGGCTACTGGTCCGGCATCCAGTGGGCCGCCGCCTCGCTCGCGCTGACCGGGCTCGCGGTGATGGTCTGGCGGATGGCGGAGCCGCCGGAGGACTACCTGCGGGACATAACGGCAGGTGTGTTCACGGCCTTCTACGTGCCGTTTCTGGCCACCTTCGTGGCGATGATGCTGGCGGCCGACGACGGTCCCCAGCGGATCGTGCTCTTCCTGATCGTCACGATCTGCAGCGACACCGGCGCCTACGCGGTGGGCTACAAGTTCGGCAAGACCAAGCTGGCCCCGACGATCAGCCCCGGCAAGACCCGGGAGGGCCTGGCCGGCGGCATCGGCCTGTCGATGCTGGCGGGCGCGCTGCTGATGCAGCTGATGATCGACGGCGGCAGCTGGTGGCAGGGCCTGATCCTGGGCGGCTGCGCGGCGGTCACCGCGACCCTGGGCGACCTGGGCGAGTCGATGATCAAGCGCGACCTCGGGATCAAGGACATGGGCACGCTGCTGCCCGGCCACGGCGGCATCATGGACCGGCTGGACTCGCTCCTGCCGACCGCCCCGGTGGTCTGGCTGCTGCTGGCGGCCTTCGTCGGCAGCTGACCCGCGGGTACGACGGGCCCCGGACGCCTGGCGTCCGGGGCCCCCGCGCGTCTGCGACACTTGAGGGACCATGCCTAAGCCCGGAGAACTCACCTTTGTCGCGCCGCGCGGCGCAAAGCCCCCGCGACACCTCGCCGACCTGAGCCCCGCCGAGCGCAAGGAGGCCGTCGCCGAGCTGGGCGAGCAGCCGTTCCGCGCCAAGCAGCTCTCCAACCACTACTTCGGCCGGATGTCGAACGACCCGGAGAGCTGGACGGACATCCCCGCCGCCAGCCGGGAGAAGCTCACCGGGAGCCTGCTGCCCGAGCTGATGTCGGTGGTCCGGCACGTCTCCTGCGACGACGACGCCACCCGCAAGACGCTCTGGAAGCTCTTCGACGGCACGCTCGTGGAGTCGGTGCTGATGCGCTACCCGGACCGGGTCACCATGTGCATCAGCTCCCAGGCCGGCTGCGGCATGAACTGTCCGTTCTGCGCCACCGGCCAGGCCGGGCTGACCCGCAACCTCTCCACCGGCGAGATCGTGGAGCAGATCGCCGCCGGGATGCGCTCGCTCAAGGCGGGGGAGTTCGGGGCGCGCGGGGGGTCGGTTCCTGGAGACGGCGGCAGTCCGGGTGGCGAGGCGCGGCTGTCGAACGTGGTCTTCATGGGCATGGGCGAGCCGCTGGCCAACTACAACCGGGTGCTGGCCTCGATCCGCCGGCTGACCGACCCGGCGCCGGACGGCTTCGGCCTGTCCCAGCGCGGCATCACGGTCTCCACCGTCGGCCTCGTCCCGGCGATGCACCGGTTCGCCGACGAGGGCCTCAGCTGCCGCCTCGCGCTGTCGCTGCACGCCCCGGACGACGAGCTGCGCGACGAGCTGGTGCCGGTGAACACCCGCTGGAAGGTCGCCGAGGTGCTGGACGCGGCCTGGAACTACGCGGAGAAGTCCGGCCGCCGGATCTCCATCGAGTACGCCCTGATCAAGGACATCAACGACCAGGCCTGGCGGGCCGACCTGCTCGGCCGGCTGATCAAGAACCGCCGGGTGCACGTCAACCTGATCCCGCTGAACCCGACGCCCGGTTCGAAGTGGACGGCCTCCCGGCCCGAGGACGAGCGCGAGTTCGTCCGCCGGCTCCAGTCGCACGGTGTGCCGACGACCGTCCGTGACACCCGCGGCCAGGAGATCGACGGCGCCTGCGGCCAGCTCGCCGCGGCGGGCTGAGCCCCACCGCGGGAGCCCTGGGCAGGAGGCCGGCCGGGGGAAGTCCGGGTCAGCGCAGTCCGGCGGCCGCCAGCGCGGCGGTCGCCCCGCCGGTCAGCAGCAGCGTGCTGCCCACCGCGAGGGTGCGCAGCGCGACCGCGCCGAACAGCATCCGGGGTGAGGTGCCGAGGCGCAGCAGCGCGTCGGTGACCTCGCGGCGGTCGGTGCGGACCTCGGCGAGCCGGGCGATCACCGCGGCGGCCGCGCAGCCGAGCACCAGCCCGGCCTCGACGGCGGGCAGCGCGTCGGCGCTGTCCGGCGCCCCGATCCAGTACCGGACGGTGGTGAGCACCAGCGCGACGGCGAGGGTGAGCACGGCCAGTGGGGCACCGAGCCGCCGGGCCTGGGCGGTGAGTCCGCGCCCGGCGAGCAGCCGCAGCGGGGTGGGCCGGCCGACGGCGAGCAGCCGCCCGGTCCAGGCCAGCAGCGGTCCGGTGAGCAGGGCGAGGCCGAGCGCACTGGCGGCCCAGCCGCCGAGGGCGGCGGTGCTGGTGGTGCCGAGTCCGGCGGGCAGGTGGATCGGCCGGCCGTCGGCGGCGGCGCCGGGCCGCAGCGCGATGAGTTCGAGCGCGGCGCCGATCACTCCCAGGCCCGTGGCCAGGGCGATCCGCCAGACGCCGAAGCCGGTCGGGGCGTGGACGCGGCCACCGGGCAGGCCCTCGGGGGAGGGCACCGCGCAGGCGGCGGCGGTGCCGGCGGTGAGCGGGACGAGCGTGAGCAGGGCGATCGGCGCGGCCGCGGGCAGCGGGACGCCCATGCCGAGGTCGGGGGCGAGGGCGGGCCCGGCGATGTCGTTGCGCAGCACCAGGAAGAGCAGCAGGGCGAGCAGGCTGCCGAGGGTGGAGGCGAGCGTGACCTCGCCGGCGATCAGCGTCCGGATCCGGCGGGAGCCGGCCCCGGCGGCGGTGAGGCCGGCGATCCGTTCGGGCCGCCGGGCGGGCACCGCGCGGGCGGTGACGGCCGCGAACCAGGCGACGGCGGCGAGCGGGGGCAGGCACCAGAGCAGCCGGGCCAGCGGGTCGGCGCCGCCGGTCGGGTCGCTCATCGCCCGGCCGAGGGAGCGCAGCAGGAAGGCGGCGACCACGGCGGCGGCCAGGGTGGTGAGCAGCCAGCGGCCGAGGTCGGGCACCCGGTAGCCCCGGGCCAGACGGAGATAGAACACGTCGACTCTTTCGCGGCTCGGCGTGGTCAGCGGTGGTTGGCCGTGACGGCGGCCGCTGCGGTCCCGCGGACGGCGGGGCCGCGGGGGACGGGGGCGGCGGGGGCGGTGAGCCGTCCGTCGACGAGGGCGACGGCGCGGTCCGCGAACCGGACGAGCTCGGGGTCGTGGGTGGCCAGGACGAGGGTGAGCTGGTGGGATCGGGCCGCGCTGGTCAGTATCCGCATGACCTGGTCGGAGGCCTCGCGGTGCAGCGGGGCGGTGGGGTCGTCGGCGAAGACGACCGGCGGCAGCGGGGCCAGGGCGCGGGCGACGGCGACCCGCTGGCGCTGGCTCTGGAGCAGCCGCTCGGGGCGCTGCCGGGCGCAGTCGCCGACGTCGAGGCGCTCCAGCCACTCGGCGGCGGCGGTGTAGGCGGCCTTGTTGCCGGCCCCGGCGAGCAGCAGCGGCAGGGCGACGTTCTCCCGGGCGGTCAGTTCGGGCACCAGGTGCGGCTCGGAGCCGACGAAGCCGAAGCGGTCGCGGCGCAGCCGTTCGCGGCCGGCCCGGGAGAGGGTGTGCACGGGGGCGCTGTTGAACCAGACCTCGCCCTCGTCGACCGGGAGCTGTGCGGAGAGACAGCCGAGCAGGGTGCTCTTGCCGCAGCCGCGCGGGCCGGTGACGGCGAGCACCTCGCCCTCGCGGACGCCGATCGAGATGCCGCGCACGGCGGGGGTGCCGTCATGGGACTTGACGATCCCTCGGGCCCACAGCACGTCGTTGTCAGGCGGTGCCGCTGACATGAGGATCCATCCTGGGTGGCCGCAGGGATATGACAGTCGTCAGATTAGAACGACGGGGCCTGGTGGCGGATGCGGCGCACTGGTCCATCACGGGCAAATCACCCGCATTCAGGCATGTTTGGTCGTACGACTGTGATGTTGCGGCCGGGAAAAGCGGGCCCGGAGACGCCGAAGGGCGGCCCCGCGGGGAGCGGGACCGCCCTTCGGCGGAGGGTGGGGAAGAAGGATCAGGGGGTCAGATCTTCGCCCACGCGTCGGTCAGGCTGGTCCGCAGGATCTGCTCGATCTCGTCGAAGGTCGACTGGTCGGAGATCAGCGGCGGGGCCAGCTGGATGACCGGGTCGCCACGGTCGTCGGCGCGGCAGTACAGGCCGTTGTCGAAGAGCGCCTTCGACAGGAAGCCGTAGAGCACGCGCTCGACCTCGTCGTCGTTGAACGACTCCTTGGTGACCTTGTCCTTCACGAGCTCGATGCCGTAGAAGTACCCGTTGCCGCGGACGTCGCCGACGATCGGCAGGTCACGCAGCTTGTTCAGGGTGCCCAGGAAGGCGGACTCGTTGTCGAGGACCTTCTGGTTCAGGCCCTCGCGCTCGAAGATGTCGAGGTTGGCCAGCGCCACCGCGGAGGAGACCGGGTGGCCACCGAAGGTGTAGCCGTGCAGGAAGGTGTTGTCACCCTTGTAGAACGGCTCGGCCAGGCGGTCCGAGATGATCGTGGCGCCGATCGGGGAGTAACCCGAGGTCATGCCCTTGGCGCAGGTGATCATGTCGGGCTGGTAGCCGAACTTGTCGGCGCCGAACATGGTGCCGAGGCGGCCGAAGGCGCAGATGACCTCGTCCGAGACCAGCAGCACGTCGTGGCGGTCGCAGATCTCGCGCAGGCGCTGGAAGTACCCGGGCGGCGGCGGGAAGCAGCCACCGGCGTTCTGTACCGGCTCGACGAAGACGGCGGCGACGGTCTCGGCGCCCTCGTTGAGGATGGCCACCTCGATCTCGTCGGCGCACCAGCGGCCGTAGGCCTCGGGGTCGACCGTGCCGTCCGGGCCCTCGAGGAAGGCCGGGGCGCGGTAGATGTTGGTGTTCGGGGCCTTGTGGGTGCCCGGCACCAGCGGCTCGAACGGGGCCTTCAGGCCCGGCAGGCCGGTGATCGACAGCGCGCCCTGCGGGGTGCCGTGGTAGGCGACGGCGCGCGAGATGACCTTGTACTTGGTCGGCTTGCCGGTCAGCTTGAAGTACTGCTTGGCGAGCTTCCAGGCGGTCTCGACGGCCTCGCCGCCGCCGGTGGAGAAGAAGACCTTGTTCAGGTCGCCCGGGGCGTAGTTGGCCAGACGCTCGGCCAGCTCGACGGCCTTCGGGTGGGCGTAGCTCCACACCGGGAAGAAGGCGAGCTCCTTGGCCTGCTTGGCGGCGGCCTCGGCGAGCTCCTCGCGGCCGTGGCCGGCCTGCACGACGAACAGGCCGGCGAGGCCGTCGAGGTACTTGCGCCCCTTGTCGTCCCAGACGTAGGTGCCCTCGCCCTTGACGATCGTCGGCACGGGGGAGTTCTCGTACGACGACATGCGGGTGAAGTGCATCCACAGGTGGTCGTAGGCGGTCTTGGAAAGGTCCTTCTGCGCCGGGTCGGCTGTCATCGGGTGCCCCAGGTGTAGGTCTGTTTCCGGAGCTTCAGGTAAACGAAGCTCTCGGTGCTCCGCACGCCGGGAAGGGCGCGGATGCGCTTGTTGATCAGTTCGAGCAGGTGCTCGTCGTCCTCGCAGACCAGTTCGGCCAGGAGGTCGAACGAGCCTGCGGTGCAGACGACGTAGTCGACCTCGTCGAGGGCGGCCAGCGCGTCGGCGACGGGCTCGATGTCACCCTCGACCCGGATGCCGACCATCGCCTGGCGGGTGAAGCCGACGGTGAGCGGGTCCGTGACGGCGACGATCTGCATCACGCCCTGGTCGAGCAGCTTCTGGACGCGCTGCCGCACGGCCGCCTCGGACAGGCCGACGGCCTTGCCGATGGCGGCGTACGGGCGGCGCCCGTCCTCCTGGAGCTGCTCGATGATCGCCTTGGAGGCGGCGTCGAGGGGAACGCTGGCGTTCCGGTCGCGGTTGGCCACGCGGCCACTGTGCCTGATCGCTCTCGTGTTCGCAAGCGAGGAAGCTGCTGATTTCGTTGTGATCTTGGAAAACACATGCGGATTTCATCGCCCAAGCGCACTCGGTCTGTCGATACCAGCAGTCGTGCGGCTACCCTGACACGGTACGCGCGCGACCCCGAGGGGCGGCGCACATACCGCCACCAGTGGACCGCGTCGCTCCGGACGCGGCCACTCGGCGGCACCCTTCGTATGCCGTATCCGCCGACGTACCATGGCGCCGGAATCTGCAACGCCGCAGGCCCAGACCGAGGAGAGACCCGTGAGCGACCTTCGCACGCTGCGCAACTACATCAACGGTGAGTTCGTCGACGCGGCCGACGGCCGCACGCTCGACATCGTCGACCCGACCACCGGCGAGGCGTACGCGACGTCGCCGCTGTCCGGCGCCGCCGATGTCGACGCGGCCATGGCCTCCGCCGCGGCTGCGTTCCCGATCTGGCGCGACTCCACCCCGAGCACCCGGCAGAAGCTGCTGCTGAAGATCGCCGACGCGGTCGAGGCCCGGGCCGACGAGATCGTCGACACCGAGGTGCGCAACACCGGCAAGCCCCGCGCGATGACCCTCTCCGAGGAGATCGGTCCGATGGTGGACCAGATCCGCTTCTTCGCCGGTGCCGCCCGCCTGCTGGAGGGCAAGGCCGCCGGCGAGTACATGGACGGGATGACCTCGATCATCCGCCGCGAGCCGGTCGGCGTCTGTGCCCAGGTCGCGCCGTGGAACTACCCGATGATGATGGCCGTCTGGAAGTTCGCCCCGGCCATCGCCGCGGGCAACGCCGTCGTGCTGAAGCCGTCGGACACCACCCCGGCCTCCACCGTGCTGCTGGCCGAGATCATCGGCGGCGTCCTCAAGGACCTGGAGCTGCCGGCCGGCGTCTTCAACGTCATCTGCGGCGACCGCGAGACCGGCAAGCTGATGGTCGAGCACAAGACTCCGGCGATGGCCTCCATCACCGGCTCGGTGCGCGCCGGCATCTCGGTCGCCGAGTCGGCCTCCAAGGACGTCAAGCGCGTCCACCTGGAGCTGGGCGGCAAGGCCCCGGTCGTGGTCTTCGAGGACGCCGACATCGCCGAGGCCGTCGAGGGCATCTCGGTGGCGGGCTACTTCAACGCCGGCCAGGACTGCACCGCCGCCACCCGCGTGCTGGTGCACGAGTCGATCCACGACGCCTTCGTCGAGGCGCTGGCCAAGGCCGCGGCCGAGACCAAGACCGGCGGCGTGGACGACGAGGACGTGCTGTACGGCCCGCTGAACAACGCCAACCAGCTGAAGCAGGTCTCCGGCTTCATCGAGCGGCTGCCCGCCCACGCCAAGGTCGAGGCCGGTGGCCACCGGGTCGGCGACAAGGGCTACTTCTACGCCCCGACCGTCGTCTCCGGCCTGAACCAGGACGACGAGATCATCCAGAACGAGGTCTTCGGCCCGGTCATCACCGTGCAGAAGTTCACCGACGAGGACCAGGCCGTCGAGTACGCCAACGGCGTCGAGTTCGCGCTGGCCTCCTCGGTGTGGACCAAGGACCACGCCCGCGCCATGCGGATGTCGCGCCGCCTGGACTTCGGCTGCGTCTGGATCAACACCCACATCCCGCTGGTCGCCGAGATGCCGCACGGCGGCTTCAAGAAGTCCGGCTACGGCAAGGACCTGTCGGCGTACGGCTTCGAGGACTACACCCGGGTGAAGCACGTCATGACCGCGATCTAGCGAGTCATGGCCATTGAGCGCAGGATGACCGCGATCTAGCGGGTCATGGCCATGGGGCGCAGGATGACCGCGATCTGATGGTCGGCTGATGCGACAGTGGGCCCGGGTCTTGTCGACCCGGGCCCTGTCCCTTTGCACCCTGTCGACGGTTGGCGCGACCGGCTGACACGATGGAACTGCCCTTCGGGGACGGGCCGTCCTAGCCTTACCGGCATGAGCATCCCCACCGCTGACCCCGCCGCCGGCCAGGCGGTCAAGGCCGCCGACCGTGCGCACGTCTTCCACTCGTGGTCCGCCCAGGCGCTGATCGACCCCCTCGCGGTGGCCGGCGCCGAGGGCTCGTACTTCTGGGACTACGACGGCAACCGCTACCTCGACTTCTCCTCGCAGCTGGTCAACACCAACATCGGGCACCAGCACCCGAGGGTGGTCGCCGCGATCCAGGAGCAGGCGGCGAAGCTCTGCACCATCGCGCCCGGCTTCGCGGTCGAGTCGCGCAGCGAGGCCGCCCGGCTGATCGCCGAGCGCACCCCCGGCGACCTGGACAAGATCTTCTTCACCAACGGCGGCGCCGAGGCCAACGAGAACGCCATCCGGATGGCCCGGCTGCACACCGGCCGGCAGAAGGTGCTGTCCACCTACCGCTCGTACCACGGCGCCACCGCGAACGCGATCGCCCTCACCGGCGACCCGCGGCGCTGGCCCAACGAGACCGGCGTCTCCGGGGTGGTGCACTTCTGGGGGCCGTACCCCTACCGCTCCAACTTCCACGCCGAGAACGAGGCGCAGGAGTGCGAGCGCGCGCTGGAGCACCTGGAGCAGGTGATCGCGTTCGAGGGGCCTGCCACCGTCGCGGCGATCATCCTGGAGACCGTGGTGGGCACCGCGGGCGTCCTGGTCCCGCCGGCCGGCTACCTGGCCGGGGTGCGGGAGATCTGCGACCGCCACGGGATCGTGTTCATCCTGGACGAGGTGATGGCGGGCTTCGGCCGCACCGGAGAGTGGTTCGCCGCCGACAACTGGGGCGTCACCCCGGACCTGCTCACCTTCGCCAAGGGCGTCAACTCGGGCTACGTGCCGCTGGGCGGCGTGGCGATCAGCGGCGAGATCGCGGCCACCTTCGCCGAGCGGGCCTTCCCCGGCGGGCTCACCTACTCCGGCCACCCGCTGGCCTGCGCCTCCGCGGTGGCGACCATCACCACCATGGCGGAGGAGGGCATCGTCGAGAACGCCAAGCACATCGGCGAGACCGTGCTCGGCCCCGGCCTGCGCGAGCTGGCCGAGCGGCACCCGTCGATCGGCGAGGTCCGCGGCCTCGGGGTGTTCTGGGCGCTCGACCTGGTGAGGGACCGGGAGACCCGCGAGCCGATGGTCCCGTACAACGCGGCCGGTGCCGACAACGCGCCGATGGGCGAGCTGGCCGCCGCCTGCAAGCAGCGCGGGCTCTGGCCGTTCGTCAACATGAACCGCTTCCACGTCGTCCCGCCGTGCACCGTCACCGAGGAGGAGGCCAAGGCCGGCCTCGCGGTGCTGGACGAGGTGCTGACGCTCACCGACGCCCACACCGTCTGACGTACCGACCAGGACGACGTACCTCCCAGGACGGCCCCGGACACCCGCGCGTGTGTGTGTCCGGGGCCGTCCCACGCTCCGGAAGGCCCCCGCCATGCCCAGCAGCTCCACCCTGACCCGCCGTCCGTCCGACTCCCCGGCAGTGCGCCGGCGTTCCGTGCTCGGCGGGGCCGCGCTGCTCGGCGCGGGCACGCTCACCGGCTGCGGCATCCCGTCCGCGTACGTGGCCGAGGACCGCCGCTCGGCGCCGGACCGCTCGGAGAGCGACAGGCGGCTCGCCTTCTCCAACTGGACGCAGTACATCGACACCGACGACGAGGGCGGGCGCCCGACCCTGGACGCCTTCAGGGAGAAGACCGGGATCGCGGTCACCTACACCGAGGACATCAACGACAACGACGAGTTCTTCGGCAAGATCAGCCCGGTGCTCACCCAGGGTGCCGCCCCCGGCCGGGACCTGATGGTGATCAGCGACTGGATGGCCGGGCGGTACGTCTCGCTGGGCTGGGTGCAGGCGATGGACCGGGCCAACCTGCCCAACGTGACGGCCAACCTGGACCCGCAGCTCACCGACCCGTCCTTCGACCCCGGTCGCCGGCGCAGCGTGCCGTGGCAGTCCGGGATCACCGGCATCGCCTACAACCGCAAGGCGCTCGGCCGGGAGATCAGGTCCACCGAGGACCTGTGGGCCCCCGACCTCAAGGGCCGGGTCACGCTGTTCGCCGGGCTCGACGAGGCGCTCGGGCTGCTGATGCTCTCCCAGGGCGCGGACATCGCGGAGTTCAGCGACGACGACGCCCACAAGGCGATGGACCTGGTGCAGAAGGTCGTCGACAGCGGCCACGTCCGGCGCTTCACCGGCAACGACTACACCAGCGACCTCGCCTCCGGCGCGGCGATCGCCTGCCAGGCCTACTCCGGCGACGCCGTCCAGCTCACCGCCGAGAACCCGGACATCGAGTTCGTGGTGCCGGAGGAGGGCGGCGAGCTGTGGGCGGAGAGCCTGATGATCCCCAACCGGGCCGCCCACAAGCGCAACGCCGAGCTGCTGATCGACCACTACTACCAGCCCGAGGTGGCCGCCGAACTCGCCGCGTTCGTCCAGTACATCTGCCCGGTGCCGGCCGCCCGCGAGGTGCTGGCGGCCAGCGGCGACAAGGAGAAGGCCGAACTCGCCGAGAACCCGCTGGTCTTCCCGACCGAGGAGATGCGCGCCCGGCTGCGCACCATGCGCGACGTCACCTCGGCGGAGCGGCCCGAGCTGCACAAGGTCTGGGGGCGCATCACCGGGGTGTGAAAGCTGCTGGGGTGCGAGGCGCGGGCCTCAGCGCCGTACGGCGTCCAGGGCGAGCAGCGCCACGTGCAGGGAGAGGCAGGACTCCACCTGGTCGAGGTCGACCCCGAGGATCCGCTCGACCTTGTGCAGCCGGTCGTAGAAGGACGGCCGGGACAGGTGCGCGGCGTCCGCCGCGGCCGACTTGTTCCGGCCCTGCTCCAGGTAGATCCGCAGCATCTGCACCAACTGGCCGTTGTGCTCGGCGTCGTGGGCCAGCAGCGGGCCCAACTCCCGTTCCACGTAGGTCTGCAGCCGGGCGTCGTCGCGCAGCAGGTGGAGCAGGCCGCGCAGCCGGACGTCCGGCAGCCGGTAGTAGGAGGAGCTGCGGCCGCCGGGCGCGTCGTGCAGGGCGGCGTCGGCGACCTGGGTGGCCTCCAGCAGGGTCCGCCGGGCGTCGCGCACCGAGCCGACCGAGGAGCCGACCGCGACCACCGGGCCGGCCGGGTCGGCGCCCTCCCGTCCGGACTCGGCCGACATCCGGCGCAGCGCGGCCGAGAGGGCGTCCAGCGCGGCGTGCTCGTCCTGCTGGGTGCCGAGCGTGACCAGCAGGCCGACGGCCTCGTCGTCCAGCGCGCCGACCAGGGCGGACAGCCGGCAGGCCCGGGCCGCGCCGGCGGCCAGCTCGGTGAAGTCCCGCAGCCTGGCCTGCGCCTCCAGCGCGGCCGGGATCGGCCCGCGCCGCTGGCGCAGCACCACGCCGACCAGCCGGCGGCCCTCCAGCGGGACGCCGAGGGCCTGGGCGCGCAGCGCCGCCTCGGAGACGGTCAGCGCGTGGGTGAGGATGCCGGAGAGCAGGGTGCGGTGGGTCTGCCGCTCCAGGCTCTCCCGGTCGCGGACCACCAGCCGGTTGAGCGCCAGCGCGGAGGCGCCGCGCTCCAGCAGCATGGTGTGCGGGTGGGCCTCACCCTCGGGCAGTGGTCCCGGCTCCTGCACCAGCACCAGCCGGCCCCAGTCCTGGCCGCGGGCACCGACGGTGGTGACCAGCCAGCCGCTGCGCGGGTCGTGGCCGGTGCGGCCGGCCGGCCGGACCCCGCGCGAGCGGCGCTCCCAGTCCTCCAGCACCTCGGCCTCCGGGCGTCCGGCGGTGTCGTGGGCGAGCACCTGGTGGGCCAGGTTCTCCAGGATGACGGGGCCGCCGGCCATCCGGGCCACCTGGCGGATCACCTCGGGCGGTTCGGCGCCCTCCACGACCAGCTCGTTGAAGACCTGGTGGACGGATTCGGAGGCCCGCAGCTGTTCCAGCTGGGCGTTGACCACCAGGGCGTGCACGGCCTCGGTGACGGCGACGAAGCGCAGCTCGCGGCGGAGCGTGATCAGCGGCAGTCCGCGCTGCTCGGCGGCGTTGACCAGGGCGCGGGGGAGCGAGTCGAAGTAGCGCCGCCCGAACTCGACGACCAGGCCGGCCACCCCGACGTCGTCCAGCTCGCGGACGTAGCGGGCGAGGCCCTCGCGGTCCTCGGGCAGCGCGATGCCGGTGGTCAGCACCAGCTCGCCGCCGCGGAGCATCCCGGCGACGTCCGGCAGCTCGCTGACGTGGACCCAGCGGACCGGCCGCTCCAGGTGGTCGGCGCCGGCCACCACCTGGGGCAGGCCGCGCCGCATCACGTCCAGGTCGAGGACTCGGGCGACGGTGGGGAGCATCGCGGGCCTCCGGGGGCGGTGGGAAACCGGAACGGGAGGCTCCGGGGGATCAGGGTGTCAGGTAAATCATCCATCCCCCCGACGACCTGTTGCCCTGCGCGCACCCTTGCACCCTGTAAGGCCCTTCGTGCCGAGACTGTCGGAGTGACCCTTGTCACCCCGGCCCCGCAGCAGGCAAGGTCAGCGGGACCGCAGACCCCCACCGCGGACGCGTGACCCCGCAGCGGTCGAACCACGGCACTTGGAGGAATCAGATGGACCTGACCGACTTCGGCCCGGGCGCGCAGTACATCGCGGGCCGCCAGACCCGGGGGAGCGGCGAACCCTTCCAGGTCGTCAACCCCGCCGACGGCAGTGTGGTCGAGCAGGTCGCGCTGGCCACCACCGAGGACGTGGACACCGCCGTCGCCGCCGCGAAGGCCGCCCTGCCCGGCTGGTCCTCGGCCACCCCCGGCGCGCGCTCCGAGGCGCTGACCAGGCTGGCCGCCGTCCTGGCCGACGCCGCCGACGACCTGGCCCGGGTGGAGACGGCACAGACCGGCAAGCCGGTCAGGCTGGCCACCGAGTTCGACGTGCCGGGCACCGTCGACAACGCCGCCTTCTTCGCCGGCGCGGCCCGCAACCTGGAGGGCAAGGCGGCCGGCGAGTACTCCGGCGACCACACCTCGTACGTGCGGCGCGAGGCGGTGGGCGTGGTCGGCTCGATCTCGCCGTGGAACTACCCGCTGCAGATGGCCGCCTGGAAGATCCTCCCGGCGATCGCCGCGGGCAACACCATCGTGCTCAAGCCGGCCGAACTGACCCCGCTCACCTCGCTGATGTTCGCCCGGGCCTGCACCGCCGCGGGCATCCCGGACGGCGTGGTCAACGTGGTCACCGGCGCCGGGCGCACCGCGGGCGAGCACCTGGTCGGGCACCCGGACGTCGCGATGGTCTCCTTCACCGGCTCCACCGGCGTCGGCAGGCGGGTCGCCGAGATCGCCACCGCGAGCGTCAAGCGCACCCACCTGGAACTCGGCGGCAAGGCCCCGTTCGTGGTCTTCGACGACGCGGACCTGGACGCCGCGGTGCACGGCGCGGTCGCCGCCTCGCTGATCAACGGCGGACAGGACTGCACCGCCGCCACCCGCGCCTACGTCCAGCGCCCGCTCTACGACGCCTTCGTGGCCGGGGTGGCCGAGCTGTACGCGGCGATCCGGACCGGCGACCCGCTGAACCCGCACACCGACCTCGGCCCGCTGGTCTCCTACGCCCACCGGGACCGGGTGGCCGGCTTCGTGGAGCGCGCCCGCTCGTACGCCACCGTGGTCACCGGCGGCCGGGTCCCGGAGACGGGCCACGACGGCACCGACCTCACCCGGGGCGCGTACTTCCCGCCCACCCTGATCACCGGCGCGGCCCAGGACAGCGAGGTCGTGCAGGGCGAGATCTTCGGCCCGGTGCTCGCCGTGCTGCCCTTCGACGGCGACGACGAGGGCCTGCGGCTGGCCAACGACACCCCGTACGGCCTGGCCGCCTCCGCCTGGACGAGCAACGTGCACCGCTCGCTGCGCGCGACCAGGGAGATCGCGGCCGGCTGCGTCTGGGTCAACGACCACATCCCGATCATCAGCGAGATGCCGCACGGCGGCTACAAGGCGTCCGGCTACGGCAAGGACATGTCCCAGTACTCGCTGGACGAGTACACCCAGGTCAAGCACGTCATGTTCGACACCACGGCGGTGGCCCGCAAGGACTGGCACCGCACCGTCTTCGGAGACAGATAACCCCCGGCCCCAGCGGGTGCCCCCACACCCCCTCTCCTCCAGGAGGCCCGTTCCATGGCGTTCAACGAGCTCACCGACGGTCTGCCCGAACCGGTCCGAAGGGCCTGGGAACGCAGTCTGACCAGCGGTCGGGCCGCGCTCGGCCGCCGCACCCTGCTGCGCGCCGCCGGGCTGGCCGCGGGAGCGGGCACCCTGGCCGCCTGCGGCATCCCGGCGGCCCCCCGGGTGAGCGGCGACTCGACCGCGAACGCCGCCGAGGACCGTTCGGAGACGCAGAAGGAGGTCGCCTTCTCCAACTGGCCGCTGTACGTGGACGCGGACGAGAAGGACAAGGAGAAGCACGGCACCCTGGAGGCCTTCACCGAGGCCACCGGGATCAAGGTCAGGTACACCGAGGACGTCAACGACAACGTCGAGTTCTTCGGCAAGATCAAGCCGCAGCTCGCCTCCGGCCAGGACACCGGCCGCGACCTGGTGGTGCTCACCGACTGGATGGCCGCCCGGCTGATCCGGCTCGGCTGGGCGCAGAAGCTCAGCCCGGCGAACGTCACCACCGCGATCACCACCATCGAGTCGCGCTTCCGCGCCCCCGACTGGGACCCGGGCCGGCTCTACACCTACCCGTGGGCCGGCATCCAGACCGTCGTCGCGTACAACCGGAAGGCGACCAGGGGCAAGGAGGTCACCAGCGTCTCCCAGCTGCTGGACGACCCCGACCTCAAGGGCCGGGTCACCTTCCTCTCCGAGATGCGCGACTCCGTCGGGATGGTCCTGCTGGACCAGGGCAAGGACGTCACCAGGTTCACCGCCGACGACTACGACGGCGCGGTCGCCCGCCTCCAGAAGGCCGTCGACAGCAAGCAGATCCGCCGCTTCACCGGCAACGACTACGGCCAGGAGCTCTCCGCGGGCGACATCGCGGCCTGCGTCGCCTGGGGCGGTGACCTGATCCAGCTGCGCGCCGACAACCCGGACATCGAGTTCGTGATCCCGGAGAAGGGCTACATCGCCTCGACCGACAACATGCTGGTCCCGGCCAAGGCGCGGCACAAGACGAACGCGGAGAAGCTGATCGACTTCTACTACCAGCCGAAGATCGCGGCGCAGCTGGTCGCGGGCATCGGCTTCGTCTCCGCCGTCACCGGGATGAAGGACGAGCTCGTCGGCATCGCTCCGGACACCGCGGCCAACCCGCTGGTCGTACCCACCCCCGAGATGGCGGTCAAGGCGCACGTGTTCCGCACGCTCTCCGAGAGCGAGGAGAGCGACTTCGAGCAGAAGTTCTCCAAGCTCATCGGCGCCTGACCCCCACTCCCGGCAGAGAAACCCAGGAAGACACCACGCCATGACAGACCAGCAGCGTGACACGGCCGTCGGCGGCGACGTCCGGCTCACCGGCATCGGCAAGACCTACGGCTCCTTCACCGCCGTCCACCCGCTCGACCTGACCGTCCCGCAGGGATCGTTCTTCGCCCTGCTCGGCGCCTCCGGCTGCGGCAAGACCACCACCCTGCGCGTGATCGCCGGCCTGGAGGAGCCCACCAGCGGCACCGTCCTGATCGGCGGCCAGGACGTCACCGCCCTGCCCCCGTACAAGCGGCCGGTGAACACCGTCTTCCAGAGCTACGCGCTCTTCCCGCACCTGGACATCTTCGAGAACGTCGCCTTCGGCCTGCGCCGGCGCGGCAGGAAGGACGTCAGGAAGCAGGTCGACGACATGCTGGAGCTGGTCGAACTCGGCCAGTACGCCCGGCGCAAGCCGCACCAGCTCTCCGGCGGCCAGCAGCAGCGCGTCGCGGTCGCCCGCGCACTGATCAACCACCCGCAGGTGCTGCTCCTGGACGAGCCGCTCGGTGCGCTCGACCTCAAGCTCCGCCGCCAGATGCAGCTGGAGCTCAAGCGGATCCAGACCGAGGTCGGCATCACCTTCGTGCACGTCACCCACGACCAGGAGGAGGCCATGACCATGGCCGACACCATCGCGGTGATGAACGGCGGCCGGGTCGAGCAGCTGGGCGCGCCCGCCGAGCTGTACGAGAACCCCGCCACCACCTTCGTGGCCAACTTCCTCGGCCAGTCCAACCTGCTGCCCGCCGAGGTCACCGGCACCGAGGGCGGCGACCTGCTGCTCAGCGCGGCCGGCGCCCGGCTCGCGGTGCCGAAGGCGCGCTGCGCCACCGACGCCAAGCGCGTCCACCTGGGCGTGCGCCCGGAGAAGATCACCATCAGCCACGCCTCCGAGCAGGTCGCCGACGGCCGCAACCGGCTGGCCGGCACGGTGCTCGACTCCAGCTTCATCGGCGTCTCCACCCAGTACGTGGTGCGCACCGACGGCGGCCAGGAGGTCACCGTCTTCGAGCAGAACATGGAGCGCGACGCCCGGGTCGTCCCCGGCGCCCCCGTCCTGCTGCACTGGAACCCCGCGCACTCCTTCGCCCTGGACGCCGCGCAGGCGATCGACGCGGGCACCGCGGAGGAGGCCGCATGACCGCCACCACCGCGGCCGCGCCGCCGCAGCCGGTACCCCCCGACGGCGGCCCCCTGGCGGAACCCGCGTCGCCGAAGCCGAGGCGCAGGCTCACCCCGTACTGGCTGCTGCTGCCCGGCATCGCCTGGCTGGTCGTCTTCTTCGCCGTCCCGATGCTCTACCAGGGGTCGACGTCGCTGCAGACCGGCTCGCTCGAAGAGGGCTTCAAGGTCACCTGGCACTTCTCGACCTACTGGGACGCCCTGGTCGAGTACAGGTGGCACTTCCTGCGCTCGTTCTCGTACGCGGCCGTCGCCACCGTGCTCTGCCTGGCCGTCGGCTACCCGCTCGCGTACACGATCGCCTTCAAGGCGAGCAAGCGTTGGCGCAACGTCATCCTGATCCTGGTCATCGCGCCGTTCTTCACCAGCTTCCTGATCCGCACGCTGGCCTGGAAGACCATCCTGTCCGACGGCGGCCCGGTGGTCGGCGCGCTGGACGCGCTGCACGTCCTGGACGTCACCAACCTGCTCGGCCTCACCTCGGGCGACCGGGTGCTGGCCACGCCGCTCGCGGTGGTCTGCGGTCTGACGTACAACTTCCTGCCGTTCATGATCCTGCCGCTGTACACCTCGCTGGAGCGGATCGACCCGCGCCTGCACGAGGCGGCCGGCGACCTCTACGCCCGGCCGTTCACCACCTTCCGCAAGGTCACCTTCCCGATCTCGCTGCCGGGCGTGGTCGCGGGCACCCTGCTGACCTTCATCCCCGCCTCCGGCGACTACATCAACGCCCAGCTGCTGGGCTCGCCGAGCGAGCAGATGGTCGGCAACGGCATCCAGAAGCAGTTCCTGAACGTGCTCGACTACCCCACGGCGGCCGCGCTGAGCTTCATCCTGATGGCCCTCATCCTGGGCATGGTGACGGTCTACATGCGCAAGGCCGGGACGGAGGATCTGGTCTGATGTCCCGGATGTTCAAGTGGATCCGCGCCCACCTGGTGGTGCTGGCCGGCCTGCTGGCCCTCGCCTACCTGGTGCTGCCCAACCTGGTCGTGCTCGCCTTCTCGTTCAACAAGCCGGTGGGCAAGTTCAACTACGAGTGGAACGAGTTCTCCACCGACGCCTGGACGAACCCCTGCGGCGTGGCCGACATGTGCCAGTCGCTCTCGCTCAGCCTGCGGATCGCGGTGCTCGCCACCATCGGCGCCACCGTGCTCGGCACCATGGTCGCCTTCGCGCTGGCCCGCCACCGCTTCCGCGGCCGCTCGGCCACCACCGCGATGATCTTCCTGCCGATGGCCATGCCCGAGGTGGTCATGGCCGCCTCGCTCGGGACGCTCTTCCTCAACATGCGCATCCCGTTCGGCTTCACCACCATCCTCATCGCGCACATCATGTTCTGCCTCAGCTTCGTGGTGACGGCGGTCAAGGCGCGCGTGATGAGCATGGACCCGAGGCTCGAACAGGCCGCCCAGGACCTCTACGCGACCCCCACCCAGACCTTCCTGAGGGTCACCCTGCCGCTGGCGGCGCCCGGGATCGCGGCGGGCGCGCTGCTCAGCTTCGCGCTCTCCTTCGACGACTTCATCATCACCCAGTTCAACTCGGGCCCGACCACGGTCACCTTCCCGATGTTCGTCTGGGGCGCCTCGCAGCGCGGCATCCCGGTGCAGGTGAACGTCATCGGCACGGCGATGTTCCTCGCCGCCGTCCTGCTGACCGTCGGGGGCCAGTGGCTGGGCAACCGCCGGAAGGCCGCCGCCTGACGTACGGTCGGCAGCGGTGACACGCGAAACCGTCATCTATTCCTAGAAAGTGGCTGATAATGCATGGACTCCGCCCGCGCGCTCAGTGACGCCAGGCCCACCCCCTTCTGGCTGGAGGATCCCGGCCGGCCGGCGGCGCTGCCCGCCCTGGTCGGCGACACCACCTGCGACCTGCTGGTCGTCGGCGGCGGCTACTCCGGCCTGTGGACCGCCCTCATCGCCAAGGAGCGCGACCCCTCGCTGGACGTCGTGCTGGTCGAGGGCAACGAGGTCGGGTGGGCCGCGTCCGGGCGCAACGGCGGGTTCTGTGCGGCCAGCCTCACCCACGGCTTCGGCAACGGCCTGGACCGCTGGCCGTCCGAGCTGGCCCAGCTGGAGCGGCTCGGTGCAGCCAACCTCGACGGCATCGAGGCCACCCTCAAGCGCTACGGCATCGACGCCGAGTGGGAGCGCACCGGCGAGATCGACGTCGCCACCCAGCCCCACCAGGTCGAGGAACTCCACGAGATCGCCGAGGCGGTCGCCCGGTACGGCTTCGACATCACCGTCCTGGACGCCGACCAGCTGCGCGCCGAGGTGGACTCGCCGACCTTCCTCGGCGGCCTCTGGGACAAGGAGGGCGTGGCGATGGTCCACCCCGCCAAGCTCGCCTGGGGCCTCAAGGACGCCTGCCTGGGCCAGGGCGTGCGGATCTTCGAGCACACCAGGGCCACCGACCTGCGGGAGCACGGCAGCGGCATGGCCGTCCGCACCCCGTACGGCCGGGTCCTCGCCCGCAAGGTCGCGCTCGGCACCAACGTGTTCCCGTCCCTGCTCAAGCGGGTCCGCCCGTACATCGTCCCGGTGTACGACTACGCGCTGATGACCGAGCCGCTCAGCGACGAGCAGCTCGCCTCGATCGGCTGGCGCGGACGGCAGGGCCTCGGCGACAGCGCCAACAAGTTCCACTACTTCCGGCTCTCCGCCGACAACCGGATCCTCTGGGGCGGCTACGACGCGGTCTACCACTTCGGCGGCCACGTCCGGCACGAGTACGACCAGCGGCCGGAGACCTTCCGCACCCTGGCCAACCACTTCTTCCGTTGCTTCCCGCAGCTGGAGGGCCTGCGCTTCAGCCACGCCTGGGGCGGCGCGATCGACACCTGCAGCCGGTTCTCCGCCTTCTTCGACACCGGCTACCGGGGCAAGGTCGCGTACGCGGTCGGCTACACCGGGCTCGGCGTCGGCGCGACCCGCTTCGGCGCCGAGGTGATGCTCGACCTGCTCGCCGGGGAGCGCACCGAGCGCACCTCGCTGGACATGGTGCGCAGCAAGCCGCTGCCGTTCCCGCCCGAGCCGGTGCGCTGGGCCGGGATCGAACTCACCACCCGGTCCCTGGAACGGGCGGACCGCACCGGCGGCCACCGCAACCTCTGGCTGCGCACCCTCGACCGGCTGGGGCTGGGCTTCGACAGCTGACGCGTGAAAGTCCCCCGGTCGGGTGCTCCGTAGTCGTGTAATCGGGACCCGCCGTCCGCCTCTCCTTGGTGACGGCGGGTCTCGGTCTTCCCGCCGTCTCCGAACAGGACGAACGGCAAGAAGCGGGGACACGACTATGGAGACCACCGGACTGCACTGGCTCGCCCAGGTGGCACCGGACCCGGAGTCCTTCCGGGAGCAGTGGGAGCGCACCGGGCTGGGCCTGATGCTGCTGCCGGCCGGCCGGCGCTGGGACGTCCTCTCCGTCCCCGGACGGCTCGGGCGCCCGGCCCTGGAGGTCCTGGACCCGCGCACCCGCGGGCCGGTCCTCACCGACTTCGGGGGCGAGCACGTCAACTTCCTGGTGCCCGTCGGCACCGCCTCCCGCTGGATCGGCACCGGAGTGCGCAGTTCGGGGGAGGGCACCTGGATCGTCGTCCCGCACCCCGAGCGCAGCAGCCGGGGCGTGCGCTGGCTGGTCCCGCCCGACGGGTCCGGGCGGCTCACCGACCCGATGCTGCTGGAACTCGCCCTGCACGAGGCGGCCGCGAGGCTCAGCGGCTGGTGAGGTCCGGTGAAGCCCGGTGAGGCCGGGTGAGCCCGGGCGGGCGGGAGCCGGCGGGCGACGGTGGCGTTCGGTGAGGGCGGGCGACGACGGCGCGCGGGCCGGGCGGTCGCGTCAGACTGGAGGCGTGACCACCGCCCCGCACGCCGTCGACGCGTCCCTTCGCCCGGGACCGGCCCAGCTGCGCCTGGCCGCGCTCGCCGCACCGGTCTGTGACCGGTACGGCCTCGCCCTGGCCGGTGGGCACGCGCTGCGCGCCCACGGCGTCGCGGCCTGCCCGCAGGACGGGCTCACCCTGGTGACCGGCGCCGCCGATCTGCCGGAGGTGGCCGCCGCGCTGGGTGAGGCGTACCGGGCGGCGGGCGGCGGGGCCGTCGAGCGGCCGGGCACCCCGCGGCTGGAGCAGCTCACCGTCCGGCTGGCACTGGGCGGCCGGTCGCACTCGGTCGAGCTGCGCAAGGAGCCGCTGGGCCACCGTCCGGTCCGCCTCGACCTCGGCGCGCCCGGACCGGACGAGCCGCCGGTGGTGCTGCCGGTCGTCGCCCTGGAGGACGCGGGCGCGCTGACCACCGTGCTGCTCGTGGACCGGGGCATGCCGCGCGACCTGATCGACGTGCACGCCCTCACCCGGTGCTACCGGGAGGGCGAACTGCTCGCACTGGCCGGGGAGTTGGATCCGGAGTTCCAGCCTGCCGCGCTCGCCGAGCGGCTGGAGACGCTCGCCGAGGCGGCGGACGGGCGGTTCCGCGCCCGGGGCGTTCCGGCCGGAGAGGTGGACGAGCGGAAGCGGTGGGCGCTGGCCTGGGCGCAGGACCTGAGGCTGGACCTGCTGGAGACCCAGGAGGCGGCGGACGGGCTGCACGATCCGTACCTGGAGGAGCCGGAGGCCGGGGAGGAGGCCTGAGAGCGCTCTCCTCCCGGGGCGGCCCGGCGGACTGGGGTCGCCCCACCGCTGGGTGCGGCCGTCCGAGTGAGCCACCGGACGACCTGTAAGGCTGAATCCACGATCCCCGTCAGCCTGTTCGTTGAGCCTGGCCGAAGCGGCCACCAGACTGGGAGACGAGCGCGGTAGCCCCGTGAATTTCCGTCGCCCGGCCCACCCGCGGGCGGCGCCAGGCCGGACCGGTGGCAGCACGCCGCCCGGGACTTCGGAGGCAGACGGACCTTGAGCAAGCACATCATTCACTGGATCGGCGGCAAGCCGGTCGCCACCGCCGGTGCGGCCCCCCGTCGCGGCGACATCTTCGACCCGGCCACCGGCCAGGTCGCCGGCCAGGTCGACTTCGCCGGGATCGCCGAGGTCGACCAGGCGGTGGCCGCCGCCGCCTCGGCCTTCACCGGGTGGCGCACCGCGTCGATCGCCAAGCGGACGACGGTGCTCTTCGCCTTCCGCGAGCTGCTGAACGCCCGCCGCGACGAGCTGGCCTCGATCATCGTGGCGGAGCACGGCAAGGTGCACTCCGACGCGCTGGGCGAGATCGCCCGCGGCCTGGAGGTCGTGGAGTACGCCTGCGGCATCCCGCAGCTGGTCAAGGGCGGCTTCACCGAGCAGGCCTCCACGGGCGTCGACGTCTACTCGATCCGCCAGCCGCTCGGCCCGGTCGCGATCATCTCGCCGTTCAACTTCCCGGCCATGGTGCCGATGTGGTTCTTCCCGATCGCCATCGCGGCCGGCAACACCGTGGTGGTGAAGCCCTCGGAGAAGGACCCGTCCGCCGCCAACTTCCTCGCCGAGCTGTGGAAGGAGGCCGGCCTCCCGGACGGCGTGTTCAACGTCGTGCACGGCGACAAGGCGGCCGTCGACCGCCTGCTGGAGCACCCGGACATCAAGTCGGTCAGCTTCGTCGGCTCCACCCCGATCGCCCGCTACGTCTACGAGACCGGCACCCGCTACGGCAAGCGCGTGCAGGCCCTGGGCGGCGCCAAGAACCACATGCTGGTCCTGCCCGACGCCGACCTCGACCTCGCCGCCGACGCCGCCGTCAACGCCGGCTTCGGCGCGGCCGGCGAGCGCTGCATGGCGGTGTCCGTGCTGGTCGCGGTCGACCCGATCGGTGACGAGCTGGTCGAGAAGATCAAGCAGCGGGTCGCCGGCCTGAAGGTCGGCCCGGGCTGCAACGGCGACTCCGAGATGGGCCCGCTGGTCACCGGCCAGCACCGCGACAAGGTCACCTCCTACGTCGAGTCCGGTGTCGCCGACGGCGCTGAGCTCGCGGTGGACGGCCGCAAGCACCCGGTCACCGCCGAGGACGAGAACGGCTCCCCGACGGCCGACGGCTTCTGGCTCGGCCCGACGCTCTTCGACCACGTGAAGCCCGGCATGTCCGTCTACAACGACGAGATCTTCGGTCCGATCCTCTCGGTCGTGCGCGTCGCCTCCTATGAGGAGGGCCTGGCGCTGATCAACGCCAACCCGTACGGCAACGGCACCGCCCTCTTCACCAACGACGGCGGCGCGGCCCGGCGCTTCCAGTTCGAGGTCGAGGTCGGCATGGTCGGCATCAACGTGCCGATCCCGGTCCCGGTCGCCTACTACTCCTTCGGCGGCTGGAAGGCCTCGCTGTTCGGCGACGCCCACGCGTACGGATCCGACGGCGTGCAGTTCTTCACCCGGGGCAAGGCCGTGACCCAGCGCTGGCTGGACCCGTCGCACGGCGGCATCAACCTGGGCTTCCCCACCAACAGCTGAGCTGCCACGGTTCCACCGGCCGGACCCCTCTCCCCGGGGTCCGGCCGGCCGTCTCTGCACGACGTTTGCATCCGGCCGCAGAAGCGCGTAAGGTTCTTCGAGCTGCCTGGCTGGGAGCACCGGACACGCGTTTGCGCGGACGGTCCCGGGGCGGCCAATCCTTTGAATCACCACTTCCGGTTCGTGCCGGTCGTTTCGCTTTTCCGC
>NZ_JBVJRP010000023.1:0-120864 GCF_055607525.1 Kitasatospora sp. NPDC036993 | reverse complement strand
GGTTCGGGTGGAGTGGGGGGAGGTGGGCGGGGGGGCGAGTTTGGGCTGGGGGCGGGGTGTGGTGGGGTCGGTGTGGTGTGGGGGGGTTTTTTTTCCTTCCCCCCCTCCCCGTGTGTTCCTTTCCTCCCGCCGGGTGCGGCTCGGCGGTCCGGCTCAGGCCGCGGCCGGCGCCTGTGCCGCGGACTGCGGACCGAGGCGGACGGGCAGCGCGGCGAGGTGCCAGGCCGCCGGGTTCGGGCCGCGCTCCACGGCCTCCGGGCCGACCGCGAGGGCCAGCCGCGGGTACGTCCGCAGCAGCACGCCGAAGGCGACCACCGCCTGCTGGTGCGCCAGCGCCGCGCCGAGGCAGCGGTGGGTGCCGTGGCCGAAGCCGAGGTGCGCCTCGTGGTGCCCCGGCCGGTCCGGCGTGCCCGCCCGGCAGACGTCCAGGCGCTCCGGCTCGGCGTAGGCCCGCGGGTCGTGGTTGGCCCCGGCCAGGATCGGCATCACCGCCTCGCCCCTGCGGATCAGGGTGCCGGCCAGGGTGAGGTCCTCGGTGGCGTAGCGCGGCACCCCGCCGATGGTCGGGCCGCACCAGCGCATCAGCTCGTCGACGGCGGCGGGCAGCAGACCCGGATCGGTGCGGACCGTCGCCAGCTGGTCGGGGTGGGCCAGCAGCGCGGCCGTGCCGTTGCCGATCAGGGTGGCGGTGGTCTCGTGGCCGGCCACGATCAGGTTGAGGATCAGCGAGACGGTCTCCACCGGGGCGAGGGAGTCGCCCTCCGCGGCGGCCAGCCGGGAGAGCAGGTCCTCGGCCGGTTCGGCGCGGCGGAGTCCGATCAGCTCGCGGGCGGCGGCCACCATCGCGCGCAGCGCCCCGTCCAGGCCGGGCCCGGCGCCGCGGCCGAGGTAGGAGCTCCAGGTGCGCCACTGCGGGCGGTCGGCCTCGGGGATGCCGAGCAGTTCGCAGATCACGGTGACGGGCAGCGGGTAGGCGAAGTGCGCGACCAGGTCGACCACACCGTCCGGGCCGGCGTGCTCGGGCAGCGCCCTGGCGTACTCCTCGGCGAGCCGCTCGATCCGGGGCCGCAGGCGCTCCACCGCGCCGGCCGTGAAGGCGGGGTGGACCAGGCCGCGCATCCGGCGGTGCCGGGCGCCGTCCGCGCCGAAGACGCCGGCCCGCAGGTACTGGGCGCACTCGGGCGGCATGCCGCGGGCGCGCCAGACCTGCTCGGTGCGGTGCGCGGGGACGGGCGCGGCGGTCTCCTCCGTCGTGCCGGCGGTGTCCTGGGCGGGGCTGACGGTGGCGGCGGTGACGGTGTCCTCGGCGGGGCCGGTGGCGGTGGCGGGGCCGCCGACGGCGTTCACGTCGTTGACGAAGCGCGGGTCGGAGAGCACGGTGCGGACGTCCTGGTAGCGGACGGCGATCCAGAACGGGTCCACGCCGGGGATGGTGGCGCGGGCGAGCGGGGCGCGCTCGCGCAGGTCGGCGAAGGCGGCGAAGGGGTCGCGGATCAGGTGTTCGGCACGCAGGTCGACGGTCTCGATCGGCTCGGCGGTGGTCACGGCTGCCTCCTTGAGGGGAGCGGAGTCCATCTGGTCACGGATCGTGACGGATTCGGGTGGCGGGCTCACCGGCTTCCGGGCCCGATTCACTCGATCGAGCACAGTGGGTCGTTTCCCCGGGCCCCCGGGAGCCGCGCCTCCGGGCCCCCCTCTCCGGCCCCCTCTCCGGCCCGCGCGAGGACTCGGGCCGGACGCGTGACATGCTCGGAGCCATGACCACCGCGCCCGTACCGCCCGTCGCCGACCTCCGCAACCCGATCGGCGCCCATGTGCCGGTGGCCGCCCGCGGGCTGGCCGGCACGGGTCTGGCGTACGCGCGCCGGGTCGGCGCGGAGACGGTGCAGGTGTTCGTGGCCAACCCGCGCGGCTGGGCCACTCCCCCGGGCAACCCGGCCCAGGACGAGGAGTTCCGCACCACCTGCGCCGACCAGGGCATCCCGGCCTGGGTGCACGCCCCGTACCTGATCAACTTCGGCTCGGACAACCCGGCCACCCGCGAGCGCTCGGCCGACTCGCTGCGGCACTCGCTGCACCGCGGCCACGCCATCGGCGCGCTCGGCGTCGTCCTGCACACCGGCTCGGCGGTCGGCACGGCCCCCGGTGGCGGCTCGCGGCGGGCCGAGGCGATGGCGCAGGTCCGGGCGGACGTCCGGCCGCTGCTGGACGAGCTGGACGCGCTGGGCGACGACGCGCCGTGGCTGCTGCTGGAGCCGACCGCGGGCCAGGGCAGCTCGCTCTGCTCGCGGCTGGAGGAGCTGGCCGAGTACGTGGAGGCGCTGGACCACCACCCGAAGGTGGGAGTCTGCCTGGACACCTGCCACGCCTTCGCCGCCGGGCACGACCTGGCGGAGCCCGGTGGGGTGACGGCCGCGCTGGACGCCCTGGCCGCCGCGGCCGGTCCCGGCCGACTGCGGCTGATCCACGCCAACGACTCCGAGGACGTGGTCGGCGCCCGCAAGGACCGGCACGCCAACATCGGTGCCGGGATGATCGGCGCCGAGCCGTTCCGCGAGCTGTTCGAGCACCCGGAGACGGCCGGGGTGCCGCTGCTGGTGGAGACCCCGGACCGCAAGCACGGCGGGGACGGCACCGGGCACGCGATGGACATCACGGTGCTGAAGGAGCTGCGGGAGCGGGCCGCCGTCCGGGTCTGAGGCCGCGGGCGGCGGCGCCCGCCGGCACCTCGGCGGGCGAGCACCCGCCGCCGGACAGCCGGGAGCCCGGGGGCCGACGGACGGCCTCCGGGCTCGGGGTACGGAGGGTCAGCAGCCGCAGTCGCTCTCGCCGTGCTCGGCGTAGTTGAACCAGTCGGCGTGCGGGCCGAACAGGCCGACGCCCGCGGAGCCGGACTGCAGGCTCTGCCCCTCCGACTGCGACGGAGTGGAGCCCCCCGCCATGGCCGAGGTCGGGACCGCCACCACGGCACCGGCCACGGCGACGATCACGGCGAGCTTGCGGATCTTCCCACGAAGCGACATCTGATGTCCTTTTGGTTCGTCTCTGGTCCTCAACCCGCGCCCCCGACCAGCCGGTCCGGCCGCCCGACGGGGCTGGGCGGCGCCCCACCGGGGAGGCGCCGCGCCCACGTTTGCACACGAACGCGCGGCTTCGGGCACGCGCCGCAACCGGGCTGAGGCATTCGGGTGAGGCAACTCCCCCGGCCGGACGAATCCGGGCGTACACCCGTGAATCAGGTCGAACGGCCGGACGGGGGGCGCCGGACGAGTGCCCGTCCGGCCGCCCGGCGACCGCAGGTCTTGCGGTGACAGAGCGGGCGAACTGAACAAATCCCGTCGATTTGGTGCACGGGACGGCCCGGTCCGAGCATGAACGGTCGCTCCATGGCACTCCACCGAGCGCGAGCAGCACCACGAAAGGCGCACCACCCTCATGCAGACCAGTCCCGCCGCACCCCGGCAGGCGACCCGCCCGAGCGGCCCGGAGACCCCGGGGCCGGCCGGCTCCCCACCTGCCGGTCCCGCGCAGACCGGTCCCGCACCGGCCGGCCTCGCACAGACCGGCTCCGCGCAGGCCAGCTCCGCACCGGCCGGTCCGACGCCGGAGCGGAGCGGCCGCCGTTTCGGGCCGGCGACCGCCACCGCCCTGGTGATGGGCAACATCATCGGCGGCGGCATCTTCATGATCCCGGCCGCGGTGGCGCCGTTCGGGACGGTCAGCCTGCTCGCCTTCGTGGTGCTCACCGTGGGCGCGATCGCGCTGGCCCTGGTCTTCGGGCAGCTGGCCCGCCGCAGCCCGCGCACC
Source organism: Kitasatospora sp. NPDC036993 (assembly GCF_055607525.1). Taxonomy (NCBI): domain Bacteria; kingdom Bacillati; phylum Actinomycetota; class Actinomycetes; order Kitasatosporales; family Streptomycetaceae; genus Kitasatospora; species Kitasatospora sp. NPDC036993. Next base: position 117,057 of record NZ_JBVJRP010000023.1, on the reverse strand, counting down.
GGCGGACCGTACGTCTACGCCCGCGAGGCCTTCGGGGACTTCGCCGGCTTCCTGTCCGCCTGGTCGTACTGGATCACCACCTGGGTCAGCAACGCCGCGCTCGCCGTGGCCGCCGTCGGGTACCTGAACGTGCTGCTGCCGATGCACGGCTCCGTCCCGCTGGAGATCGCCGCCGCGCTGGCCTTCCAGTGGCTGCCGGCGCTGGCCAACCTGGCCGGCAGCCGGTACGTCGGGGCGGTCCAACTCGTCTCGACCGTGCTGAAGTTCGTGCCGCTGCTGCTGGTCTCGGTGGGCGGTCTGTTCTTCTTCGACCCGAAGAACCTCGGGCCCTTCGACGGCACCGGCCAGGGCTGGGCGGGCGGAATGTCCGCCGCCGCCGCGATCCTCCTGTTCAGCTACCTGGGCGTGGAGTCGGCCGCGATGAGCGCCGGCCAGGTCCGCGACCCGGAGCGCAACGTCGGCCGGGCCAGCGTGCTCGGCACCACCGGTGCGGCGGTGGTCTACCTGCTCGGTACGGTCGCGGTGTTCGGCACCGTCGCGCACGACCGGCTGGTGCACTCCACCGCACCGTTCTCGGACGCCGTGGACGCCATGTTCGGCGGCACCTGGGGCGGCACGGTGATCGCCGTCGCCGCGCTGGTCTCGATGACCGGCGCCCTCAACGGCTGGACCCTGCTCTCCGCCCAGGCCCCGTACGCGGCCGCCAAGGACGGCCTGTTCCCGGCGGCCTTCGGCAAGGAGCGGCGCGGGGTGCCGGTCTTCGGCGTGCTGGTCGGCGTCTCGCTGGCCTCGGCGCTGACCGTGCTCAACTTCGCCAGCGGCGCGAAGGGCGCCTTCGACATGCTGGTGCTGGTCACCACGTTCACGGCCACCGTCCCCTACCTGCTCTCCACCGCCGCCCAGCTGTACTGGCTGGTGCGCGGGGCCGGCGAGAAGGTCGACCGCGGGCGGCTGGTGCGCGACGCCGTCCTCGGCCTGGGCGCCTTCGGCTTCTCGCTCTGGCTGCTCGCGGGGGCCGGCTACGCCGCCGTCTACCAGGGCGTCCTGTTCCTGTTCGCGGGCATCCTGGTCTACGTCTGGATGGCGGGCCGCCGCCGCGACTGAACCCCCGGCGACAGCCGGGCACTCCGGCACGGGACCGGCGAAACCCCGCCCGACTCCGCCGAACCCCCGTGAAACCAGGCAAAAACCGTGAAGCCCCGTGACGTGCGCCGGACTTGTCCGGTGCACGTCCGATGTGCACGAGGATTTCACCTCCCGGGTCTACCCGCGTAGGTGACGGGCTCGACACACTGACGCACGCAACTCAGCAGTTCATCCGATCTGATGATGGAGCGTCCGCCATGGCCCCCACCACGCCCCTGCGCCGATTCCTGTCCTGCATACCGGCCGCCGCCGCCCTCGCCACCGCGACCGTCGTCGCGGCCGGCGCCCCCGCCCAGGCCGCCCTGCCGACCCCGATCTCCGCGGCCACCGCGCGGAGCTACCTCGCCGCGATGCCCGCCACCGCGGAGACCCACGGGGACACCTACGACCGGACCCTGTTCCCGGCCTGGATCACCATCAGCGGCACCTGCGACACCCGCGAGTGGATCGTCAAGCGGGACGGCAGCAACGTCGCCACCGACACCTCCTGCAAGGCCACCAGCGGCAGCTGGTCCTCGGCGTACGACGGCGTCACCACCACCAACGCCTCCTCCTTCGACGTGGACCACCTGGTGCCGCTCTCCGAGGCCTGGGCCTCGGGCGCCTGGTCCTGGACCACCGCCCAGCGCCAGGCCTTCGCCAACGACGTCACCCGCCCCCAGCTGCTGCTGGTCTCCGCGAGCAGCAACCGCTCCAAGGGCGACCGCGACCCGGCCGAGTGGCTCCCCCAGGCCTCCTACCGCTGCACCTACGCCCGGGCCTGGGTGCAGGTGAAGCAGCACTACGGCCTGAGCGTGGACAGCGCCGAGAAGAGCGCGCTCGGCGGCATCCTCAACGGCTGCTGAGCCCACCGCCCCTGCGGCCCGGCGCTCACCCCGCGCCGGGCCGCAGTACCGGGCCTGGTCGTACCGCTCTGGGCCTTGCCGTACCGCGCCGGGCCTTGCCGCGCCGGGCCATGCCGTGCAGTGCCCGCACCGGGCCGTGCGCACCGCACCGGTCAGTCGGTCGAGTCCGGCGGGAAGGCGACCGGGTAGGCCTCGGCGAAGTCGGCCGAGCGCGCCACCTCGCGCCACCTGGTGTCCTCCGCCAGGAGCCGCCGGTCCATCGCGATCGAGCCCTCGGCGGCGTTGACCCCGAGCGGCAGGTGGTGCGGGATGTCGCGCCGCCTGGCCATCCCGACCAGGATGTCGGCGGCCCGGACCGGGTCGCCCGCCGCACCGTCCCCACCCTGCCGCAGCCGCCGGTTCACGGCGCCGACCGTCTCGTCGTAGGCCTCCGGGACGTCGTGGACGACCATCGAGGAGCCCGCCCAGTCGGTGCGGAAGCCGCTGGGTTCGACGACCAGCACCCGCACTCCGAACGGCGCGGTCTCGGCGCGCAGCACGCGGCTGAACCCGTCGATGGCGAACTTCGCCGCCTGGTACGACGCGATGCCGGGGGAACCGCCGACCCGGCCGCCCATCGAGGAGAACTGCACCACCAGCCCACCCCGTTGCTCGCGCAGCAGCGGGATCGCGGCCTTGGTGACGTGGTAGACGCCCCAGAAGTTGGTCTCGAACTGAGCCCGGAAGTCGGCGTCCTCGGTGGTCTCGATCGGCGAGACGTTGGCGTAGCCGGCGTTGTTCACCAGCACGTCGATCCGGCCGAAGGCGGCCCGCGCCTCGGCGATGGCCGCGCGGGCGGCCGCCGGGTCGGTGACGTCCAGCGCGATCGGGCGGATCCGGTCGCCGAACTCCTCGACCAGGTCGGCCAGTTGCTCGGGGCGACGGGCGGTCGCCGCCACTCGGTCGCCGGCCTCCAGCGCGGCTCGGACGAGGGTGCGCCCGAAGCCTCGCGAACTGCCGGTGACGAACCAGACCTGCTCCCCGCCCGCCTCCATGCCGTGCTCCATGTCCGTGTTCCGCTCCATGTTCTGCTCCATGTCGTTAGTAAAACACCGTTGCGCTAATACCGCAACGCCGTTGCACTAATAGGGCAACACCGTTGCCCTACCATGGGCGGGTGGATGCACCGGAGTTCCAGCGCGCACGCTCGCCCGAGGCCAAGCGCCTCCGCGAGGCCGCGATCCTGACGGCGGCCCGGTCACTCGGCCACGAGCGCGGCATCAGGGACGTCACCCTGACCGACATCGCCGCCGCGGTGGGGATGCACAAGTCGGCGCTGCTGCGGTACTTCGAGACCCGCGAGGAGATCTTCCTGCGCCTGACCGCCGAGGGCTGGGCGGAGTGGTCCCAGGCGCTGACCGCGCGGCTGCGGGAGACCGCGGAGCCGGGCCCGGCCGCCGTGGCCCGGGCGTTCGCCGCCACCCTCGCGGCCCGCGGGATGTTCTGCGACCTGCTCGCCCACGCACCGCTCAACCTCGAACGCAACGTCTCGCTCGACGCCGTACGCGAGTTCAAGCTCGCCACACTCGCCGCCCGCGAGCCGATCGCCGCGGCCGTCCGCGAGCAGCTGCCCGCCCTCGACGAGCAGGACGTCGTCGACCTGGTCGCCACCGCCGTCTCGCTGGCCGGCGCCCTGTGGCAGATCGCGAACCCGGGCGCCGAGGTCGCCGCGCTCTACCGCGGCGACCCGCGGCTCGCCCACGCCGTCGTCGAGGTCGAACCCCGGCTCGCCCGCGTCCTCACCGCCACCGTCACCGGGCTGGTCGCGGGCCGGTGCGAACCGCGGCCCTGACCGGCTCCGGCCGCGCCCGGCGCGTGCGTTCCGGCGCGTGCGTTCCGGTGCACCCGGACGGCCCGTCCGACGGGCCGCACAGGGGATCCGACCCTACGGTGCGGCCAGGGGGTCATCCGAGCGGAAGGCTGTTTCTGGCATGGCTGGAAGATTCGAGCTGTACGTGGACGAGGGCGGCATGCACCGGTTCCGGCTCAAGGCGAGCAACGGGACGGTCGTGGTGACCGGCGACCCGCAGGAGAGCAAGGACGACTGCCTGAAGAGCATCGAGTCCATCCGCAAACTCGCACCGTACGCGGAGCTCAAGGAGACCGCAGGGTCGCTGTGACACCGAGGGTTCCCGGACGCGGGTCGGCGGTTCAAATCGCCGACCCGCGTTCGCCTCTATGACAGATCCCTTTGGCCGGACGCATGCCGGACCCGGACAGAACACTGGCATGCGCGTCGTCATCGTCACCGAATCCTTCCCGCCCGAGGTCAACGGAGTCGCCCACAGCGTGCTGCGGACGGCCGAGCACCTGGTCCGCCGGGGCCACCGGCCCCTTGTCGTCACCCCCGCGCCGGCGCGGGGCACCGAGTGCCCGCCGGAGACCTTCGGCGGCGCCGCGGCGGGAGAGATTCCCGTGGTGCGCATTCCGTCGGTGCCGCTGCCGGGGTACCCGCAGGTGCGGATCGCGCTGCCCAGCCGGCAGCTGGCGGCCGCGATCGCCGGGCACCGGCCGGACCTCGTGCACCTGGCCAGCCCGTTCGTGCTCGGCGCGCGCGGGATGCAGGTCGCCGCACGGCTCGGGGTGCCCGCCGTGGCCGTCTACCAGACCGACCTGGCCGGGTACGCGCACGCCTACCGGGCCGGACGGGGACTCGGGGAGGCCGCCGCCTGGCGGCGGATCCGGGCCGTGCACCGCGCCGCCGCCCGTACCCTGGCGCCCTCCACCCCGGCCGCCCAGGACCTCGCCGCGCACGGGGTGCCGCGGGTGCAGCTGTGGCCGCGCGGGGTGGACTCGGTGCGGTTCCACCCCCGGCACCGGGACGAGGCGCTGCATCGGGCGCTCGCGCCGGGCGGGGAGGTGCTGGTCGGGTACGTCGGCCGGCTGGCCCCGGAGAAGCGGGTCGATCTGCTGGCGGCGGCCTCGGCGCTGCCGGGGGTGCGGGTGGTCGTCGTCGGGGACGGCCCTTCGGCACCCGGGCTGAAGGCCTCGATGCCGGGCGCGGTGTTCCTCGGCCGGCGCACCGGTGACGAGCTGGCCCGCTGTTTCGCGGCCCTGGACCTCTTCGTGCACACCGGCCCGCTGGAGACCTTCTGCCAGACCATCCAGGAGGCGATGGCCAGCGGCGTGCCGGTGATCGGCCCCGCGGCGGGCGGGCCGCTGGACTTGGTCGCGCACCACCGCACCGGCCTGCTGGTGCCGCCCCGGGACGGTGCGGCGGTGGCCAGGGCGGTGGCCGAACTGGCCGCCGACCCGGCCAGGCGGGCCGCGTACGGGCGGGCCGGACGGGCCGAGGTGACCGCGCGCACCTGGGAGGCGGTCGGGGACCTGCTGCTGCGGCACTACGCCGAGGTGCTGGCGGAGCACCGCGGGCTGCCGTTGCCGTCCGCTCCCCCGGCGACGGTCGAGCCGGTGGCGCCCGCCCTGCCGGAAGAGCTGCCGGCATGACCTCCGTTCCCGGTGTCACCCCCGCTCACGACGGCGGGGCGCTGACGATCGTCCGGCTCGCCAACTTCGTCACCCCGGTCTCCGGCGGCCTGCGCACCGCGCTGCGCCACCTGGGCGCCGGGTACCGGGCGGCCGGGCACCGGCCGGTGCTGATCGTCCCCGGCGAGCGGCGCTCCGAGGAGGAGACCGAGCAGGGCGTGGTGGTCACCCTGCCCGGCCCGGTGCTGCCGGCCGGCGGCGGCTACCGGCTGCTCACCGACCGCCGGGCCGTGGCCGGCGAGCTGACCAGGTTCTCCCCGGACCGGCTGGAGGTGTCCGACCGCACCACACTGCGCTGGACGGGCGCCTGGGCCCGGCGGCACGGGGTGCGCTCGGTGATGGTCTCGCACGAGAGCGCCGCCGGGGTGCTGCGCACCTGGGGCGTGCCCGGTCCGCTGGCGGGTGCGGCGGCCGACCGGCTCAACGCGGCCACCGCCCGCGCCTACGACGCGGTGCTCTGCACCACCGACTGGGCCGCGGCGGAGTTCCGCCGGATCGGCGTCCCGAACCTGGTCCGGGCCCCGCTCGGGGTCGACCTGGACACCATGCGGCCGCTGCCCGCCGCCGAACGGGCGGCCGAGCGGGCCCGCTACGCCACCCCGGAGGAGACCCTGCTGGTGCTCTGCTCACGGCTCTCGGCGGAGAAGCGGCCCGAGCGGGCGATCGAGGCGCTGGCGGCGCTGCGGGCCGGACGGCGGCCCGCCGTGCTGGTGGTGGCCGGGACCGGCCCGCTGCGGGAACGGCTGGCAGACCGGGCCGCACGGCTGCGGCTGCCGGTGCGCTTCCTCGGGCACCTGGGCGGGCGCCCGGAACTGGCCCGGCTGCTGGGGTGCGCGGACGTGGTGCTCGCGCCCGGCCCCGTGGAGACCTTCGGGCTGGCCGCGATGGAGGCGCTGGCCTGCGGGACTCCGGTGGTGGTCAGCCGCTCCTCCGCGCTGCCCGCACTGGTCGGGCTCGCCGGCGTGGCGGCCGGCGACACGGGCGACGGATTCGCCTCCGCGGTGGGGCAGTTGCTGGCACGGCCGGAGGAGCTGCGGCGGGCCGCCGCCCGGTCGCGGGCCGAACGGTACGGCTGGCCGGCGGCGGTGGCGGCGTTCCTGGCGGCGCACGGCGTGCACGCCGTGCACGGCGACGAGGCGGTGCGCGTACGCGGGGACGCGGTGGTGCGCGTACGCGGGGACGAGGCATCGGGCGTACGCGGGGACGAGGCAGTGGACGGGCACAACGACGAGGCCGCGGCGGGGGGTCGGGATGAGCACACTGGACGCCGGGCGTGACCGGGCGGCGGAGGAGCGCCCCACGGCGGGCGAGCTGCTGCGCTTCGTCGCGCTCGGGGACTCGCTCACGGAGGGGGTCGGGGACCAGGTCGGCGAGGTCCGGCGCGGCTGGGCCGCCGTCCTCGCCCACTCGCTGGCGCCCGAGGGGCGGGACGTCGAGTTCACCAACCTGGCGTACAGCGGGGCACTCACCACCGAACTGACGAATCGTCAGCTCGGCGCGGCGCTGGCGCTGCGGCCCCAGCTGGCCGCGGTGGTGGTCGGCGGCAACGACACCCTGCGCACGGGCTTCGACATCCGGCGCACCACCCTGGAGCTGGACGCCACGATGGGTGAACTGTCCGGCCACGGAGCCAGGTTGCTCACCGCCTGCCTGCCCGACCCGGGCAGCCTGCTCCGGCTCCCGGCGCCGCTCGCCCGTCCGCTGGCGCGCCGGATGCGGGCGGTCAACACCGTGGTGCACACCCTCACCGCACGCCACCGGGCGGTGCACCTGCACCTCGCCGAGCTGCCCTGGCTGACGGAGCGCCGGCTGCTGAGCGTGGACCGCCTGCATCCCAGCGCCGAGGGCCACCACCTGATCGCCCGGCGGTTCCACGACCTGCTCACCGAGGCCGGCCACCCGCTCGGCCCGCCGCCGGCCCCCGTCCCGGCGGAACCCCCGCCGCGTCTGGCCGCCGACCTCTGGTGGATGGCCACCCAGGGCACCCGCTGGCTCGCCGCCCGCAGCACCGACCTGTTGCCGGGCCTGCTCGCGCTCGCCGCCGCCGAGGCCCTCGCCCGCCTGCGCGGCGGGAGCGGGCGGCACGACGAGCAGATGGCGCGAGCGGCGGCGCAGGCACTGGCGGCGCTGGGGTGAGGCGGGTGGCGGACCTCCGGATCCGTTCCAGTCATCCGAGATGACCCCACTGGGGTAGCCGGGCCCACGGGTCCCCCGATCGTGGCGGTGGAGGCCGCCCCCCGGTGGGAACCATCGGGGTGGCCCGGATTGTCGTGTCCGGGGAGAACATGGCGGAGGGAGCCGGGGTGGAGAACGCGGGCGCGGTCGGCCGGGGGGTCCTGGCGGCGGCAGGGGTGCTGTTCCCGGACGGGGCGGGGCGGGTGCTGGTGGTGCGGCTGCCGTACGACCGGAAGCATCCGGTGGCGATCCCGGGCGGTGGCTGGGAGCCGGAGGACCGGTCACCCCGGGAGACGGCGCTGCGGGAGATCCACGAGGAGCTGGGGTTCACGCCCCGGCTGGGGCCGCTGGCCGGTGTGGACTGGGCGCTGCTGCGCGAGGGCGACCGGCCGATCGTCGCGTACATGTACTGGGCCGAGCCGCTGACGGCGGAGCAGACCGCGGCGTTCCGGCCGGACCGGGCGGAGGTCGGCGGCTGGACCTGGCTGACCGCGGAGGAGGCCGGGCACGCGCTGCCGCCCCGGCTGTCGCGCCGGGTGACGGCCTGTCTGCGGGCGGCCCGCGACGCCGGGCCGGTGGAGCTGGAGGACAGCCGGCCGGTCGGGCACACGCTCGGGTGGCTGCCCGCCGACGGGCCGGTGCCCGAGTACGTCGGACTGCCGGCGGCGCCGGGGCTGTCCCCGTCGACCGAGGAGCCACCCGAGCCGCCGATGGACCGGGAGACCTACTTCGCCACCCGGCCGCGGATCCGGGCCAAGGCGCGGGCGCTGTTCACCGACGCCGCCGGCCGGGTGCTGCTGGTCCGGCTGCGGCCGTGGGACGGGCCGCGCGGACGGACGCCGTACTGGACGCTGCCGGGCGGCGGGGTCGAGGCGGACCGGGAGATGCCCCGGGCGGCGGCCCGGCGGGAGATCCGCGAAGAGCTGGGCTGGGAGGCCGAACCGGGGCCGCTGCTGGCGTTGGACTGGCAGCCGGGCGCGGCGGCCGACCCCGAGGCCGACCCGGCGACCGGCCGGGACACCGCCGTCCTGGTGTACGTGTTCGACGGGGGCACGGTGACGGAGCCGATGCTCGGCTCGATCGTGCTGCCGGAGGAGGAGCTGGTGGAGTGGCGGCTCTGCGCTCCGGACGAGGCGCGGACGCTGCTGACCGGCCCGTCCTGGGACCGTACGGCCGCCGCGCTGGCCGCCCGGGAAGGGCCGGGCGGGCCGGTCGAGCTGGTGCGCGGGCGGGCCGTGGGACCGGACCTGCCACGGGAGTGACGGCGGGACGGACGCCGGGTGCGGCGCCCTGCCCGTCCCGGCGGCGCGTCAGACCTCCAGGTCGGCCTCGATCCGGCCGAGCTGGTGGCGGGCCATCGCGAGGTTGGCGCGCGACTTGTCCAGTGCGAGGTAGAGGAACAGGCCCTTGCCGGTGCGGCCGGTGAGCGGGCGGATCAGGTGGTACTGGCTGGTCAGGGTGATCAGGATGTCCTCGATCCCGTCCTGGAGGCCGAGCATGTCCATGGTGCGCATCTTGGCGCGCACCACGTCGGTGTTCCCGGCGGCGGCGACGTTGAGGTCCAGGCCGCCGGGGCCGTCGAGGGTGGCCAGCGCCATGCCGCTGTTGTAGTCCACCAGGGCCGCGCCGATGGCGCCCTCGATGCTGGTCATGGCCTGCTTGAGCGCGCCGGCTGCGTCGGTCATCTGGGTAACTCCCGTTCGGTGGTGAGGTGGTGAGGTGGTGATGTGGTGAGGTGGTGAGGTGGTGGCTGGTTCGGGTGCCCGGTGCCCGGCGCTGCGGAGCCGCGGTGACGCGGCCCTGCCGCGGGCCGGTGGACGGCCCGGTCAGACCGCGTCGCGCGGGTCCTTGGGCACGAGGGCGTCGCTGAGCAGCCCCGCGATGCGCTGTGCGCTGCGGCGGGCCTCCAGGTGCAGCCGGCCCACGTTGACGTCCGGGCGCGCCAGCAGGGTCAGCACGCAGCTGCCGCCGGCCGCGTAGGTGGCGACGTAGCCGTTCTCGCCGCGCACCAGCGACTCGCGGAACTCGCCCTGGCCTGTGGTGTCGGCGAGCCGTTGCGCCAGCGAGAGCGAGGCCGCCGTCATCGCGGCCAGGCCGGACGGTTCGGTGCCATGGGTGTCGTGCGCGACCAGCAGGCCGTCCACGCTGGCGACGAGGCCGCCCGCGAGGTGCGGGACACGGTGTTTGACGGCGCGCAGTTCGGCGAGCAACTCGGTCTCCAAGGCGATCAGTTGCCTCCTTCCGACACGCTGCTTGAGTGCCCGCCTCATGGCCGGGACGGCTGGGTCGCGGGCGGGGAGTGGGTCAAAGTCGGGCCTCCAGAAGGTCTCGGACCCGGGTCAGCAGGGCGATGTCCGGGTCGGGGACGGCGAGCGGGTGGGCCGCTGCCGTGGTGGGCGGGTGTGCGGAGTGCGTGGGGGCGGCGGTCCCGCTGCCGGTTCCGGTGGGGTTCGAGGCCGGGGCCGCGGCGGGGGCCGCCGTGGGCGCTGCGGCGCGAGCCGCGGCGGGGGCCGCTGCGGCCGGGGCGTCGGCCGGTCCGCCGCCCCTGAGGCCGGCGCCGGCGAGTCCGGCGTCCCGGAGCGCGGCGCCGGGCACCCTGCGGTGCAGCCCCCCGGGTGCCCGTCCGCCGGCGGCCGGTGGGGGCGCCACGGGGGCCCGGGTGGCCGGAACCGACCCCTCGGGGGCGGGAGCCCCGGCTACCGGGGCATCGGCAGCCGGGGCCTCGGGCGGGCGCAGGGCGTCCAGCAGTCCGGCGGCGGCCAGCCGCCGGACGTCCGCCGTCACGCCGAAGCCCGAGCGGCCGAGCAGCCGGGCGAGGTCCGCCGGGGTTCGCCGGCCGTCGGCGTGGTCCAGCAGCTCGCGGCGCCGTCGGCCGGACGGACGGTGGGGCGGCCGGCGGCCGTGCTCGACCGGACGGACCGGAGCGTTGTCCAGCTGGCCCCACGGCCAGATCCCGTCGAGCAGCCGCCGGCGGCGTTCGACCTCGCGGTGCAGCCGGGCCGGATCGACCGCCGCGACCGGTCCGAGCCAGTGCCGGGCGTCGGCGTCGAACCTCCAGCGGCCGCCGGACGGATCGGCGAGGACGAAGAACGCCGCGTCGAACAGCGTTCCCAGATGGCCGAGTTCGAGTTCTCCGCGGGTGAGCAGTCGCCGTTCGACCAGCGCCTCGCCGACCCTCTCGTGCGGGCCGTGGACCCGGAGCAGTTCCGCCCACTCCTCGGGGGTGGTCCGGCCGCAGCCGGTGAGCAGCTCGGCCAGTCCCGGAGCCCGGGCGGACTCGGCCGCGGTCACCCGGCCGTCGACCAGGTGGAGGCTGCCGAGCGGCCCGTACAGGGCGCCGGTGGCGCGGCCCCTGGCGAGCAGGGCGAGCGACTCGCCCGGGGTCCTCGGCGTGGCGGCCCCCGCCTCGGACGACTGCGCGGCACCGGTCGCGGCGATCACGCGTTCACCCCAACACCAGCTCCTCGGTGAGGGCTTGGAGGCGGAAGCGGGCGGCGGCGAGGTTGCCTTCCGCCCGGTCCAGCCAGAGGTGCAGGACGAGCCTGCTGTCGAAGACGGTGTCGATGAAGCGGATCAGGTGGTAACTGCGGCCGGCGGTGACGATGATGTCCTCCAGCGGGGCCCGCCGGTCCTCCGCCACGGTGAAGGTCTGGCTCTCAACGGCCGCTCGCACCAAGTCCGTTGCCTCGGCGGCTGAGGTCTCGTGCTCGCCCGTCGGACTGTGCCCGAGGCTGCCGAGCGCGAGCCCGCTGCTCCAGTCGACCAGGCTCGCGGCGCGGGCCCCGGCGATCGCCATCGCTCCGGAGAGGCATTCGTCGATACCGGGCACACCGGCTCCTTCGCGGGGTCTGGGCGGCCGGGCACAGCACTGCCCGACCGGTTCACCACCAGCAGTGGCACGTCCGACACGGAAGGCTACTGCCGGATCTCGTACGACGAACATTCCCATGGCATATTCACATCATCGGCGGCCAGTTTCAGCCAAGAACTGACGGTTCATCAATTCGGCCCCGACGACAATGGCGCTGGCAGACCGGAACGTCCGGAACGGTGTTCGCGGACCACCTGGCACGCGACCTTGGCCGACATCGAGCCGCCAGGAAGAGTTTCGCGCCCAAAAGTACGATAAGAGGACGCGCCTGTGAGGCGCGAGCACGACGAAGGGGCCCGTTCCGCTGGACGGAACGAGCCCCTTCGAGTGGAGCGCCAGGCCCGGGTCGCACGGACTCTCCCTACTGAAAGTAGGGCGTGCTCTGGTAGCACCGCTGACGCCTGTTCGAGAGTTGTTTCCCGGAAGATCACTTCCCCTCGACGAGCAGAACACTAGCAGGTCATCACGGCCGGTCAGAAATCGCGGCCGGGGCACCGGAGGCGGGACGGGCCGAGGAGGGAACGGGTGGCGGACAGGCCGGGACAGATCAGCCCAGCAGCGCCCGGTAGCCCTCGATCAGGGCGGTCAGACCGAGCCCGAAGGCCCGGTCGGCGCGCTCGCGCCCGACCGGGACGGCATCCAGGGCACCGGCCAGCCGCGGGGTCGCGGCACGGTCGACGGCGTCGACCATGACGTCCGGGGCGACCAGGTCCAGCGCCGACCCCAGAACGAAGCTCTCCAGGGCGGTGATCAGGCCCATCACGTCCCGCGCGGCGAAGCCCGCGTCCTCCAGGGTGGCGACGGCCCGCTCGTACAGCTCGTGCATGAACGATTCGGCCAGCGGGGCGGTGGCGAGCAGCCGGACGATGCCGGGGTGTTCGGCGAAGGCGTCCCGATAGGCGTGCGCCCAGGTGCGCAGCGCGGCGTCCCAGGGCTGCTCCCACATCGACTGCTCGCCGATCGTGCGCACCAGTTCGGCGCGCATCAGGGCGACGATCTCGGCGCGGCCGGCGACGTGGTGGTAGAGCGCGGAGGGACTGACCTTGAGCGCGCCGGCCAGCGCGGGGATGGTGAGGTCCCCCGCCTCGTCGACCAGCCGCAGCGCGGTGTCCACGATGCGCTGCCGGTCCAGCAGGGGTGTGCGCGGCCTGGGCATGCCCGGTTCCTCACCTTCGGGGTCGCCGAGCACCGTCGGCCCCCGACAGACCAAGATCGTCGTTATCCAAGCGTTATTGAACGGCTTTCAGTAAAACCCTTCCGCACCCGCCGGTGCCGTGCCTACGGTAACCGAACCCCATTCGGTTGAGGCAGGCCGTCCACCCGTCGTCCTGCCCTGCCCCGGAGAGGACGCACACCCCCGTATGCGTGCCGAAACGATCTTCACCGGCGGCCGGATCCACACCGGAGACCCCGCCCTCCCCCGCACCCACGCCCTCGCCGTCAGCGCGGGACGGATCGCCGCCCTCGGCGACGCCGCCCTCGCCCTGCGCGACGAAGGCACCGCGACCGTCGACCTCGACGGCGGCGCCCTGCTGCCCTCCTTCGGCGACGGCCACGTCCATCCGCTGATCGGCGGCATCGGCCTGCGCGGCGTGCCGGTCCGCGACTGCACCAGCCTGGAACAGGTCGTGGAGGCCGTCCGCGACTGGGCACAGCGCCACCCCGAGGCCGAGTGGATCACCGGCGACGCCGTCGACCCCTGGCTGGCCGAGGGCGGACTGTTCGACGCCCGGCTGCTCGACGCCGCCGTCCCGGACCGGCCGGTGCTGCTGCGCACCATGGATCACCACACCGGCTGGGCCAACAGCGAGGCGCTGCGCCGGGCCGGGTACGGGCCGGACACTCCCGAGCCGGTGGGCGGCGAGATCGTCCGCCGGCCGGACGGCAGCCCGCTCGGCACCCTGCGCGAGTTCGGCGCGCTCAACCCCGTCCTCGCGCTCGTCCCGGCGCCGCCGGTGGCCGAGCAGGTCGCCGCGCTGCGGGAGAGCACCGCCGCGCTCGCCGCCGCCGGACTCACCTGGCTCCAGGACGCCTGGGTCGAGCCAGCCCAGGTGGACACCTGGCTGGCGGCCGTCGCCGAGGAGGACCTGCCGGTCCGGGCCGGACTCGCCCTGCTGCTCGAACCGGAGGGCTGGCGCGAACAGCTCCCCCGCCTGGCCGCCGACCGCGACCGGGTCGAGGCCGCCGGGCGCGGCCGGCTCACCGCGCGGGCGGTCAAGTTCTTCGCCGACGGTGTCATCGAGTCCGGTACGGCCGCGCTGCTGGAGCCCTACAGCGACTGCCCGCACTCCCACGGCCAGGCCAACTGGACCGGCGCCGAGCTGGCGGAGGCGGTCACCGCGGTCGACGCGCTGGGCTTCCAGCCGCACATCCACGCGATCGGCGACCGCGGCGTGCGGATCGCCCTGGACGCCGTCGAGGCCGCCACCCGCCGCAACGGGGTGCGGGCCCGCCGACCGGTGATCGCACACGTCCAGCTGGTCCACCCGGACGACCTGCCGCGCTTCGCCGAACTCGGCGTGATCGCCAACTTCGAGCCGCTGTGGGCGCAGACCGACCCGCTGATGACCGAACTCACGCTGCCCAGGATCGGCCCCGAGCGCGGTGCCCGGCAGTACCAGATCGCCGCCCTGCTGCGCGACGGCGTCCGGGTCTCCTTCGGCAGCGACTGGCCGGTCACCCGCCACGAGCCGCTGGCCGGGCTGGCCACCGCCGTCACCCGGCAGAACCCGGACGGCCTGCCGGACGGCGGCTGGCTGCCCGAGGAGCGGATCGGGCTCACCGAGGCGCTGGCGGCGTACTCGGCGGGCGTGGCCCACCAGGCCTTCGAGGAGGCCGAGTGGGGCGTGCTGCGGCCGGGCCTGCGGGCCGACCTGGTGCACCTGGCCACCGATCCGTACGCGGTGCCGGCCGGTGAGCTGGCCTCGATCGAGGTGGCCGGCACCTGGCTCGGCGGGCGGCGTACCCACGGTGGGCCCGGCGGCGGCCACGGTGGGCCCGGCAGCAGCCACGGATCGGCGCGCTGAGGCGGCGCGCGTACGCGCCGGCAGGCCCTCCGACCGACACCGACATCCCGACCGATGTCCCGACGGGTTCCGGCCGTCCCCCACGGCGGCCCTGCCCCGTTCCCCCGGTCGGCGGCCGACTCGAATCCGCCGCCGACCGCTCTACCCTCGTCCGTACGACCTCAGGAGAGCTCCCCCATGAACCTGCCCTCCGACGCTGCTTCCTCCTCCGCGCTCCGTCCCCCCGACGCCGTTCCGTCCTCCCCCGCCTCGCCCGCCTCCCCGGACGCCCCCGGCGGCCTGGAGCGCGGGGTGCTCGGCACCGGTGACATCGTCTTCTTCGTCGTGGCCGCCGCCGCGCCGCTGACCGTGATGGCCGGCGTGGCACCGTTCGCGATCTCCTTCGGCGGCATCGGCACACCGGTCGCCTACCTGGCCACCGGCGTGGTGCTGGCGCTCTTCGCGGTCGGCTTCACCGCCATGACCGCACACATCCGCAACGCCGGCGCCTTCTACGCCTACGTCACCCGCGGCCTCGGCCGGGCGGCCGGGCTGGGCGCGGCCCTGCTCGCGGTGCTGTCGTACAACGCCATCCAGATCGGCATGTTCGGCGCCTTCGGGTACTTCGCCCACACCACGGCCGCCGACCTGCTCGGGCTGGACCTGCCCTGGCCGGTCTGGGCCCTGTTCGGGGTCGCGGTGGTCTGGTTCCTCGGGTTCCGCTCGATAGACCTCGGGGCCAAGGTGCTCGGACTGCTGCTGATCGCCGAGACCGGCATCCTGCTGGTGCTCGCCGTGGCGGTGCTGGTCAAGGGCGGGGCACACGGGCTCAGCCTGTCCTCGTTCGCGCCGAAGCAGGTGTTCTCCGGCGGGATGGGCGGGGTGCTCGGACTCTCCTTCGCCGCCTTCATCGGCTTCGAGGCCACCGCGATCTACCGCGAGGAGGCCAGGCAGCCGCACCGGACCGTGCCGCGCGCCACCTACGCCGCGATCGCCTTCCTCGGCCTCTTCTACACCTTCGTCACCTGGGTGATCGTGCAGGCCTTCGGCGACACCGAAGCCGTCGCGACCGCCACCGCCGACCCGGCCGGGATGTTCTTCACCGCGATGACCGACTACGTCGGCGGCTGGGCGACGGACGTCCAGCGGGTGCTGATCGTGACCAGCCTGCTCGCGGCGCTGCTCGCCTTCCACAACACCATCACCCGGTACGGCTACGCGCTGGCCACCGAGCGGGCCGCGCCGGCCGCGCTCGGCCGGATCCACCCGCGCCACGGCTCGCCGTGGATCGGCGGCATCGCGCAGTCGGTGCTGGCGGCGGTGGCTGTCGGGGTGGCGGCGCTGATCGGGGCCGACCCGTACGACCAGTTCTTCCTCTGGGTGAACTCCCCCGGTGTGGTCGGCATCCTGGTGCTCCAGGCGCTGGCCGCGTTCGCGGTGTTCTCCTTCTTCCGCCGCAACCGGGCGGCCGCCGCGAGCGCCGGGGTGTTCCGTACGGTCGTCGCGCCGCTGGCCGCCACCGTGCTGCTCTGCGGGGCCACCGTGCTGGTGGTGTGGCGGCTCGACCTGTTCACCAGTGCCGGGCCCGAGGTCAACTGGCCGCTGGTGGCGATCGTTCCGGTGGTGTTCCTGACCGGCGTCGGGATCGCCCTGCGGCTGCGGGCCCGGCGGCCGGAGGTCTACGCGCGGCTGGGGACCACCGGGGCCGGCGAAGGCTGAGCCCTGGCTGCCCCGGTTGCCCCGGTTGCCTTGATTGCACGGGCTGCCCGGTTGCGCGGGCTGCCCGGTTGCGCGGGCTGCCCGGTTGCGCGGGCTGCCCGGGCTCCTCGCCGGAGCCGACCCCTCAGCCCTGGCCGACCGCTTCGGCGAGGAGCCGGTAGGAGTCGAACAGCGCGGCCCGGTCGTAGGTACTGGTGCTGACCAGGAACTCGTCCGCCCCACTGCGCTCCACCAGCGCCACCAGCTCGGCGGCGGCCTGCTCCGGGGTGCCCGCGATGTGGCCTTTGAGCGACTGCTCGTACGCGGCCCGCTCCCTTGCCGTCATCTCCCGGGCGCGGACCTCGGCGGCGGGGGTCAGCGGCGGGAACTCCCCGTGGGTGCGCGAGTACGCGCCGGACCAGGCCTCCGGGACGAGCAGCTCACGCGCCCGCTCGGCCGTGTCGGCGACCGCCACCGTGCCCGAGACCACCACGTACGGCTCGGCGGACTGCGCGGAGGGGCGGAACCGGGTGCGGTAACGGTCGATCGCCGCGAGCATCCGGTCCTCCCCGCGCGCGGCGGCGATCACCAGTGGCAGCCCGGCATCAGCGGCCAGGTCGGCGCCCGCGCCGGTGGCCAGGACGAAGGCCGGGACGTGCAGGCCCTCGGCAGGGCGGGCATGGACCCCGCGGTGCGCCTGCTGCGAGCCGTCGAAGTAGCCGAGCAGTTCGGCCAGCTGGGCGCCGAACTCGTCCGCGACGTCCTTCTCCCGCCCCAGCGCCCGCCGTACACCGTCGGTGAAGCCCACCGAGCGCCCGAGCCCCATGTCGATCCGCCCCGGGAACAGCGCGGCGAGCACCCCGAACTGCTCGGCCACCACCAGTGGTTGGTGGTTGGGCAGCATCACCCCGCCGGTGCCGACCCGGATCCGCGTGGTGGCCGACGCCACCGCCGCGGCGAGCACCGTGGGAGCCGATCCGGCCACCCCCGGCACGCCGTGGTGCTCGGAGACCCAGAACCGGTGGTAGCCGAGCCGCTCCGCCTCGCGGGCGAAGGCCACCGTGTCCCGCAGCGCCTGGGCCGGCTCCTCTCCCTGTCTGGTCCGGGAGCGGTCGAGCACGGAGAGCCTGGTCCTGGGCGCGGCACTGGTCACGCGGTGGACAACGCCCGCCCGCCGCACCGGCATTCCCGGGCTGCCGGGCCGGAGCCGAAGCCAGGGCTGGAACCGAAGCCAAGACCGGAGCCGGAGCCGGAGCCGGAGCCGACGGCTCATGGCCCACGGCTCAGGAGCCCGCCCCGGGTATTCGGCGCCGGAGGGTGCCTGCGGCCTTGCGCCGCCCCCAGGGCTTGTACACCGACAGGATCACGTTGAACAGGTAGAGCGTCAGCGCCACCGCCGGGACGATCACGGTGTTGTAGCGGACGAAGCCGAGGTCCGCGACGGTGATCGGCCCGGTCGGATGGGCCTCCGCCACCCGCACCGCGTCGTGCAGCCGGGCGGTGAGGGCGAAGACGGAGGCCGCCATCGCCCCGAGCGTCAGCCAGAACTTGGCACTCACCCAGTAGTACCGGAACAGCCCCCAGGACGTGCCGAGCCCGAGCGCCACCCCGCTCAGGAAGGTGAGCAGGCTCAGCGGCAGGACCAGCGCGTCGCCGAGCAGGCCCATCGCCCGGTAGGCGGTGCGCAGCCGGTCGGCGTCCCCGGTCGTCAGCGCCGTCACCGCCAGGGTGAGCAGGCAGAGCATCAGTGCCAGCCAGCTCACCGAGGCGACGACGTGCAGGACGACCAGGGGTTTGCGTGCCCCCGGTGGCAGGCGGCGGTCGGCGGACGGCCGCCTGCCACCGGACGCCGGGTCGGGCGCCACGACGGCGCCGGTGGGCGAGCGCACGGGCACCTCCTTCGAGTCGGGGTCATCAGGACGGCCCCAGGCTCTCCCGTCCGGGCCTCATCGGGCATCTGACGGTGGAAGTAACCTCGCCTACTCCCAGGCGAGTACGCACCCTCGGCAACCGCCGGACCGCTACTCCCTCGGGAGCAGCGGTCCCAGCGGGAGCACCAGCGGGAACAACGCGGACAACGGGAGCACCAGCGGGAGCGGCACCACGGCTCAGTCGGTCACCGCGAACCCCTGCTCCGCGCCCAGCCGCTGCAGCGAGGCCTGCCCCGGAATCCCGTCCGCCGCCCCCGCCTGGTACCCGCAGCGCCGCTGCCAGGCGGCGTACGCGGAGACCGTCAGGCTGCCGAACGAGCCGTCCGCCCACCGCTGATCGAGCAGCCCCTCGTCGACGAGCGCCTGCTCCACGATCGCCACTTCTGCCCCGTACGTCAGGTGCCCCTGCGCGGCCCCCGGATCGGACTGGGCGGCCGCGATGACGTGGGAGACCGAGACGGTCCGCTGCCCGGGCAGGTAGCCGAGCAGCCGGCGCAGCGAGCCCTCGCCGGGGACGCCGTCCGCCGCCTGCCCGGAGTAGCCCAGACTCCCCTGGTAGTCCGCGTAGTTCGCGGTGTCCGCGTCGGTCCAGTCCGGGCCGGGGCCGGAGCGGTAGTGGCTGCCGAAGCCGTGCGAGACCAGCGCCCGTCCGACCGTCGTCACCTGGTAGCCCTGGGCGCCGTAGCCGTACCTCAGGCCGTTGATGCTGACCTGGTAGCGGGCGGGCGTGGCCGGGGGCACCGGGTGCTGCTGCGAGGGCGGGATGTCCGGGGAGCCGCCCGTGAAGTCGGGCCAGGTGCCGGGGTCGGTGTGGTCGTTGAAGGGCACGTGGGCGTGCGCGTACCAGCCGCCGCGGGTCTCCCAGGCCCGCTCGTCGCGGTGGCCGGAGAAGTCGGCCGGCCGGCCCATCGGCCACACGTCGGGCACGCCCCAGGAGGAGATCCAGGCGTGGATCCGGTCCCAGCCGGCGCACGGGGTGTCGACGAGCCGCGGGTAGGTGCCGCCCCGGTAGCGGCAGTAGGGGAAGAACACCGCCTCGATCTGGATCACCACCCGCCCGGCCCGGTTGGTGCGGGTCGGGCTCTGGGCGGGGCTGAGCAGGCTCTTCGAGCGGGAGTCGGCCGGGAACAGCTGGGTGGCGCGGCCGCTGAACGGGTCCCAGACCAGGTGCGGCGCGTTCCCGGCGCCGCTGCCGGTGAAGTAGCCGACCAGGTCCTCGTAGGAGCACCAGTCCTGCGGCGCGGTGGCGGTGGCGTTGCGGTCCCAGGTGATGTGGGCGATGGCCTTCGGCGGGTACTGCTGGTCGGTCGGCGCGTGATCGCCGAGGTCGTGGACCTCGGCACCGGGCAGCCACAGTTCGGGCATCGTGGTCTCCTCCGAACGGCGTGAGGGCATCACCTCGGGTATCGGCAGGTACGGCTCGCGGATTGACCCCGAGGGCACAAATGCGCGGCGGTGAACCCCGCGGGCCCGCCCGGCCGTTCGACTCTGCGGAGGGTATTCGCCTCCATGTGCGACTCGGGCGCCCGTGCGGGGACGGCCGATCGCGCGGCGCATTTCACCCTGCCGAGGCCCGGCTGTCAATCATTGACATCACAAGTGGTCTAGTCCACGGTGGTCGGCGGACCGGTCCGAGCCGACGCCCGGGGCTTCCGTGCGCGCTCAACTCGCAACCGTGGAACCGAATCTGACGATCCGACGGAGAAACCCGCACCATGCAAAGAGTCTGCCTCGCCCTGCCCACCATGCGCCCCTGCCCCGACACCATCGTGGACCTCGCCGAGGAGGCGGCCTACGCCGTCGAGAACTTCGGGGTCGAGGTGCACCTCCTCGTCCTCGACACCACCGACGCCGTCGAGTTCGCGAAGAACGCGGGCGCGGTGGCCGCGCTGGAGCCCACCCCCGGCGTGTTCGTCCACCACCTCGGCGAGGCGCAGCAGCGGGAGTTCCTGCGCCGGGCGAGCGTGCGCTCCGGCGCCGCCGACCCCGAACTGCTGCTCGACCTGATGCTCCCGCGGGCCGTCGCGTACGGTTCCTGCGTCAACCGGCTCTTCCTGGGCGCGGCCGCCCTGGACTGCACCTCGGTGCACCTGCGCAACGACGACGCCGACTTCCAGGTCCTCGACGGCCGGAAGGTCTTCCCGATCCACCACGAGCTGCTCTCGATCGGCCGGCCGGCCGGCGAGGCGGCGGCCGGCGTGTCCCGCTCCGTGCTCGACCCGGCCGACGCGGACAAGCCGGTGATGCTGGTCGCCGGCTCCTTCGTCGGCGAACTCTGCGTGGACATCAGCGAGATGCACGACCTGGACCCGGCCGTCTACCGCGAGGTGGTGCGCCTGTGGGCCCCGCCGGTGTGGTCGGACGAGGAGAAGGACGCGATGGTGGACGTCTCCTTCAAGGGCGCCGACTCCGAGCCGTTCAGCACCGACGAGTCCGTCCTCGGCGTGCCCGACATCTGGGACGTCTTCATGTGCAACACCGCCCTGGACCACCGCGCCTACGAGGTGCTGCCGCTGCTGCCCTCGATCGAGACGATCGGCAGCGACTACGTCCTGCTGCACGCCCTGGTCCACTCCGGGATGCCCGGCGTCGTCCACAACCGGCACATCGTCAACTACTACACGCCCGAACGTCGCACCGGCGCCGGCTTCATCGCCTACCAGACGCGGTTCGTCAAGTTCCTGCTCTCGATGCTGTACCTGTACCCGGTCTACGGCGGGATGATCGACCTCGGCCGCGGCCTGCTGGACGAGCGGCACGGGCTGAGGATCGAGCCGATCCTCGACCTGGCGCGGGGCAGCGTCGACTGGGACCGGGCCGGGAACGAGCACTGCCTGGACGTCCTGGACCGCTCCTACCGCAAGCTGGGCGGCAAGTACGCCGACCTCGCGGACGCGGTGGCCGGGCAGCGGCAGCAGCTCCTGGACGAGGCACAGGAGGACGCCAGGCGCTGGGTGGTGCTGGTGGAGGCCTGGGCGGCACTGGTGGCCGCCGCCCGCGCGGAGGGGCTCGGCGCCGCTTCCGAGGTCTCGGCCAGGTGAGCGAGGACCTCCGGATCCGGCTCCTGGCCGACGGCGACTGGGACGCCGTGGTCGCGCTGGAGCACGACGCCTACGCCGCCGACGGCCTGTCGGAGGGCCGGGAGGCGCTCCAGTCCCGCGCCCTCGGCTCGCCGGAGACCTGCTTCGTCCTGGAGCACCACGGCGCCGTCCGCGGCTACCTGCTGAGCCTGCCGTACCCGCCGCTGCGCTGCCCGGACCTCGCCCATCCGGAGGACGGGGCCTTCGCCTCGGACAACCTCCACGTGCACGACCTGGTGATCGCCGAGGAGCTGCGCGGCCGGGAGGTCGCGCTGGGGTTCATCCGGCACTTCCGGTCGCACGCGGAGGAACTGGGCTACGAGCGGATCTCGATGGTCGCGGTGCGCGGCGCGGACATCCTGCTGCGGCTGCTCGGCTACCGGGCGCACCGGGAGGTGGCGGTCCCGGCCTCCTACGGGCGGCGCGCCGTCTACATGTCGATGCCGGTGCGCTGACCTGCGGGGATACGTGGACGAATGATCACTCTTTCGGCCTAGTTTCAACCCGGTTCGGACGGCGGGGATCACCCCATCGGGTGAAGCTGGTGGCGGCTGCGCCGTACGCGCAGCCGCCGGCAGCACCCGCCCGTACGCCCGAGGGAGAAGCGCATGAAGGCCGCCGTCGTCCGCGATTTCACCGCACCGCTGACCATCGAGGACCACCCGGTCCCCGAACCGGCCGCGCACCAGGTCCGGGTCCGGATCGAGGCCTCCGGTCTCTGCCACACCGACATCCACGCCGCCCACGGCGACTGGCCGGTCAAGCCCAGCCCGCCGTTCGTCCCCGGGCACGAGGGCGTCGGCATCGTGGAGGCGGCCGGCGCGCAGGTCCGGCACGTCCGGGTCGGCGAGCGGGTCGCCATCCCCTGGCTCGCGGACGCCTGCGGACGCTGCGACCAGTGCGTCACCGGCTGGGAGACGCTCTGCCTCCAGCAGCACAACAGCGGCTACTCGGTGGACGGCGCCTACGCCGAGTACGCGCTCGCGCACGGCGACTACGTCGTCCCCGTCCCGGACGGCACCGACCCGCTGGACGCCGCCCCGCTGTCCTGCGCGGGCGTCACCACCTACAAGGCGCTCAAGGTCTCCGGCGCCGGCCCCGGCACCCGGGTACTGGTCTCCGGCATCGGCGGGCTCGGTCACCTGGCCCTCCAGTACGCCCGGATCTTCGGCGCCGAGACCATCGCCGTCGACGTCACCGACGACAAGCTCGCCCTGGCCCGCGAACTCGGCGCCGACCACGTCCTCGACGCCCGCACCCAGGACGTCGCCGCCGAGGTCCAGGCCCTCGGCGGCGCCCACGCCGCGATCGCCCTCGCCGTCAGCAACGCCTCCTTCCAGGCCGCCTACGGTGCCCTGCGCCGCGGCGGCACCCTCGTCCTGGTCGCCCTCCCGGCCGGCGGCAAGCTCGAACTCCCGGTCTTCGAGACGGTGCTGAACGGCACCAAGGTGATCGGGTCGATCGTCGGCACCCGCGAGGACCTCGCCGAGGTCTTCCGGCTGCACGCCCTCGGCCGCACCCGGGTGATCCGCGAGACCCGCCGGCTGGAGGACGTGAACGCCTGCTTCGAGGAGGTGCTGAGCGGCGAGGTCTCCGCCCGCCTGGTCTTCGACCTGCGCTGACTCCCCCGACCCGCGCACCGCCGAGGCCGCCGCGCGGAACCCGGCGCTGCCGCCCGAGGTCCTGAGGGCGCTGGTCCGGTAGCGCCCGGCCGGGCCCGGTTCGTCCGGGTGGGGTTGCAGTTGCGTCTCCGTTCCGTTCGGCGTGGGTACGAAGTGGGCGTCGGTCCGGGATGGTGGAGGCGACCACTCGTGCGGCAAGGGGAGTTGCCATGGGGGACGGCCGGGGGCCCGAAGCGGCCGTGGTGACGGCGCTGCTCGACGACGGGCCGCATCGGGCGGTCGCGGACGTGGTGCGGGCGCGGCTGCGGATGGTGCCGGAGGGGGCGCGGGCCCTCACCGCGGCCGAGGCGAGCCCACAGGACCCGCAGGCCCGGGCGCTGTTGACCGCCGCCGTCGCCCACCTGCTGGCCTCCGACCCGGCGTTCGCCCAGTACCTGGCCACCACGGAGCTGGGGCGGCCCGCCGGCCCGCGGACCGTCCAGCTCCGCACCGGCCCGGCCGGCCCACCACCGCCGAAGGGCCCCGCCACCGTCCAGCTGCGGACCGGCCCACGGCCGGAGAGCCCGAGCACCGTCCAGCTGCGGCTGGACCCGGAGGCCGCCCGCGCCGGGCTGCTCGCCGGCAGACGGAGCAGCGCCGGGATCCTGGTGGCGCTCGCCCTGGTGCTGATCACCGCGCTGGTGGCGCTCGGCGTCCACCTGGGCTCGCGCCCGCTGCTGAAGCCGGGCGGGCCCGGCCTGGCGCGCGCCGCGCAGCCGCTGCGGGACCCGGCGCTGGTCCAGGGGGTGCTGCCCGACGAGGGGGCGATGCCGAGCGGCTGGCGGGTGCAGCGGGCCGCGGAGTCGGGGACGGGAACGGCCGACCCGGCCCGGTGCCTGCTGCCGGGCTCCTGCGACCAGCAACTCGCCTACGCCACCGTGACGTTCGGCGCCGCCTCGGTGCAGACCGTGGAGTTCGGCGTGACCGCCTTCGCCTCCCCCGAGGCCGCCGCCCGCGCCTTCGACACCGTGCTCGAACGCACCGGCGGCGAGGAGGCGACGGCGGTGGCCGTCCCGCGGACCGGCGACCGGAGCGCCACCCGCACCCTCGGCACCGGCACGGCGGTCGCGCTGGTCAGGGTCGGCAGCGTGCTGCTCATCGTGCGCGACGAGGGGCCCGGCGCCGCCCTCACCGCGCCCGGACTCACCCTCTTCGCCAGGCTGATCGCCGACCGCGCCCGGCAGGCGCAGGACGGCCGCACCCCGGACGCCTCCGCCCGCGGGACAGCCGGCTGAGCGCGGGACGGCCGGCTGAGCGCGGGACGGCCGGCTGAGCGTGGAGTGACGGGCTGACCGTCGGGGCTTGCCGAGGCAGCCGAGGACGGTCGCCACCGAGCGCGCCCGGACGAACCCCACCCCGGCGCGTTCGGCCCATGGACCCGGCTGCCCCGGGTCCCCGCCCCTCGCTCTCCGTTCGAGGCTCCCACCCCGCGTCCCGCACCCCGCACCCCGCGGAGCGGGCCGAGGCCCTGGTCAGCCCGGAGGTGTGCCCGACCCCACCCCATCGTGGGCCCGACCCCGGACCGCGACGGCAGCCGGGTCCCGGACGGAACCGGAGCGCGCAACCCCGGAAGCGCCCCCACCAGGCCGTCGCCCGAATGCATGTATCGCTCTCTTGACTGGCGTCACCGAGGCGCCATACTGGCCTCACTCCCCGCTCGCCCGATGAGGTGCCCGCCCATGGAGCTCTCTCCCTCCGCGCACGTGGACACGTTCTGCCGAGACCACCTTCCACCCTTCGACCAGTGGCCGGAACTCCTCTTCGAACTACCGGAGTTGGCCTACCCCGACCGCCTCAACTGCGCCGCCGCCCTGCTCGACGACACCATCGGCCTCCTCGGCCCCGACCGCCGCTGCCTGCTCACCCCGACCGAGCAGTGGTCCTACGGCGAACTGCGCGACCGCGCCGACCGGGTAGCCCGCCTGCTGACCGAGGACCTCGGCCTCGCCACCGGCAACCGGGTCCTGCTGCGCGGCCCCAACACCCCCTGGCTGGCCGCCTGTTGGCTCGGCGTGCTGAAGGCCGGCGGGGTGGTCGTCACCACCATGCCGCTGCTGCGCGCCGCCGAGCTGACCGAGCTGCACGGCATCGCCGGGCCCGTCCTCGCCCTGTGCGACCACCGGTTCCTGGACGAGCTGCACGCCGCGGCCACCCCCGGCCTGCGCATCCTCCGCTACGGCGGCGGCGGACCCGAGGACCTCACCACCCGCTGCGCCGCCAAACCCGCCGGCTTCACCGCCGTCCCGACCGCCGCCGACGACGTCGCGCTGATCGCCTTCACCTCCGGCACCACCGGCCGCCCCAAGGCCACCCTGCACTTCCACCGCGATGTGCTCGCCATCGCCGACACCTTCTCCCGCCACCTGCTGCGCCCCACCCCCGAGGACCTCTTCGCCGGCACCCCGCCGCTCGGCTTCACCTTCGGTCTCGGCGGCCTGCTGGTCTTCCCGCTGCGGGCGGGCGCCGCCAGCCTGCTGCTGGAGCAGGCCACCCCCGACCAGCTCGCCGAGCAGGTCCGCCGGCACCGGGTGAGCGTGCTGTTCACCGCGCCGACCGCCTACCGGGCGATCCTGGCCGCCGGGCTGGCCGACCGGCTGGCCGGGGTGCGGCGCTGCGTCTCGGCGGGCGAGCCGCTGCCCGCCGCCGTCTGGCAGGCCTTCCACGCGGCCACCGGGCAGCGGCTGATCGACGGCATCGGCGCCACCGAGCTGCTGCACGTGTTCGTCTCGGCCGCCGACGAGGAGATCCGCCCCGGCGCCACCGGCCGTCCGGTGCCCGGCTTCCGGGCCGCCGTCCTGGACCGGCAGGGCCGCCCGGTGCCGGACGGCGAGCCCGGTCTGCTCGCCGTCAAGGGCCCGACCGGCTGCCGCTACCTGGACGACGAGCGCCAGCTCGACTACGTCCGCGACGGCTGGAACCTGACCGGCGACACCTACGTCAGGGACCACGACGGCTACTTCTGGTACCGGGCCCGCAACGACGACATGATCGTCTCGGCCGGCTACAACATCGCCGGGCCCGAGGTGGAACAGGCCCTCGCCGCCCACCCCGACGTGGCCGACTGCGCGGTGGTCGGCGCGCCGGACGAGCGGCGCGGCGCGGTGGTCAAGGCGTACGTGGTGCTGCGCGCCGGCGTGCCGGCCGGGCCCGAGACGGTGCGTGCCGTCCAGGAGCACGTCAAGCGCACCATCGCTCCCTACAAGTACCCGCGGGCGGTGGAGTTCGTGCCCGAGCTGCCGCGCACCGCGACCGGCAAGCTGCACCGCGCCGAACTGCGCCGGCTGGCCGCGCTGACCCCGGCCAGCGTCACCGTCGAACGCCGGGTGGAGTGGTCCGACACCGACGCCGCCGGGCACTACCACTTCTCCGCCGTGCAGCGCTGGGCCGAGGCCGCGGAGGCGGCCCTGCTGCGCCGGCTCGGGCTGGCCGACCTGTTCGGGCGGATCCCCCGGGTGCACTTCGAGGCCGACTACCGCGAGCGGCTCTGGTTCGGCGACCTGGTCCGCACCGAGCTGCGGGTGGTCCGGGTCGGCGGCTCCTCGCTGCACTACGCCTTCGAGGTGCACGGCCCGCACGGCCTGGCCGCGAGCGGGCGGATGTCGGTGGTGCACGCCGCACCGCACGCCGCGGGCGCCGAGCCCTGGCCCGCGCAGGTCCGCCGCACCCTGGCGGAGTCCGGGCCGCAGCGCCCCGAGGTGCTCGCATGAGTGCGGCGCCGCGCCTCACCGGCGGCACCGGCAGCGCACCGCGCCCCGCGCGGATCGCGGTGATCGGTGCCGGCCCCGGCGGGCTCTACTTCGCCGCCCTGGCCAAGCAGCTGGCGCCCGACCGGGAACTCACCGTCTTCGAACGGGACGGCCGGGAGCACGAGTCCGGCTTCGGCGTGGTCTTCTCCGACGAGACCCTGGACGGCATCGCCAGGGCCGACCCGCGGGTCTTCGCCGCGATCAGCGCCGAGTTCGCCCGCTGGAGCGACATCGACGTCCGCTATGCGGGTGAGGTCCGCACCAGCGGCGGCCACGGCTTCGCCGCCCTGGACCGCAACCGGCTGCGCGCCATCCTGCAACGGCGCTGCGCCGAACTGGCGGTGGACGTGCGCTACCGCACCCCCGCCCCGCCCGTCGACCGGCTGGCCGCCGAGTACGACCTGGTGGTGGCCGCCGACGGCATCCACTCCGGCACCCGGGCCGCCCACCCGGAGAGCTTCCGCCCCGAGCTGGACGAGCGCCACTGCCGCTACATGTGGCTCGCCACCGACAAGGTCTTCGAGGCCTTCACCTTCATCGTCGAGCGGTACGACTTCGGCGTGCTCCAGGTGCACGCCTACCCGTACAGCGCCACCCGCTCGACCTTCATCGTCGAGGCGGCCGCGGACGCCTGGCGGCGTGCGGGCTTCGAGGCGCTCGCCGCACCGGAGTCGGCGCGCGGCGAGAGCGACCTGGCGAGCGTACGGCGCTGCGCGGAGCTGCTCGCCGGACACCTGGACGGCCACCGGCTGATCCCCGACGCCTCCCGGTGGATCCGCTTCACCACGGTGCGCAACGCGAGCTGGCGCCACCGCAACGTGGTCCTGCTCGGCGACGCCGCGCACTCCGCGCACTTCTCGATCGGCTCGGGCACCAAGCTCGCCCTGGAGGACGCCCTCGCCCTGGCCGCCGCCCTGGGCGAACAGCCCACCCTGGAGGGGGCGCTGGCCGCCTACGAGGCCGAGCGGCGCCCGGTGGTGGAGTCCACCCAGCGCGCCGCGCAGGCCAGCCTGGAGTGGTTCGAGACCATCGGCCGGCGCACCGGGCAGGGCGTCGACACGTTCGCCCTCAACCTGCTCACCCGTAGCCGGAGGGTCACCTACGGCAACCTCGGGGCCCGCGACCCGGCCTTCGTGGCGGCCGTGGACGCCGCCGCCGGCGGCCCGCCCGGGGTGCCGCCGATGTTCCGGCCGCTCAAGCTGGCCGCGCTGGAGCTGCGCAACCGCGTCGTGGTGCCCCCGCTGGCCACCTTCACCTCCCCCGACGCGCTGCCCAGCGGCTTCGACCGGGCCCAGCTGACCGGGCACGCGCTCGGCGGCGCCGGACTGGTCCTCGCCGGGATGACCGCGGTCGGCCCCGAGGGCCGGGCCACCGACCACTGCCCCGGCCTGTGGTCCGACCGCCAGGAGGCGGCCTGGCGCGAACTCCGTGCCGCGGTGCGGGCGGTGAGCGACACCCCGGTCGGCATCCAGCTGACCCACGCCGGCCGCCGGGGCGCGACCACCGCCCCCGGGCCCGACGGCATCGGACGCCCGCTCGCCGACGGCTGGCCGCTGATCGCCCCCTCGGCCATCCCGTGGGATCCGGACAGCCCGGTGCCGCACGAGGCGAGCGAGATCCAACTGGCTGCCGTCACCGCGGACTTCGCCGCCGCCGCCGAGCGGGCCGGCCGGGCCGGCTTCGACGCGCTGGAGCTCCAGTTCGGGCACGGCCACCTGCTCTCCACCTTCCTCTCCCCGCTCACCAACCACCGCACCGACCACTACGGCGGCCCGCTCGCCCACCGGCTGCGGCTGCCACTGGAGGTGCTGACGGCGGTGCGCGCCGCCTGGCCGCCCGGGCGGCCGCTGCTGGTGCGCGTCTCGGCGAGCGACTGGGCGCCCGGCGGCACCACCGAGGACGAGGCCGTGGCGATCTGCCGCGCGCTCGCCGGAGCCGGGGCGGACGCGGTGGACGTCTCCACCGGCGAGGTGGTGGCACACCAGCGGCCGCCGTACGGGCGCGGCTACCAGACGCCCTTCGCCGAGCTGATCCGCACCGCCACCGGCCTGCCGACCGTCGCGGTCGGCGCGATCTCCGGCCACGACGACGCGAACTCCGTTCTGGCGGCCGGGCGGGCCGACCTGGTCGCGGTCGGCCGGGCCCAGCTGTACGACCCGCTCTGGACCCTGCACGCCGCCGCCGAGCAGGGCCACACCGGGCCCGGCGCCCGGTGGCCCGAACCCTGGCGGGCGGGCAGCCGCAGGCCGCCGGGCCCGAACGCCGACCGGGTCGCGCCGCGCCTGCACCTGCTGCGCGAGCCGCCCGCCCCCGTCCACCGCCGCTGGTCACCGCCGCTTACCGAGGAGTGACGAGAGCCATGCCCCACCTGCCCCGCTTCACCGCCGCCGCCGTCCAGGCCGCGCCGGTCTACCTGGACCCGGCCGCCACCGTCGACAAGGCCGTCGCGCTGATCCACGAGGCGGCCCGGCACGGCGCCGGGCTGGTGGTCTTCCCCGAGGTCTTCGTGCCCGGCTACCCGTACTGGAACTGGACCATGAACCCGGTGCAGGGCTCGCCCTGGTTCGAGCGCCTGTACCGCGCCGCCGTGGACGTCCCCGGCCCGTACGTCGACACCCTGCGCGCCGCCGCCCGGCAGGCCGGCGTGGTGCTGGTGATCGGGATCAACGAACGCGGCCGGACCGGCGTCGGACGGCTGTACAACACCCTGCTGATCATCGACGCCGACGGTGAACTGCTCAGTGTGCACCGCAAGTTGATGCCGACCTGGGCCGAGAAGCTGACCTGGGCACAGGGCGACGGCAGCACCCTCACGGTGCACCCCACCCCGGTCGGCCCGCTCGGCGCGCTGGCCTGCGGCGAGAACACCAACCCGCTGGCCCGCTTCACGCTGCTGGCCCAGGGCGAACTCGTCCACGCCGCCTGCTACATCGCGCTGCCGGTGGGCCCCGAGGACTACGACATGGCGGACTCCATCGCGCTGCGCACCGCCGCGCACTGCTTCGAGGGCAAGGTGTTCTCGGTCGTCTCCTGCTCCACGATCTCGCCCGAGATGGTGGACCTTATCGCCGGCGACGACCCCCAGGTCCGCAAGCAACTCTCCCGCCCGCACAGTGCGTTGTCCGGGATCTTCGGACCGGACGGCCGTGCCGTCACCGAACCGCTGGTGGACGAGGAGGGCATCGTCTACGCCGAGATCGACCTCGGCCGCTGCATCCAGCCCAAGCAGATGCACGACATCGTCGGCCACTACAACCGCTTCGACGTCTTCCGGCTGCACGTGGACAACCGCCCGCTGCGGCCGCTGGAGTTCCCCGAGGAGGAGGCATGACCGGTTCCGACGCCACCCAGGACCACGGCGCCACCCAGGACCACGACGGCGCCACGAACCACGACGACGACCGGATCGGCCGGGCCCGGGTCACCGACAGCCCCGAACTGATCGCCTACTACCAGGAGTTGGCCGAACACGAGGCCGGCGCCCTGTGGACGGTGGCCAACGAGATCGAGCCCTGGTACCCCCAGCCGAAGTCCGTCCCGGTGCTCTGGCGCTACGCCGACCTCCGCCCGCTGGTGCGCAAGGCGCTGCCGCTGGTGAAGGCCGACGACGCCGGACGCCGGGTGGTGATGCTGGTGAACCCCGGCCGCCGCGAACTGAGCGCCGCCGTCGGCCTGCTGTACACCGGCCTGCAGATCATGGGCCCCGGCGAGGCGATGACCGCGCACCGCCACCAGGCCTCCGCCCTGCGCTTCGTCCACGAGGGCACCGGCGCCTGGACCGTCATCGACGGGCAGAAGCTCAAGGTCGGCCCGCGCGACTTCGCGATCACCCCCAACAACACCTGGCACGAGCACGGCAACGAGGCCGAGGACGCCCCGGTGATCTGGCAGGACGGCCTGGACATCCCGCTGGTCAACACCCTCGACGCCAACTTCTACGAGGTCCACCCCGAGCTGTACCAGCGGCCCGGACCGGTCACCGGTTCCTCGCTGCTCAGCTACGGCGGCAACCTGCTGCCCTACGGCGTCGAGACGTGGACCCGGCCCTACTCGCCGCTGCTCGGCTGGCCCTGGGATCCCAGCTACGAGGCGCTGTGCCGGCTCGCCCGGGCCGCCGAGGGATCCCCCTACGACGGCGTGATCATGGAGTACACCAACCCGGTCACCGGCGGCCCGGTGATGCCGACCATGTCCGCCCACCTGCAACTCCTGCGCCCCGGCCAGGCCACCCGCGCCCACCGGCACACCGGCTCGGTGGTGTACACCGCCGCCAAGGGGCGCGGCGCCTCGGTGATCGCCGGGCAGCGCTTCGAGTGGCAGCAGGGGGACGTCTTCGTCGTCCCGTCCTGGGCCTGGCACGAACACGCGAACCTCGACCAGGGCGAGGACGCCTGCCTGTTCTCCTTCGACGACTTCCCGGTGATGCACTCGCTCGGCCTGTACCGCGAGGAGTCCCACCCGGACGGGCACCAGCCCACCACCACCGCCTGACCAGGAGCCTCCCCGCCATGCACCTGCTGACCTACCGCGCCGACGACGGCACCGGCACCGCGGCACCGCGCCTCGGCGCCAGGATCGACGGCGACCGGGTCGCCGACCTGACCGCCCTCGCCACCGCCGCGGGCACCCAACTGCCGCCGGACCTCCTCGGGTTGATCCGCGCCGGGGAGCCGGCCCTGGCCACCGCCCGCGAACTGCTCGCCGGCACCCCCGCCACCAGGCCGCTCGCCGAGGTGTCGCTCTGCGCGCCGCTGCGCCCCGGCAAGATCGTCGGCGTCGGCCTCAACTACGTGGAGCACGTGGCCGAGTCACACCGCACCCTGGACACCGAACGCGAACTTCCCGACCGCCCCGTGCTGTTCGGCAAGCCATCGACCGCCGTCACCGGACCGGGCGCGCCCGTCCTGCACAACGCCGACCTCACCGAGCAGCTCGACTGGGAGTGCGAACTCGCCGTGGTGATCGGCGCACCCGCCTTCCGGGTGGCCGAGGCCGACGCGCTGCGGCACGTGTTCGGCTACAGCATCGTCAACGACATCAGCGCCCGCGACCAGCGGCGTTCCGGGCAGTGGTTCTTCTCCAAGGGCCAGGACAGCTACGCGCCCTTCGGGCCGGTCGTGGTCACCGCCGACGAGATCCCCGACCCGCAGCGGCTCGACCTCTCGCTGAAGGTCAACGGCGAGACGCGGCAGGACTCCAACACCCGGCACATGCTGTTCGGCGTCGCCCGGCTGATCGCCGACATCTCCTCCGGGGTCACCCTGGAACCGGGCGACGTGATCTCCACCGGCTCCCCCTCGGGCGTCGGCGCCGGGATGGTGCCCCCGCAGTTCCTCCGGCCCGGCGACCTCGTCGAGGCCACCATCGAACGGATCGGCACGCTCGCCAACCCCGTGATCGACGCCCGCTGACCCGTCCAGGGCCTGCCCGGACCCGCCCGGCCCCGCCCGGCCCCGCCCGGGACAACGTCCGGGGCTCGTCCAGACCCCGTGAAAGGACCGTCCGTCCGATGACCACCTACCGGATCGGCCAGATCGTCCCGAGTTCCAACGTCACCATGGAGACCGAGGTCCCCGCCCTGCTGCGCGCCCGCGAGGCGGTCGCCCCCGAGCGGTTCACCTTCCACTCCAGCCGGATGCGGATGACCAGGGTCACCCCCGAGCAACTGCGCGCCATGGACGGCGAGTCCGACCGCTGCGCCGTCGAGCTCTCGGACGCCAGGATGGACGTGATCGGCTACGCCTGCCTGGTCGCCGTGATGGCCACGGGGCCCGGGTACCACCGCGAGGCCGAGCGGCGGCTGCACCTGCGCACCGTCGACAACGGCGCCCCCGCGCCTGTGGTCACCAGCGCCGGCGCCCTGGTCGCCGGGCTGCACGAACTCGGGGCCGGGAAGATCGCCATGGTCACCCCGTACCTGCGGCCGCTGGCCCGGACGGTGGTCGACTACCTCGCCGCCGAGGGCATCGAGGTGCTCGACCACGCCGCCCTGGAGATCGCCGACAACCTGGACGTGGCCGCCCACGACCCGGCCCGACTGCCCGCGATCGCCCGCGCCCTCGCCCACGCGGACGCGGACGCGGTGGTGCTCTCGGCCTGTGTGCAACTGCCCTCGCTGTCCGCCGTCGAGGAGGCCGAGCAGCAGCTGGGCAAACCGGTGGTCTCGACCGCCGTCTGCACCACCCACCAGCTCCTGCGGGCCCTCGGCCTGCCCGCCTTCGCGCCCGGGGCCGGGCACCTGCTCTCCGGCGCGTACGCGTAGGCCCGACCTCAGCCCGGGCCCGACCGCCATCCGGGCCCGACCGCCATCCGGGTCAGCCCGCCCGCAGCACCACCTACACGCGGCACCGGGGCCGCCGCTATGATCGCCAGCAACCTTCGGGGAGGAGGCTTCACGCGTGTCGGAGAGCACACCCCGGCCGAGTTCCCTGATCCACACCGTCTACGGCGAGTTCGTCCGTCGGCTCGGCGGCTGGATATCCATCGCCGACCTGATCGCCCTGCTGGCCGAACTGGACGTCGACGGCCAGGCCGTCCGCTCGGCGACGTCCCGGCTGAAGAAGGCCGGCACCCTGCTCCAGGAGCGCCGCGCGGGCACGGGCTACCGGCTGGCTCCCGCGATGGATCCGGTCTTCGAGGAGGGCGACCGGCGGATCTTCCACAGCCTGGAGCCCGCCCGGCTCGCCGACGGCTGGGTGGTGGCGGTCTTCTCGGTGCCCGAGTCCGCCCGCGCCCACCGCCACCAGCTGCGCTCCCGGCTGAGCTGGCTCGGCTTCGGCAACGCCGCCCCCGGGGTCTGGCTGGCACCCGCCCGGATGCTGCCGGACGCCCGCCGGACGCTGGACCGGCTCGGGCTGAGCGCCTACGTCCACCTGTTCCTCTCCGCCGAGTACGCCGGATTCGCCGATCTCCCCACCGCGGTGGCGGGTTGGTGGGACCTCCCCGCGATCGAGGCGCAGTACGCGGCCTTCGCCGACGCCTGGCGCCCGGCCGCCGAGGAGCTGCGCGGCGGCTCCCCGGTCGACCCGGCCGAGGCCTTCCGCGACTACGTGCCGATGCTCACCCGGTGGCGCCGGCTGCCGTACCTGGACCCGGGGCTGCCCGCACCACTGCTGCCCGCCGACTGGAACGCGGTGCCGGCCCGCGCGGTGTTCACCGAGTTGCACGCACTGCTCGCCGAGCCCAGCCTGCGGTACGTCGAGAAGGTCACCGGGCTCTCCCGCATCCTGGAGCCGCGATGACCGACCCCGCCCCCGCCGACCTGCTGATCCGCGCCGCCGCCGTGCACACCCTGGTGCCCGGCGAGCCGCCCCGCCGGGCGGTGGCCGTCACCGGCGGCCGGATCGCCGCCCTCGCCGCCGCACCCGACGGGCTGGACGCCCTGATCGGCCCCGCCACCGAGGTGGTGGACGCCCCGGACTCGACGATGCTGCCCGCCTTCGACGACACCCACACCCACCTGGTCCTGGCCGGGCACAGCGTCCACGGCGTGCCCGTCCACCGGGCCCGCGACCTGCCCGGGTTCCTCGGCCTGATCCGCGAGCGCGCCGCCCGCACCCCCGCCGGGCAGTGGATCCACACCACGGTCAACTGGCAGGAGGTGCTGCTGACCGAGCAACGGATGCCCACGACAGGGGAGTTGGACGACGCGACGGCCGAGCACCCGGTGCTGGTGCGCCGCGGCGCGTACAACATGGTGCTCAACTCGGCCGCGCTGCGGCTGGCCGGGATCACCGCGGCCACCGAGGCGCCGCCCGGCGGCGTGATCGAACGCGACGGGCACGGGCGGCTCACCGGCCGGCTGGTCAACCGGGCGGTGGAGCTGGTCGAGCGGGTGCTGCCGCGCCCGACCCTCGCCGAGCGGATCGAGGGCCTGCGCGCCGCCTCCGCCGGCTACGCCGCGACCGGGATCGGCACCGTCCGCGACTGCCTGGTCCCGGTCGAGGACCTCGACGTGCTGGACGCCGCCCGGGCCGGGGGCGCCCTCGCCGTCCGGGTCAGGGCCCTGGTCTCCGGTTTCGCCGCCCGCACCCCCGAGCAGGTGGACGCCCTGCTCGACCGGATGGACGACTGGCGCGCCGACGGCCGGGACGACGACCGACTGCGGCTCTGGGGCGTCAAGTTCGGCATCGACGGCGGATTCGAGGCGGGCGCGGTGGAGGAGCCGTACCAGGGGCAGCCGTGCTACCACGGCCGGCTGCTCTGGGAGCCGGCCGAGCTGCTCGCGGCGGTGGACCGGGTGGTGGAGCGCGGCTGGCGGGTCGGTGTGCACGCCTGGGGCGACCGGGGCCTGCGGGTGCTGCTGGACGTCTTCGAGCAGGTGCTGGAGCGCCGCCCCGGCCTGCCGCCCGGCACGCTGGTGGTCGAGCACGGCGGCCTGGCCCGCCCGGAGCAGCGGGCCAGGGCGGTCGCCCTCGGCATCCCGGTGACGGTGCAGCACCCGCTGCTGCACGACGGCGCGCTGACCCAGCAGCGGGCCTGGGGCGAGGAGCGCACCGCCGCGCTCTTCCCGCTGCGCGAGTGGCTGGACGAGGGCGCGCTGATCACCGGCGGCTCGGACTTCCCGGTCGGCCCGTACGGCGCGATGGTGTCGGTGTGGGGCATGACCACCCGGGGCACCACGGCCGGGGTGGTCGGGCCCGAGCACGCGATCGGCCGGGCCGAGGCGATCGCGCTGCACACCGTGAACGCGGCCCGGCTGACCGGCGAGAGCGCCGTGCGCGGCAGCCTGCGGCCGGGATCGTTCGCCGATCTCACGGTGTGGCCGCGCGATCCGCTGGACTGCCCGGTGGACGCGCTGCGCGAGCTGCTGCCCACCCGAACGGTGGTCGACGGCCGTACCACCCACCGGAGTTGATGAGTCGTCAGGCAGCTGCGAGTTCCCGCAGGTCGATGCCGCGGTGCAGCGCCCGCAGGTCCTGGTGCAGCGTGGACGGCGGGACGGCGAGCACCCCGCAGCGGGCCCGGTGCAGGCAGTGCCGGGTGACCGAGCGGCGCAGCAGCCGGCGCAGCGCGGACCGGAGGCCGCCCTGCTCGCCGGTGCCGACCACCAGCAGGTCGCCGGGGCGGTCGGCGAGCCCGGGCAGCACCTTGGCCGCCTCCCCGCGCAGGACCAGCGGCCGCACCGGCACGCCGATCGGCAGGCCGCCGAAGGCCTCGTCCAGCGCACGCTCCATCCGCGCCTCGGCGAGATATCCATACTCTGGGGCCGACTGGAACTCGGCAGCCCCGAAGCCGTCCATCGCCATACCCGCAGCCCATGCTTTCGATTCGAGCATATGTTCGAACAAAGGCGTACGCTTGACCCCATGCACGGCACCGTCCACCTCCAGCCCTCGCTGTTCGACGACGCCGACCGCAGCGGCATCCGCCTCGGCCCGCTCGACGGCCTGCGGCGGCAGCAGCTCGGCGACGGCGCCTGGCTGGACCTGCTCCCCGGCTGGCTGCACGGGGCGGACGAGCTGTTCGAACAGCTGGCCGGCACCGTGCCCTGGCGGGCCGAGCGCCGCGAGATGTACGAGCGCACGGTGGACGTCCCGCGCCTGCTGGCCTCCTACCCGGCGCGGGCCGAGCCGCCGCACCCGGTGCTCGGCCGGGCCAGGGCGGCGCTGAGCCGGCACTACGCGCAGGAACTGGGCGAGCCGTTCCGCACCCTCGGCCTCTGCTACTACCGGGACGGCCGGGACAGCGTGGCCTGGCACAGCGACCGGA
The DNA here is from genome assembly GCF_055607525.1 of Kitasatospora sp. NPDC036993. NCBI lineage: Bacteria > Bacillati > Actinomycetota > Actinomycetes > Kitasatosporales > Streptomycetaceae > Kitasatospora > Kitasatospora sp. NPDC036993. The sequence continues at coordinate 80,663 of NZ_JBVJRP010000023.1, read as the reverse complement.
TCGGGCGCGGCGCCCGCGAGGACACCATGGTGGCGATCCTCTCCGTCGGCGAGCCGCGCACCCTGGCGCTGCGGCCCCGGTCCGGCGGCACGGCGGTCGTCCGCCATCCGCTCGGCCACGGCGACCTGGTGGTGATGGGCGGCTCCTGCCAGCGCACCTGGGAGCACGCGATCCCCAAGACGGCCCGCCCGGTGGGCCCGCGGATCAGCGTCCAGTTCCGGCCGCACGGCGTGTCCTGACCCCCCGCTTGCCGCGCACCCGCCGGACGCGGAGGCTGGCAGACGGGGCCGGTGGCAACCGGGCACCGGACGGCGGCCGCCGGGCACCCGGCCCGCCAGGAGGGACGCATGCCGAAGCCGGGCACCTACCACGTCGGCGTCCCGTGCTGGGTCGTGCTCACCACGCCGGACCCCGCCCGGGCGCAGCGCTTCTACGGCGCGCTGTTCGACTGGGAGTTCGTCCCGACCGGCCCCGCCGGGACGGTCGCCACCCGGTACGGCGTCCAGGTCGCGGCCGTCGAACCGGCCCGGCCGGTCGAACCGTCCGGCCCGTCCGCCGTGTCCGCCCGGTCCGGCCCGTCCGCCGTCTGGACCACCTTCCTCGCCTGCCCCGACCCGCCGCGCACCGTCGCCACCGTCCGGGCCGCCGGCGGCCGGTCCCTCCGCGAGCCGTACGAGGTGCCGGAACTGGGCCGCGCCGCGCTCGCCGTCGACCCGCTCGGCGCCCGCTTCGGGCTCTGGCAGGCGGGCACCGTCGACGGCGCCGGACTGGTCGACGAGCCGGGCGCGCTCGCCTGGAACGAGCACCTCTCCCCCGACCCCGGGGCCGCCCGCGCCTTCTACCGCAGGGTCTTCGGCTACACCTACGACCGGCCCCGGGCCGGCCACGCCCTCGCCAGGGTCGCCGGCCTGCCCGCGTGCAGCATCGGCCCGGGCGGCCCCGGCGACGGCGCCCGCTGGCTGGCCCACTTCGCGACCGAGGACACCGACCGGACGGCGGCCCGGCTGCGCGCCCTCGGCGGCAGGGTGCTCGGCGGGCCCGTGCCGACGCCGTTCGGCCGTACCGCGCTGGTCAGGGACGACGCCGGCGCGGAGTTCGTGCTGGTCGCCGTCCCGGCCCGCGGTTCCGCGGCGGCGGCCTGAGCCGCGACGGCCGAAGGCCCTGAGCCGGTGGGCCGGTGAGCCGGTAGCCCGCCGGGCCCCGGACGACTGCGGGAGTCCCCGGCCGGCCGCGGGACTCCCGAGTACTCCTGACCGTCCGAGGTCAGTCCTTCACCGCGCCGGCCAGCCCGGAGACCAGCTTGCGCTGCACCGCGATGAAGAAGATCAGCACCGGCACGGTCATCAGCGTGGACGCCGCCATGATGCCGCCCCAGTCGTTCTCGTCCGGCTTGAAGAACACCAGCAGCGCCGAGGGCAGCGTCTGGTTGTCGGTGGCGCTGATGATGAAGGTCTTGGCGAAGACGAAGTCGTTCCACGCCGCGATGAAGGAGAACACGCTGGTCGCCGCGAGGCCGGGCGCCACCAGCGGCAGCAGGATCCGCCACAGGATGCGGGTCCGGCTGGCCCCGTCGATCTGCGCCGCCTCCTCGATCGAGACCGGGACGGCCGCGACGAAGCCGCGCATCATCCAGATCCCGAACGGCAGCGAGAACGCCAGCTGCACCAGGATCAGCGAGGCCAGGGTGTTCAGTCCGATCCCCGGGGCGACCTGCCCGGCGTCGCGGAACATGAAGAACAGCGGGATGGTCAGCGCCTCGACCGGGATCATCTGGGCGATCAGGAACATCACCATGATGGTGGTGCGGAACCTGAACCTGAACCTGGTCACGGCCACCGCCGCCAGGAAGACCACGATCGCCGACAGCACCACCACCGACAGCGCGATCACCAGGCTGTTCACGAAGTACCGGCCGAAGCCGTCCACGCTGAGCACCTGGCGGAAGCTCTCCAGCGTGGGGTGGGCGGTCCACGGCTTCGGGTCGAGCGACTGGATCTCGCCCTTGGGCTTGAAGGCCGAGAGCACCATCCAGAAGATCGGGAAGGCCGTGACCACGGCCAGCACGATCGCGCTGGTGTTGGCGGCCAGGCGCCACCGGCCGCGGGTGTTCCGGGCCGCCCTCACGGGGGCCGGGGGGTTCGCCGTGCTCACAGTTCGTTCCCCGTCCGTCGCAGGGTGCGGATGTACAGGACCGTCGGGATCACCAGGATCAGCAGCATGATCACACCGATCGCCGCGCCCAGCCCGTACTGCGAGGAGGCGAACGCCTTCTGGTACGCGTACACGTTGAGCACGAGGTTCTGGCCGGCGATGCCGCCGCCCTCGGTCATCACGTAGATCTGGGTGAAGACCTTGAAGTCCCAGATCACCGACTGGATCACCACGATGGTCAGGATCGGGCGCAGCATCGGCGCGGTGATCCGGCGGAAGGTGGTCCAGGTGTTGGCGCCGTCCAGGGCGGCGGCCTCCATGATCTCCTCCGGGATGGCCCGGATGCCCGCGTAGAGGGTGACCATCACGAACGGGAAGGAGTGCCACACGACCACGGCGCCGACGATCAGGAACGCCGTCCACTTGTCGTAGAACCAGTTGAACTCGTGGAAGCCGGAGAGCCCGAGCCCCTCCAGGGTGTGGTTGACCAGACCCAGGTTGGTGTCGAACAGGAAGCTCCACACCGTGGAACCGGTCATCGCGGGCGCCGCCCAGGCCGCCATCGCGGCGGTGGTCAGCACCAGCCGCGGCCACCGGCCGACCTTGGTGAGCAGCACCGCGAGGGTGGCGCCGACCGCCAGGGTGGCCACCACGCAGAACGCGGCGAAGCCGATGGTCTGGAACAGGACCGTCCAGAACTGCCGGTCCTCCAGGATCTTCGTGTAGTTGCCGAAGCCGACGAAGGAGGTCGGGACGCCGCCCGAGGCCTGGGCCTGTCCGAAGTCCAGGACGGACAGCAGGCCGAGCTGGTAGACCGGGTAGGCGACCAGCGGGATCAGGATGACCGCGGCCGGCAGGAGCAGCAGCAGCGGGGGCCGGCGGCGCCGGCCGCCCGGGGGTGCGGCCGGCGCCCTTCCCCCACGGCGCCTGTGCGGGGAAGGCGGCGCCGGGGCGGTCGAGGTGGATACGGACACGTGCGGGACCTGTTCTCTGAGACGAGCCGGGAGTGGGACCGCCCGTACGCGGCCGGTGGCCGGCGGGTGCGGTGCCGGCGGCGGCGGCGCGGCCCTTGCGCGGAGCCTCGGGGCGCAGGGCCCCGGCGCGGAAGGTCTCGGCGCCGAGGGCCCTGTGGCGCGGTGGCTCGTGGCACGCCGCCGCCGGCGGACGGCCGTCAGTGCGCGGCGAAGGCCGAGTTGATCTGCGCGGCGGCGTCGGCCGAGGCCTTGGCGACGTCCGCCTTGCCGGTGACGACCTGCTGGAACATGGTCGGGAGCACCGACTGCGCGTCGATCTGCGCCCACGCCTGGTCGAGCGGGACGAACTTGGTACCGGCCGCGATGGTGTCGGTGAACGGCTTCAGGAAGGCGTCCTTGGCCGCGACCTTGCCGCTGACGGACTTGAGCGTCGGCAGGTTGCCCATCGCGTCGTACATCTGCTCCTGGTACGCGGGGCTCGCCAGCAGCTCGGCGAACTCGACGGCCAGCGTGCGGTGCTTGGCCGCCTTCATGACGCCCAGGTTGTTGCCGCCGGCGAAGGACGGGGCGATCGACCCCGGCTTCTCGCCGGGGAACGGCACCACGCCGTACTGGCCCTTGACCGGACCCGCGTCCACCTTGCTGCGGGCGGAGTTGAGCATCACCGCCATCGACGTCTTGCCGGCCGCGAACAGGTCGATGATCTTGCCGCCGGTCAGGTCAGCGCACTGCTGGGCGGGGCACCCGTCCGGGCCGAACAGGTCGGTGTAGCGCTTGATCCCGGCCTGCGAGGCGGGCGAGTCGATCGCCGCCTTGTACTTGCCGCCGTCCGCGGTGGCGATGTCGCCGCCCGCGTCCCAGATGAGGGGCAGCGCGCCGAAGGTGTACTTGCCGCCGACGGCGATGCCGAAGGTGTCCGGGTGCGCGGCGTGGATCTTCTGGGTGGCGGTGACCAGCTCGGCGTACGAGGTCGGCGGGGTGAGGCCGGCCTCGGTGAACAGGTCGGTGCGGTAGTACAGCGCGCGCACGCCGACCCACCAGGGCACGCCGTAGGTCTTGCCGTCCACGACGGCGGTCTTGGCGATCGCCGGGTCGAGGTCGCCCTTGTCCTTCCACCCGTCCAGCTCGGCGGTGATGTCGGCGAGGCCGCCGGCGGCGACGTAGCCGGGCAGGTCGGTGTTGCCGAACTCGACCAGGTCGGGGGCGCTGTTCGGGTCGTTGAAGGCGCCCTTCATCTTGGCCGCGCGGGCCGAGGCGTCGGTGTCGATGTAGCTGATGTTGACCGTGACGCCCTGGTGGGAGGCCTGGAACTCGGTCACGGCCTTGGTGATCACGGCCTCCTTGGCCGCGTTGCCCGCCTCGTTGTAGAGCCAGACCTGCATGGTGCCGGTCCGCTCGTCGGTGGCCTTGCCGCTCGCCGGTGAGGCGGTGCCGGGGGCACAGGCGGTGGCGGCCAGGCAGCCGGCGGCGAGCACGACGGCTGCGGCGGTCCGTCCGAAGTTTCGCATGGTGGAGACCTCCCCTCCCGACAGCTGCCGCCGAGACTCGCACCGCGGGGGGCGGGCGCGTCGAAGCAGGCCCTGACCGGGGCCGATGGTGGGTGAAGTGGTGGGGGTACGGCAGGGCGCAGCGCTCGGGTGGGGCGACGTCGCCTGCTCGATGGCAGGGACGTTAGGCGGGGGCGATCCGCCCCAACAAGAGGGGGTTGACCAAAGTTTTGCACTGCACAACGTTGTATCGAAGATACGGCGATCAGGTCGCGAACGGGTACGTTCTGACAACCGCCGCCAACCCGCGGGGGAACACCGGCAGAACAAGATCAGGGAACGGACCCATGACGGAGACGGCGCCCAAGAAACCCGCGACCGAACGCAACCAGTCCTCCTCGCTGCGCCGCGCGCTCGCCGTCCTCGGCTACGTCCGCGACCACAGCGACGGGCGCGGCGTCCCGCTCGCCCAGCTCGCCGACGGACTCGGCCTCAACAAGAGCACCGTGCTGCGGCTGGCCGGCCCCCTGCTGGACGAGCACCTGCTCGACCGGGACCGCGAGACCGGCTGGTTCCGGCTGGGCCACGGCTCGCTGCGGCTCGGCCAGGCCTACCTGACCACCCTCGACCTGCGCAGCGTCGCCGCCGAACACCTGCGCCGGCTCCAGCGCGAGGCGGGCGAGACCGTCCACCTGACCGTCTGGCAGGCCCCCGGGATCGTCTACCTGGACAAGGTCGAGGACGAGACCAACGTCCGGATGGCCTCGCGGGTCGGCAGCCGGGCTCCCGCCTACTGCACCGCCACCGGAAAGGCGATCCTCGCCTGGCTGCCCGAGGAGGCCGTCGGCGAGGTGGTCACGGCCGGCCTGCGCCCGGTGACCGCCTGGACCATCTCCGACGAACCCCGGCTGCGCGCCGACCTGGCCCGCATCCGCGCCCGCGGCTACTCGATCGACGACCGCGAGAACGAACCCGAGGTGCGCTGCGTCGCCGCCCCGATCTTCGACCACACCGGCGAGGTGACGGCCGCCCTGTCCGTCTCCGGTCTCACCTCGCGGATGACCGCCGCCAGGGTCCGCGCCCTCGGCCCGGTGGTCGCTCAGGTCGGCCTGCGGATCTCCCGCGAACTGGGCTCCGACCGCCAGCCGTCCTGAGCGCCGGCGCTGTCCCGCGTCCGGACACGCGAACGGGGCCCGGCGCCGTTTCGATGGCGCCGGACCCCGTCCGACCATGGAGCGCCAGGCCCGGATCGCACGGACTCTTCCTACTGAAAGTAGGACGTGCTCTGGTAGCACCGCTGACGCCTGACGAGGAATCACTCCCTCGCGACGAGACGAACAGTATCAGCCAGGTGATCGTTCACCGAATCGGAGGGAAACCCCGCATTCCCCGTGGTCACCGGGCCTCCCCTGTCTCCCCTGTCTCCCCGGCCTCAGTTCCCCGCGACCGGCACCCCCGGTCCCTGGCCGCGCTCCAGCGCCTCCAGGTCGCGCTGCAACGGCGGGTGCGGAACGGCCAGGACCGGGCAGGACGCGTGGCGGACGCAGTACGCGGTGACCGAGGGGTGCACCAGCCGGGCGAGGCGGCCGCGTTCCCGGCCCGAGCCGAGGACGAGCAGGTCTCCGGGCCGGTCGGCGCACCGCACCAGCGTGTGGCCGGTGTCGCCGCGTACCGCCTGGCAGCGCAGCCGGACGCCCGCGTAGCGACCGGCGAAGGCCTCGTCGAGGGCCTTCCGCAGCCGGGCCACGGCGGCGTCGCGACCGGCGTCGATCACCGGCGGGCAGGGGGTGCGGCGGTACCCGAGTTCGTCGCCCGGCGGCGTCCAGCAGAGCACCGCGAGCACCTCGGCGTCCGTCCGGCGGGCCTCGGCCACCCCGTGGTGCAGCGCCGCGAGGCTGCCGAGCGAGCCGCTGACGCCGACCACGATCCGGCCCTCGTCCGCACCACCACTGTCCGTCATGGCCCCGTCCCTCGTCGCTTCGCCCGGTCCGCCTCCCAGCAAAGCGGCGGGTACCGGTGCGGCTTCGCCTCCTTGACGCGGCTCTGACGCGGGGCCGGGCGTTCCGTACGCGTCCCTGATGCGGCGCGGGCGGAGCATGCTCAGGCCTCCGGCGGCCCGACCGTCCCAGGCTGCTCCGGTACGTCCGCTTCCCAGAGGTCCGCGAACATCCGGTCCAGGTGCTCCTCCCCGACCGGCGGGACCGGCAGCGGGTGGGCGGCCCGGGTGCGGAAGCCGTCGAGCAGCAGGGCGAGGTAGCGGCGCCAGAGGTCGGGGCGCAGCTCGGTGGCGGCGGGCAGCGCACGGCAGAGCGGGCCGAGCAGGAACAGCAGGTCCATGGTGACCACGTCGCGGCGCATGCTGCCCTGCTCCTGGGCGCGGGCGATCAGGGTGCCGACCGTGGTGGCGTGCTGCCGGCTGATCTCGGTCATGCCGGGGATGACCGGGATGGCCTGGGTGACCAGGTCGTTGATGCCCCGGTCGGCGGCGACCAGCTCGAAGATCCGCCCGAAGTACCGTTCGAGGCCGTTCCAGGCGTCCTCGGCGGCGAGTGCTTCCTCGCCCGCGGCGGCCAGACCGGCCCCGGCGTCCGCGAACACCTCGCCGATCAGCGCCTCGCGGGTCGGGAAGTGCCGGTAGAGGGTGGCGTTGCCGACGCCGGCCTCCTTGGCGATCTGGTCCAGCGGCACGTCCAGGCCGTGCCGGGAGAACATGTCGCGGGCGGCGGCGAGCAGCAGGTCGCGGTTGCGCTGCGCGTCTCGCCGGAGCCGCCCCGGGGGGTTGGCGCTGCTCGGTGGTGCCATGCCTCCGACCCTAGCAAGTGCCGGACGGATCCACTCGACGCCGCCGCCCCGGCCTTCGATGGCTCCCAACTGTCCTGCCGCACAGGCGAGATGGCCGGATCGTGGACGGCCGCGACCTCGGCGGGGAAACGTGCCGGGTCACCGCCGCGCTCCTGCCGGAGCGGTCCCGTCGGCCCGTCCCGGCCGCCCGCCCCCGTGCCCGCCCCAGCGCCCGCCCCGGCGCTCGCCGCACCCGGATCGCGCCGCATAGAGTGACGGATCACGGCAGGCCGGAACGATCTCCGACGGGGTGGGCATGGGTACGGGCGCGGGCACGGCACTGACGGCCCACCAGCTGATCGGGCTGCTGGTCGATCCGGACGGCTTCCACGGCTGGGACGAGCCGCCGGCCGGCCCGCCCGCCGACCCCGGCTACCGCGCCTCGCTCGACCGGGCCCGCGAACGGACCGGCCTGGACGAGGCCGTCCTCACCGGCCTCGGCCTGATCGACGGCCGGCCGGTCGCCCTGGTCGCCTCCGAGTTCGGCTTCCTCGGCGGCTCGATCGGCGTCGCCACCGCGGAGCGGATCACCCGCGCCGTCGAGCGCGCCACCGCCGAGCGGCTGCCGCTGCTCGCCCTGCCGGTCTCCGGCGGCACGCGGATGCAGGAGGGCTCGGCGGCCTTCCTCTGCATGCTGCGGATCACCGCCGCCGTCCAGGCGCACCGCGCGGCCGGCCTCCCCTACCTCAGCTACCTGCGCAACCCCACCATGGGCGGGGTCTTCGCCTCCTGGGGCACGCTCGGGCAGCTGGTGTTCGCCGAGCCCGGCGCCCGGCTCGGCTTCCTCGGCCCGCGCGTGTACGAGGAACTGCGCGGTGTGGAGCTGCCGCCGGACGTCCAGCGGGCCGAGACGCTCGCCGCCCGGGGACTGGTGGACGCCGTGGTGCCGCCGCAGGAGCTGCGCGAGCTGCTCCGCCGCACGCTCGCCGTCCTCGGCACCACCCCGCCCTCCCCTCCTACGGCCCCCCGCACGGACACCAAGGCCGCCCCAGGGCGCCCCGACGCCTGGGACTCCGTCCTCCGCACCCGGCGACCCGACCGCCCCGGCACCCGCGAGCTGCTGCGGCACACCGCCGAGGAGCTGGTGCTGCTGGACGCCCCCGGCGGGCGCGGCGGGGCGCTGGTCCGGGCACTGGCCGTGCTCGGCGGGCACCCCGTCCTGGTGGTCGGCCAGCAGCGGCGGACCCCCGAGCACGAGCGCCCCTTCACCGCCGCCGACCTGCGGGCCGTACGGCGCACCGCGCGCCTGGCCGAGCAGCTCGGACTGCCGCTGGTCACCGTGGTGGACACGGCCGGCGCCGAGCTGTCCGCCCAGGCCGAGCTGGAGGGCATCGCGGTGGAGATCGCGCACTGCCTGACCACCCTGCTCGCGCTGCGCACGCCCGTCCTGGCGGTGCTGCTCGGCCAGGGCTCGGGCGGCGGGGCGCTCGCCCTGCTCCCGGCCGACCGGGTGATCGCCGCCGAGCACGCCTGGCTGGCGCCGCTGCCGCCGGAGGGCGCCTCGGCGATCGTCCACCGGGACGGTGCGCACGCCGCCGAGCTGGCCCGTTCCCAGGGGATCGGGGCGCGGCACCTGGCCGAGGTCGGCCTGGTCGACGAGGTGGTCCCGGAGCTGCCGGACGCCGCCGAGGAGCCGGCGGCGTTCTGCGCCCGGCTCGGGCAGGCCGTCGGCACGGCGCTCGGCGGCCTGGCGTCGGCCGCCGGAGCGGACCTGCTCGCGGCCAGGGCCGCCCGGCACCGGCGGCTGGGCGACCTCCGCTGACCCCCGGCGCTGCCCGACCCCCGCGCGACCACGACCGGCCACCCGACCAACCGGCCGCCCAGCCGCCCAGCCGCCGCGACGGTGTGGCGCCGGTCTCAGCACGGGGTTGATCGCCTGTACCCAACGTGCCGCGCCCGGACCGGCGCGTGACGTCGGCGGAGGCCAGGACGGTGAGTGCGCTCACACGTGATCAACGACCACGACGGACGGTAGTAGACACCGGCGGGGCGCCGGACCCGCCCCTGCGGCCCCCGCGTTCGCGCAGCTCAACGCCGGTCGGCAGGCTCCGCACGGCGGCCCCTTCGAATCCACGGCAGGCCCTTCCGTACGACCGCGGGTCGTAACGAAGGGGTCTTGGCGACGGCCGATCCGGTCTGCCAACAATGGCTCTCGTCGTCAGCCGCACCGGCACCTGTCCCGCCGGTGAACGGCTTACCGCCGAGTCACGCCCCGCGACCTTTCCGGCCCCTGTCCGGCCGTGGTCCAGGGCGGGGAGTGACCCGGCCCAACCTGATTGAGGTCCTGTTCTTCATGCCCGCTTTCAAGCTCCGCATGCGTACTTCCGCCGCGATTCTCGCCGGTGCCGCCGGTCTGACCGCCCTGGGCGCGGGTGTCCTGCCCGCCACCGCGAACGCCGCCACCGCCTCCCCGCAGGCCATCGCCGCCCAGATCGTCCCGGCCAACCAGCTGGCCGCCTTCAGCCAGATCATCGCCCACGAGTCGAGCTGGAACGTCACCGCGACCAACCCGAGCTCGGGCGCGTACGGCCTGGCCCAGGCGCTGCCGGGCTCCAAGATGGCCTCGGCCGGTGCGGACTGGAAGACCAACCCGACCACCCAGATCAAGTGGGCGCTGGACTACATGAACAGCCGCTACGGCAGCCCGAACGCCGCCTGGTCCTTCTGGCAGTCCAACCACTGGTACTAAGCCGACCCCGTCGGCTCACCAGCCTCAGCCCGTCACCTGACCACTCCCCCTCACCCCGGGGGTCGGACAGGGACCACCGGGGTGCCCGAGGGCCCGGACCCGCGCGACCCGCGTGGTCCGGGCCCTCTCGGGGTTCTCCGGTGGTCGTTCTTCCGCGGGCCCGGCTCGCCGGTTACAGCTCGTCGGTTACAGCTTGTCGGCTACGGCCCGCCGGTGAGCCCGAGCAGCTCGCGCATCCGCGCGTACTTGGCGACCAGCCGCTCGGCGGTCGCCGGGTCCAGCGAGGCGAGGCGGACCGGATCGGAGTTGTGCGCCAGGTCCGCGCGCTTGACCAGCAGCGCGCCCGGCGTGCCCAGGATGCGCCCGGTGTACTCCTCGACCGGCTCGTCCGGGCGCCGGGTGAGCGCGTCCACGATCGCCTTGGTCTCCTCCGGCAGTGCGGCCCGGGCCAGCCACTCCCGGCTCAGCCGGTCGTCCTCGACGGTGTCGTGCAGCCACCCCGCCGCGACCTGCGCCGCACTGCCGCCGCGCGCCGCCGTCCCGTGGGCGACCGCCGCGATGTGCTCGCCGTACGGGTGGCCGTTCTTGTCCACCTGCCCCTGATGGGCCCGGCGGGCGATCGCCTCCACCTCGGACAGGCTCAGGTACTGGTCCTCCATCGGCTCATCGTATGCCCGGGCGGCGGAGCGCCGCGGCCGTACCGGCTGGCGTGCTCGCGACAGACCCGTTGATCATCCCGTCTCCGGCCACTGGTTTACTGCCCCGGGGGTTCACGGCTTCGGGGGTTACCGCGCCCGGGAGTTGACGCCCCCGACGGGAGACCCCCGTCGCACCAGGCTGATCCGCCCGAGCGATCCGAGGAACCATGCCGGCCCTGCACCCCCTGCTGTCCGCCTTCGCGCCGATCTGGGTACTCACCGGCGTCGGCTACGTCGTCGGCCGCACCGGGCTGATCGGGCCCCACGCCGAGACGGTGCTCAACCGGTTCGTCTTCCACGTGGCGATGCCGGCCGCGCTGTTCCTGATGATCGCCCGCACCCCGCTGGACCGGTTCGCCAACGCCTCGATGCTCGCCTTCGCGGCCGGCACCCTCGTCACGATCGGCCTCGGGCTGCTCGCCGGGCGGCTGTTCTTCCACCGCAAGCCGGGCGAACTGGCCATCGGCGCGATGGCCTCCGGGTACGTCAACTCGGCGAACCTCGGCATCCCGGTGACCATGCAGGTCCTCGGCGACGCCTCCTTCGTGGCACCCGTGGTGCTGTTCCAGATCCTGCTGGTCACCCCGGCCGTCCTGGCCGTCCTGGACGGTGGCGCGGCCGGCCGCCGGGCACTGCTCACCCTGCCCGTGCGCAACCCGATCCTGCTGGCCACCGCGCTCGGCGCCGCCGCCTCGGCGACCGGCGTGCACCTGCCCGCCGAGCTGAACCGTTCCTTCGAGCTGCTCGGCGGCGCGGCGGTCCCCACCGCCCTGATAACCCTCGGCATCTCGCTGCACAACCGCCCGCCGGCGGACGGCCGTCCGCACCGTACCGAGGTCGGGCTGACCGTCGTGCTCAAGACCCTGATCCAGCCGCTCGTCGCACTCGCCGTGGCCGGACCGCTGCTGCACCTGCCCACCCACCAACTGCTCACCGTGGTGCTGTTCTCCGCGCTGCCCACCGCACAGAACGTCTACACCTACGCCCGCGAGTACCGGCAGGGCGCCGCCCTGGCCAGGGACGCGGTGCTCTGGTCGACGCTGGTGTCGATGGCGACGCTCTCGGTGATCAGCTGGACCCTCGGGCCCGCGTAGCCCACCGCCACCGCGTCCGCCCCGTGTCCGCCTCCCCTGTCAGCCCTGTGTCCGCCCGGCGTTCCGAGGCGGTCACTCCTTCCTGGCGGTCGCCACCACCTCGGACATGGCCTCCAGGAAGCGCCGGGCCGTCTCCAGCTCGCCGGGTCCGAACTGCCGCATCGCCGCGAGCAGATCACCGATCAGCCCGCCGAAGAACCCCTGTCCCAGCTCCACCGCCCGCTCCTCCACCAGCAGCCGCACCCGCCGCCGGTCCTGCGGGTCGCGCTCGCGGCGGATCAGCCCGAGCCGCTCCAGCCGGTCCACCAGACCGGTGGTGCCCGCCGAGTTCAGGCCCAACGCCTCACCGAGCCGGCCCGGGGTGACCACCTCCCCGGCCCTGGCCGCGTCCAGGAGGTGGATCAGCGCCCGCAGGTCGGTCGGATGCAGACCGTTGCGGGCCGCGAACCCGGCTCCGAAAAGGTCGAGTTCGACCGTCAGACCACGCAGCAGGTGGACCAGCCGCATCGGCTCCGCAACCTCGGACACCCTGTCGTCCTTCCTCCGGTAGGCATGTGCCACTATTCTCTCGCTCAGCGAGATACTTGTTCCGCGCGATACTCGTTCAGCGAGTGGTCCAGCTGATTCGGCACGCCATCACACCACATCCGCGGAGGCTCCGATGTCCGCCCGCACCACCGTCTCCCCCGCCCCCTTCCTCGCCGCCTACGACGCCCTGCTGGCCCGCTGGCCGGTCCCGGTCGAGGCGCTCACCGTCCGCACCGCGCACGGCACCACCCGGATCAACGCCTGTGGGCGCGCCGACGGCCGCCCGCTCGTCCTGCTGCACGGCGGCGGCGCCACCTCCACCATGTGGTTCGCCAACGCCGGCGCCTGGGCCGAGGCCGGACACCGCGTCCTCGCCGTCGACCTCATCGGCGACCCCGGCCGCAGCGTCCACGACGGCGCCGCGCTCGACGGCGTGCCCGGCCTGCTCGGCTGGCTGGACGCCGTCCTCGACCGGCTCGACGTCCCGCGGGCCGACCTCTGCGGCCACTCGTACGGCGGCTGGATCGCCCTGGAGTACGCCCTGCACGCCCCCGCCCGGGTCGGCCGGCTCGCCCTGCTCGACCCCACCCAGTGCTTCGCCGGCTTCCGTCCCGGCTACCTGCTGCGCGCCCTCCCCCTCTTCCTCCCCCGGCGCACCCCGGCCCGCGCCCGCGCCTACCTCGACTGGGAAACCGGCGACACGCCCAGCCTCGACCCCGACTGGCGCGAGCTGTACGCCCTCGGCCACGCCGGCTTCCCCGCCTCCCGCGTCGTCACCGGCCCCCGCCCCTCCCCCGAACGCCTCCGCACCCTCACCGCGCCCGTCCTCACCCTCCTCGCCGCCCACAGCCGCCCCCACTCAGCCGCCCGCGTCGCCGCCACCGCCCGCCGCATCCTCCCGGCGGCGGACGTCGCCGTCCTCCCCGGCGTCTCCCACCACAACCTCCCCATGGCCGCCGCCCCCACGGTCAACACCCGCCTCACCGAATTCCTGGCCCCCACCCGCCGTCCCTGACCAGTCCCTGACCCACCCCGACAACCACCCCCACTTCATCCCCACCGGAAGTCGGCCGGCCCGACTTCCAGCACACGGGCCGCCGCACGACCCGGGGGCGGTCAAAACGGTCCGACTCGCAGAACGCCCTGGCTGCCGAGCCTGACCGCCAGGCCCCGGGCAGCGGCTCGGCTGAAACGTCCCCGCCCACCGGGCGGGCGGGCGCCACGCTCGCCGGATCCGCAGCCGGCCGAGCGCCAGGGCATGGTCCGGCTCGCTGCCGGTACGCGCAGGGGGCACCGGCTGGAGCCGCTCGCCCATCTCCCCTGCCGGATACACCCTTCGCCGTAAGCTCCCTGACGCCGCGCCACCGCAGATTCGCGTTCGGCATCGGCTACCGACCGTTCCGGGCAAGGCCGTTGGACGGGTGCCGGGGGCTGCGACGACGCTCCGGCGATGGAGTCACCCAACATCGACCCGCGACCGGGTTCCATCACCGCGAAATCCTGGCACGACAGAACTCCCTGCCCTGACAAGGCAGCGCGCCACCGGGTCGGCACACGTGCTCGCGCCCGGTCGGCGGTCGGTGGACTCAGTAGATCAGGTAGCCCGGGCGGTGCCCTTCGTCGTCGATCTCCCCGGTGGCCTGGACCCGCAACTTGCGGGACAGCTCCTCCAGGGCCCGGGAGGCGGCGACCTCCTCGCCGATCCTGGCGAGCGGACGGTCGTCCGCGCTCTTCTCGGACTCGCCGCGCGCGCTCAGGCCCGGCGCCCGCGCACCGGTCAGCCTGGCCTCGCACGCCGTGTGCACACCGTCTTCCTCGAAGCTCAGCTCCACGTCCCACTGGTTGTGCATGCCACACCTCCTGGCGCCGGCCCCCGTCGCCCGCCTGTCCGGACCGGCACGGACGGTGACCCGCGGCGGCCGCTCACACCAGCGTGCGCCTGCCCCGCCGTCGGCGGCAAGCGCTGTCGGAAGGCCCCGCGGTCGCCGCACCACGCGCGCGTGGTGCGACCGGCCCGGCCATCGCCCCGGCGGTAGGCTGACGGGAGCGGCCGCGACGGCCGACCCACCCTCGGACCCGTCGGCACGGCGCGGACAGCGACAACCTGGTGGTCCCTCCGTGGCGGTCTTCCTCCTCGCTCTCAGCGCGGCGTGCTTCCTGGGGCTCGGCTTCGTCCTCCAGCAGCACGCGGCGCAGCAAGCCCCGCGCTCCGATCTGCTGCGCTGGCGGCTGCTGCTGGACCTGATGCGGATGCCGCAGTGGCTGCTCGGCACCGGGTTCATGGTCTGCGGGTTGATCCTCTCCGCGCTCGCGCTCAACCAGGGCGAGGTGTCGCTGGTCGAACCGCTGCTGGCCACCAATCTGATCTTCGCCATGGCGCTGGCCCGGGTGCTGACCCGTCAGACCCTGGGCCGGTCCGGCTGGGCCGGGGTCCTGCTGCTGGCCCTCGGGGTGACGGTCTTCATCGTGGCCGGGCGTCCGACGGGCGGCGGGCCACCGGCCGGGGAGCTGCGGCACTGGCTGGTGGTCGGCACCGTGGTCGGGCTGGTCCTGCTGCTGGTCTCGCTGGCCCGGCGGCTGCCGCTGTTCGAGGAGGCGACCCTGCTGGCGCTCGCCGCCGGGCTGCTCTACGGGCTCCAGGACGCGCTCACCAGGACCACCACCCAGCGGCTCGACCACGAGGGCCTGGCCGTGGTGCTGCGCAGCTGGCAGCCGTACGCGGTGGTGGCGGCGGGCGTGGTCGGGCTGCTGCTGGTGCAGAGCGCCTTCGAGGCCGCGCCGCTGCGGATGTCCCTGCCGGCGCTGACCGCCGCCCAGCCGCTGGCCGGGATCGCCTGCGCGGTGGGCTTCCTCGGCGACCGGCTGCGGGTGACCCCGGGCGCGCTGGCCTGGCAGTCGGTCGGGCTGCTGGCGATCGTGACCGGGGTGATCGTGATCGGCCGCCATCCGGCGCTTCCCGGAACCGTCCGGGACACCCTGGAGACCATCGGGGCGTCGCCGGAGGACGGGCCGGAACCGGCGGACACACCGGAGAAACGGTCCATGGACGAGCCTGTCGGGCGGAAGGAGCCGGACAAGCCGGATGGGCGGGAGGAGCCGGACAAATCGGCCGACAGGCCGACGGGCGGGTCCGAGGAGGACGACCGCCCCGGGAGCACCGGTTAGGCCCCCATGTGCTGGAGCGCGCAGGCGGACGCCGTGGCCGGAGGGCTGGTCGCGGGCGTCGGGGTGGCCTGCCTGGTCCGCGCCCACTGGTCCGGACGGCCCGAGCGCCTGCCGATCGCCGCGCTCCCCCTGGTGCTGGGCGTACACCAGCTGATCGAGGCGCTGGTCTGGCTCGGCACGGACGGCGGACTGTCGGACGGGCTCGCCGGAGCGGCCCGCACCGCCTGGGCGGTGATCGCCCTCCCGCTGCTGCCCGTCCTCGTCCCCGCCGCCGTGTGGTGCGCGACCCGCGGGCCGCGGCGACGGGCGCCCGCCGGCCTCACCCTGCTCGGCGCGGTGGTCGCCGTTCCGCTGGCCGCGGCCGTCGCCTCCCGCCCGGTGACGGCCACCGCGCGCGGCCACACCCTCGGCTACGCCATCGGCATCCCTCACCCCGCCCTCCTCCTGACCGGCTATCTCCTCGCCACCGTCGGTTCCCTCCTGCTGAGCGGCGACCGGCTGCTCCGCCGTCTCGGTGTCCTCACCGGCGCGGGCGCCGTCGGCTGCGCCCTGCTCTGGCGTCTCGCCTTCGTCTCCACCTGGTGCGCCCTGGCAGCCCTCGTCAGCCTGCTGCTGCTCCACTGGGCCGGCCACCGGCCGACCGGCCAGGCCGCTCCGAGCACCGACCGCGCAACCGACCGGGCTCGCTAGCCGGACCCGCTGACCGGCCCTGGGTGCTCAGGCGGTGCGAGCCGTTTCCGGCGCGACGGCGGCCTCGCCGGAGGCGCCGCCCCTGAGGCGGTCCATCTCGCGCCACTCGGGCCGGAGCCCCGCCAGCGTCGTGGTCGCGAAGTACACGGCACCGGCCGCGATCAGGCTGGGTATCAGGCCGACCAGGGCGATCGAGGCGCCGGCGGCGAGCCCGCCGAGCGGGATGCCGGCCCAGGACAGGGAGCCGCTGAGGGCGTGGACGCGGCCGAGCAGGTGGCGGGGCACCCGCTCGAAGAGCACCGCACCGAGGATCGGATTGAGGAAGCCGGAGCCGAAGCCGCCGATCGCGAAGACCGTGAGCACCACCCACATCGGCGCGCCCAGGGCGAGCACCAGGAAGCGCGGCGCACCGCAGAGCAGGAAGCCGGCGAAGAAGACCGTCCGACGCGGCAGCCGGGAGGCGACGGCCGCCGCGATCAGGCTGCCGAGGACCGCGGTGCCGCCCATGACCGCGGCGGTCAGGCCGATGCCGGCCGGGCCGTTGCCCGACTCCCGCGCCCAGACCGGGACGAGCACGCTGACGAATCCGGCGTCGATCAGGTTGGTGATGCCGATCATCACGATCACGGTGAGCAGCAGCGGCTCCGACCGCAGGAACGTGAAGCCCTCGCGGAACATCCGCCAGTAGCCCGCGGTCTGCTCCTGCTCGGCCGGACCGGCGTCCGTGACCGGCACCGCCGAGCGCCCCATGCCGCGCGGCAGGGCGACCGCGATGATCAGCGACCCGAGCGCGAAGGTGCCCGCGTTGACCGCCACACCCGCCAGCGGGCCCGTCAGGGCGACCAGGCCGCCGCCGACCGCGGGGCCGATCGTCGAGGCCAGCCGCTCGGTGACGCCCGACAGGCCGGTGGCGCGCTCCATCGGCACCCGGGCGTGGTCGGCCGCCTCCGGGACCATGACGGACTTGGCGAGGTCCCCCGGGCCCCGCATCGCCCCGATCACCGCGACCATCACCAGCAGCACCCAGAACGGCATCAGCCCACGCGCGTGCAGCAGTGGGATCAGCCCGGCCGCGCCGGCGCTGACCGCGTCCGTCGTCCAGGACACCACCCGCGGCCCGAGCCGGTCCACCAGCGGCCCGGTCAGCGCCTTGACCGCCACGTACGGCGCCATCTCGGCGAAGGCGACCAGTCCGGTCATGGTGGCGCTGCCGGTGGTCGCCAGGACAAACCAGGGCAGGGCGATGGCCGAGACGCGCGTCCCGGTCACGGAGACGGCCGTGGCGGTCAGCACCCCGGCCAGCGGCCGGAAGCTGCGGCCCGGCCCGTCGACGGCGGTTCTCGTGGCGGTGGTCGTGCCGCCGGTCATGTGGTTCCCCCCTCGTCGGTGCCGCCACGCACGTCCGGCAGGACGTGGAAGACGACGGATACCTGCTCCGATCCCTCCGGGACCGGCCCCTCGGCGCCCACCCAGCGGTAGCGCCTGATCACCTCGTTCAACTCGCCGGACAGCCGCTCGGCCTCGGCGGGCGTCAGCTGGAGCACCAGGTCGCTCAGGTTCACGGCCTTGCGCCAGTCGCGCGGCAGCGCCTCGAAGGCGTCCAGCGAGCGCTCGGCCGCCAGGGTGTGCGCGGCCAGAACGGACCGCAGGTAGCCGGCGGCCTCGCCCAGCTCGTCGTCGGCCATGTCGTCCACCGTCCAGACCGTGACGCGGTGGGCCGAACGCCACCAGCGCTCCCGGGCGTTGCCCCGTGCCTCGTCCTCCTCCACGAAGCCCGCGGCGGCGAGCTGGCGCAGGTGGTAGCTGGTCGCGCCGGAGTTGAGCCCCAGCTCCGCGGCGAGCCGGGTCGCCGTGGAGGGGCCGTACTTGCGCAGCATCCCCACCACCCGCAGCCGCACCGGGTGCGCCATCGCCCGCATGCTCTCGGCGGTGAGGGCGATGCTGCGCTGGTCGTCGCCGTGCTTCCAGCCCTGCTCTTCGGTCATGGCAGGAGACTAGAACCGCAAAGGGTTCTTTGCAAAGGGTTTTCTGCGAACAGGCCTTTGCGAAGGATCCGCTGCGGTTGAGCGCCGAGGAGGAGGACGCCGCCCCACGGCCCCGCCGGACGGCGGGTGCCCCCCGGCCGCTCGGCGGGGGCCGGTGGGCGGACCGCGTCCCGGAACGGGATTGTCACCCGGACGGCCTAGGCGCAGGCTGGCAGGGAGGGCCCGGACAACGGCCCGCCCCGGTCGGCCGCGGAACCGATGACGGCCGCCGGGAAGCACGAGGGGCAGGACGATGGCACGCCGGAGACTCTGGGGCTACGTCGCATCGGGGGCCCGGGCGCTCGGCGCGTTCGGCACGTTCGGCGGCACCGCCGGCGCGGGCGGCACCGGCCACCCGGGCGGGACGGGGCGCCGCGGCGGGCCGGGACGCGCGGGCGCGTCGGCGACCGCCGGGGCCGAGCAGGGCCCCGGCCCGTTCCCGCCCGGCGTGATGGCGGCGCCCAGGGCGCTCACCCGCACCGAGCTGGAGCGGCTGCGCTGGACCGGCCGGCAGGCCGGCTGCGAGCCGACGGCCCGGCACGTCCAGGTGGCCGACGTGGTCCGCCGGGTGGTGCGCGGCGGCGGCCGGGCGGCGGCCGTCACGGTCCGGATGACACCCGGGCTCCCGGTGGTGGCCGGGGACGCCCGCCGGCTGGAGGCCGCCGTGGCCGGGCTGGTCGACCAGGCGATCCGGCGCAGCCCGCTGGGCGGCCGGGTGCTGGTCCGGGCCGACGTGGCGGGCGGCGCGACCGCGCTGCGGGCGCCCGCCCGGGCCGCGGCGACCCGCGGCCGGGTGGAGATCCGGATCTCCGACCGGGGCGCCTACGAGCTGCCCGAGGCGCGCGAGTGGCTGCTCGCCGGCGCGCGGCCCGGCGGACCGGTGGGACCGGCCCTGCACAGCCTGGTGCTGGCCGCGGGCGGCCGGCTCGCGGTGGAGCCCACCCCCGGCGGCGGGCTGACCGTGGTCCTGCTGCTGACCGTCGCGTCCGGCTGACCGCACAGCGCCCGGGCGCACGCCGCACACCCGGCGGACCGGCCCAGCCGAACCTAGACTTGCCCCATGCCCCGGCTCAACGACCAGGTCAGGGAGCTGCTCCAGGAGTACGCCGACCTGATCAGCATCACCGGCGGGGACGCCTTCCGGGCCCGCGCCTACGAGAAGGCCGCCCGCGCGGTCGGCGAGCACCCGCAGGACCTGGCCGGTCTGGACGTCAAGGGCCTCCAGCGGATCCCCGGCGTCGGCAGGTCCACCGCCGAGAAGGTCGCCGAGTACCTCGCCACCGGGACGGTCCCCGCCCTGGAGGCACTGCGCGCCGAGATCCCGTCCGGCGTACGGGAGATGATGGCCGTGCCCAGCGTCGGGCCCAAGCGCGCCCTCGCCCTGTACCGCGACCTCGGGATCGCCTCGGTGGACGAACTCGCCGCGGCCGCCCGCGCCGAGAGGCTCGCCGACCTGCCGGGCTTCGGCGAGCGCAGCGGCGAGAAGATCCTGCACGGCATCGAGCTGATGCGGCGGTCCGGCGGCCGCACCCTGCTGGACACCGCCACCGAGCTGGCCGAGCAGCTGGTCGCCGCGCTCTCCGCCATCCCCGGCTGCACCCGCTGCGCGTACGCGGGCTCGCTGCGCCGGATGCGCGAGACGGTGGGCGACATCGACGTACTCGCGACCGCCGAGGACTCCGCCCCACTGATGGCCGCCCTCACCGAACTCCCGTACGTCGCCGAGGTGATCGGGAGTGGGAGCACCAAGACCTCGATCCGTACCACCGAGGGCGTACAGGTGGATCTGCGGGTCCTCCCGGAGGAGGACTGGGGAGCGGCGCTGGTCTACTTCACCGGCTCGAAGGCGCACAACATCAAGCTACGCACGATGGCCGTCCGGGCCGGGCTGAAGCTCTCGGAGTACGGGCTGTTCGAGGTGGACGGCGGCGCCAAAGTGGTCTCGGAGACCGAGGAGGAGGTGTACGCGGCGCTCGGCCTGCCGTGGATCGCGCCGCCGCTGCGCGAGGACCGGGGCGAGGTCGAGGCCGCACTGGACGGCGAGCTCCCCGACCTGGTCCGGGAGTCCGACCTGCGCGGCGACCTGCACACCCACACCGACCTGACCGACGGGCTGGCCACCCTGGAGGAGATGACCGACACCGCCGCCGCCCGCGGCTACTCCTACTTCGCCGTCACCGACCACGCCCCGGACCTGGTGATGCAGCGGATGACGGACGAGAAGATGCTCGCCCAGCGCGAGCAGCTGCGGCAACTCGCCGACCGACACAAGAAGTTGCGGCTGCTGCACGGCACCGAACTGAACATCGGCCCGGACGGCGGGGTGGACTGGCCGCCCGCTTTCCTGGCCGGCTTCGACGTCTGCGTGGCCTCCGTGCACTCGCACTTCGCCCTGGACCGGGCCGCCCAGACCCGCCGGCTGATCCGCGCCTGCGAGAACCCGTACGTGCACGTCATCGGCCACCTCACCACCCGCAGGATCGGCCGCCGCGAGCCGATCGACGTCGACCTGGACGCGGTGTTCGAGGCCGCCGCGCGCACCGGCACCGCGATCGAGATCAACAGCTCCCCGCAGCGGCTCGACCTGCGCGACGAGGACGTCCTGCGGGCCCGGCGGCACGGCGTGCGCTTCGCTGTCGACAGCGACGCGCACGCCACCGGCCAGCTCGCCTACCCGCGCTTCGGCATCGGCACGGCGCAGCGCGGCTGGCTCACCGCCGAGGACGTGGTCAACACCTGGACCTGGCAGAGGCTGAAGCACTTCCTCCGCAAGGACGCGGTGCCGAAGTAGCGCCGCACGGGGCCGCCACCCCCGCCGGGGCCCGCCGCGCCCGCCCGAGCGTCACTCCCCGCCCCAGGAGGCCCCCGGCGAATCCAGCACCCGGGTCAGGATGCCGTCCAGTTCCTCGGGCGGCAGCTGCTTGGCCGGGTCCACCGGGTTGGCGATCAGGACGGCCTGCGGCAGGTCGAGCCGGTCGCGGGCCTCGGTGACCCTGGCGGCCTGGTCGGGCGACTCCACGCTGAAGTTGATCTCGTGGCCGGAGTCGGTGACGTAGAAGCCGGGGTACTTGCGGGTGCGGTAGCCGACGACCGGGATGTTGTGGGTCTCGAAGCGCTCCAGGGTGGCCCGGATGTCCAGGATGGACTTCACGCCCGCACTGATCACGGTGACCGGGGTGGCGGCCAGGGTGGTGATGTCGGCCGACTCGTCGAAGCTCTCCGAGGCGCCGAAGTGCACGCCGCCGAGCCCCCCGGTGGAGAAGACCCGGATGCCCGCGCGGTGGGCGAGGAAGGCGGTGGCCGCGACGGTGGTGCCGCCGTGCCGGCCGAGCGCGACGACCACCGGCAGGTCACGCAGGCTCACCTTGTCCAGGCCGTCGGTGGCGGACAGTTCGGTGATCTGCCCGGTGCTCAGGCCGACCGTCGGCACTCCGGCGTGCACCCCGATCGTCGCCGGCACGACGCCCGCCTCGCGCAGTCGCCGCTCCGCCTCCAGCGCGACGGCCAGGTTGCGCGGCCGCGGCAGGCCGTGGGTGAAGATGGTCGACTCCAGGGCGACCACCGGCCGTCCGTCGGCGAGCGCCCGGGCGACCTCCTCGGCGACCCGGATGGCGGGAGCGGTGCGGGGCAGTCCGGTCATGCCGGGAGCCTCCTGTGAGGTTGCCACTGCGAGGGGGCAGCGTGCGGCTCAGCGTATGGACGGTTCGCACCGGAATCCAGAGTGCCCGACTGCCCGGCCCGCCACCGCCGTCGCTGCCGCGCGGGCAGCAGCCCCGCCACGCCCGGGCAGGCCGGGGCGAAGTCCCGACCTGCCCGGGTTGCGAAGATTGCCCGAATCCAGTCCGTCCACCCCTGGTGCACGGCGCGTGGGAGGCGCATGATGGGAGGTGGACCTGTGAGGCAGCTGAAATAGTTCGACCGCAGGAGGCAGTGGCGACGGATCGAGACGGATCAGGGTCTGCCGCTGGGTACTACCTCGGTCGACGATCGAACTACCGGCCGGAGGACGTGACGTCCGGAGGCCACCCCAGTCTCACAGGTTCAGCGCGCCCACGGAGCATCCCCTCGGCCCCGTGGACGCGCACCCGTCTGGACGCGCACCCGTTGCCGGCTACCGGGCCGCCCAGCCCATCTCCCAGGCGTGCACCGCGATCCCGACCCGGTTCGCCACCCCGAGCTTGCGCTGGATGCTGGCGACGTGGGTCTTGACCGTCCCCGGCGAGATGAACAGCTCCGCGGCGATGTCCGCGTTGGTGCGGCCCGCCGCGACGTGCCCGGCGATCTCCACCTCCCGCTCGGTCAGCGGCACCACGAACGCGGGCCGTCGGCGCTCCGGGCGGCGCGGCGCCGTCACGTGCCGCAGCAGCCGGACCGTGACCGACGGGCTGATCAGGCTCTCCCCGTCCGCCGCCGCCCGCACCGCCTCGGCCAGCAGGGACGGCCCTGAACGTTTCAGCAGGAAGCCGGACGCGCCGTGCTGCAGGGCCGGGTACACGTACTCGTCCAGGTCGAAGGTGGTCAGCACCACCACCCGCACCGGCTCCGCCACCCCCGGCCCGGCCAGCCGCCGGGTCAGCTCCAGCCCGTCCATCCGCGGCATCCGGATGTCCACCAGCGCGACGTCCGGCCGCAGTTCCGCCGCCAGCCGCAACGCGGCCAGCCCGTCCGCCGCCTCGCCCACCACCTCGATGTCCGGCTGGGCCGCCAGGATCCGCCGCACCCCGCGCCGGACGGCCTCCTGGTCGTCCGCGATCAGGGTGCGGATCACCCGCTGACGCCCGCCGTTCGTACTCGTCACGCCCAGCAGTGTGGCGTACGGCCGCCGGACGGGAAAATTCACGCGGCGGACCGGGCCCGGTTCACCTTCGTCCGGTGAGCTGGCCGTCATGAACGAATCCAGTGGACGTCCTTCCGTCAGCAGGCGCGGGCTCCTGGCCGGTGCGACCGGTGTCGGCCTCGGCGGCGCCGTCTCCCTCTCCGGTGTCTCGGCGACCCCGGCCGCCGCCTCCCCGGTGCTGTGGCAGCGGCCGGGCCGCTCCGGTGCGCCACGCGTGGGCGGCCTGCACCTCCAGTTCGGCTCGGACGCCTCGCGCGAGGTGGCGGTCTCCTGGCACACCACCACGTCCGTCGGCAACCCCCGTGTGATGTACGGGACTTCGAACAGCGGCTTCGGCCGGACGGTCCAGGCCGCGACCCGCACCTACCGGGACGCCGCCTCCGGCACCGAGGTCCAGGCGCACCACGCCCGGCTGACCGGGCTGCGCGCCGACACGGACTACGTCTACGCCGCCGTCCACGACGGCACCACCCCCGAGCTCGGCACCGTCCGCACCGCCCCGCGCGGCCGCTCCGCCTTCACGTTCACCAGCTTCGGCGACCAGGGCACCCCCACCCTCGGCAGGAAGACCGCCAACGGCTACGTGAACGACAACCTGGGCAGCCCCGCCGCCGGCGACACCACCGCCGGGGTCGAACGGATCGCCCCGCTGTTCCACCTGCTCAACGGCGACCTCTGCTACGCCAACATCGCCAGCGACCGGGTCCGCACCTGGTCCGACTGGTTCGAGAACAACAGCCGCTCGGCCCGCCACCGCCCCTGGATGCCCGCGGCCGGCAACCACGAGAACGAGAAGGGCAACGGCCCGATCGGCTTCGGCGCGTACCAGGCGTACTTCGAGCTGCCGGACGCCCGCTCCGACGCGGAGACCCGCGGCCTGTGGTACTCGTTCACGGCCGGCTCGGTGCGCGTGATCAGCCTCAACAACGACGACGTGGCCTACCAGGACGGCGGCAACAGCTACGTCCACGGCTACTCCGGCGGAGCCCAGCAGCGCTGGCTGGAGCGGGAGTTGATCGCCGCCAACGCGGACCCGGGGATCGACTGGATCGTGGTGTGCATGCACCAGGTGGTGATCTCCACCGCCGACAGGTTCAACGGCGCCGACCTCGGCATCCGCGAGACCTGGGTGCCGCTGTTCGACAGGTACGGGGTCGACCTGGTGGTCTGCGGCCACGAGCACCACTACGAGCGCTCGCACCCGATCCGCGGCCAGCAGCCGACCGACACCCGTACGCCGGTCCCGGTCTCGACCGGCACCGAGACCATCGACACCACCAAGGGCACCGTCCACATGGTGATCGGCGGCGGCGGCACCTCCTCCCCGTCCAACCAGCTCTTCTTCAGCCCCGCCAAGGCCCGGGTGATCACCGGCGTCGGCGCCGCCGACCCGGCCACCGGCAAGCGCCCGCCGGTGTACGTGATCGAGGACGCCCCCTGGTCCGCCTTCCGGGACGCCGACAACCCGTACGGCTTCGCGTCCTTCGACGTCGACCCGGGCGGCCGCAACGGGCAGACCACCATCGGCGTCACCTACTACTCCGTCAGCGGCCCGTTCGGGGAGCTCGTCCCGGTCGACCGCTTCACCCTGACCCGACCGCGCGGCGCCCGCGGCGGCGGCCGGGGCCACTGACCGCCGCGCCCCGCCCGGCTGACGGCGCAGTCGGCCGGGCGGGCACGCGTCTCAGCGTCCGGGAAGGGAGCAGCTGACCCGCCAGCCCCCGGACAGACCGGGGCCGGCGGTCAGTGAGCCCCCGTGGGCGGCGGCGCGGGCGGTGAGCCCGGCCAGGCCGGTGCCGCCGGCGCCGGGGCGGCGCAGCAGCGGCTTCCGGCCGGGGCCGCCACCGTCGTCGGTGACGGTCAGTTCGACGGCACCGTCCTCGCCGGGGGCCGCCCGGACAGTGACCTCGGTGGCCTGCGGTGCGTGCCGGCGGATGTTGGTGAGGGCCTCCAGTACGACGGCGTACCCGGTCGCCTCGGCCTCGGCGGAGAGCCGGCCCGCCGTGCCGGCGGCCAGGTCCGCGGTGGCGCGCAGGCTGCCGGTGGCACCGAAGCGGGCGACCAGTCCGGGAAGGTCGGCCAGACCCGACCGGCGGGTGGTCGCACCGTCGGAGCGCGTCTCCCGGTCGTCCCGGCTACCCTGGTCCACCCAGCCGTCCTGGCCGCTCGGCTCGCGCAGGGCGCCGACCATCTCGTCCATCGAGTCCAGCGCCCGCAGCCCGGCCTGCTCCAGACGGCGCAGCAGCGCGCCGGTCTCCTCCGGCTCCTGGCCGGGGAGTTGACCGGCCTGGGCCTCCAGCACGATGCCGGTGATCTCGTGCGCGACGAAGTCGTGCAGCCCCCGGGCCACCTCCAGCCGCTGCTCGCGCCGCGCCCGGGCGACCGCCCGCCCCCGACGGCCGTCCAGGACACGCAGGTAGAGGGCAGCCCCGGCGACGCCGAGCAACGGCAGCAGCGAGACCAGCACTCCGGCCACCGGCCCGGCCGCGCCGCCCTGCGGCGTCCGCAGGGCGAACCGCAGCGGCAGCAGCGTTGCCGCGAGCCCGAGCAGCCCGCCGACCGCCCAGACCGAGCGGTCGGGCAGCCGCCGGACGGCCCGGAAGAGCAGCCCGAGCAGGGCGAGCCACTCGAACGGCAGCCAGAACGCGGGCAGCCGGTACGGCCCCTGGTAGACCAGGTCGACCAGCAGCGAGGCGGCGGCCACCGCCCCGGCGGCCGTGCCGAGGGTGATCCGCCCGGCGGGCCACGGCAGCAGCGCCGCCGGCGCGGTGAGCGCCGCCGTCAGGGCGAGCAGCACGGCCGCTCCCCGGGCGTCCGGCTGCGCCAGCGCGACGGGCGCCAGCAGGGCGAGCGCGGAGCCGGCGGCGAGCGGCCGGCGGATCCGGGCCGGCCACGGCCGACCGGAACCGGAGCGTACGGAGGGAGAGTCGGTGCGCACCCGGCCGAGCCTACGGGCAGCTCTCCCGGGGGAGTCGGCCTCCTCCTCGTGAAGGAGCGTCCGGCCGTCGACTCCCCTCCGCAGCGGGAGGTCCGCGCGGCCGATCGCGAGCATGCTCGAAGGCGTCGGAAGAACCGCTCCGGAACCACCACGCAGGACGACGCGCCGGGACCACCGCGCCGAAGGAGACCCAACCGCCATGAACCGCCGTTTCACCACCGCCGCAGTCGCACTCCTCCTGCTGGCCGGGACGGTCGCCGCCGCGGCACCGGCCGCCACCGCCGCGGCGGACGGCTTCGGCCCGGTGAGCGTGCGCGGCACCGGCGACACCGTCCTCACCTCCGCGTTCCAGGGCTTCGAGGGAGACCCGGTGCGGATCTCGGTGGACGCCCGCGCCACCACCGACTCCGTCCCCGGCAGCACCGGCGGCCACTTCCACGTCCGCCACGTGCACACCGACGGCCGGCTGGTCGCCGACTTCGAGGGGGACATCACCTGCCTGGCCGTCGGCGGCCGGGAGGCGATCGCCACCGGAGTGGTCACCAAGGGCGAGGCGCCGTGGTTCCCCGGCCTGGAGCTGGTCGGCTCGAAGGTCTCGGTCTCGGTGGAGGACAACGGGCGGCGCGGGGACCGGATGGGCTGGGTCTGGGGCGCGCTCGGCAAACCGGTGTCGGACTGCCAGGGCACGGTAGCGTTCATCCGCACGACCAGTGGCGACTTCTCCGTGCGCGGCTGACACCCGAACGACCGGGCCTGCCGAGGCCTCTCCGGTCCGACCGGGCTGCCCGCCGCCCGAGCGCCCGAAGACCCGGAGGCCCCGTTGTCCCACGACCGTCCGACCGCACCACCACAAGCGGGCGCGGGGTTCAACGGCCTCACAGGGGAGGGCCGTTGAACCCCGCGCTCTACCATCAGCCGCCCGACTACGCCCGACTCGCCGCCGTCGGGCCGTACTTCGCGCTGGACACCGCCGGGGACGGGCCGCCGGCGGGCTTCCGGCCGCTGGCCGAGCTGTACGGCACCGGGCCGGACGCGCCGCTGGCGACGCGGCTGCGGGTGGTGGCGCAGCGGCTCGGCACCGGTGAACCCCGGGTGGCCGCCTCGATCCTGCACCTGGGGCTGGCCGCCCGGTTCTGGTCGGTGGGCCTGGGCTCGGCCGTCCTGCTGGGGACGGTCCCGACCCTGGAGCAGGCCTGGATGCGGATCCCCGACCAGGGCCCGCTCGACCTGTGGACCCCACCGGAGCCCGCCGGGCCGGCCGCGGGAACGCTCGCCGACCGGCTCCACGAGGCCGTCCTGCTCGGCCGGCTGGAGCCGCTGGCGGCCGCCGTCCGGGCCGTCGCCCCGCTCTCCCCGCGCCTGCTGCTCGGCAACGCCGCCTCGGCGCTGGCCGGGACGCTGCGGGTGCTGGACGGCCATGCGCCGGGCGCTGCCCGGGCGTTGGCGGCGGAGCTGCTCGACCGTCCGCCGCTGGCCGGCTCCGGCACCCTGCGCACCGGGCCCCGCGGCACCGCGTTCCGGCGGAACAGCTGCTGCCTCTACTACCGGGTGGGACCGGGCGCCGGGCTCTGCGGGGACTGCTGTTTCAGCGCGCCGCCCGGCCGCGGGAAGCCGAGCGGCTGATGCCTTCACCACTGAAGGTCATACCGGGGCCGCCCCCAGCCGCGCGCCGGCCCTGACGGCTCCTCAGGCGGAGGCCGGCTCCGGAAACGGACGGCACGCCACCGCGTCACTCGCCGCGATCTCCCGGTGCTGCCCGGCGAAGCGCTTCCGGATTCCCATGGGGTGCCCCTCGGCCGAGTGCGCACCCTTGCCGCCGGAATCCCGATCTCCTATGTTTTCCCGGCGACTTCGGCCACGTGCACGGCGCCGAGCCCGAGCATCACCCCGCAGCGCTCCCCCACGCCTCACGACACGTTCCCAGGAGCAGGTCATGACCGATGCCGGTGCACGTGCCACCCTCGACTCCCCCGACCCGGACGCCGAACGGCTGGCCGCCCTCGGCTACACCTCCGAGTTCAGGCGCGACATGAGCCTCTGGGCGAACTTCTCGCTGGGCTTCACCTATCTCTCCCCCGTCGTCGGCGTGTACACGCTCTTCGCCTCCTCCCTCGCCACCGCGGGGCCGCCGATGGTCTGGAGCTTCCTGATCGCGGGCGTCGGCCAGTTGCTGGTGGCCCTGGTGTTCAGCGAGGTGGTCGCCCAGTTCCCGGTGGCCGGCGGGGTCTACCCGTGGGCGCGCCGGCTCTGGGGCCGCACCTGGGGCTGGCTGACCGGCTGGGTCTACCTGCTGGCGCTGATGTCCACCATCGCGGCCGTCTCGTACGGCGCCGGCCCCTACGTGGCCGTCCTGCTGGGCGTCGAGCCGAGCACCGCGACGACCGTCTGGTGCGCGCTCGGCCTGCTGGCGCTGGCCACCGTGATCAACCTCGGCGGCACCCGGGTGCTGTCGGCGGCGGCGGTGTTCGGCTTCGCCGCCGAGCTGCTCGGCGCCCTGGCGGTCGGCGCCTGGCTGCTGCTGACGCATCGCCACCACGGCCTCGGCGTGGTCCTCGACCGCTTCGGCGCGGGCGGCGACGGCAGCTACGCCGACGCCTTCCTGGCCGCCGGCCTGATCGCGGTGTTCCTGTTCTTCGGTTTCGAGGCCTGCGGCGACGTCGCCGAGGAGGTGCCCGATCCGGGCCGACAGATCCCCAAGTCGATGCGGCGCACCATCTACGTCGGCGGCGCGGCGGCGATCGGGGTCAGCCTGGCCCTGGTGATGTCGATCCAGGACATCGGCGCGGTGGTCTCCGGTGACGACGGGGACCCGGTGGCCAGGGTGCTGCACGACGCCTTCGGGGCGGCCGGCGCCCGGGTGGTGATCGGCGTGGTGCTGATCTCCTTCCTGTCCTGCGTGCTGAGCCTCCAGGCGGCGGCGAGCCGGCTCGCGTACTCCTTCGCCCGGGACCGGATGATCGTCGGCAGCCGGCTGCTGGCCACCGTCTCGGACCGGCTGCGGGTGCCGCCGTACGCGCTGCTGCTCGCGGCGACGCTGCCCGGGGTGATCATCGTGGGCGCCTCGGCGCTCTCCGAGGGAGCACTCACGAAGATCATCTCCTTCTCCACCATCGGCATCTACCTGGCCTTCCAGATGGTGGTGCTGGCCGCCCTGCGGGCCCGGCTGCGCGGCTGGCGCCCGAGCGGGGACTTCCGGCTCGGGCGCTGGGGCCTGGCGGTGAACGTCGGCGCGCTGGTCTACGGCGTCGCCGCGATCGTGAACATCTGCTGGGGCCGCACCCCGGACGCCGCCTGGTACGACGACTACCTGGTGCTGCTCTCGGCGGTGGTCGTCCTCGCGGCCGGCGGCCTCTACCTCGCGCTGGCCCGTCCGCACCTGCGCGGCGACGCCCCCTCGGGCGACGCGACGGCCGGTGCCGCACCGACGAGGGGGCAGGCATGACGGGGCTCCCACGCTCCGGCCTCCCGGTCGCCGACGGCGGAACCTCGCCGCGCCCCACCTGACCACGCCGCCTGCCGCCCCCGGCGCCGACGCTCGGCGCGGTCGCGCCGAGGCCCGCGTCCGGCCTGTCCGGGGCCGGGTGCGGGCCGCCCTTCCCCACCCGGTGCCGATGCCCGTGGCACCGGGTGGAGTTCTCCGGGGCGCGCGGTCAGACCGCGACCGCCTCTTCCATCTCCTCCTCGGCCTCCTCCAGCACCTCCACCGGACGGCGCCCGCGGCCCTCGTACAGCGCCGCGGCCACCAGGGCCGCCCCGCCGAGCAGCAGCCAGACCAGCAGGGTCACCACGTGCCCGCCGAGCCCGGCGCCGCCGTCGAAGTAGAGGATGCCGCGAGCGCCCTCCATGAAGCCGGCGCCGGTCCAGAAGCCGTGCAGCCCGCCGAAGAACCCGTTCTGCAACTCGGGCCGGTAGATGCCGCCGGAGGAGGTGAAGTTCAGCATCACGAACAGCACCATCAGGGCCAGCGTGGTCCACTTCTTCAGGAAGCTGTGCAGGCCGATGCCGATCAGCACGATGCCCGCCGAGTACAGCCAGCCGAGCGCCCAGACCGCGACGTGGTCGTGGTCGACGACCTGGAAGACCGGCCCCGCGGTGACGATCCCGATCACGCTGACCGCCAGCGAGACCGCCACCCCGACCAGCGCCCTGACCCACACGCTCAACGCCGCGCCGGCCGCGCCGATGACCGCGACGCTGGCGTAGGAGCCGATGCTCAGCGCGACCAGCAGAAAGAACAGGCCCTGCCCGGTCGGGTCGCCCTCCGCCGGAGTGGTCAGGTCGGTGACGTGCAGCGGCACGCCCTGCTGGTCGGTGACATTGGTGAACACCGCCGTGGCGGCCACCACCGAGGTCTCCGAGTTCCCCTTGGCGACGATCAGTTCGGGGCTCCTGACGTCCGGGACGAAGGCGCCCACCAGGTCCCGGTCGCGCAGCTGCTGCTCGGCGGCGGCCCGGTCGTCCACGGTGCGGACGTCAAGCGCGTCCCCGGCCCTGCCCTGGATCGCCTGCGCCAGGCCCCGCGCCTGCGGCGTGGTGCCGACCACGGCCACCTTGAGGTGGTGCGGCTCGGGCTGGTGGAAGGCGCCCTGGTAGGCGAGCGCCATGCCCAGGCACATCAGCAGCGGGGTGATCAGGTGGATGGCCAGGTGTTTGAGCGAGTGGCCCAGGGCGGGCGCTGCGGCGGGGTTCCGGGGTGTGCTCATGGGGTTCGTACCGTCCTCCGGTGGTTCTCGGCTCGATCACGAAGATGGCAAATACAACCAATATAGGTGGCAAATGCATCGATCTATCGATGTAGCCTACAACCATCCGACACCGATCGAAAGCCGGGCCCCCTGCGCGGCCCGGCTCCCTCACCCGCGCTCAGCCCAGCTCGAACACCCCGTACGAGAAGCCGTCCGCCCGCAGTTCCCCGTCCGCGACCCGCACGCCCTGCGCCTCCAGCGGCCGCACGCCCTGCGGCAGGTCCGGCAGCCGTACGGACGCCGGCTCCCGGCGCGGGTTGACCGCCACCAGGTAGCGGTCGGCCCGGGTGTACACCAGCGGGTACCCGGCGTGCCCGACCTCGGCACCGCCGGCCGCGCCCAGCCCCGGATGCGCCCGGCGCAGCGCGATCAGCCGCCGGACGGTGTGCAGCAGCGACGTCGGGTCGGCGCGCTGGGAGAGCACGTCAGGCCGGTACGGGTCCGGGTCCACCGGCAGGTAGAGCCGCTCCGGCGGGGCGTCGGAGAAGCCCGCCGTGGGCCCCGGCGTCCACTGCATCGGAGTGCGCGAGCCGGCCCGGTTGAACCGCGGGCCGAGCACGCTCCCCTCGGTGTCGGGCAGGCCCGGCAGGTAGCGCATGCCGATCTCGTCGCCGTAGTAGACGGCCGGGAGGGTGGGCCAGGTGAGCAGGAAGGCGAAGGCGGTGGCGAGTTGCTCCGCGGTGCGCGGTCCGGTCGCCAGCCGGGAGAAGTCGTGGTTCGCGGTGGGCAGCACGATGTGCCCGCTGCCCTCGGTGAGTTCGGCGGCGGAGCGCCAGGCGTCCAGGAAGGGCTGCGGGGTGCCGCGGCCCTCGGCCTCGAAGTAGCAGGACCCCTGGCTCCAGAACTCCTCGACCGTCCCGCCGTTGTTGTTCCAGAGCGAGCGGAGCGGCAGACCGTGGTCCGCGCCGCCGAAGTGCAGGAAGAAGTCGGCGTGGAAGCCGGCCCCGACGGCCGCTGCCGGGTCTCCCCACTCGGCGAGCAGGGCGGCCTGGGGGTGGGTGCGGTCCAGCCAGTCGCGCACTCCGGTCCAGAGCTTGGCGGTCTCCACCTTGCCCGGGTCGTCCTTGACCAGCGAGTACGCCATGTCCACCCGGAAGCCGGACACCCCGAGGCGGAGCCAGTGTTCCATGATCGCGTGCAGTGCCGCCCGGTTGGCGCGCGGGCCGTCCGCGTCCACCGCCTGCCGCCACGGCTCCTGCGGACTGCTGCGCGCGTAGCCGAAGTTGAGCGCTGGCTGACAGTCGAAGAAGTTCGGCAGGTACCAGCCGGATCGGCTGCCGGGCGAGGCCACGAAGCCGTCCGCCGGACGGTCGGACCAGACGTACCGGTGGTCGGACGGGTCCTCGGCGGAGGCCAGGAACCAGGGGTGGCGGTCCGAGGTGTGCCCGGCCACCAGGTCCAGCAGGACCCTGATGCCCCTGCCGCGGGCGGCCTCGACCAGCGCCGCGAAGTCCTCGGTGTCGCCGTAGCGCGGGGCGGGGGTGAGGTAGTCGGTCACGTCGTACCCGGCGTCGCGGAACGGCGAGGCGAAGCAGGGGTTGAGCCAGACGGTGTCGACGCCGAGCCAGGCGAGGTGGTCCAGGTGCGCGGCGATGCCGGCGAAGTCGCCGATGCCGTCACCGTCGGAGTCGGCGAAGCTCTGCGGGTAGATCTGGTAGAGCACGGCGTCGGCGAGCCAGTCGGGGCCGGGGCGGGTCGAGGTCATGGGCGGTTCCTCCTGCCGGGTCCGGGTCCGGGGCCCGGCCGGGCGAAGGCGGGGCCGGGCCGGGTGCCCCCGATTCTCGTCCAATCCCGGCCGCCCCGACAGCCCGCCTCGCCCCGAACCCGTCGACGGCGCGCGCCGAACCCGCCGTCCGCCCCGCCCCCGGACCCGCCGTCGGCGCGCTATGAGCCGGCCGCGCCGGTACAGGCCGCCGTGAACGCCCTGGCCCGCCGGGTGATCTCCGCCCAGTCCCCCGCCGCGACCACGTCCGGCGGCACCACGTCCGTCCCCGCGCAGACCGCGAGGGCGCCCTGCGCCAGGAACTCGGCGGCGTTGCCCGCGTTCACCCCGCCCGAGGCCACCAGCGGGACATCGGGGTACGGGCCGCGCAGGTCCTTGAAGTAGCCGGGACCGAACGCCCGGGCCGGGAAGATCTTCACGGCGGCGGCACCGAGGTCCACCGCGTGCGCCACCTCGGTCGGGGTGAGCGCCCCGAGCACCACCGGCACCCCGGCGGCGGCCGCCGCCTCGGCGACCTCGGGGCGGCAGCCGGGGGTGACCAGGAAGGACGCACCCGCCTCGACCCCGCGCCCGGCCTGCTCGGCGGTCAGCACCGTGCCGACGCCGACCCGCCATCCGGCCTTCGATGCCCGGAGCAGATGATCCGTCACATTCGGTGTGGTGTAGGTGAATTCGGTCAGGTTGATGCCGCCCTCGGCGAGCGCGGCGCAGAGCGCGGCGGCGTCCGGGATCCGGGGTGCGCGGACCACCGCGATCACCGTTTCGCCGTGCAGGACGGAACGGCCGGTCGATGCGGACAGGTCGGTGGAGGCGGAGAGCTCGGTCATATGGCCAGGGTTCCTCGGTCGGTTCTGCGCAGGGCGCGCCCGGGCCGGGCGCCCGTGGTGCGGCCCTGCCGGACGACGGCGATGCCGTTGACGTACACGTGCTCGATGCCCTCGGCGGGCCGCCGGGGGTGCTCGAAGGTGGCGGCGTCCCTGACCCGTTCGGGGTCGAGGAGCACCAGGTCGGCGTGGTGGCCCGGGGCGATCCGGCCGCGCCGGTCCAGTCCCAGCCGGGCGGCCGGGCGGCCGGTCATCCGGGCGATCGTCTCCTCCAGCGTCAGCACGCCCAACTCCCGGCCGTAGTGGCCGAGGTAGCGCGGGAAGGTGCCCCAGGCCCGCGGATGCGGCCGGGCACCGACCAGCAGCCCGTCACTGCCGACGGTGTGCGCGCGGTGGCGCATGATCGCCCGGACGTTCTCCTCGTGCCCGACGTGCTGGAGGATCGTGGTGGCCAGCTCGTCCCGGCGCAGCAGGTCCAGGAACACCTCGGTGCCGGTCCGCTCCTCCTCGACGGCCAGTTCGGCGACGGTGCGGCCGACCGTCCCGGCGAGCGCGGCCGAGCGGACGCCGGAGATCTGGATCGTCGACCAGTCGGTGACCACGCCGTGGCAGCCGTCGCTGCCCTTCTCCTCCACCTCGTACCGGATCCTGGCGCACTGCGCCGGGTCGGTGAGCCGCGCCAGCGTGGCGGCCGGGCCGCCCTCGGTGGCCCAACTCGGCAGCAGCGCCGCCAGGGTGGTGGAGCCGGGCAGGTAGGGGTAGCTGTCCAGGGTGAGGTCGACGCCGTCGGCGAGCGCCTGGTCGACCAGCTCCAGGAACTCGCCGGCCCGGTCCCGGTTGACCCCGAAGTTCATCGTGGCGTGGGTCAGGTGCAGCGCGCAGCCGCTCCGCCCGGCGATCTCCACCATCTCCGCGTAGCCCTCCAACGCCCCGGCGCCGTAGGAGCGTTGGTGCGGCGCGTGGAAGCCGCCGTAGGCCGCGACCACTGTGCACAGCTCGACCAGCTCGGCGGTGTCCGCGTACATCCCCGGGGTGTAGCTGAGGCCGCTGGACATGCCGACCGCGCCGTCCAGCAGGCTCTTCGCCAACACCTGCCGCATCCGGTCGAGTTCGGCCGGAGTGGGCGGGCGGTTGGCCCAGCCCATGACGAGCATCCGCAGCGTGCCGTGCGGGACGAGGTAGCAGGCGTTGACGGCGACGCCGGCCCGGTCGATCCGGTCCAGGTAGCCGGCGACGTCCCGCCAGTCCCAGTCGAAGCCCTCCGGATCGCCGTTCCAGCCCGCGAGCTGGCGGCGCAGCGCGGGCAGTGTGGTGCCGTCCACCGGGGCGTACGACAGCCCGTCCTGGCCGAGCACCTCGCAGGTGACGCCCTGGGTGACCTTGGCCGGGTGCTCGGGTTCGAGCAGCAGGGCGAGGTCGGAGTGGGCGTGCATGTCGATGAAGCCGGGGGCCAGCACCAGTCCGTCGGCGTCCACCGTCTCGGGGGCGTCGAGGTCTGCGCCGACCCCGGTGATCAGGCCGTCGGCGATCCGGACGTCCGCCCGGTAGCGCTCGGCGCCGGTGCCGTCGACGACCGTCGCGCCCTTGAAGACCGTCGCGCCCCGGCCGGCCCTCCCGCTCCCGGGGGCCGTTCTCTCCCCGGCCATCAGAAGAACGTCCTGACCAGGCCGGTGACCTTGGGCTCGGCCGCGTCCGCGGAGTCCAGGACCGGGATCGCCGTCCACTTGTCGAAGGCGGTGCACGGGTGCGAGACCCCCAGCCGCAGCACCGCGCCGATCGGCGCGAGGTCGCCCGCGTCGCGCAGGAAGGCGTGCTGGTCGTTGAGTGCGGTGATCCTGGCCGCGGTGCCGGTCAGTTCGGCTCCGCCGCGCACCAGGTGCGGCTCCGGCAGTCCCTCGTCGAAGGGCAGGTCGCGCTTGCCCGCGTCCAGCAGCGCGAGCTGCGGCTCGGGCCGGGAGACGACCCGGGCCCAGCCGTGCAGCGCACTGCGGAACGGCGTCTGCCCGGCGCCCCTGGCGAGCGGCGAGATGCCCCGGTAGAAGCCGTCGTCGTGGGCGATGTACGCCCCCGAACGCAGCACCACGAACGCCTCCGGCAGGTTCGCCAGTTCCTCGACCACCAGGTCGAAGTAGGCGCTGCCGCCCGCCGAGACCACCGGCCTGGTGCCCTCCGGGTACGCGCCGGCGAGCCGGCCGTGCAGCCTGCCGAGCTCCCGCAGGTAGTCGCGGACGGCGGCCAGCCCCTCGGTGGAGGCGTCGTGCGCGAGCGCGCCCTCGTACCCGCCGACGCCCGCGAGGCGCAGGGTGGCGGTGCGCAGTACGGCGGCGGCGACCTCGACGGCGGCGTCCACGCCGCGGGCGCCGGTCCGCCCGCCGGGGCCGCCGAGTTCGACCAGCACCTCGACCGGCCGTTCGGCCCCGGCGGCGCGCAGCGCCTCGTCCATCAGCCGCACGCCCTCGACGGAGTCGACCCAGGCGAGCAGGGCGAAGTCCGGGTCGGCGGCGAGCTCGTCGGCGATCCAGGCGAGTCCGGCCGGGTCGAGCAGGGCGTTGGCGAGCAGGATGCGCTGCACCCCGAAGGCCCTGGCGATCCGCACCTGGGGCAGGTTGGCGAGGGTGATGCCGTGGCTGCCGGCGTCCAGCTGCGCCTGCCAGAGGGCGGGCGCCATGGTGGTCTTGCCGTGCGGGGCGAGCGCGACGCCCGCCTTGGCGCACCAGTCGGCCATGGTACGGACGTTGTGGGCGAGGGCCTCGCCGTCGAGGGTGAGCAGCGGGGTGCCGAGCGAGGAGAGGGTGGGGCCGGTGGCGAGCCACTCCCGGACGGTGCGGCCCCTGGGGGCACCTCCCGGCCGCCAGGCTGGGGGAGACTCCGGCGGCGCGGCCTTGAACCGCCAGTCGAGCGGCTCGTCGGCCAGGGCGGCCACCGCGCCGCGGGCGATGCCCGGACCGGTTCCGCTGCTTGTGAACGTCTGCTCCACCGTGTTCCTCCATCCGCACAGGGTTGCAACATGCGCAACGAGGGTTGCACATGCTGGCAACACGGTTCTAGCATCGGCGCCGGATCACGGTCAACGGACCTGACTCCAGGCCGACGGGGTCGGCTCACGTGCGACGCTCTCGCGCCACGGGGTCGACCCGGTGGGCCCGCTCTCGACGGAACGGCCGCAGACGAGGAGCCCCGCACATGCCGCGACAGGACACCCAGGGCCCGACCCGCCCCGGTTCTCCCCCGACGGCCGTGTGCGTGGGCGAGTCGATGGCCGTCCTGCTGCCGGACCGCCCGGGACCACTGGAGTCGGTGGGCAGCTTCCGGCTGTCCGTCGGCGGCGCGGAGTCCAACGTGGCCGGCGCGCTGGCCGGTCTCGGCGTGCCGACCGCCTGGATCAGCCGGGTCGGCGACGACGGCTTCGGCCGCCGGCTGCTCGCCGAGGTCGCCGCCCGCGGCGTGGACGTCTCGGCGGTCGCGGTCGACCCGCACCGCCCCACCGGCCTCTACCTCAAGGAGGTCGGCGGCACCACCGGCGGCCGCCACGACCTCGGCCCCGGACGCAGCCGGCTCCACTACCACCGGCGCGGCTCCGCGGCCGCCGCGCTCTCCCCCGACCTGCTCACCGACCCGGCCGCCGCCGCCCTGCTGGCCGGTGCCCGGCTGCTGCACCTGTCCGGCATCACCGCCGCGCTCTCCGACGACTGCCTCGCCCTGCTGCGGGCGCTGCTCGCCGACCGCCGCCCGGGCCGAATGGTCAGCTTCGACCTCAACTGGCGCCCGTCGCTCTGGCGCGACCGCGACCCGGTGGTGCTGCCGCCGCTGCTGGACGCCGCCGACCTGCTGCTGCTCGGCGCCGACGAGGCCGAGGCCGCCTTCGGCACCGGCGACCCGGCCACCCTGCGGCGCCGCTTCCCCGCCCCGGCCACCGTCGTGGTCAAGGACGCGGCCAATCAGGTGACCGCGATGGACCGGGAGGGGACGGCGGTCACCGAGCCGGCCCTCGTGGTCGAGGTGGTCGAGGCCACCGGCGCGGGCGACGCCTTCGCGGCCGGCTACCTGGCCGGCACCGTCCGGGGCCTGGACCAGCGCCGCCGGCTGCGGCTCGGCCATCTGAGCGCGGCCTGCGCGCTGACCGCGCACGGCGACCAGGCCGAGCTGCCGGACGCCGCCGTGGTGACCGCACTGCTCGACGCCTCCCCCGCTCAGTGGGCGGCCACCAGGGTCACCGCGGAGGGCATCACGGGACCGGCCGTGCGCCCCGGCGCCGCCTCCCGTCCGGCCGGACGGGCGCCGACGGCCGACCCGTCGCCGTCCGCCGGCCGGGCCCGGGCACAATGAGCGGGAACCCCAGCCCTCGGAGCGGAGCACGATGAGCCAGACCGTCACCCGCGCCCTGCGCATCCTCGCCGAGCTCGGCGAGGGCCGGCGCTCCCTCGACCAGCTCGCCGAGGTGCTCGGCGTCCACAAGACGACCGTGCTCCGACTGCTCCAGAGCCTCGAAGAGGAACGGTTCGTCTACCGCGACGCGGCCTACCGCTACCACCTGGGCGCCGGGCTCTTCGCACTCTCCGGCCTGGCCCTGGAGCAGCGCGGCGTGCGCCGGATCGCCGCCCCGCACCTGGCCGAGCTGAACGCCGCGACCGGTCAGACCGTGCACCTGGCCGCGTACGAGGGCGGCGAGGTGGTCTACATCGACAAGTTCGACTCCCGCCACCCGGTCCGGATGTACTCCCGGATCGGCCTGCGCGCCGCCCTGCACAGCGCCGCCGTCTCCAAGGTGCTGCTGGCCGACCTGCCGCTGCCCGAGCGGCGCCGGGTGGTGGCGGGGATCGACTTCGTCCCGCACACCGAGCGCACCCTGACCACCCCCGAGGCCCTGCTCGCCGAGCTGGAGAAGGTCGCCGTCCAGGGCTGGGCGCAGGACCACGCCGAGCACGAGTCCTTCATCAACTGCGTGGCCGCGCCGGTCAGGGACGCCAGCGGCCGGGTGGTCGCCGCCGCCTCCATCTCCGTCCCGGACGTGGTCCTGCCGTACGAGCAGGTGCTGGACCTGCTCCCGCAGCTGCTCGCCACCGCCCGCGCCGTCTCGGCCGACTGCGGCCGCCCCGACCACTACTGACGAACCGTCGAGAACCCGAGAGACCAAGGAACCCATGTCCTCCGACAAGATCGAGATCCGTACCGAAGGCGCCCCCGCCCCCGCCTGGATGTTCTCCCAGGGCGTCCGCAAGGGCCCGATCCTCCAGATCTCCGGCCAGGGCCCGCAGGACCCGGCCACCGGCGAGTACCTGTACCGCGGCGACGTGAAGGCGCAGACCCGCCGCACCCTGGAGAACGTCAAGGCCATCGTCGAGGCCGGCGGCGCCACCATCGAGGACGTGGTGATGTTCCGCGTCTACCTCACCAAGCGCGCCGACTTCCCGCTGATGAACGAGGTCTACGCCGAGTTCATCGACGAGAACGTCAGGCCCGGCGGTGTGAAGCCGTGCCGCACCACCATCTTCGTCGAGCTGCCGCAGGAGCCGATGCTGGTCGAGATCGACGCCCAGGCCGTCGTCGGCTGACCGGGCCCCGCCCGGCGAAGGGCCCGGACGCCTCCGCGCGTCCGGGCCCTCGGCATGCGCGGACGCCCGTCGGCCGATTGCCGAACGCCCGCTTGCCACACCCTCGGACGAATATTAGGTTAGGCTCACCTAACTTCACTGGAGGTCCGTCCATGAGCCTGCCCACCGGCGACACCGAGGTCCCCGAGCCCACCACCGCCGAACGGATCCACAGCCTGCTCGGCACGGCCTCCTCGCTCACCGTCCGCGCCCTGGGCGAGCACCACCACCTGGACACCCCGCTCTCCCTGCACGGCTCCCGGCTGCGGCTGCGCACCGCCCTCGACGACCCGCTCACCTCGGCCGCCGCCGGAGCCACCGAGGGCCTCGCCGTCGTCCTCGACGTCACCGACGTCGCCCCTGTCGCCGTCCGCGCCCGCGTCCGCGCCCGCCTCACCCTGGCCGGCCGGCTGCACCTGGCCCACCTGACCGACGACGGCCTCGGCGTCCACCTGGGAGTGGACGTCGCCCACGCCGTCCTCGCCACCCCGTACGGCACCGCCGCGGTCACCTCCGCCGACCTCGCGCTGGCCGCCCCCGACCCGCTGGCCAGGTACGAGGCCATGATGCTCACCCACCTCGCCGACGACCACGCCGACGCGCTCGACGTCCTCACCCGGCTGCTCGACCCGGCCGTCCTCACCCACGCCCCGGACGTCCGCCCGCTCGCCCTGGACCGCTACGGCCTGGTGCTGCGCCTGGACCACCCGTACGGCCACCGCGACGTCCGCCTGGTCTTCCCCGAACCGGCCAGGGACACCGAGGACTTCGGCCACCGGATGCACGAGCTGCTGGCCGCCGCCCAGCACGGCCTGCCGGTCCGCCGCGGCTGAGCGCCGGCCGACCGGCCGTCACCGCTCGACCGTGTCCTCCAGCACGATCCGCCCCATCCGCGCGTACAGCCCGGGCCGCCACCGGCGCACCGCGAGCGCCAGTCCGAGCCCGGCCGCCGAGATGCCCGAACTCCCCACCCCCTTCAGCGCGTTCAGCGGATTCACGGCCTCGGCCACGATCCCGTCCGGACCGCCGCCGGAGAACAGCACCGCCAGCGAGACCGCGCCCAGCACCCCGGTCTCCAGCACCAGCGCGGCCCCGAGCACCCTGGCCGTCAGCTGGAGGTCGAACCAGCCCGCCACTCCGATCACCACCGCCCCGGACAGCGCGTACCAGCCCCAGCCCAGCTCCACCCCCAGCTGTGAACGGGCCAGCCCGCGCAGCGAGAACGCGAAGAAGCCGAGGACCGCGGCCTCGGTGACGACGTACGCGAGCACCGCGAGCAGCCCCGAGGCCAGTCCGGCGACCCGGCCCAGCCCGTGCGAGACGTAGCCGTAGAACGCGCCGGCCGCGGTGACGTGCCGGGCCATCGCCACGTACCCGACCGAGAACACCGTCAGCACCACGGTCGCCACGATGTACGCGGCGGGTGCGCCGACTCCGTTGCCCTGCCCGACGACGATCGGCAGGTTGCCGGTCATCGCGGTGATCGGGGCGGCGGTGGCGAGCGCCATGAACACCACGCCGACCAGGCAGACCGAGTCCGCCTTCAGCCGGTCGACCCCGCCCGCGCCCGGCCGGGCCCGCTCCGCCGTCTACCCCGCCGTCTCCCCGCCGCGGACCGCCATCCGGCCTCCTCGCCTCCAGGACCCGCCCGTCCGCCGGACCGGCCGGGCACTGACCGACCGCCAGCATGGCGCGCCGCGGGCAACCGGAGACGCGTCGACCGCCCATCTGGGCAGCGGAGTTGACGCCGCGTTCGACCTGGACCGAACACCCCGGAAAGGCCCAGGGAAGACCAGGGAACGAAAGCGGCCGGCCCGGCTGCCCGAGGAAGTCCTCGTGCAGCCGGGCCGGCCTGGGCGTGTCCCTCGCCCATGTCCACCGTGCGGCGATCACCCGGTCGAGCGGTCACCCGACATGACCATCCCGGAGGATCGGTTCACCCCGCGACAGTGGCGGTTCCTGAAACCCTCGGAGCCCGTCAGGCTCAGAGCGCGACGCCGTGCGCCCGGAGGAAGGCGACCGGGTTGATGTCCGAGCCGTACTCAGAGCCGTTGCGGATCTCGAAGTGCAGGTGCGGGCCGGTCACGTTGCCGGTGGCACCGGAGAGGCCGATCTGCTGGCCGGCGGTGACGGTCTGACCGATCTTCACACCGATCGAGGAGAGGTGCGCGTACTCGGCGTAGTGGCCGTCGGCGAGCCTGATCTCGACCTCGTTGCCGTAGGCGCCGCCGTTGCCGGCCTTGACCACGACACCGTTGGCGACGGCGCGCAGCGGGGTGCCGGTGGAGGCGACGAAGTCCTGGCCGGTGTGGTGGCCGGAGGCCCACATCGAGCCGGCCACGCCGTAGGCGGTGCCCAGCTTCGGGCCGGCCAGCGGGGCGACGTAGCCGGAGGTGGCGGCGGCGACCGGAGTGGCGGTCACGGCCGCGGCCGGAGCGGCGACCTGCACCTGGGTCTGGAGCTGGGCGGACGGCTTGGCGGCCTCGGTCTTCACCTGGACCTGTGCCTGCGGCTTGGCGGCCTGGGTCGCCGGAGCGGCCGGCTTGGCGGCCTGGGTCGCCGGAGCGGCCGGCTTGGCGGGCTTCGCCGGAGCGGCGGGCTTGGCCGGAGCGGCGGGCTTGGCCGGAGCGGCGGGCTTGGCCGGAGCGGCGTCAGCGGACGGCGCGGTGGCGTGGCCAGGCAGCGCGAGCTGCTGACCCGGGAAGATCAGGTTCGGGTTGGCGCCGACGACCGAGCGGTTCTGCTCGTACAGCGCCTGCCAGCCACCGTCGACGCTCCTGGCGTCGGCGATCCTGGACAGGGTGTCGCCACTGACGACGCGGTAGCTCTCCGGCGCGGCCGGAGCGGCCGACCCGGTGGCCGCAGCGGCGGCCGGCGGGGCGTCGGTGGTGGCGACGGCGGCCTGCGGGGCCGGGGCGGTGTGCGCCTGGGCGGTCACCGCGGTCACGAGCGGCACGGCGAAGGAGACACCGGTGACGGCCGTGGCGATGCCGATACGGACGGCGCGGGGCAGGGCGATACGACGAGCCTGAGCAGGCATGGAATTTTTCCTCTCCGACGCCTGCGAGGTGAGCTGTCGGGTTCGGGCTGGAGTTGCCCGGCCGCATGCGCGGCTTCACCCCTAGCCGGTCCTGGTCGTCCACGCCCTGAGGCGCGAACTCCGGTCCGGCGACTTACCTGTGGGTCCCCCGCTCCTGCCGTACAGAGTTCGTTTCGAACCACCGGGCAGCGGCAGGATTCGGCGTTCCACCCGGCGGATCCGTCCGGACTGGCCGGGC
Source organism: Kitasatospora sp. NPDC036993 (assembly GCF_055607525.1). NCBI lineage: Bacteria > Bacillati > Actinomycetota > Actinomycetes > Kitasatosporales > Streptomycetaceae > Kitasatospora > Kitasatospora sp. NPDC036993. The sequence continues at coordinate 38,386 of NZ_JBVJRP010000023.1, read as the reverse complement.
GGTCGCTGAACTAAAACCCATCCGTTCGGGTGAAGCAATGTCGATCTCTTGAAACAGCAACAACCCTCCGGAGCCCAGTGACCCTCCGCAGGGACGACCACACGATACGTACACAATCCATTCACCCCCAGCCACTGATCCACGACCCTGCGCCGAGATCCGCGACGCTGCGCGGCCGGCCGCTCACGGACAGCTCGCGGCCAACACACCACCCGGTGAGCCTTGTCACGTGCGTCCCGGCAGCGCAGGATTCGCCCGTGACCACCTCAGAGGCAGGGACCCTGCGCCTGGGCACCGCGCAGGGCCGCCTGGTACTACTGGCGACGGTGCTCGGCTCCAGCATGGCGATGCTCGACGGCACCGTGGTGAACGTCGCCCTGCCCCGGATCGGCGCCGACCTCGGCGCCTCCCTGGCGTCCCTGCAATGGACGCTGAACGCCTATCTGCTCACCCTGGCGGGCCTGATCCTGCTCGGCGGCGCGCTCGGCGACCGCTACGGGCGGCGCAAGGTCTTCCTGATCGGCGTGGTCTGGTTCGCCGTCGCCTCCGCGGCCTGCGCCGCCGCGCCGAACATCCACGTGCTGATCGCCGCCCGCGCCGTCCAGGGCATCGGCGGGGCGCTGCTCACCCCCGGCTCGCTCGCCATGCTCCAGGCCGTCTTCCACCCCGACGACCGCTCGGCGGCGGTCGGCCTCTGGTCCGGCCTCGGCGGGGTCTCGGCCGCGGTCGGCCCCTTCCTCGGCGGCTGGCTGGTGGACGGCCCCGGCTGGCGCTGGATCTTCCTGCTGAACCTGCCGCTCGCCGCCGCCGTGATCGTGGTCACCACCCGGTCGGTACCGGAGAGCCGGGACGAGAGCGCCTCCGGCCGGTTCGACGTGCTCGGCGCCGTGCTCGCCGCCCTCGCCCTCGGCGCGGTCACCTACGCGCTGACCGCCGCCGGCGAGGGCCTGTCCCCCGCCGTCTGGGTCAGCGGCGTGGCCGGCCTGGTGCTCGGCGTCGCCTTCGTCGCCGTCGAGCGCCGCGCGCCCGAGCCGATGCTGCCGCTCGGACTGTTCTCCTCCCGGCTGTTCACCGCGGTGAACCTGGTCACCCTGTGCGTGTACGCGGCGTTCAGCGGGGTCTTCTTCCTGCTGGTGGTGCAGCTCCAGATCGTGTCCGGGTTCTCCCCGCTGGTCTCGGGCTTCGCGCTGGTGCCGATCACCGTGCTGATGCTGGTGCTGTCGGCGCGCGCCGGGCGCCTCGGCAAGCTGATCGGTCCGCGCATCCCGCTGACCGTCGGTCCGCTGCTGTGCGCCGCCGGAGTGCTGCTGATGCTGCGCATCGGCGCCGACTCCTCGTACTGGGTGGACGTGCTGCCCGCCGTCACGGTGATGGGCTGCGGGATGACGCTGCTGGTCGCGCCGCTGACGGCGACGGTGCTGGCCGCCGTCGAGGTCCGGCACGCGGGCATCGCCAGCGGGGTCAACAACGCCGCCGCCCGGGCGGCCGGCCTGCTCGCGGTGGCCGCCCTGCCGGCGCTGGCCGGGCTGAGCGGCGACGCCTACCGGGTGCCCGCCTCGGTCGACTCCGCGTTCCACACCGCGATGCTGATCTGCGCGGGCCTGCTCACCGCCGGCGGGCTGACCGCCCTCGCGACCGTACGGGGCAACGTGCTGGCCCCCGCGGACCACCCGGTGGCCGAGCCCGACACCGAGTGGAGCTGCGGCACCACCCCGCCGCTCGACCCCGGCCACGTCACCGCGACGCGTGAGGGCCCTGCCACCGGCGGTCCGGCGGCAGGGCCCTCACGCAAGGCCTGACGAATCGTCAGAGAATGTCGCCCGGAACGTACTTGGCGGCCTCCGGGTAGGCGGCCGCGACGGCCTCCACCTGGCGGACCACCTCGGCGACCTGGGCACCGGCCGCGCCGGTGAAGGAAAGCTTGTCGGCCAGCAGCGCGTCCAGCGCGGCCCGGTCCAGCGGAATCCGCTCGTCGGCGGCCAGACGGTCCAGCAGCTCGTTCTCCCGGGCACCCGCGCGCATCGCCAGCGCGGAGGCCACGGCGTGCTCCTTGATGACCTCGTGGCCGGTCTCCCGGCCCACGCCCGCGCGCACCGCGCCCATCAGCACCTTGGTGGTGGCGAGGAACGGCAGGTAGCGGTCCAGCTCGGTCTCGATCACGGCCGGGAAGGCGCCGAACTCGTCGAGGACGGTCAGGAAGGTCTCCAGCAGACCGTCGAAGGCGAAGAACGCGTCCGGCAGCGCGACCCGGCGCACCACCGAGCAGGAGACGTCCCCCTCGTTCCACTGGTCGCCGGCCAGCTCGCCGGCCATCGAGGCGTAGCCGCGCAGGATGACGGCCAGGCCGTTGACGCGCTCGCAGGAGCGGGTGTTCATCTTGTGCGGCATCGCGGAGGAGCCGACCTGGCCCTCCTTGAAGCCCTCCGTGACCAGCTCGTGGCCGGCCATCAGGCGGATGGTCTTGGCCAGGCTGGACGGCGCGGCGGCCAGCTGGACGAGGGCGGTGAGCACCTCGAAGTCCAGCGAGCGCGGGTAGACCTGGCCGACGCTGGTCAGCACGTGGTCGAAGCCGAGGTGCCCGGCGACCCGGCGCTCCAGCTCGGCCAGCTTCTCGGTGTCCCCGCCCATCAGGTCCAGCATGTCCTGGGCGGTGCCGACCGGGCCCTTGATCCCGCGCAGCGGGTAGCGGGCGATCAGCTCCTCCAGACGGCGGAAGGCGACCAGCAGCTCGTCGGTGATCGAGGCGAAGCGCTTGCCCAGGGTGGTGGCCTGCGCGGCCACGTTGTGCGAGCGGCCGGCCATGACCAGCTCGGCGTGCTGGGCGGACAGCTTGCCCAGGCGCACCAGCACGGCCACCGTGCGGTCCCGCACGTGCTCCAGGGACTGGCGGATCTGGAGCTGCTCGACGTTCTCGGTCAGATCCCGGGAGGTCATGCCCTTGTGGATCTGCTCGTGGCCGGCGAGTTCGCTGAACTCCTCGATCCGGGCCTTCACGTCGTGGCGGGTGACCCGCTCACGGGCGGCGATCGAACCGAGGTCGACCTGGTCGATCACCCGCTCGTAGTCGGCGACGGCGCCCGCCGGCACCTCGACGCCGAGGTCCTGCTGGGCCTTCAGGACGGCGAGCCACAGGTGGCGCTCGAGGACCACCTTGTGCTCAGGGGACCACAGCTGGGCCAGGGTCGCCGAGGCGTACCGGGAGGCCAGGACATTGGGGATCTGGGGCTTCGCGCTCACGCTTCGCAAGAGTAACAGCCGAGGTCACGCCAGGCGTCGGCGGATGGGGTAGGCTGGGTCGATTGAGCGCCCTTCATGTGACGCACCGAAATCTTCTCACCGCAAGGATACCACATCGATGAGTGAAGTTCCAGCGGAACCCGTCCTCGCCGAGGCCCTGCGCAGCGAACAGGCCCACCTCTCCGGCCTCTACGCCCGGCTGGACACCGTACGCGAGCGGGCCCGGCGCACCGCCGACGCCGCCCACGACGGAGCCGCGGCCGGCGGCACCCACCAGTCCAGGCTGGAACGCGAGGTGCGCGCCCGCGAGGCCGCCCGCCACGCCGCCCGGCTGGACGCGGTCGAGCACGGCCTCTGCTTCGGCCGGCTCGACGCTCGCGACGGCACCGTCCACTACATCGGTCGAGCCGGCCTGACCGACGAGGCCCACGAACCGCTGCTGCTCGACTGGCGCACCCCGGCCGCCCGCCCCTTCTACACCGCGACGCCCGCCCGGCCCGGCCCCGTGGTGCGCCGCCGCCACCTGCACACCAGGGGCCGCACCCTCACCGGCCTGGACGACGAGGCGCTCGACCTCGCCGGGCTGAGCGACTCCGGCCGGCGCGGCCTGGTCGGCGAGGCCGCGCTGCTCGCCGCGCTCGCCCGCGACCGCACCGGCCGCATGGGCTCCGCCGTCGCCACCATCCAGACCGAGCAGGACCGGGTGATCCGCTCCCCGCTGTCCGGCGCCCTGGTGGTCCAGGGCGGTCCAGGCACCGGCAAGACGCTGGCCGCCCTGCACCGCGCCGCCTACCTGCTGTTCACCCACCGCGCCGCCCTGGAGCGCCGGGGCGTGCTGCTGATCGGCCCCAACGCCGGCTTCCTGCGGTACATCCACGAGGTGCTGCCCGCCCTCGGCGAAACCGAGGTGGTCCTGCGCACCGTCGGCGAGCTCTTCCCCGGCATCGACGCCACCGGCACCGACGCCCCCGCCACCGCCGTGGCCAAGGGCGGCCCCCGGATGGCCGGGGTGCTCCGCCGCGCCCTGGCCGCCCACCAGCGGGCCCCGGCCGAAGGCCTGGACCTCGGCGAGGGGCTGACCCTCTCCGCCCGGGCCTGCGCCGAGGCCAGGGACGCCGCCCGTGGCCTGCGACTGCCGCACAACCGGGCCCGCGGCTTCTACCTGCGCACCCTGCTCGACGCCCTCGGCATCGCCCAGGCGCTCACCCTCGGCCGCCCGTACGACGACGAGGAGGCCCACTACGCCCCGCGCGAACTGTGGCAGCGGCCGGACGTCCGCGCCGTGCTCGACCCGCTGTGGCCGCTGCTCACCCCGCAGCAGCTGCTCGAACGGCTGCTCACCGACCAGGAGTTGCTTGCCGATTCGGCCCCCGGGCAGGCGTCCGTCCTGCTCCGCCCGCCCGGCTCCCCCTGGACGGTCGAGGACGTCCCACTGCTCGACGAGGCCGCCGAACTCCTCGGCGAACAGCGGGCTTCCGCCGCCTGCGACGAGGACCCGGACGAACTGGCCTTCGCCCAGGGCGTGTTGACCATCACCGGACAGACCGACGACGTCCTGCTGAACTCCGCCGCGCTGGCCGGGCGCTTCCGCGACGACGGCCCGTACCGCTCCACCGCCGAGCGCGCCGCCGCCGACCGCACCTGGGCGTACGGCCACGTCGTCGTCGACGAGGCGCAGGAGCTGTCCGCGATGGCCTGGCGCGCCGTCCTGCGGCGCGTCCCGGCCACCTCGCTCACCATCGTCGGCGACCTCGCCCAGACCGGATCGCCCGCCGGCGCCCGCAGCTGGGCCGAGATGCTCGACCCGCACCTGCCCGGCCGCTGGCGCGAAGAGCGGCTGACCGTCAACTACCGCACGCCGGAGCCCGTCATGGCCCTCGCCGCCGCCGTCCTGCGCACCGCCGTGCCCGGCCACCGGCCGCCCGAGTCCATCCGCCCCGGCACCGAGCAGCCGCGCGCGGTCCCCGTCCCGGACGGCGACTTCGCCGCCGCGCTCGCCCGGCTGCCCCGCGGCACCGGCACCTCGGGCGTGATCGCGCCGGACGCCCTGGCCGCCGGACTGGACGCGCTCACCGTTGCGGACGCCAAGGGGCTGGAGTTCGACGCGGTCGTGGTGGTCGAGCCGGCCGCGCTCGCGCCGCGCGACCGCTACGTCGCCCTCACCAGGACCACCCGTTCGCTCACCCTGCTGCACCACCGGCCGCTGCCGCCGGAACTCGCCGGGCTGCTCTGAGCGGAGCCGCTCCGGCCGGGAGGCAGCGGGCTTCGCGGGTCCTACTGCGCGCCGCCGGGGCGGCCGGCCAGCACCGGCAGCACCTGGGAGCAGATCGAGTGCAGGGCGATCCGCTGCTCGTCGGTCATCGCCTCGAAGGCCTGGTGGGTCCTGGCCATCTCACCGCGGATGCCGTTCAGGATCTCCCGGCCCTCGTCCGTGATCACCACGATCTTCACCCGGCGGTCACCGGCCGCCGCCGCCCGGTTGGCCAGGCCCAGCGACTCCAGCCGGTCCACGATCCCGGTGACGTTCGACGCGTCGCAGCCGAGCCGTCCGGCCAGCGCCCGCATCGGCACCGGCTCCTGCACCGCGCCCAGCGCCTTGGCCTGCGAGGAGGAGAGGCCGTGCCTGGCCGCGGCCGCCGCGAAGTCCTGGAAGTACGCGGCACCGACGGAGGCCAACACCTCCATCAACTCGGCGTTGGTCGGTACGGTCGTCGTCGCTGTCGAACCCATGGGGCAAGGGTACGGCCAGGTGCTTCAGTAACTCAAGCTTTGACCAGGGCAACCGTCCGCGAGTCGCCTCCCGCCCGTCCCGGGTCAGAGCACGAGCTGGTCGAACAGCCGCCGCAGCTCCGCCTCCGGGTCCGCGGTCAGCCCGGTGTGCACCGGCCCCGGCTGGACGATCGCGCTGCGCGGCGCGGTCAGCCAGCGGAACCGCTGACCGGCGTTGTCCCCCGCCGCCGGACCGGCCTGCGGGCCGCCCAGGCAGACGGCCTCGATCCCGTGCAGCGCCCGCCGCACGCCCTGCACGTCCGCCACCGGATCCAGCGCCAGCAGCCGGGCCTGGTCCAGGTGGGTACGGGCGGCCAGGTGCGAACTCTGCCGGCAGTACAGCAGCACCCCGACGTTGACGCACTCGCCGCGCTCGACCCTCGGCACCGCGCGGATCACGGCGTACTCGTAGTCGTGCAGCTCGACAGTGGCCGGCAGCGCGGACGGCGAGGACTCGGTCATGCGGGCACCTCCGGCAGCCAGTCGCGCGGACCGGCCAGTCGCTCGGTCAGCTGGGTGCGGTACGCGGCGCGCACCTCGTCGGGCGAGTCGAAGCCGAACTCGTCCGTCAGCCACACCTCGGGGATCCGTGCCACCGCGGCCTCGATCGCCGCCTCCGCGACCGGCGCGAGCGCCTTGTCGGCCGCCGCCACGTCCGGCCTGGCCCGCAGCAGCGCGTGGTCGGAGGCGTCGTACGGGCGGCGGATCCAGGCGGCGGCGCCCGGCCAGTTGTGGTGGAAGATCAGGCTCGCGCCGTGGTCGATCAGCCGCAGCCCACCGGTCGCCACCAGCAGGTTGGGGTTGCGCCAGGACCGGTCGACGTTGCCGATCAGCGCGTCGAACCAGAGCACCTGCCCGGCGAGTTCCGGGTCCACCTCGAAGCAGAGCGGGTCGAAGTTGAGCGCGCCGCTGACGAAGGCCATCCCGAGGTTGGTCCCGCCGCTGGCCCGCATCTGGTCCTGGATCTGGTGGTCCGGCTCGCTGCGCGCGAGCACCGGGTCCAGGTCGACCGTCACCAGCTCCGGCACCGGCAGCCCGAGCCGCCGGCCGAGTTCCCCGGCCAGCACCTCCGCGACCAGTGCCTTGCGCCCCTGCGCGGCACCGACCCATTTCAGCGCGTACAGCCGCCGGTCGTCGGCCTCGACCAGGCCCGGCATCGAGCCGCCTTCTCGCAGTGGCGTCACGTACCGGATCGCCGTCACCTGGGGTAGCACGGCCGACAGCCTATCGGTGCCGCCACCCCTTTCCCCCACCACCACCCCGTACGGGGGACGCCCGCTCCCCTCTCCCCGCCGCGCTGCCCCGCCCACGCCCCGCGCCCCCCGGCTCCCCCCTGCGCCCCGCCCCGGTGGCAGCCCCCGCTGCTCCGTGCGAGTGTGGCGGGCAGTAATGGGGACCTTCACGGCAAAGGGATGAACGATGGAACGACCTCGGATCCTGATCGTGGGCGGTGGCTTCGCCGGCCTGGAGTGCGCCCGCCGCCTCGAACGCAAGCTGTCACCGTCGGAGGCCGAGATCTCGCTGGTCACGCCGTTCAGCTACCAGCTCTACCTCCCCCTCCTCCCCCACGTCGCGGCCGGCGTCCTCACCCCGCAGTCCGTGGCCATCTCCCTGCGCCGCTCGCTGCGCCGCACCCACATCGTCCCCGGCGGTGCCATCGGCGTGGACCCGGCCTCCAAGGTGTGCGTCGTCCGCAAGATCACCGACGAGGTGGTCGCGCAGAAGTACGACATCCTGGTGCTCGCCCCCGGCAGTGTCACCCGCACCTTCGACATCCCCGGCCTCACCGACTACGCCCGCGGCATGAAGACGCTCGCCGAGGCGGCCTACGTCCGCGACCACGTGATCGCCCAACTCGACCTCGCCTCCGCCACCCTGGACCAGAAGGAGCGCGAGTCCCGGCTCCAGTTCGTGGTGGTCGGCGGCGGCTACGCGGGCACCGAGACGGCCGCCTGCCTCCAGCGGCTGACCACCGCCGCCACCCTGCGCTACCCGCGCCTGGACGCCCGGCAGATCAAGTGGCACCTGATCGACATCGCCCCGAAGCTGATGCCGGAGCTCGGCGACCCGCTCGGCGAAGCCGCCCTGGAGGTGCTGCGCGACCGCGGCATCGAGGTGTCACTGGGCGTCTCGGTGGCCGAAGTCGGCGCCGAGACGGTCAAGTTCACCGACGGCCGGGTGCTCCCCTGCCGCACGCTGATCTGGACCGCCGGCGTGGCCGCGAGCCCGCTGATCGGCACCCTGGACGCCGAGACGGTCCGCGGCCGGCTCGCCGTGACGGCGGAGATGCGGGTGCCGCAGTTCGAGGGCGTGTTCGCGCTCGGCGACGCCGCCGCCGTCCCCGACCTCGCCAAGGGGGACGGCGCGGTCTGCCCGCCGACCGCCCAGCACTCCGCCCGGCAGGGCCGCGCGACCGCCGACAACGTGATCGCCTCGCTCCGCAACCAGCCGCTGGAGCCGTACTACCACAAGGACTTGGGCCTGGTGGTCGACCTCGGCGGCAAGGACGCGGTCTCCAAGCCGCTCGGCGTGGAGCTGCGCGGGGTGCCGGCCCAGCTGGTGGCGCGCGGCTACCACCTGATGGCGATGCGCACCAACGCGGCCAAGTTCCGGGTGGGCGCCAACTGGGTGCTCAACGCGACCGCCGGCGACGACTTCGTGCGCACCGGCTTCCTCGCCCGCCAGCCCGCCCGGCTGCGCGACTTCGAGTACACCGACGCCTATCTGACGAAGGATCAGGTCCGCGCCCACGCGCAGTCCCTGCTCGCCAAGGGCTGACCCTCCGGCACGGGACGCGCCCGACCGGGTCGGCGCGAGGTCGGGCACGTCCTGCCCGGCCGTCGGCCACACCCGCCGCCCCCGAACCGCACCGGCGCTCACACCAGCCGCGATCCGCCCCGGCCCGCCCCCAGCACCGTCGCCAGGTCCTCCGCCAGCTCCCGCGCCTGCGCGGGCTCCAGCCGCGCCGTGGTGAAGCGCAGCCCGGGCGGCGACTGGATCCGGTACCGCGCGCCGGGCGCCGCGACCCAGCCGCGCTGCACCAGCGCCGCCAGCACCGAGGTCTCGTCCGGCACCGGCACCCAGACGTTCAGCCCGCTCTCCCCGTGCGCCGCGATCCCACGGGCCGCCAGCTCCCCGAGCAGCGCGTCCCGCCTGGCCCGGTACGCCCCGGCCACCAGGGCGGCCGGGGCGGCGTCGCCGCGCCACAGCTCCGCGACGGTGCGCTGCAGCAGGTGGCTGACCCAGCCGACGCCCAGCCGCAGCCGGCCGGCCACCCGCCCGATCGTCTCCTCGTCGCCGACCGCGATCGAGACCCGCAGGTCGGGCCCGTACGCCTTGGCCGCCGAGCGCACCACCGCCCAGTGCCGGGTGCCGGCGCCGACCAGCGGGTGGTAGGGCTGGTCGACCATGCCGTGCCCGTGGTCGTCCTCGATCAGCAGCACTCCGGGGTGCTCGGCCAGTACGGCCTTCAGCGCCTCGGCCCGTCGCGCGGTGAGCGCCGCGCCGGTCGGGTTCTGCGCCCGGCTGGTGACCACCACGGCCCGGGCGCCCTCGGCCAGCGCGGCGGCCAGCGAGTCCGGCAGCGGGCCCTCGTCGTCCAGCCGGAAGGGCGCGTGCCGCAGCCCCATCGCGGGCAGCAGGTCGAGCAGGCTGCCCCAGCCCGGGTCCTCGACGGCCACCGCGTCGCCGGGGCGCAGCCGGGCGTCGAGGATCCGCTCGACGGTGTCCAGCGAGCCTGAGGCGACGACGACCGGTCCGCCGGGCAGGCCGTCGGCCTCGAAGGAGGCGCGGGCCATCGCGAGCAGCCGCGGGTCGACGGCCTCGTGCCCGTAGAGCACCGGATCGGCGTGCGCGGCCTCGGCGGCGGCCGCGATGGCCCGGGTGAGGTCGGGCAGCAGGGCCGGGTCGGGGTTGCCGGTGGAGAGGTCGCGGGCGTGCGGGGGGACGGGGACGCGGATCCGGTCGCGCGGGGCGAGGGCGGGTCTGGGCAGGATGCGGCTGCCCTTGCGGCCCGCGGTCTCGATCACGCCGCGGTCGCGCAGCAGCCGGTAGGCGGCGGCGACGGTGTTGGGGTTGACGCCGAGTTCGGCGGCGAGGTCGCGCAGCGGGGGCAGCGCGGTTCCCGGGGCGAGCAGTCCGCTGCTCACGCCCTGCTCGATGTGGGCCGCGATCTCAGTGGCGCGTCGCCCTTTCAGCGGATAGTCTCCTAGCACAAAGCAAATTATGTACTAGTACATAGAGGATGTCATGTCAGCCAACCCGGAAGGTTCGCCCAGCTACTCCCGCACCCCCGGAACCACACCCACCCGCTACCGGGACCGGGCCACCTGGGAGCAGGAGGCGATCCACGCCATCCTCGACAGCACGTACGTCTGCCACCTCGGCTTCGTCGTCGACGGCGCCCCCGTCGTCCTGCCGACGATCTTCGCCCGGGTCGGCAGCCGGCTCTACCTCCACGGCTCCACCGGCAGCCGCCCGCTGCGCAACGCCTCCGGCGAGCAGGGCATGCCGGTCTGCGTCACGGTCACCCTGGTCGACGCCCTGGTGCTGACCAAGTCCGCGTTCAACCACTCGGTGAACTTCCGCTCGGTGGTCGCCCACGGCACCGCGCACCAGGTCACCGACGCCGGGGAACGGGACGTCGCGCTGGCCGCCCTGGTCGACCACGCGGTGCCCGGCCGGTCCGCCGAGATCCGTCCGGCCGACGCCAAGGAGCTCGCCGCCACCGCCGTCATCCGGCTGGAGCTGGACGAGGTCTCGGCCAAGACCCGCGCCGACGGCGCCGACGACGACCCGGAGGACGCCGGCCTGCCGCACTGGTCCGGCCTGATCCCGGTCACCACCGTGCACGGCGCCCCCGAGCCGCACCCCGGAACCACCGTCCCGCTGCCCGCGCACCTGCGCGGCTACCCCCGCTGACGGGAGGTCCACCCATGCTGATCAGATCCTGGGACCGCGGCGACGAGAACGAGTGGCGCGCCTGGCTGGCCGAGGGCCGCGACTTCGGCCTGCTCGCGGCCAACGGCGGCGCCGGCGAGGGCCCGGTGCTGGTCCCGACGCACTTCCTGCTGGACGCCGAACGCGGCGAGATCCTGCTCCACCTGGCCGCGCCCAACCCGCTGCTGGCCGCCGTCAGGGCCGACCCGCAGGTCACCCTCGCGGTCACCGACGGCTACGCCTTCGCCCCCGGGCACTGGCGCGGCGCGCCGGGCACGCCCACCAGCTACTACGCCTCGGTCCACTTCCACTGCACCGCCGAGGTGGTGGAGTCAGCCACCGGCAAGGCGGAGATCCTCAACCGCCAGCTGGCGCACTTCCAGCCCGAGACGCCTGAGGTCCGGGTGGTGCCCGGTGAGGGCGAGCTGGCCAGGCAGCTGCCCGGGCTGCGCGGGCTCCGGCTGACCGTGAACGAGGTGCGGGCCAAGTTCAAGTACGACGACAAGAAGCCCGCCGAGGCGCAGTACGCGATCGCCGACCGGCTCGCCGAGCGCGCCGACGGACGAGGGCGCGGCCGTGACCAGTACGCCGCCGCCCGCGCCCAGCTGCTCCGCCGTCACCGGCGGCGCACCGCGGGGCCCGGCGCCGCACCGGAGGGCGCCACCGCCCCCTCGGACACCACCCCCCGCACCGACCACCCGCGCGGTGCGGACCGGCGCACCGACCACCCGCGCGCCGCCGACTGACCCGGAGTCACCCGATCGGTCGCCAACTCGGGCAGGTCGGCCGCCGCGCTGCTCGAATGTGAGACGAGCCCTGCCCACTCGGCGTCGGAGCGGGCCCGTCCACCCCCGGGAGCGCGTGTGTCCTCAGTCAACAGCCATCGGGCGACCGGAGAGGCCCACCTCGGCCACGTGGTGTTCATCTCGGCGGCCGCGGCCATGGGCGGCTTCCTGTTCGGCTACGACAGCGCGGTGATCAACGGCGCCGTGACGGGCATCCAGCGGCACTTCGCGGTGGGCAACGGCACCACCGCCTTCGTGGTGGCGATCGCGCTGCTCGGCTCGGCGGCGGGCGCGGTGATCGCGGGCCGGCTCGCCGACCGCCTCGGCCGGGTGCGCACGATGCTGCTGGCCGCCGTGCTGTTCGCGGCCAGCGGCCTCGGTTCGATGTTCCCGCCGAACATCCAGACCCTCGCCACCTGGCGCGTGATCGGCGGCATCGCGATCGGCATCGCCTCGGTGATCGCCCCGACCTACATCGCCGAGGTCGCCCCGACCGCCTACCGCGGCCGGCTCGCCTCCTTCCAGCAGATGGCGATCGTGCTCGGCATCACCGTCTCCCAGCTCGCCAACTGGGCGCTCAACCAGGCCGCCGGCGGCGAGTCCACCAGCCACCTCGGCGGCATCCAGGCCTGGCAGTGGATGCTCGGGGTCGAGACCATCCCGGCCCTGGTGTACGGGCTGATGGCGCTCTCCATCCCGGAGTCGCCGCGCTTCCTGATCGCCGACCACCGCGAGGCGCAGGCCCGCAAGGTGCTGGTCGAGGTCGAGGGCGAGGGCGTGGACCTGGACGCCAGGGTGGCGGAGATCCGCACGGTGCTGGAGTCCTCGCACAAGCCCCGGCTCAAGGACCTGACGGGCGGCCGCTTCGGCCTGCTGCCGATCGTCTGGGTGGGCATCGGCGCCTCGGTGTTCCAGCAGTTCGTCGGCATCAACGTGATCTTCTACTACTCGTCCTTCCTGTGGCAGTCGGTCGGCATCAACGAGTCCGACTCGCTGCTGATCAGCCTCTCCACCTCGATCATCAACGTGATCGGCACGGTGATCGCGATGGTCCTGGTGGACCGGATCGGCCGCAGGCCGCTCGCCCTGGCCGGCTCGGCCGGCATGGCGGCCGCGCTGTCCACCGCCGCCTGGGCGTTCTCCTACCGGCACGGCACCGGCGACACCGCCACCCTGGACAACACCCACGCCACCGTCGCCCTGATCGCCGCGCACGTCTTCGTGCTCTGCTTCGCCTTCTCCTGGGGCGTGGTGGTCTGGGTCCTGCTCGGCGAGATGTTCCCCAACCGGATCCGCGCGCTGGCCCTGTCCGTCGCCGCCTCGGCGCAGTGGATCGCCAACTGGGCGATCACCGTCAGCTTCCCCGACCTCGCCGACTGGAACCTCTCGGCGACGTACGTCATCTACGCGGCCTTCGCGCTGCTCTCCATCCCGTTCGTGGCCTTCTGCATCAAGGAGACCAAGGGCCGGGCGCTGGAGGAGATGGGCTGACCGGGACCGCCCCGCCGACCCCCGCCGCACGCGGCCCGACCCACCGAGAGGAAGCCATGCCTGACCAGGGCGGCTCCCGGCAGAACGTCACCTTCCCGAGCAACGGCCGTACGGCGCACGGCTACCTGGCCCGCCCGCCGCAGGGCGTCGGTCCCGGCCTGGTGGTGGTGCAGGAGTGGTGGGGCCTCACCTCGCACATCGCCGACGTGGCCGACCGCTTCGCCGCCGAGGGCTTCACCGTCCTCGCCCCCGACCTGTTCGGCGGCGCCACCACCCACGACGGCACCGAGGCGGCCCGGTTCAGGCGCGAGCTCCCGGTCGAGCGGGCGGTGGAGGACCTCGCCGGGGCCGTCGACCACCTGCTCGCGCTGGACGGCGTGGTCGGCGACGCGGTCGGGGTGGTCGGCTTCTGCATGGGGGGCGGCTTCGCCCTGCTGCTGGCCGCCAGGGCCGGCGACAAGGTGGCCGCCGTGGTGCCGTTCTACGGCCTGCCGCCCGACCCGGACTTCGACTACCGCGGTCTGACCGCCCACGTGCTCGGCCACTTCGGCGAGCTGGACGGCTCGATCCCGATGGCCGCCGTGGACGAGGCGGCGATCCGGATCGGCGAGGCCACCGACGTCCGTCCGGAGATCCACTTCTACCCGGCCGGGCACGCCTTCATGAACGACGAGAACCTGATCGGCACCCACGACCCGCTCCAGGCCCGGATCGCCTGGCGCCGCACGCTCGCCTTCCTCTGGGGCCACCTCGGCTGACACCCCCGTTCCGGGGTGCCGGTACGAAAACCGTATGGACAGCCGTACGACCCTTCGGCATAGTCACCGGGTGCCGACCACCCCACCCTCCTCCCCCCGCCGTTTCGCCTGGGCGAGCCGCAACTTCCGCATCCAGACCGCCGCCACCGTGATCAGCGGCCTGGGCAACGCCGGAGCCCCCATCGCCACCGCCTTCGCCGTGCTCGGCAACGGCGGCACCACCACCGAGGTCGGCTACGTCACCGCCGCCCGACTGGTGCCCACCGTGCTGCTCATGGTGGTCGGCGGCACCCTCGCCGACCGGCTGCCGCGCCACCTGATCATGGTCGCCGCCAACGTGTTCAGCGGCGTCTCCCAGGCCGTCCTGGCCGCCCTGGTGCTGACCGGGGACGTCCGGTTCTGGCAGATGATGGTGCTCTCCGCGGCCGGCGGGGCCGGCTACGCCCTGTACTCGCCCGCCTCCGGCGGCATGATCATGCAGGCCGTCCCCAAGGAGCACGCCGCCCGCGCCTTCGCGGTCTTCCGGATGGGCCTCAACGCCTCCCAGATCGGCGGCGCGGCCCTCGGCGGCGCGCTCACCGCCGCCGTCGGCCCCGGCTGGGTGCTCGCCCTGGACGCCCTCTGCTTCCTGGCCGCCGCCGCGCTCCGCTACTTCCTGGAGCCGGAGAAGGGCCCGGTGCCCTCCGGCGGCGGCATGCTGCGCGATCTGCGCGAGGGCTGGCGGGAGTTCGCCTCCCGCCGCTGGCTCTGGGTGATCGTGCTCCAGTTCTCCGTCCTGGTCGCCTGCATCAACGCGGTCGAGTCGGTGTACGGTCCGACCGCCGCCAAGGAGCGGCTCGGCGGCGCGGGCGCCTGGGGCCTGGCGATGTCCGCCTACGGCGTCGGGCTGGTGGCCACCGGCGTGCTGATGACCCGCTGGCGGCCCCGCCGGATCCTGCTGGTCGGCAACTGGGGGGTCTTCCTGTTCGGCGTGCCCGCCCTCGCCCTCGCCGCCGAGGTGCCGCTGCCGCTGCTGGTCGTCGCGATGTTCCTGTCCGGCGTCGGCGTCACCGTCTTCGGCGTCAACTGGATGGTCGCGCTCCAGCAGGAGATACCCGAGGAGATGTTCTCCCGGGTCAGCGCCTACGACGAACTCGGCTCCTACTCGCTGGCCCCGGTCGGCACCGCGCTGGCCGGGCCCGCCGCGGTGGCGCTCGGCCTGTCCGGCGCGCTCTGGGCGTGCGCCGTCATCTGCCTGGTGCTCAGCGCGGTCGTCCTGCTGGAACCGCAGGTGCGCCGGTTGAGCCGGCGGAGCACGACCGACGCACCGGTGTCCGTCAGCGAGCCCGCGCCCGCGCCGTGAGCCCCTGTGCGCCCCGCGTGCGCCCACCCCTCATGAGCAACCGGAGGTGCGCGCGGGTCGTCCGAACAGTCAGGAAACACCACTGTCTCTGGGGGCCACCGGTGCCGAAGCCACTGCTGTTCCTGGACGTCGACGGCGTCCTGAACCCGGTCTGCCCGCATCCGGACGCCGGGTTCGACGCCCACACCATGTTCGGCTACACCGTCCTGCTCTCCGCCCGGCACGGCGCCTGGCTGCGCGAACTCGCCCGCACGTACGACCTGGTGTGGGCGACCACCTGGGAGACCCACGCGAACACCCACATCGCCCCGGCGATCGGCCTGGACCCGCTCCCCGTGGTCACCTTCACCGGCTACGCCCCCCAGCCGGGCGACCCGCGCGTCCCGCTGATGGAGCTCTTCTCCGCCGCAAAGTGGGCCCCGCTGCTGCGCTACGCCGAGGGGCGCCCGTTCGCCTGGGTGGACGACGTCATCCCACCGCGGCTGGTCCGCCGCTCCCAGTGGCGCCGGGACCGCCTGCTGCTGCCCGTCGACCCCGGTCAGGGCCTGGAGCGCCGGCACGTCGACCGGCTGCTCGCCCGCCCGCCGCGCGGCCAGGCGCTGTCGGTCAAGGGGTCGGCAGCCAGCTGACGTGCCCGGCCAGCAGGGCGTACCCGACGAAGGCCACCGTGTCGATCAGCGCGTGCGCCACCACCAGCGGCATCACCCGCCCCCAACGCCGGTACAGCAGGCAGAACACCACGCCCATCACCATGTTGCCGACCAGCCCGCCGACCCCCTGGTACAGGTGGTACGAGCCGCGCAGCACCGAACTCGCCGCCACCGCCACCGGCCAGGACCACCCCAGCTGCCGCACCCGGCGCAGCAGGTAGCCGAGGACGAGGACCTCCTCCAGGACGGCGTTCTGCCAGGCCGACAGCAGCAGCACCGGCACCCGCCACCACACGTCCGGCAGCCCGGACGGCGCCACCGTCAGGTTGTACCCGGCCGCCTGCGAGGCCAGGTAGAGCGCCAGCCCCGACCCGCCGATGGCGGCCGCGACGGCGGCGCCCCGGCCCAGGTCGCGCAGCTTCTGCCCGAGGTCGAAGCCCAGCACCCGCAGCGCCACGCCCTCGCGCACCAGCAGGTAGCCGACCAGCACCACCGGCATCAGCCCGCGCCCGATGTAGTACAGCTGCCACACCAGGTCCAGCCAGGGCCGCCCCGGCGCCCGCGAGCCGTTCAGCGTGGCGACCTGCTGGCCGAGCTTGAGCGGTTCGGTGAGCGAGCCGGTGAAGCTGATCAGCGCACTGATCCCGCTCGCCCCGAGGGAGAGGCCCAGGACGATCAGCAGCTCCGCGCCGAGCAGCCGACGGGTGGGCTTCGCGGTCTCCGGCGCGGTCGGGACGGTGGTCACGGGGGCTCCAGCGGACGGGCGGTCGC
Organism: Kitasatospora sp. NPDC036993; assembly: GCF_055607525.1. NCBI lineage: Bacteria > Bacillati > Actinomycetota > Actinomycetes > Kitasatosporales > Streptomycetaceae > Kitasatospora > Kitasatospora sp. NPDC036993. The sequence continues at coordinate 21,645 of NZ_JBVJRP010000023.1, read as the reverse complement.
TCCGGCCGTCGGCCGACCGCCGGAGCGATCATCCTGACACAGCCGCCGCAGCGCCCCGGCGGGGAGGTCTCAGCCCACCGGCCAGGTGTGCACCGGCTCGCCGCCGCGCATGTGCTCGGCGTAGCGCCTGGTCATCGCCGCGAGCGCGGCCGGCCGGTCCATCCCGTACTGCTCGCGCAGCCGGTGGAAGGTCGCGGCCTGCCAGGTCGCGCCGTTGGTGCGGCGCAGGCAGCGCTGCTCGATGATGCCCAGGTAGCGGTCCCGGTCCGCGGGCTCCACACCCCACTCGTCGAGGCCCTGGTGGGCCATCGGCAGCAGCTCGTTCAGCACCAGGTCGACGGCGGACACCGTCTGCAGCCCGCCGCCGCGGCCGGCCCGCCCCTGGCGGGGCCACTGGAACACCGCGTCGATGCCGTACCGGGCGCCCTGCCGGAAGTTCTCGTCGGCCCGCTCGAACGGCAGCCGGGTCCAGACCGGCCTGGGCTGCTCGGCGAGCACCCGCACCAGCCCGTAGTAGAAGGCGGCGTTGGCCAGGGTGTCGGCCACCGTCGGCCCGGCCGGCAGGGCCCGGTTCTCCACCCGCAGGTGCGCGATCCCGCCCGCGACGTCGTACACCGGGCGGTTCCAGCGGTAGATGGTGCCGTTGTGCAGCCTCATCTCGGCGAGCCTGGGCGCACCGCCCGAGGACAGCACCTTCATCGGGTCCTCGTCGTCGCAGATCGGCAGCAGCGCGGGGAAGTACCGCAGGTTCTCCTCGAACAGGTCGTACGCCGAGTCCACCCAGCGCTCGCCGAACCAGGTGATCGGGCGCACCCCCTGCGCCTTGAGCTCCGCCGTACGGGTGTCACAGGCCTGCTGGAAGAGCACCGGACGGGTCTCCCGCCACAGCTCCCGCCCGAACAGGAACGGCGAGTTGGCGCCGAGCGCGAGCTGCGGCCCGCAGAGCGCCTGGGCCGCGTTCCACACCGAGGAGAACCGCTCCGGGGTCACCTGGAGGTGCAGCTGGAGCGAGGTCGCGGCGGCCTCGGCCACCATGGTGATCGACTCCAGCTGGAGGTGCTCGACCCCCTCGATGTCCAGCGCGATGTCCTCCCCGCGAGCGGCCAGGATCTGGTCGCTGAGCAGGCTGTACCGCTGGTTGTGGCTCATCGCGTCCAGCCCGGTGTGGGCGTGTTCCAGGGTCGGCAGGATTCCCACCATGACGATCCTGGCGCCCGCCTCGGCCGCCCGCCGGTCGGCGTAGCGCAGCCCGGTGTCGATCTCCTCGCGCAGTTCCTCGAAGACGTGTCCGCAGAGCCGGTGCGGGGTGATGTTGACCTCGATGTTGAACTTGCCCAGCTCGGTCTGGAAGTCGCTGGAGCCGATCGCGCTCAGCACCTGGGCGTTGTTCATGGCCGGCAGGCCCTGCTCGTCGGCCAGGTTGAGCTCGATCTCCAGGCCCATCACCGCCCGCGGCCGGTCGAAGCGGTCCTCCCCGAGCATCCGTCCGAGCGCTTCGAGGCAGGTCTGGAGCTTGCGCCGGTACAGCTGCCGGTCCGCCAGTTCCGCCCGAGTCGCCACGACCTTCTCGCCCACGGTCCCCTCCTCCAGAGCCACCCCGTCGAGCACCCGGTCGACCGACCGTGCAAGCATGATGCCCACCCCGAAGATCGATACCCGAATGCGCCTACTGGCTTGCATTGCAAGGCATCTGACGGAGAATCAGTAGAACTGTGGACTTGCCCGACGCCACTGCCTGTGATAAACAGGTCACCCTGCGCATCTGTTCGAATCTCGCCAGCCCCCGGCCGGTCCGCCTTTGCCCCGAAGCTCCGGAACCCCGGAGCCTCGTCGACGGCGGCGACCGCGCCGGCACCGCGATCCTGCACAACCGGACACGGCCAGGCCCGTCACCGTGGACGCGTCGCCGCGCCATGCCGGTATGCCGCACTCGCACGCCGATCTCGCTTGGAGAGGCGGACCCCGCCATGACCCTGCAAACCCCCCAGCCCCCACCGAGCGCCCTGCGCGCCGTCCTGGGCGCGCTCGACTCGGAGACCGCACTGCGCCAGCCCGCCGCCGCAGCACTGCTCCGTCCGAACGGCCCCCTACTCCCCGCCCACCCGCTCGCGGTGTACGTCCTGAACGGCCCGCGCCCGGAGCTCCCGGCCGCCCGCCGCACCGGCTGGCGCTTCCTGATCAAGGACGGCACCGAGGTCGCCGCCGCCGCCGAGGTGGTGCAGAGCGCCGAGGGTCACACCTTCTCCCACTTCACCGCCGGCCCCTACCTCGACTCGACGGTCCGCGCCCTGCGCGAGGCCTGGCAGCTCGCCCAGGGCTCCAGGACCCGCCGGCAGCCCCGGCTGCTGACCTTCCCCGGCCAGTACGCCACGGCGCTCTGGCTGCACAGCCCCGACACCGATCCGACCGCCGACCTGCTGATCCCGCTGGCCCCGGCCCCACTCGGCGTCACCGCGCACCGCGCCTGCCCGGCCGCCGAACTGCTGCCGCTGCTCGCCCGCGCCCCGCTCGCCAGGCCGCTGCTGCTCGGCTCCTCCTGACCCGGCGACCCCACCGGCCGCCGGGCCCACCCGCCCGGCGGCCCTCAGCCGTGCCCGCGCGCCCGCCCCCGCGTTCCTCACCCGAACGGCACCCACCTGGACGAGCCATCCGCCATGGCCCCAACGGGCCATGTCCCGACTGACCCACTGGTGCGCCATTTCCCCGCTGTCCCACCTGAACGGGTGATCTATGCCCGGGAGTTGTGGCGCATGTCACGAAATCCCTGCGCGCGGGTCCGCAGATGCCGACACTGGGAACCAGCGTGGAAGGACCCCCTGTCCTACCCACTTGAGCGCCGGTCCACACTTGGCCGGCGTGCGGACAGGATCCGACTACCGCGGCGGCTCCGGACGGCCCGACCTCCGGCGTCCGCATCACGGGGAGGATCGCGAAGCGAAGCGAGGGTACGCGTATGTGCCAGCACCGTCCTGAGTGCCCGTCGGCCGAGTCGGAGGACCGTGAGGCGGCCGCGTCGGTGGCCCGCCACCCGGAGCAGGGCTGGAGCCTGCTCTGCAACGGCGTCGTCCTCTTCGAGGACACCGGAGAACTGCTGCCCGACGGCCGGGTGATCGCCCCGCGCCGCCCCGTCGCCCACGCGGCCTGACCACCCGGTCGGACCGTACGGCGGGGGCAGCCGCCGACGAACGAGCGCAACGGGCAGGGCCCCGGCGGAAACTCCGCCGGGGCCCTGCCGGTCCGAGCAGGACCTCCTCGGGTCCGGTCCGGTCAGACGCCGTACTCGTCCATGGGCGGGCAGGAGCAGACCAGGTTGCGGTCGCCGTACGCGCCGTCGATCCGGCTCACCGGCGGCCAGTACTTGTCCGCCGGGTTCACGCCCGCCGGGAAGACCGCCTCCTGCCGCGAGTAGCCGTGCGCCCAGTCACCGGCCAGCGTGGCGGCGGTGTGCGGGGCGTTGCGCAGCGGGTTGTCCTCGGCCGGCCACTCGCCCGAGCCGACCTTGTCGACCTCGGCCCGGATGGTGATCATCGCGTCGCAGAACCGGTCGATCTCGTGCAGGTCCTCGGACTCGGTCGGCTCGATCATCAGCGTGCCGGCCACCGGGAACGACATCGTCGGCGCGTGGAAGCCGTAGTCGATCAGGCGCTTGGCGATGTCGTCCACCGTCACGCCCGTCTCCTTGGTCAGCGGGCGCAGGTCGATGATGCACTCGTGCGCGACCAGGCCGCCGGGGCCGGTGTAGAGCACCGGGAAGTGCGGCGCCAGGCGCTTGGCGATGTAGTTGGCGTTCAGCACCGCGACCTGGGTCGCGTGCTTGAGGCCCTCGCCGCCCATCAGCCGGACGTACGCCCAGGAGATCGGCAGGATGGCCGCCGAGCCCCACGGCGCGGCCGAGATCGGGCCCACGCCGGTGGCCGGGCCCGCCTCCGCCTGGAGCGGGTGGTTCGGCAGGTACGGCGCCAGGTGGGCGCGCACCGCGACCGGGCCGACGCCCGGGCCGCCGCCGCCGTGCGGAATGCAGAAGGTCTTGTGCAGGTTCAGGTGCGAGACGTCCGCGCCGAACTTGCCCGGCTTGGCGAGGCCGACCAGGGCGTTCAGGTTGGCGCCGTCCACGTACACCTGGCCGCCGGCCTCGTGCACCAGGGCGCAGATGTCGGTGATCTGGGTCTCGTACACGCCGTGGGTGGACGGGTAGGTGACCATCAGCACGGCGAGGCTGTCGCGGTGCTGCTCGATCTTGGCCTTCAGGTCCTCGACGTCCACGTCGCCGTCGACCAGGGTCTTCACCACGACCACGCGCATGCCGGCCATCACCGCGGAGGCCGCGTTGGTGCCGTGCGCCGAGGACGGGATCAGGCAGACGTCACGCTGGGTGTCGCCGTTGGCGTGGTGGTAGGCGCGCACGGCCAGCAGGCCGGCCAGCTCGCCCTGGGAGCCCGCGTTCGGCTGGATCGAGACGGCGTCGTAGCCGGTCACCTCGACCAGCTGCTGCTCCAGCTGGCGGATCAGGGTCAGGAAGCCCTGGGCCTGGTCGATCGGCGCGAAGGGGTGCAGCTGGCCGAACTCCGGCCAGGTCACCGCCTCCATCTCGGTGGTCGCGTTGAGCTTCATGGTGCAGGAGCCCAGCGGGATCATGCCGCGGTCCAGCGCGTAGTCCCTGTCCGACAGGCGGCGCAGGTAGCGCAGCATGGCGGTCTCCGAGCGGTGACTGTGGAAGACCGGGTGGGTCAGGTACTCGTCCTCGCGCAGCAGCGCGGCGGGCAGCGCCCCGGCGGCCTCGGCGATCTCGACGGCGGGGACGCCGAACGCGGCCCAGACGCCGGCCAGGTGCTCGCGGGTGGTGGTCTCGTCGGTGGAGACGGAGATCCGGTCCGCGCCGTCCTGGTGGACGTTGATGCCGTTGGCGCGGGCGGTGGCGGCGATCTCGGCGGCGCGGCCCGGGACGACGGCGGTGACGGTGTCGAAGAACTCGCCGTGCAGCAGCTCCACGCCGCCGGCCCGCAGGCCCTCGGCGAGAGCGGCGGCGTAGCGGTGGGTGCGGCGGGCGATGTCGGCCAGGCCGTCCGGGCCGTGGTAGACGGCGTACATGGAAGCCATCACGGCGAGCAGCACCTGGGCGGTGCAGATGTTGCTGGTGGCCTTCTCGCGGCGGATGTGCTGCTCGCGGGTCTGCAGCGCCAGGCGGTAGGCGCGGTTGCCGTCGGCGTCGACGGAGACGCCGACCAGGCGGCCCGGCAGCGAGCGGGCGTACTCGGCGCGCACCGACAGGTAGCCGGCGTGCGGGCCGCCGAAGCCCATCGGCACGCCGAAGCGCTGCGAGGTGCCGCAGGCGATGTCGGCGCCCAGCGCACCCGGGGACTTGAGCAGGGTCAGCGCGAGCAGGTCGGCGGCGACGGCGACGATCGCGCCCAGGCCGTGCGCCTGCTCGATCACCGGGGCGAGGTCGCGGACCACACCCGTGGCGCCGGGGTACTGGAGCAGCACGCCGAAGACGCCGCGCTCGGCGATCTCGGCCGGGATGCCCTCGGACAGGTCCGCGACGACGACCTCGACACCGGTCGGCACGGCGCGGGTGTTGATCACCGCGGCGGTCTGCGGCAGGGTCTCGGCGTCGACCAGGAAGACGCCGCCCTTGACCTTGGTGACGCGGCGGGCCAGCGCCATCGCCTCGGCGGCCGCGGTGCCCTCGTCCAGCAGCGAGGAGCCGGAGGTCGGCAGGCCGGTCAGGTCGGAGACCAGGGTCTGGAAGTTGAGCAGCGCCTCCAGGCGGCCCTGCGAGATCTCCGGCTGGTACGGGGTGTACGCGGTGTACCAGGCCGGGTTCTCCATGACGTTGCGCAGGATCACCGGCGGGGTGAAGGTGCCGTAGTAACCCAGGCCGATCATCGGCTGGAGCACCTGGTTGTGGCCGGCCAGCTCGCGCAGCTCGGCGAGGACCTGAGCCTCGCTCCGGCCCGCGGGCAGGTCGAGGGCGGTGATGGAGCGGATCGCCTCGGGCACCGCGGTGGCGGCGAGCTCGTCCAGCGAGCCGTAGCCGACGGACGCCAGCATCTTCTCCTGCGCGGCGGCGTCGGGGCCGATGTGGCGGTTCTCGAAGGGGCTGGCCAGCTCAAGCTCGGTGAGGGTCGAGGCGCCGGTGGGGCGTCCCGCGTTCGGCTGGGCGTTCATGGTGGTCGAGGCCTCCTGGTCACGGACCGGCGGGGGTGCGCACGCCGGCCGGCCTTCGCCGCTGCGGACAGCGGCTCAGCCTGGGCGGGCGACCCGAAAGGCCTCCCCCTCTGTCATCGGGACCTGAGAGCTTCACCCGCACGGTGCGCTGTGGGCGCCCCGTCGGCTTGCACCGTCGGTGAGGGTGGTGATCGTCGGCTCCCATGCCGACGGTCCTGCCCTGCTTTCCAGAGTGACCTACCCCACACGGTACGGATGCCTGAGAGATTCCGGGGAGGAGTTGCTCCTTCGGCGCTCCGACCAGCGGTTTTCGCGGTCGGAGACTCTCCCGAGCGGGCTCTGCGGTCGCCGCCCAGGGTACCAGCGGGAGACCTCCCGATCACGGGTGCGTCAGGTCGCTTGAGATCTACGCGCGTCCCCCGGACGGTCCAGCGCGCAGCCCGTCCGGCGCACCCCGGTCGCGCCCGTCCGATTCATGGCTTTTGGTGTGAAGTGGCGGACGGAACGGGTGCTCCGGCCGCCTTCCTGCGGGAGTTCCGCAGGCTCAGCGCACTGGAGGCATGAGTGCAGACCGACATCGACCCCCGGGACCTCATCGGTCACAAGGCCGTCGACCGCAACGGAGACAAGATCGGCACGGTCGACGAGGTCTACCTGGACGACGCGACCGGACGGCCCGAGTGGGCCGCGGTCCGGACCGGCATCTTCGGCCGGGACGCCTTCGTCCCGCTGACCACGAGCGAGTTCGCCGGCGACGAACTCCGGGTGCCGTACGACAAGTCACTGGTGAAGGAGTCGCCGGACTTCGGCGTCGGCCAGCACCTGTCGCCCGCGCAGGAGCTCCAGCTCTACCGCTACTACGGGCTCGACACACCGGCGGACGGCCGCCCGAACGGCGAGAACGGGAGCCGCCCCAAGCAGCCCGACCTGGAGTTCGGCACCACCGCGGCCGCCGCCACGACGGCCGCGGCGGCCCCGGCCAAGTCGCTCACCTTCCACACCGCCGAGCGCTCGCCAGAACCCGCCCCGGCCAAGCCGGCCGTCATCCCGTTCGCGTCCACCGCCGCGGACACCGCCAGGACCGCCCCGGAGGACGACATGCGGACCCTCAGCACCCCCGAGGCCACCACCTCCACCACACCTGGCGCACCTGCCGCGCCCACCGCGGAACCGAAACCCCAGTCGCAGCCCGCTCCCACCCCCGCCCCGACGGCGGCAGCCACGACCACCACGAACGTCACGAGCACCGGCCCCGCCTCGACCGCCCTCAGCGGCCCGGTCGAGATCACCTGCCGCGAGGAGCGACTGGAGATCACCACCGACTGGCGCACCCTGGGCACCGCGAAGCTGCGCAAGTACGTGACGACCGAACAGGTCGAGCGCCGCGTACCGGTGGTCCGCGAGCGCGTCCGGGTCGAACGGATGCCGGTCAGCGACGCCGAGCGCGCCACCCTCACCGAGAAGGACATCGCCGAGGCCGTCGAGGAGGTCACCCTCCGTGAGGAACACCCGGTGGTCCGCAAGTTCCTCGCCCCCATCGAGCGGGTCCGCCTGGTCGTCGAGCGCTACACGACCGAGGAGGTGATCCGGGACGAACTCCGCCGCGAGCAGGTCGAGGTCCACGACACCACCACCCCCGCCTCTGCCTCCCCGCCCCCCGACGCCGTGTCCCGCAGCACCCCGTCCCCCGACTCACCCCGCCCGGCCTCACTGCGGCCACTCGTCTGACCGCACCCGCGCGCGACAAGGGCCCCGGACAACCGTCCGGGGCCCTTGTCGCGTACCCGACCCTTCGGCTTTGCCAAGTCTTAACCAGTCGATATTTGACACTCTGAAGTATCCACTGCAAAGTTACTTCAGTTCATTCACTATGTACGGGAGGAAGCAACCGTGAGTGAGGCACCACAGCCCACCACCGCGGCCGAGAAGCAGAGCAGCGCCCGGGTCCTGCCGGCCCTCATCCTGGCGATGCTGTCGTTCAGCGTGGTGCAGACCGCGGTCGTCCCGATCCTGCCCTCGCTGGCCAAGGAACTGGACGTCTCGGCGTCCAGCATCACCTGGCTGATGACCGCCAACCTGCTCTCCGCAGCCGTGCTGACTCCCCTGCTGGGCCGCTTCGGCGACCTCCGGGGCCGCAAGCCGATGCTGCTGATCTCGCTGGCCGGCCTGGTCGCCGGTTCGGCCCTGGCGGTCAGCACCCACTCCTTCACCTGGCTGGTCGTCGCCCGTGTCCTCCAGGGCGCCGGCGGTGGCGTCCTGCCGCTGGCGATCAGCATCGTCCGTGACGAGCTGCCCAAGCAGAAGGTGACCGGCGGCGTCGCCGCCATCAGCGCCTCGATGGGCGTCGGCTCCGGCCTCGGCCTGGTCGCCACCGGCCTGCTGCTGGAGCACTGGAGCTACAAGTCGATCTTCTGGATGGGCCTGCTCTTCGGCCTGCTCGCGGTCGCCCTGGTCGCCTTCCGCGTCCCGTCCGACCCGGTCACCGACAAGGAGGGCGGCGCCGACCCGCTGGGCGCCCTCACCCTGGCCGGCTGGCTCTCCGCCCTGCTGGTCGCGGTCAGCCAGGGCAACCACTGGGGCTGGACCTCCACCAAGACCCTCGGCCTGTTCGCCGTCGCCGCCGTGGTCGCCCTGGTCTGGGGGATCATCGAGACCAGGGTCGCGCACCCGCTGGTGGACATGAAGATGATGTCCCGCCCGGCCGTCGCGTTCACCAACCTGGCCGGCCTGCTCATCGGCTTCGGCATGTACGGCTCCTTCATGGTCATCAGCAACTTCGCCCAGACCCCGGAGAAGCTGACCCACTACGGCTTCACCGCCACCGTGCTGCACGCCGGCATCATGCTGCTGCCGTCCGCCCTCGGCTCGATGGTCGCCGCCCCGCTCGGCGCCCTGCTGATCGGCCGCCGCGGCCCGCGCCTGCCGCTGGTCCTCGGTGGCGTCCTCGGCGCCGTCGCGATGGCCTACCTGGCCGTGCGCCACAGCCACGAGGCCGACATCTACACCGCCTCGGCGATCTTCGGCCTCGGCATCGGCCTCGCGTTCTCCGCGATGCCGGCCTACATCAACGGCGCCGTCCCGGCCGAGCAGAGCGGCATCGCCAACGGCATGAACGCCGTGCTGCGCACCGTCGGCGGCGCGATCGGCACCGCCGTCATGGCCGCCATCCTGACCGGCGACACCATGAAGCTGCCGCCGCAGATCCCGTTCTCCTTCCCGACCCTGGACGCCTACAAGCACGCGTTCTGGACCGCGGCCGTCGTCTGCGTCGTCGCCGGCGTCGTCCCGTTCCTGATCCGCGGCGTCAAGTCGGCCGCCACCCCGACCGTCGTCGGCGGCTCGGCCAAGCAGGACTCCAGCCCCGAGCTGGTCAAGACCGACGCCTGACGAGGCGTCCGGCCCCCGCGCTCAGGGACAGGGCGCGGGGCCCGGCCTCCGTACGCCGTGAGGGCATCACGAACGTACGGGGACCGGCACGGTGATGCGGCCCCACCCGGTACTCCCCCACCGGGCGGGGCCGCTTTCGCGTCTCAGTGCCCGCGGTCCGGCCGATCGGCCCCGCCGTCCCCCGCCGCCGGACCGTCCTCGTCCCCGCCCTGGCCCCGGCGCAACGGCAGCGCCCCGGACGGTTCGAGTGCCGGGTCGTCCACCGCGAAGGTCCGCACCCGCCCCGGCCCGCTCCACGGCGTCTCGAACCGTACGGTGACCCTCCCGACGCCGCTGCCCTGCACCCACCCCGGTCCGAACTCCTCGTGCCGGACGTCCTGTCCAGGCATCCAGCGGCGCACCACGACGGCCTCCGGCTCCTCCTCGGCCTGCTCCGTCCCGGCCACCGCCTCCGCCTGCTCCGCGGCCTCCTCCCGCAGCACCTGGGCGAACAGGTCCTCCTGCGTGTAGTCGGCGAGTTGGGTGACCCCCACGCCGAGCAGCCGGACCCCGCCGGTGATGTCCACCTGCTCGGCCAGCCGGCGCGCGGTCGCGGTGATCACCGCCTCGTCGTCGGTGGGCCCGCCGAGCGTCTCCGAGCGGGTCAGCGTCGAGAAGTCGAAGCGCCGGACCTTGAGCACCACCGTCCGCCCCGAGCGCGCGGCCGCCCGCAGCCGCCGCACGCACCTGCCGGCCAGCGCCTCCACCTCGCGCAGCACCCGGTCCCGGTCGGCCAGGTCCACCTCGTAGGTGTCCTCCACCGACACGGACTTGGCGTCCTGGTCCGCGATCACCGGCCGGTCGTCCAGCCCCATGGACATCTGGAAGATCCCGGCGCCGTGCGCCCGCCCGACCAGCTGCACCAGCTCCGCCTCCCCCGCCTCCGCGAGGTCGGCCACCGTGTTCAGCCCGGCCCGGCGCAACACCTGCTCGGTGGCCGGGCCGATCCCCGGCAGCGCCCGCACCTGCATCGGGCCGAGCACGGCCCGCTCCTGCCCGGGCTCGACCATGACCAGCCCGTCCGGCTTGGCCTGTTCGGAGGCGATCTTGGCCATCAGCTTGGAACCGGCCGCACCGACCGAGCCGGTCAGCCCGGTCAGCCGCTCGATGTCCGCCCGCAGGTCCTCCGCCAGCGCGAGCACCAGCCGCTCGCCGGTCCCGTGGTCCGCCTCCAGCAGCGCCGGACCGTACGGACCTGCCTCCAGGTCCACGAAGGCCTCGTCCAGGCTGAGCGGCTGCACCAGCGGGGACAGCTGCCGCAGCAGCCCCATCACGATCTCGCTGTTCTGCCGGTAGGCCTCGAACCGCCCCGACAGGTAGGCCGCGTTGGGGCAGAGCCGGCGCGCCTGCGCCATCGGCATCGCCGAGTGCACCCCGAACTTCCGTGCCTCGTACGAGGCCGTGGAGACCACCCCGCGCCCGCCGAGCCCGCCGACGACCACCGGCTTGCCGCGCAGGCTCGGCTTGGCCGCCTGCTCCACCGCCGCGAAGAAGGCGTCCATGTCGAGGTGGATGATGCTCGGCAGAGATCGCACCCGCCGATCATCGCGTACGGGTCCGACAGTGCGTACGAACCCGGCCGGACGCCCACCGGCCGGCCCCAGGCGCTACTTCCCCGCGGCCTCCGCCAGCGCCTTCGGGATGCCGTCCTCCTCGGGCCCGAGGAACACCGGGTCCGGCCGCAGCCAGGCGTTGGCCGCCGCCTTGCCGGCCCCGGCCACCTCCCGCAGCCCGCCGTACAGCCAGGTCGCGTCGTGCAGCTCCGGCACCCCGACCGCGTACGAGCGGATGCCCGCCGCCTCGCACAGCGCCAACGCCCGGCGGACGTGGAAGTCCTGGCTCACCAGCACCGCGTGGTCCACCCCGAAGATCCGGCGCGCCCTGGTGCAGGAGTCCCAGGTGTCGAAGCCCGCGTAGTCCCGGACCACCCGGTCCTCGGGCACCCCGTGCTGGGTCAGGTAGGTGTACATCGCGTCGGGCTCGGAGTACGCGGCCCGCCCGTTGTCCCCGGTCACCAGGATCGCCCGCACCTTCCCCTCCCGGTACAGGTCCAGCGCCGCGACCAGCCGGTGCTCCAGGTACGGCGAGGGCCTGCCCTGGTCCAGCCCGGCGCCGAAGACCACCGCGACCGGCGCGGGCGGCGCGCTCTCCACCGTGCCCACCCGGTCCCCGGCGGAGAACCACACCCAGGCGCTCGGTGCCAGCGCCAGCGAGCAGAGCACCGTCCCGGCCTGGAACACCCTGCGCTGCGTCCGCCGCCCACGCAGCCGTGCCCCCAGCAGCCCGGCCCTGCGCCGCAGCAACCCCGATATCCCGGTGCCGATCCCCACGTGCCCTCCCTCGATCACGTCAACCAGGCAACACGACGGGGCCGCGGGCCCGAACGGTTCCCCGTCCGGGCCCGCGGCCCCGTCGAACGCCTCGTCAGACCGCCCGGTTGCGGCGCTGCGCCAGTTCGTCACCCGGGTCGTGCCCGACCAGCGTCTCGCCCGTGTCGGTGCGCTCGGCGTGCAGCCGCCCGAGGGTGAGTTCCAGCTCCCGCCAGACCGCTCCCACCGCGATGCCGAAGACCCCCTGACCGCCCTTCAGCAGGTCCACCACCTGCTGCGGCGTGGAGCACTCGTACACCGTCGCGCCGTCGCACAGCAGCGTCATCCCGGCCAGGGCCGCCGGGTCGGCGGCCTGGAGGTGGGCGACGGCCACCCGGATGTTCTGCAACGAGACGCCCGCGTCGAGCAACCGCTTCACGATCTTCAGCAGCAGGATGTCGCGGAAGCTGTACAGCCGCTGGCTGGTCGACGGGTACGCCGTACGGACGCTGGGCTCCAGCAGTCCGGTACGGGCCCAGTAGTCCAGCTGGCGGTAGGTGATGCCAGCCGCCGCGCAGGCCGTCGGGCCGCGGAAGCCGAGCAGTTCCGATGTCGGGGCCAGCCGCTCGATCGCGGGCTGGCCCGGTTGTACGGCCGGGAACCTGCCCACCCGGGGCAGATCCGTGACGGTGCGAGCGGTGCGCGGCATGTGCACGGCGCACCGGCCTCCCACGGCCGCGTCATCGCCGGTGCTGCTCATGCCTGCCTCCGTCCACTCGTGCTGCGGGCAACCCGACTGCGGGCATCGGCTCCCCGGACAGCCACTCCTGACGGTAGGCAGTCCCCTATGACCCGTCAACGATCGCCACGCCGGGTCAGACAAACCACATCACTCAGGAGAGTGGTTTTTCGTGCCCCTAGTGTGGGTAGGTGGCTGATTTTTGGCAAAACGGGCGGGTCAAATAGCCGATCGGACGGTCCCCGCTACTGCGGACCGCTGCCCCCGAAGTCCTCGGGCGACACCTGGTCGAGGAACTCGCGGAACTTCTCGACCTCGTCCTCCTGCTCGTCCGGGATCGCGATGCCCGCCTCGGCGAGCACCTCCTCGCTCCCGTAGATCGGCGTGCCGGTGCGCAGTGCCAGCGCTATGGCGTCGGACGGCCTGGCGCTCACCTCGACCCCGCCGGCGAACACCAGCTCGGCGTAGAACACACCCTCCCGCAGGTCGGTGATCCGGACCTCGGTGAGCTGCTGGCCGAGCGCCTCCAGGACGTCCTTGAACAGGTCGTGCGTCAGCGGGCGCACCGGCGTCATGCCCTGCTGGGCGAAGGCGATCGCGGTCGCCTCGCCGGGGCCGATCCAGATCGGCAGGTAGCGATCTCCCCCGACCTCCCGAAGCAGCACGATCGGCTGGTTGGAAGGCATCTCCACTCGGACACCCACGACGTCGAGCTCATTCACACAGGCAACCCTATGGCTCCGCTCCCGGATATGAAAGCGCAGGGCCGACGCCGCTGGTCAGCGCGGTGCACCCGACGCCGCGAGCCGGTCACGACCGCTACCCGCGGGTCCGCAGACCGGCCTGGACCATCGCCGCGTGCAGCCGTACCGACAGCGTCGCCAGCTCCCGTGCGGTGGCCTCCGCGTGTGCCCTGGTCTGCGGGTTCCGGTGCCGGCGCAACGGTGCCACCACCTGTTCCACCAGCGCGATCTCGCGGTCCGCCGCCGCCTTCATGGCCCGCAGGTGCCGGGGCTCCAGCCCGTACCGGCCGAGCTCCGCGACCAGCCTGGCCACCTGGAGCGCCTCGCCGTCGTACCCGCCGTCCGAGCCCGGGACGACCAGCCCGTAGGCCTCCCACTCGGCGAGTTCCCGCTCCCCGGCCTCGGCCGCCGCCAGCAGCTCGGCGCGCCCCAGCCGGACCCCGGACGGCACCTCGCCCGAGGCCACCAGCTCCCGGTCCGCCTCCTCCAGCGGCCCGGGCCTGGCGTCGGCGGGGGGCAGCGCGGGCGGGCTCTCCCCGCGTTCGATGGCGTCCAGGTGCTCGCGGATCACCCGCAGCGGGAGGTAGTGGTCCCGCTGCATGCGCAGGACGTAGGCCAGCCGCTCGACGTCGGCCGGGCTGAACTTGCGGTACCCCGAGGGCGTGCGCTGCGGCTCGACCAGCCCCTCCGCCTCCAGGAAGCGGATCTTGGAGATGGTGACCTCGGGGAAGTCGTCGCGCAGGAAGGCCAGCACCGCGCCGATGCTCAGCAGTTCGTCACCGCCGCGCCGGCGCCCGGCCGGCCGCTCCGGCCTGAGCGGCTGCCGCGGGCCCGCGACCACCCCGCGCCCGCCGCGGTCCGCCTGCGGACCGGACGGGGCTGGGGTGGCCGCCCCGAGAGAAGAGGAAGGGGTATTCGTGTTCACTCGGGCTCCTGCCTGCGTCGTTTTCAGTACCCCCGGTTGTGGCCGGCGAAGAACACCAGCCGGTACTTCCCGATCTGCACCTCGTCGCCGTTGTTCAGCGACACCTCGTCGATCCGCTCCCGGTTCACGTAGGTGCCGTTGAGGCTGCCCACGTCCGCGACGCTGAAGCCGGCCTGGGTGCGGCGGAACTCCACGTGGCGGCGGGAGACCGTGACGTCGTCCAGGAAGATGTCACCCTGCGGGTGACGTCCCGCCGTGGTGACGTCCGAGTCCAGCAGGAAGCGGCTGCCCGAGTTCGGACCGCGCTGCACGATCAGCAGGGCCGAGCCCGGCGGCAGCGCGTCGATCGCCGACAGCACCTCGGCCGACAGCGCCGGCGTGGCGCCGGTGCTGGTGCCGGTCGTGGCGCTCGGATCGTACGACTCCAGGCCGGAGATGGAGATGGTCGACGTGGTCTCCGCCGCCCCCTCCGGGAGCAGGCCGCCGCGCAGCGCCGTACCGCAGTTGGAGCAGAACCGGGCCGCGGCCGGGTTCCGGTTGCCGCACCTGGGGCACGGAGTGGGGCCAGCCATGTTCACAGCCTCCTGGCGCGGCACACCCGACGGGTTGTGCCCGGCGTACGGGTCCGGAGCAAACCCTCCACCAGAGGTTGAGGGTCCTGACGGGAAACCTATGCGCGGCTCGCCGGAGGGGTCAACCGACGCGCCGTAGCCCGCCGGATTCCCCACGTACTGGGCGGCGCCGCCGTCCCGGTACAGCTGCTGCCCGGCGTACGGGCCGGACTCGGGGGCGGGTCGCATGCCGGGCACGGCGGGCTCGTCCTCCGGACGGCGGTGGCGAGCGGTCGGCGCCTCGACGGCGGCCGCGTCGCGGCCCTTGTTGCGACCGAACAACTTCGAGAAGAAACTCACGGGCGAATCCCCTTGCGTGTGACAGACCCGCCCGCGGGGCAGGGTGAGAACCTCGGACATGCTGCGAGCCCGGTCATTGCGGCTCGGGCCCGCCGGAGTGGCACTCCGGCCGGTGGTGCTGCGGTTGTTGATGCTGTGGCTGTTGGTGCTGCGGCTGCCAGTCCTGCGGCCGCCGGTACTGCGGTTGTCGCTCCGGAGCGTACCGGTGCGAACCAGTCTCGCCCATGTGACGGCGGCGCCCCGCGGCGGGTGCCGCCCGCCCTTGACGGGCCGTTCGTCGGGCGCCCCGTCACTTCGAAGCCGGCTTGGCGTACTGCGGCGACTTCGGGTCCACGAGGGCGTCCACGACCACCTTCTGCTGCTGGGTGATCGTCGCCCGCGCCTGGTGGCTCTCCAGCGTGCGGACGACACCTCCCGGGATGTTCAGCGCGGGTGTCAGATCCTGCGGGTTCCCCACGACCGTGAACCGGTAGGGCTGCGAGACCTTCTTCCCGTCGATCTGCACCCCACCGGCCGACAGGTCGGTGAAGTAGGTGTTGACCACCACGCGCACATCGTTGATCTGAATCGCCTCCGCCCCCGCCGCTCGAAGTTCTTGCAGGGTGTCCAGCAGCATATCTGCCTTCACCTGCCCTTGGGGATCATCGACCGTGAGTACGATGCCGGGACCAGTGGCTTTGACGGTGCCGGCGAGCACGCCCAGCTCCGTCACCTTCTTCCTGGTCTGTTCCTGCGCCTCCTTGGCCTGGTTGGAGCTGTTCTCCAACTTCGCCAGGGACTGCTCCAGCTCCGCCTTCTCCTGCTGGAGACGTTGCTGACGGCTGTCCAGTTCATCGAGGATCCGGACCAGGTCCTCCTGGCGCGCCCCGCGCAGCTGACTGTGGTGGTCGTTGGTCGACCGCACCTGGATCGCCAGCCCCAGGCCGAGCGAGAACAGCAGCAGCGCCACCACCAGCTGCCCGCGCGACAGCCGCGGCGGCCAGAGCGCCGCCTTCAGCCGCCGCCGGCCGGCACTCCGGTCCACGGCGGGCGGCTGCTCGGCGGCTTCTGCTGCTTCGCGCTCGGGCACCGCTTCGGGCTCGGGCACCGCTTCGGGCTCGGGCACCGCTTCGGGCTCGGACGCTGCCACCGGCTCGGCCGCGGGTGCGGGCTCAGCCTCCGGCGCCGGCTCGACCGCCTTCGTGAGCCGCAGCGTCGGCTCGGACACCGGACCGGCCTCAGGTTCAGCCTTAGCGTCAGACTTCGGTTCCGACACGTCCTGCGCCCCGACGGGCTCCCCGTCCGTCCCGGGCTCGGGCTCCTCGACGGGCTTCGCGGGAGGCTTCTCGTCCGGCTTCCCAGCGGCCTTCCCGGCTCCCGCAGGCTCCCGCTTCTCCTCCGCCGCCTCGCGGCCGGGCTCAGGCGCGGAAGACATGGCGCCGGATCGCGGCCGCGTTGGAGAAGATGCGGATGCCGAGGACGACGACCACGCCCGTGGAGAGCTGCGAGCCGACGCCCAGCTGGTCACCGAGGAACACGATCAGTGCCGCGACCACCACGTTCGACAGGAACGAGACGATGAACACCTTGTCGTTGAAGATCCCGTCGAGCATCGCCCGAACGCCACCGAACACTGCGTCCAGCGCAGCCACCACCGCGATCGGCAGGTAGGGCACAACGGCGTCCGGCACCTCGGGTTGGACGAAGAGGCCGACGACCACCCCGATCACAAGACCCAGTACGGCAATCACGGTCTGGCTGCTCCTGTCCCTGGCGTGGTCTTGGTGGGTCCGGTCGACGGACGTCGCTTGGTGGTCGGCGAGGTGGACGCGGAAGGCGGGGCCGACGGTGAGAGCGACGCGCCGGAGCCCTCCGGGGTTCCGGTGCTACCCGACGGCGTGCCGCTCGGGGCGGCCGGGGTCGCCGTGGGCGAGGGCTCGGGCGTCACCGGCTGCGCGGTCCGCAGCGTCACCCCCACCGCCGCCGGCAGCGTCAGGTTCTTCTGCGCGGAGAGCGTCGACTTGATGCCGTACTGCTCCTGGAGCAGCCGCAGGTACTCCCCGGCCATGTCCTTCTGGAAGGCGGTGAGGAGCTTCGAGCCGTCCCCGATCGCCTGGATGTTGTACGGCGGCACCAGCGGCCGGTTGTCCACCAGCACCGCCTCGCCGGCGGCCCGGATCGCGGACAGCGCGGTCAGCCGCTGTCCGTTGATCGCGATCGCCTCGGCCCCGGATCCCCAGAGGCCGTTCACCACCAGTTGCAGGTCGCGGTCCCGCAGCCGGCCGCTGCTGGAGAAGCCCTGCCCGGCCCGCGGGTCGACGTTGCCGCCGGCGCCCGTGCCCGCGGCGTCCTCCAGGACCAGCTTCACCCCCGGTCCGGTGACCTCACCGAGACCGACGGCACCGGTCACCCCGCCGGGATCACCGGGACCCGAGGCGAGCGCCTGCTGCTGCGTGCTGTCGACCTTGAGCCGCAGCTCCTGCACCTGCTTCTGCAAGTGGTCGGCCGAGGTGTTGCTGTCGTTGATCCGGTGGATCAGCGCGTCCCGCTCCTTGGCCAGCGTCGGCTCGGCCTTGTGCGCGTTCACCGCGCCCACCGTCACCACCGCTCCGACCAGCGCCAGCCCGGCGCCCAGCGTGAGCAGGCCCGACAGGGTGCCGGGTATCCGGCTGTCGCGGGCCCCGCCGCGCGCGGCAGCCGCCTCCGCGTAGCCCTCGTCCAGGCTGTGGTCCATCACGCCGGTCAGCAGGGACATCGAGGCGTCCGGGCGGTTGTACCGTCCGTTCGGAGCACTCGGTGTCGGCGTCGCTGGCATGGAGACCATCGTCCCATGTCGCCGCAGGGGCCCGTGCACGGCCCCTGAGCTGCACACACGCTGCACACATGACGGAAAGTGACGGACCGTTCCGAATGATGTGAAAACGGACAGCGGGGCGCGCGGATCACACCGCGCGCCCCGCCGTTCGGGGTCGTCGTCCGGGACTCAGGTCCGCACCGGGCTCACGCCCTGGCCGTCACCGCCCCGCACCGTCGACCACCGCCGCCCACTCGTCCAGCAGCGCCTCGGTGGCCTCGTCGTCGGGGCCCTCCGCCCACAGATGGGTGACCGCCTCGGCCGGGTCGGGCAGCACCAGCGTCCAGCGCCCGTCCGCCTCGACCACCCGGACGCCGTCAGTGGTGTCCAGCCGACGGCTGCCTGCCGCCTCCACCACCGAACGCATGACCATGCCCTTGGCCGCCCACGGCGTCGCGATGTCCCGGCGCCGGATGTGCGCCTGCGGAATCCGCGCGTCGATCTGGCTCAGCGTGAGCTGGGTCCTCGCCACCAGGCCGACCAGCCGGACGAAGGCCGCGGCGCCGTCCAGCACCCCGCTGAACTCGGGCACCACGAAGCCACCGCGCCCGTCCCCGCCGAACACCGTGCCCTCGGCGGAGGCTGCCTTCGCGAGGTCGTCCGGCGTCGTCGTGGTCCAGATCACCTGGGTGCCGTGGTAGGCGGCGACCTGCTCGGCGATCCGGGTCGTGGTCACCGGCAGCGCCACCTGCCCGCTGCGCCGCTCGGCCGCGACCAGGTCCAGCAGCACCAGCAGCGCCCGGTCGTCGTCGATCACTCGGCCCAGCTCGTCGACGAACGCGACGCGCTCGCCCACCGGGTCGAAGCGCACGCCGAAGGCCGCCCGGGAGGAGGCCACCAGCTCGCCCAGCCTGGCCAGACCGGCCCGCCGCACCTCGGCGTCCTCGGTCGGCCTGGCCTCGTCCAGCCCACTGGAGACGGTGAGCGCCTCGACCCCGAGTCGGCCGAGGATGCTCGGAAGGACGAGGCCCGCACTGCCGTGCGCGGTGTCCACGACCACCTTCAGCCCGGCCTCCCGGACCCCGGTGGTGTCCACCGTCCGCAGCAGGTTGCCCGCGTAGGAGTCGAAGACGCTGGACGGGAAGGTCAGGTCCCCGATCTCGCCGGGGAAGGCCCGCCGGTACTCCTGACGTGCGTAGACCCGGTCCAGCTTGCGCTGCCCGGCCTGCGAGAGATCCGCCCCGCGCTCGTCGAAGAAGAGGATGTCCAGCGAGTCCGGCACTCCGGGCGTGGTCCGCAGGAAGATCCCGCCCGCGCTCCCCCGCGCCGTGTGCTGCCGGGCCACCGGCATCGGCACGTTCTCCAGGTCCCTGACGTCGATCGCGGAGGTCTGGAGCCCCGAGATCATCGCCCGTTTGAGTGCACGCGCACCACGCGAGTGGTCACGCGCAATGGTGACGGTGGCGCCCTTCTTCAGCGTCGTCGCGTACGCTCCCGCGAGCCGGACGGCCAGCTCCGGGGTGATCTCGACGTTCAGGATGCCCGAGACCCCGCGCACCCCGAACAGGTGCTCCTGGCCGCGCGACTCCCAGATCACCGAGGTGTTGACGACGGCGCCGGCCTCGATGGTCTTGAACGGGTAGACCCGGACGTTCGCGCCGATGATCGACTCCTCGCCGACCAGGCACTCGTCGCCGATCACCGCGCCGTCCTCGATCCGCGCGGCCCGCATCACGTCGGTGTTCTTGCCGACCACGCAGCCCCGCAGATTGCTCTGCGGCCCGACGTACACGTTGTCGTGCACCACCGCCTTGTGCAGGAACGCGCCGCGCTTGACGACCACGTTGCTGCCCAGCACGGTGTGCTCGCGGATCTCCACGCCGGCCTCGACCTTGGCGTAGTCCCCGATGTACAGCGGCCCGCGGAGCACCGCCTCGGGGTCCACCTCGGCGCCCTCGGCGACCCAGACGCCCGGCGAGATCTCGAACCCGTCGAGCTCGACGTGGACCTTGCCCTCCAGGACGTCCGCCTGGGCCTTGCCGTAGCTCTCGTGGGTGCCCACGTCCTCCCAGTAGCCCTCGGCGACGTAGCCGTAGACCCGCTTGCCCTCCTTCAACAGCTGCGGGAAGACGTCACTCGACCAGTCGACGGACTCACCCGCCGCGACGTAGTCGAAGACCTCGGGCTCCATCACGTAGATACCGGTGTTCACCGTGTCGGAGAAGACCTGCCCCCAGGTCGGCTTCTCCAGGAAGCGCTCGACCCTCCCCTCGTCGTCCGTGATCGTGATACCGAACTCCAGTGGATTCGGCACCCTCGTGAGACAGACGGTGACCAGAGCGTTCTTGCTTCGGTGAAAGTCGATCAATTCCGAGAGATCGAAGTCGGTCAGCGCGTCACCGGAGATCACCAGAAAGGAATCGTCCTTGAGCGCGTCCTCGGCGTTCTTGACACTCCCCGCAGTGCCCAGTGGCGTCTCCTCGTGGGCATAGGTCAGATGCATGCCCAGCTCTTCGCCGTCACCGAAATAGTTCTTGACCAGTGACGCCAGAAACTGCACGGTGACGACGGTGTCGGAGAGGCCGTGCCGCTTCAGCAGCCGAAGCACGTGCTCCATGATCGGCCTATTGGCGACCGGAAGCAGCGGCTTCGGCATGCTGGAGGTCATCGGGCGGAGTCGGGTGCCCTCGCCCCCTGCCATTACAACGGCTTTCATTACGGGTGCGTCCTCCTTCGCGGTGGTGGACCAGCAGGTCCATCAAACCGTTCCAGAGGGTTCTCTACCCGGAAGGTATCGTCCGACGCACCGATGGGGCGTGGGGCTTCTCTCAGATCACGTCTCAGACTGTGGACGCCGCGCCGGCCCTGCTCGCCCGGACGATCCGCCTCGCCTGAACCGCGTAGAGAATCGCGGCCCACCAGTACAGCGTCGTGCCCCACCAGATGAAGGCCCAGCTCACGACCTCGGCCGGCCGGGCGATCCAGTTGTCCACGCTTCCGAGCAGCAGAAGCGGAAACGCGTACATCAGATTGAAGGTCGCGGCCTTCCCCAGGAAACTCACCTGGAGCGGGCCGTAACCGTGCCGGTTCAGAATCGGCAGCAGCGCCGCGATGAATACCTCACGGGCCAACAGGATCGCGGTGAGCCACCACGGCAGAATCTCACGCCAGGTCAATCCGACCAGCGTGGACAGCACATAGAGCCGGTCGGCCAGCGGATCGAGCAGCTGCCCCACCCGGCTGATCTGCCCCCACCGCCGGGCGAGCTTTCCGTCCAGGTAGTCGCTGACCCCGCTCAACGCCAGGATCAACAGTGCCCAACCGTCATTGTTGGGCCCGTCGAAGACCGGCCACAGGATGAGCCAGAGAAAGAGCGGAACACCGACCAGTCGGCCCATGCTCAGCATGTTGGGGATGGTGAGGACGCGATCGGTCTGGACCCGCGTCTCCTGGACCTCCACCCGGGGGCCTCCTGTCCCGTGTGACGACAATGCACATTGACCCTACAACAGAGAAACCCCCGACCGGTTCACCCGGCGGGGGTTTCTCTCGAATGATTGTTCGGCGGCGTCCTACTCTCCCACAGGGTCCCCCCTGCAGTACCATCGGCGCTGTAAGGCTTAGCTTCCGGGTTCGGAATGTAACCGGGCG
>NZ_JBVJRP010000022.1:0-136697 GCF_055607525.1 Kitasatospora sp. NPDC036993 | reverse complement strand
GGGGGGACCCTGTGGGAGAGTAGGACGCCGCCGAACAATTCTTCTGAAGAACCCCCATCCGGGAATCCCGGATGGGGGTTCTTTGCGTTTCCGGGCCCTGCGGCCCGTCACGGGAAGAGCGCCCGGAGCTACGCTCCCAGTAGCCGGCCAGGGCCACGACGAGCAGGACGAGAGAGACGAGCCCCCACGTGCCAACCGCACCCGTGATCCGCAGCGACGTCCCCGGGTCCTTCGCCTGGGGCGTGTTCCACGAGCGCCACCCGAAGCTGGTCCGGCAGGTGCTCGACGCGCTGCCGTACGGCCCCGCGGAGCGGGCGGCGGTGGAGCGGCTGCTTGTGGAGAGCACCACCGGCGTCCTCGAACCGCTGCCGGAGAGCTCCCACGACCAGGCCCAGTGGCTGGAGTGGGGAGAGGGCCTGTGGGGGCGCCCCTGGGGCGAGGCACCGTTCCTGTGGGCGGAGAGCTACTTCTACCGCCGACTGCTGGACGCCATCGGGTATTTCCGGCCCGGGGCCTGGCAGGGGATCGACCCCTTCGCACCGTTCAAGAGCGCCGAGTTGGCCGGGCCGGCGGTGGACGACGAGTTGGCCGCTCTGGGCAAGCTCGACGGCCTGCCGGCCGGTCGGCGAGCAGAGGCGCTGCTGTCGTCGGCCCTCTGGGGCAACCGTGCGGACCTCAGCTTCCAGATCACCGCGGAGGCCGACGGATCGACGGTGTCCGATCTGGTCGCCGACGAGAGCGCGCTGTTCTGGGCCGAGCTGGAACGGAGCAAGGGTGGGCGGGTCTGCGTCGTCGCGGACAACGCCGGCCGGGAGCTGTTGCCGGACCTGGTGCTGATCGACCACCTCCTGAGCGGCGGCCTGGCGGCGCAGGTGGTCCTGTACGTGAAGCCCCAGCCGTACTTCGTTTCAGACGCGACGATGGCGGATGTCCTGGCGTCGGTCGAGCGCCTCCGCCGTGCGACCTCGGCGGCTGCCGCGGCGGTGGGCGGTCGGCTGTGGCAGGCGATGAACGGGGGCGCGCTCGAGGTCCGGACGCACCCGTTCTTCTGCGCGCCACTGCCGTATGAGGACATGCCTGCCGACCTGCGGGCCGAGTTCACGGGTGCCGCGATGACGGTACTCAAGGGAGATCTCAACTACCGTCGCCTGGTGGGCGACCGGCTCTGGCCGCCGACGACTCCCTTCGCCGAGAGGGTCAGTTACTTCCCTACGCCTGTTGTGGCTCTGCGGACGCTGAAGTCGGATGTGATCGTTGGCGTGGATGCAGCCACGGTCGCCCAGCTGGACGGCTCGGGGACGGCGTGGCGGACCAGCGGCCGGCATGCCGTCGTGCAGGTCGGGCTTCGCTAGCCGCCCGCTCGTTGGGGTGCAACAAGCGGGCGGCTAGCAGGGTTGGTTCAGGTGAGGTGGTCGAACTCGCCTGCCTTGGCGGCGAGGAGGAAGGCGCGGAGCCTGGTGGCCGAGGTGGTGAGGATGACGGAGGGGTCATCGGATTCGCGAAGGTGACGGACGTTGTTGCCTCCGGTGGCCAGCTCAATGCAGGTGCTGCCACCATCGGCGTCGCTGAAGGATGACTTCTGCCAGAAGGTGTTGGACATCATGTGCCTTTCACGACTGAAGCAGATAGAGAAGATGATGTAGGAGCCCCACGGGTCGTGGTTGGGGAGTCCGCGCAACGCCGTTTCCCGGTCTGCAACCGATGGGGCATGTTCGTTGACGCTGTCTGACGAGATGCCTGTCGACCTGCGGGCCGAGTTCACTGGTACTGCGATGACGGTACTCAAGGGAGACCTCAACTACCGTCGCCTGGTGGGTGACCGGTTCTGGCCGCCGACGACTCTCTTCGCCGAGAGCGTCAGTTGCTTCCCTACCCTGTTGTGGCTCTGCGGACGTTGAAGTCGGATGTGATCGTCGGTGTGGATGCGGTCACCGTCGCCTGGCTCGACGGCTCGGGGACGGCTTGGCGGATCAGCGGCGGGCATGCCGTTGTGCAGGTTGGACTTTGTTGGTCGCCCGCTCGTTGGGGTCCAACGAGCGGGCGGTGAGTCAGGTGAGGTGGTCGAACTCGCCCGCCTTGGCGGCGAGGAGGAAGGCGCGGAGCCTGGTGGCCGAGGTGGTGAGGATGACGGAGGGGTCATCGGATTCGCGAAGGTGACGGAGAGCCCCGTTGCCTCGTGCGAGTTCGAGGCAGTTGTCGGCGCCTTCCGCATCGCTGTACGACGCCTTCTGCCAGAAGGTGTTGGACATCATGTGCCTTTCACGACTGAAGCAGATAGAGACGATGATGCAGGAGTCCCCACGAGTCGCAGTTAGGGAGTCCACGCAACGCCGTTTCCCAGTCTGCAACCGGCAGGGCATGTTCGCCACTGTCGTATGAGGACATGCCTGTCGACCTGCGGGCCGAGTTCACGGGTGCCGGGATGACGGTACTCGAGGGAAACCTCAACTACCGTCGCCTGGTGGGTGATCGGCTCTGGCCGCCGATGATTCCCTTCGGCGGGATGGTCAGTTGCTTCCCTACGCCTGTTGTGGCTCTGCGGACGTTGAGGTCGGATGTGATCGTCGGTGTGGATGCGGTCACCGTCGCCTGGCTCGACGGCTCGGGCGCGGTGTGGCGGATCAGCGGCGGGCATGCCGTTGTGCAGGTCGGGCTTCGTTGGTCGCCTGCTCGTTGGGGTCCAACGAGCGGGCGGTGAGTCAGGTGAGGTGGTCGAACTCGCCCGCCTTGGCGGCGAGGAGGAAGGCTCGGAGCCTGGTGGCCGAGGTGGTGAGGACGACGGGCGGGTCGTCGGATTCGCGAAGGTGACGGACGTCCGCAGCTCCAGCTGCGAGTTCAACGCAGCTACCGCCCGCGTTCGAGCCGCTGAATGATGACTTTTGCCAATGGAGTTCGGACATCGGATGCCTTTCAAGCTTGTACCGTCGGCGGGATGGTCGGCTACCTCTCGTCGCCTGTTGTGGCTCTGCGGACGTTGAAGTCGGATGTGATCGTCGGTGTGGATGCGGTCACCGTCGCCCGGCTTGACGGCTCGGGGACGGCTTGGCGGATCAGCGGCGGGCATGCCGTTGTGCAGGTTGGACTTTGTTGGTCGCCCGCTCGTTGGGGTCCAACGAGCGGGCGGTGAGTCAGGTGAGGTGGTCGAACTCGCCCGCCTTGGCGCCGAGGAGGAAGGCGCGGAGCCTGGTGGCCGAGGTGGTGAGGATGACGGAGGGGTCATCGGATTCGCGAACGTGGCGAAGATCCCCCTCACCGAGGGCTAGTTCTACACAGTGGCTGCCATCGTCCGTGTCGCTGAACGACGACTTCTGCCAGCGGAGTTCGGACATCGTGCGCCTTTCACTCTTGCAGTAGGTACAGAAGGTGCTGGATCAACCCCCAGGAGTCTCGTGAGACATCCTGCATCGACCTATCGCTGGTGATGGCAGGTAGGGCGATCTCACTCAGCTGCTCGAAGCGATCGAGGTAGCTGGCGATTGAGGTCTGGTCGACAAGGTACTCGGCGCGAGTTGGTCCATCCAGGATGACGGTCGAGAGTGCAGCTGAGCGAGGGGCGCACACCAGGAATGAGTTCGCGCGTGGCGGCTTCTTCGGGACCGTGAATGGCAGAACTTGGATGGTGACGTTGGGAAGATCCGAAACGGCCAGCAGATGCTTCAACTGGGCCCGCATCACGGCTTTCCCGGGAAATTGCATAAGCAGGGCGGCTTCGTGGATGACAAATCGGAACCGCCGCGAGCGTTCGTCGGTCAGGATTCGCTGTCGCTCGTTGCGGAACTGAACCACGGCTTGGGTCGCCTGACTCGGCTCTGGATAAGCATCTTCGAACATCGCCTCGGTGTATGCGGGCAGCTGTAGATAGCCGGGGATGTAGAAGGTTTCATAGTTGTCCAGGGCGACTGCCATGGCCTCTGTCTCAGCCAGATCGAGGGCCCTGGGGGTGATCTGCCCCTTGAACGCGGTCCACCAGCCCTTCCCGTCGCTCGCACCGAGATCATGCAACTCGGTCATGTACGTCTCGTCAGTGCAACCGTAGTGGTCCAGCAAGTTGGTGAGGCGGACCGGGTCCAACCCGGTTCGGCTGGCCTCGATATGGCTGAGCTGCGGTGCACCCATGTCGATGAGGGCGCCAGCATCTTTGACGGTGAGGCCGGCTTCCTCGCGCAGGCGCCTCAGCTCGGCGCCGAAGCGACGCTGTCGCTCGCTGATCTCGGTCCTGAGTGCCAAGAATCGCCCCTTCCGTGTCGTGCGCAGTCTCTCTCCCCGAGACTGCGAGGCACCACCCGTGAGAGTGGTGCTCGGCGAATATGTTGCAGGCTTGAAACTGCTGCCCTACTCTCAGTGTTGCATCGATCACATGGCGGAGTGTCTGCTTCGCCGATTCCCCTCCTCCCCCCGGGGTCTCTCATGCGTGCCTGCAACCCTCCCGACTGGTCCGCCGCTCGTGCCGAGCTCTCCGACCTCCTCACCTCCGCGGGGTGGCGCCCCTCCGCCATCTCCGACGCCGAACTTGCCCTGCACGAAGTCTTTGTCAACGCCTGGAGGCACGGGGACACCCTTGCGCCCCTGGTCGTCGTCGCCCTCGCCGGCCGCCGTCTCCGGGTCTCGGTCGCTGACAACAGCCCTGTCCTCCCCGACGTCGGCCTCCCGGCGGACCTGCTCGCCGTCTCCGGCCGGGGCCTCTACCTCGTCCGCGCCCTCACCCACCGCCTCGGCGCCGAGCCCCGGAAGCAGGGCAAGGTCGTCTGGTTCGAACTGATGAAGGAAGCCGCCGCGTGAAGCGTCAGCCGATGAAGCCCTCCGACCCGCGGATCCGCTCCTACACCGAGATGGACGTCCTCGCCCTCGTCGGTGAACTCCACGAGCGCGGCCGAAAGTTCGGCCTCCTCTTCCCCTACGCCTGCACGGACAGGACCCGCGACGGCCGCGTCCTCGTCCGCTTCGCCAACGCGCCGGTCTCCACCCTCCTGAACCTCCTCACCCTCCTCCTCGACGCCGACCGCGAGCGCTCGTGCGGTTCCTGATCGCCGCCGCCTTCCTCACCCTCCTCGCCCTCGCGTTCGCCACCGTCGCCCTGGGCGTCATCGCCACCCTCAACCTTGCAAAGCCCGACACGGAGGAGTCCTGACGTGAGCGTCCCCGTCCCGGCCGCCGCCCCGGCCACCGACCCCGACGTCATCAACGCCCTCGCCGCGGCCAACTACGCGGTCGCCGCCGCCTTCAACGCCCTCTCCGGGGTCTCCGTCGCCCCGGCCGTCCCCGACGACTTCGACTGGCCCGGGCTGGAGACCTTCGTCCACCGCCTGGGCTTCGCCGCCGACGACTCCGACACCGCCCTCAACCTCTACCGCCTGCTCTTCGCGGTCCAGCGCATCGCGTACCGCGAGGGCGCCGGCCGCAACTCCCCGTGGCTCGCCACCCGGCTCAACTCCCGACCCCAGCCGTAGCCCGGCCTCCACCCTTCCGCTGCCGGGTACTTGGCAATCCGAAGGGGAGGTCTACACCCGTCTGCCCGGTGCCCGGGAGTGGTGGCACGCAGCCCCGGCCGGAGCCCGGAAGCTCGGGCCCGTCGCCGGAATCACCCCGCCGCGACCGGTGGGCACGGTCGAACTCCCCTCCGCTGTCGACGCGGTGGGGGAGAAGAGGGGAGAGCCGGCTGCGAGGTCATCCTGCCGGACCAGGGCCAGGGCCCAACAGGACGACCTCCGCCGGTTCGGCAAAGAACCGGATCCCTTCCGCATCCCGTTCGGCAAAGACGTCGGAACGTCAGGCACACCCGCCTTACGGTGAGGCCGTGAGCAATGATCCGGACGTTCCCGTTCTGCCCGTCGAGGCCTTCGAGCCCCCCTACTACGCGGCCGTCTTCACCACCGTGCGCACCCAGGAGCAGAGCGGCTACAGCGAGACCAACGAGCGCATGGAAGACCTGGTGAGGGACATCCCGGGCTATCTGGGGATGGACCACGCGCAGACACCCGGCGGGCTGTCCATCACCGTCGGGTACTTCCGTGACGCCGACGCCCTCACCGAGTGGCGGACCAACGCGGAGCACCGCGCGGCCCAGAAGCGCGGGCGGGCCGAGTGGTACGAGCGCTACACGCTGCACGTGGCGAAGGTGGAGCGGAGTCACGGGTTCGTACGGGAGTAGCCCCTCGCGGAGCCCCGCCGGCGCGAGAAGTCGGCCCGGCCGACTTCTCGCGCTCCGGCACTGCTCAGGCCTCCGACGCGAGCGGGGTCAGCGGCAGCGCGACCCGGCTTTCCCAAGCCTGTTCCAACGCCTGGGTGAACGTCTCCGCGGGCTGAGCGCCCGAGACGCCCAGCCGCCGGTCCAGGACGAAGAACGGCACGCCCGTCGCCCCCATGGCGCTCGCCGTGGTCTCGTCCTCGCGCACCGCCTCCGCGTACGCCTCCGGGTCGGCCAGGACGGCCGCGGCCGCCTCGCCGTCCAGCCCGGCCCCGACCGCCAGCTCGACCAGGCGGCCCGCCTCGAAGGCCGACCGCTCCTCGGCGAAGTTCGCCCGGTACAGCGCGTCCAGCAGCTGTCCCTGCCGGCCGTGCTCCTTGGCGAAGTGCAGCAGGCGGTGCATGTCGAAGGAGTTCGCCGCGTCGCGGCCCTCGCGCAGGTACGGCAGGCCCTCGGCGCGGGCGTTCTCGGAGATCCGGGCCTCCGCCGCCTCGGCCTGCTCCAGGCTCATCCCGTACTTGGCGGCGAGCAGCGGCACGACCGGACGGGCCTCGTGCGGCGCCCGCGGGTCCAGCTCGAAGGAGCGGTGGACGACCTCCACCTCCTCGCGGTGCGGGAACGCCGCCAGGGCCTGCTCGAACCGGGCCTTGCCGATGTAGCACCACGGACAGTTGATGTCGCTCCAGACCTCCACGCGCACGGCGCCGCACTCCTTCCAGGCTCACGCGGACCTCCCGCGCGGACGCCTACCGGAACGCCGGCGCCGACCTGGATATTTCTCACCCTGAAACATCCAGGAGAGCAGCGTCCTGCCTCAGCGTCGCTTCCGCGCCTCGCGCTGGGCGGACACCGTGGGGATGGCGGCGACTGCCTCGGCGTAGCGGCCGTACCTGCTCAGGATCACGGCAATCTCCTGGTGGGCCCCGTGCTCGGTGGACGACCGGAGCAGGTCGAGGGCCTCGTCCGTCCGGCCGTCCAGATCCAGCAGCCAGGCCAGCGTGGTGTCCCACTGGCCGGGCTCCCGCACGCTCAGGGCCCGCACCTCCGTGACGCCCTCGGCGGAGCGCCCGGCCTTCGCGAGCAGGCGCAGCCGGGTGTGGCGCAGCGCATCGGCATGCGCGTCGGCGTACGCGGCGCCGAGGCCGGTCAGGAGCTCCAGCGCCCGTTCCGGGCGGCCCGCCTTGATCAGCAGGTCGATCGCCTCGTGGAGGAGGTTCTCTCCGGCGTCCTCGTACGCGGGCCGTCCGGCCTCGACGGCCTCGTCGAGGCGTCCCTGGCGGGCCAGGAAGGCCATGAGGCGCCGACGGGCGGACCGGTCGCCCGCTTCGAGGGACGCGTGCAGGACGGCTTCGGCCTCCCGGACCCGCCCCTGCTCCTCCAGCACCTCCGCGCACCGGTCGCGGGCGACGTCCGCGTGCTCGCCGGCGGCCAGCTCGCGCAGCTGGTCGATCCGGCCCTGGCCGGCGAGGAGATCCGCGTACAGCCGGGCGATGCTCGGGACGACGGGCAGGACCGGGCCCAGCAGGCGGATCGCCTCGTCCGCCCGGCCCATGCGCTCCAGGACCCGGCCGTACAGCATCAGCACCGCCGACGGCTGGTGCAGGCACTCGCGCTGACCCCCGGCCGCGGAGCACCGGCAGTCTGCCGTGCCGCCCCGGGCGCGTTCGGCGCACGGGGCGAGCAACTCCAGGACGCGCGCGTCACGGTGCTGCCCCCCGGTCAGATCGAGCAGTGACTCCAGGATCCAGGGCTCCCCGAGATGCGGCGTGAGCACCTCGATGGCCTCGTCCACCCGCCCGGCCTCCACCAGTGCCTCGGCGAACCAGCGGCAGTCGTGCGCCGACTCCAGCCCGGCCGCGTCCGGACGCACCAGGGCCAACCCCTCCTCGATCCGGCCCTGTCGGATCATGATCGTGGCGGACTCCCGCACGGCGAACGGCCAGCCGACCGCGACGAACGGCTCCAGGACCGTCAGGGCCCGTTCGAACTCGCCTGCCGCGCACAGCTCACTGACCGCCACCTCGGCGCAGAACCACTCACCGCGGTCCCGGGCGGTCTCGATCAGAAGCTCCAACTGCCCCTGTCGGGCCAGGTGTTCCGCCATGAAGCCGTCTATTCCGCCGTCGAACTGCCGCTGCCAGGCGACATCGTCAAGATTCACCGGGGCAGGCTATGCGACGGTGCCGACGGCCCGCCCGGAGATTTCCGGCGGATGTCCGAACCTCCGTGCCGGACGCCAACCCTGGAGCCCCCGTTCGAGTAGCCCGCCCCGAGCCCGCGAGTCCCCGAACATCCGAGCTCGTGAGCCCGCGAGCGCCCCATGCGCCGGGCCGATGGCAGCGCCAGGCATGGTGCCGGGCAGGTCACGCCCCGGGTGACCGGTCTTCCGCCGTCGGGTCCCAGAGCCCGGCGGCCTCGCCGCGCGCCAGGTGGTCGGCGTAGACCGAGGCCTTCCAGGCGATGAGCGAGCGGCACTCCTCCAACTCCCGGATCCGCTCGTCGACGCGCCGCTGGTGGGCGTCCAGCAGCCGCAGCCTCTCGGCCTCGTTGCCCGGCCCCTGCCGGACCAGTTCGGCGAAGCGGCGCAGGTCGGCGAGCGGCATGCCGGACTCGCGCAGCCTGACGCAGATCTCCAGCCACCGCACGTCGAGCACGGCGTACCGCCGGCGTCCGCCCGCCGTGCGCCGCACCGGGCCGACCAGCAG
Source organism: Kitasatospora sp. NPDC036993 (assembly GCF_055607525.1). NCBI lineage: Bacteria > Bacillati > Actinomycetota > Actinomycetes > Kitasatosporales > Streptomycetaceae > Kitasatospora > Kitasatospora sp. NPDC036993. Next base: position 127,808 of record NZ_JBVJRP010000022.1, on the reverse strand, counting down.
CCCCTCGCGCTCGTAGAAGCGCAGGGCGTGCACGCTGAGCCCGGTGCGCCCGGCCACCTCGCCGATGGTGAGTTCCGTCGTGCCGTCCGTGCTGTCTGTGCTGTCCATGCCGCCCATGGCGTCAGAGCATAGGAGCGGGACTTGATCTAGACCGCGCTCTACTTCCTACCGTCCTCGTCATGACCACCAACACCACCACCGGCACAGTCGGTTCGCCCTTCTCGGCCGTCAGCGCCGCCGGGGACGTCCTGGCGGGCCTCGACCTCTCCGGCCGCACCGCCGTCGTGACCGGCGGCTACTCCGGCCTCGGACTGGAGACCACCCGGGCACTGACCGCCGCCGGGGCCCGGGTGATCGTCCCGGCCCGCCGCCCGGACGTCGCCCGCAGCGCACTCGGCGGCACCGGCAGCCGGGTCGTCCCGATGGACCTCACCGACCCCGCGAGCGTCCGCGCCGCCGCAGGGCTGATCCGTGAGGCCACGGGCCGGCTGGACCTGCTGCTGGCCGTCGCCGGCGTCATGGCCACCCCCGAGCGGCGCGTCGGGCCGGGCTGGGAGGGGCAGTTCGCCGCCAACCACCTCGGGCACTTCCTCCTCGTCTGCGAGCTGTACCCGCTGCTGGCCGCCGCCCCCGACGGCGCGCGTGTCGTCGTCAACAGCTCGGCCGGGCACGCCCTGACCGACATCCGCCGGCACGATCCGCACTTCCGTACCGGCTACGACAAGTGGCTGGCGTACGGCCAGTCCAAGACCGCCAACGCCCTGTTCGCCGTGCACCTCGACGCGCTCGGAAAGGGCGACGGCGTACGGGCGTTCGCGCTCCACCCGGGAAAGATCATCACCGGGCTCCAGCGCGAGATGACCCGGCAGGAGCAGATCGAACGCGGCTGGGTGGACGCCGAGGGCACGGTGATCGGCGCCGGCTTCAAGACCCCCTCCCAGGGCGCGGCCACCGGCCTGTGGGCGGCGACCTCGCCGCTGCTCGACGGCCGCGGCGGCCTGTACCTGGAGGACTGCGAGGTCGCCCGGGTCTGCGGCCCGGACACCCCGATGGACGACGGTGGCGTCCGCCCGTACGCCGTCGACCCCGACGCGGCCGCCCGGCTCTGGGAGCTCTCCCTCGCGGCGACCGGTGCCCCGCCGATCACCCGCTGAGGCGCCGCTGAGCCGCCGCTACAGGCAGATCCAGCAGTACAGCTGCTCCCCGGCCGCCCGGGCCCGCCGGGCGAGGGCGATCAACTCCTCGGCGAGCGGCAGCAGATCGGACGGGTCGGCGCCGTCCCACTCCTCCGCCTCGGCCCAGCGTCCGACCGCCTCCGGCACCCGCTCGTCGGGTATCGCGGCGAGCGCGTCCCGGGCGGCGGCGCCCAGCTCGGTGACCCACGGGCCCGTCGCCCACGGGTCGTCCTCGTCCGCGGGCCCGGGCGGGCCGGGCGCCGGCGTGGCGGGCCAGACCGCCGTCTCCGTCACCAGGCCGGTCCGCCACGGCTCGCCGAGGGCGACGGCCACCAGCTGGCCGAGCACGACGTCCGGATCGACGCCCTTGGCCTCCACCCCGTCGAAGGAGCCCTCGCCGCCGAGCGGCGGCAGCCCGCCCTCCGTGAGCTCCAGCGCCCGTACGACCGTTGCCGCGTCGGCCGCCCGGAAGTAGTCGGTCAGCACACCCATCGCAGCCACCCTTCGTCCATGCGCGACGTCGAGCGCCAGTGAAGCACCCGGCACTGACAGTGGAGCGGGAAGCCGGCCCGGCCGACCTCCCGCTCCACGCCGCCGACCTCCCGGTCAGCAGGAGATGTTGCCGCCGCCGACGTTCGTCTGGAGGACGCCGACGAACTTCCTGAACAGGTTGATCCGGTCGTCGCGCTGGCCCGGGTTCCTGCCGTCGCACTCCAGCGCGCCGTTGATGCTGCGGATGGTCTCGCCGAAGCCCTTGTTGTTGACGATGGCGTCGTGGGAGGTCATCCGCCCGGCGCCGGTCTGGCTGTTCCAGAACCAGAGGCCGGTCTTCCAGGAGACCGCCGGGTCCTTCTCGGCCTTGTACGGGTCGTGCAGCAGGTCGATGTGCAGGGCGTCGCCCGCCGCCTTGTAGTTGAAGTTCCAGCTCAGCTGGAGCGGGCCGCGCCCGTAGTACGCGGCCTGCCCGGCCGGACAGCCGTACGGCTGCGAAGTGTCGCAGTAGTGCGGGTAGTTGGCGGTGTTCTGCTCGACGACGTACCGCAGGCCGCCGGTCTCGTGGCTGACGTTGGCGAGGAAGGCCGCCGCCTCGCGCCTGCGGGTGGCGTCGTCGCCGGTGGTGGTGAACTCCGGGTAGGCGCTCAGGGCGTCGACCAGGCCCTTGTACGTGTAGAAGCCGTTCCGGCTCGGGAACATCTGGTTGAACTGGGCCTCGCTGACCACGAAGGAGCCGGCGGCCGAGGCCGGGGCGGTCGGGCCGGCGATGGCGAGGGTGCTCAGAACGGCGGCGGAGGCCGCCAGGGACAGGGTGCGCGGGAGCTTCATCGATGTCCTCGATTCCGTTGGCGGGATGGGCACTTCGCTCGCGAAGCGGCTCGGCAATAGTGGTGGGCGCCGGCTGCCGAGCTGAAGCCCTCGGAGGTCCAAACCACTCGTACGGGTCGTATCCGATCCAAGCGTTGGACGAGCCGCTGGGTTGATCAACATGCTGCCGGTGGCACCGGATAACCTCGTGCGGAACGGGGACGAGGCGGCGCGGGGCCACCGGGGGAGCAGGGACGATGAGCGGTCACACCGAAGACGAGGGCGACGAGCGGCTGGCGGCCGAGGGCGAGGTCGCGCTCGCCCGGCTGGCGATCGACTCCGGCGATCTGACGCACGCCGCCGACCACCTCGGCGACGCGATACTCGCCGACCCCCAGCTGCCCGAACTGCACGAGGCGCTGGCCGAGTTGTGCGCGGCCGCGGGCGGCCCGGCGGCGGCCCGCGAGCTGTTCCCGCTGGACGGCCAGGTGTACCTCGGCACGGCGGTCTGCCGGGCCCACGTGGAGGCCGCCGCCGGGGACTGGGACGCCGCCGTCGGGCTGCTCGCCTCCGCCATCCAGTACGAGCCGGCCCGCCCCTGGGCGCACGCCGCCTGGCTCGCCCGCGAGGACCTGCCCGGCCTGGTCGACCCGGACGCCGTCGCCCAGGCGGTGGCCAGGGCCACCGGTGCGCTGCCCGACCCGCTCCCGGCCGAACCGGCCGAAGCCGTACGGCCGTTCCACGACTTCGTGCAGGCCGTGCTGGCCCGCCACGGCGACCACGTGCTGCTGCTCGCGATGACCTCCGGCCTGACCCGCCGGCTCGGCGACACCGCCCGCGCCGTCGAACTCGCCCAGCGGGCCCACCGGTCGGCCCCCGGCTACCTGCCCGCCGTGATGCTCGGCAACGCCCTGCGCGCGGACGGCCGGCCGGAACAGGCGCTCGCCGTCTGGGAGGCCGAGCTGGCGCGGGTCGCACCGGACGGGGACGACCCCAGCAGCTACCTCGCGGTGGACGTCGCCGAGCTGTACGGCACCCTCGGCCGCCCCCTCGAAGGCCTGGCCTGGCTGGACCGGGTGCTCGCCGCCGAACCCGGCCACCCCAAGGCGGGCCCGGCCAGGTACGGGCTGCTGCACGCCCTCGACGGCGACCCGGCCCACCTGCTCGGCCTGGCCGACCACCACCGCGCCCACCCCGAGCACGAGTACGCCCAGGAGCTGCTGGAGCGGCTGAGCAGCCGGGAGCCCTGGCTCGGCCTGGTCTCCGGCGCCACCGAGGCGACCGTCAACGTGCTGCACCAGGTGCTCGCCGCCTCCGACACCACCCGAGACACCGAGGTCGAGTGCACGGCCTCCACCCTGGAGCCGCCCAGCTCGGTGCTGGCCGTCCGGCTCGCGCTGCCGCGTTCCACCGTCGGCTACCAGGCCGTCGGCGAGCCCGACCCCCGGCTGCCGCTGACCGGACCCACCACCCGGATCTGGGTCTGGGACGGCACCAGCCCGCGCCCGGCGGTCGCCCCGCCCTCGCCGCGGAGCGCCGAACTCGTCCGCTCCACCGCCGAGATCTTCTGGCCGACCGTCCCCGCCGCCTACGACCACGCCGTCCGGCTCGCCGGACTGCCGCTGGACGACCTGCTCGGCGTCCTCGTCCACCCGCCGATGCCGCGCGAGGACGAACTCGGCCGGGCCCTGCTGGCCCACCAGCCCGAACTGTGGGTGCGCGCCGTCCAGGTCTTCGCCTGCCTCGGCATCGCCCACCACCGCACCGACCAGCCCTGGGAGGGCTCCGAGCGCCGGCGGGTGCTGCGCGACCTGCTGCTCGGACCGGAGGACTGGGTGGTCGAGGCGGCCGGCTTCGCGCTGGTCGCGATCGGCTGGACGCAGCCGCAGACCCGGGCCGACGTCGCCGCCCTGCTCCAGCAGCGGCTGCACCACGCCGCCAGGGCCCGGCGCACCCGGGTGGTGACGATCCTCCGCTCACTGGCCGCGCTGGTGCTCGTCGCGCCATGGACGTCCGACGAGGACCGCGAACTCGCCCGGCACCTGACGGCCAGGGAGGACGCCGCCGACGCGGAGGCGGCGTCCCAGGAGGGCCAGGGACCGGAGCGGGACCAGGAGCAGCCGGAGGCGGACGAGCCGGACGCCCCGGAGCCGGAGGAGCCCCGCCCCGGCCGGCTGCGCCGCCTCTTCGGCAGGGGCTGAGGCACTGCGGGCCGGGGCGCCGCGGGCAGAGACGCCGAGGCCGTTCCTACCCCACCCCGGGCAGCGGCTCCTGGTCGACGTCGAAGCGCGCGACCCGCTCCGCCGGGTCCCTGCACTCGGGACCCAGCCGCAGCATCCGGGACTCCGGGTCGTGCAGCGGCCGGTGGCAGCGGCGGCAGGTCACCCGGGAGCGGATGGTCTGCGCGGTGTCCGTGCCGGGGAGCGGTTCGGGGCCGGTCGGGTCGGTCGAGCCGGTCGGGTTGGTCGGACTGGTCATGGGGAGACGGTAGCCGCCTGAGCCGTCGAGGCCTCGCCGGTGCGCGGAACGACGGCCCCGTGGCCACCGGCCGGCCGGGACCACGCCGTCGGCCGGGCCCGGGGCCCGGACGGGCCCGACGCCCTCGTCGCCCGGCGGCAGCGCGGCTCCCTCGTCGCACGGCCGCGCCCCGGCTCACCGCAAGGCGGCGGTGGCGGTGGCCCGCCCGTCGTACTCCTCCCGCGCCGCCTCGACCTCCGGCACCCGCCGCTCCGACCAGTGCGCCAGCGCCGCCACCAGGTCCGCCGCCTCCCGCCCCAGCGGGGTGAGGCTGTAGTCGACCCGCGGCGGGATCACCGGGTGCGCCTCGCGGAGGACGAAGCCGTCCCGCTCCAGCGTCTGGAGGGTCTGGGCGAGCATCTTCTCGCTGACCCCGGTGACCTTGCGGCGCAGCTCGCTGAACCGGTAGCCGCGCTCGTTCAGCGCGCCCAGCACCAGCACGCCCCAGCGGCTGGTGACGTGCTCCAGCACGCCCCGGGACGGACACATCCGGTCGAAGACGTCGGCGGGCGGCAGTCCGCCCTTGTCCAGCTCGCTTACCTTCATGTCAGTACCCTACTTTGAAGTGCGTACTTTCGAAAGGTTAGTGCTGTCCCTAAAGTGAGTTGCGAGGCCAGAACCCCGTAGCAGTCACGTAGCAACCCGAGGAGCTCCACCATGTACGTCGTCACCGGTGCCACCGGCCAGCTCGGCCGTCTCGTCGTCGAGGGCCTGCTGGCCCGGGTCCCCGCGAGCGAGGTGGCCGTCGCCGTCCGCTCCGCCGAGAAGGCCGCCGACCTGGCCGCGCGCGGCGTGGCCGTCCGGGTGGTCGACTACGACAAGCCGGAGACCCTGGCGGGCGCCTTCGCCGCGGGCGACCGGGTGCTGCTGATCTCGGGCAGCGAGGTCGGCCGCCGGATCCCGCAGCACCGGGCCGTGGTGGACGCCGCCAAGGCGGCCGGGGTCGCCTTGCTCGCCTACACCAGCGCGCCCGGCGCGGCCACCTTCCGGCTGGCCGACGAGCACAAGGCGACCGAGGAGCTGATCCTCGCCTCCGGCCTGCCGTACTCGTTCCTGCGCAACGGCTGGTACACCGAGAACTACCTGGGCGACGCGGCCGGCACGGTGGCGCGCGGCGTGGTGCTCGGCAGCGCCGGGGAGGGCCGGGTCGCCACCGCCCCGCGCCGGGACTACGCGGACGCGGCGGTCGCCGTCCTGACCGGCGAGGGCCACGAGGGCACGGTGTACGAGCTGAGCGGCGACGCCGCCTGGAGCCTGCCCGAGCTGGCCGCCGAGCTGGCGGAGGCCTCCGGCAAGCCGGTCGGGCACCGGAACGTCACCCCGGCCGAGCACCTGGACGTGCTGGTCGGCGCGGGCCTGCCGCAGGGCTTCGCCGAGGTCCTGGTGGACGTGGACGCGGGCATCGCCCGCGGTGAGCTGGCAGGCACCCCGGGCGACCTGTCCCGGCTGATCGGCCGCCCGACCGTCCCGCTGGCCGAGTCCGTCCGCGAGGCCCTGGGCGCCTGAGCCCGCCGCGGCTCCGCGCGGCCCTGAACGCCTGAGCCCGCCGCGGCTCCGCGCCCCGGTGCCGCCGGAACGTCCGGCATGCAAACACTGTCATGACCAAAATCCGGAAACGGAGATGACAGTCGCCCCTCCCGCCCGCTACCGTCGCCTCGACACACGCGCGCGGGAGGGCACTCGGCCATGGCGGAGACAGACCAGCAGGACAACGGCCGGGGCCTCTGGTACGGCGCCGCCGCGTACGGCATCTGGGGCCTGTTCCCCCTGTTCTGGCCGTTGCTGGAGCCCAGCCCCGCCGACGACATCCTGGCCAACCGGATGGTCTGGTCGCTGGTCGCGGTGCTCCTGATGCTGATAGCCCAGCGGCACTGGGGCTGGATACGCCCGCTGCTGCGCCAGCCCCGCCGGCTCGCCATGCTGGCCGGGGCGGCCACCGTGATCTCGGTCAACTGGGCCGTCTACATCTGGGCCGTCAACGCCGGGCACGTGGTCGAGACCAGCCTCGGCTACTTCATCAACCCCCTGGTCACCATCGCCTTCGGCGTCCTGGTGCTCAAGGAACGGCTGCGCCGGGTGCAGTGGACGGCGGTCGGCATCGGTGCCGCCGCCGTCGCGGTGCTCACCGTCGCGTACGGGCAGCCGCCCTGGATCGCCCTCACCCTGGCGCTCTCCTTCGCCACCTACGGCCTGCTGAAGAAGCAGGTCGGGCTGAGCGGACTGGAGAGCCTGGCGGCCGAGAGCGCCTTCATGTTCCCGTTCGCCCTCGGCTACCTGGTCTACCTCCAGGTCGGCGGGCGCGGCACCTTCGGGCACACGGTGGCCGGCTCGTACGGCTGGGGGCACTCCGGGCTGCTGATGCTCAGCGGCGTGATCACCGCGATCCCGCTGCTGTTCTTCGGCGCGGCCGCCGTCCGGGTGCCGCTGACCGTGCTCGGGCTGCTCCAGTACCTGGCGCCGGTGTTCCAGTTCCTGATCGGCGTCGCGGTGTTCCACGAGTCCATGCCGCCCGCCCGCTGGGCCGGCTTCGGCCTGGTCTGGGTCGCGCTCGCGCTGCTCACCTGGGACGCGCTGCGCCAGGTCAGGGCCGACCGCGCGGCCCGGGCCGCGGCCGCGCCGGAGCCCGAACCCGCGCAGCCGGCCGTCACGCGCTGATGTCCCGGCCGGCGAAGCGCGCCCAGGCCGCCGAGCCGAACACGGCGACGTAGGCGGCCTGGAGGCCGAGGTCCTTCAGCACGCCGTCCCAGTACATCGGAGCCCGTAGCAGGTCCGCGAAGCTCAGCCAGTAGTGGGAGAACAGGAACGGCCTGACCGCGTCCAGTTGTGGGAACACGTCCAGGATCTGGACGGTGACCACCAGGACGACGGTGGCGGCCATCGCCGCGATGCCGCTGCCGGTGAGCGTCGAGACGAACAGTCCGATCGCCACCAGCCCGGCCAGCGAGACCGCGACCACCAGGGCGACCAGCAGCGCGCGCAGCAGCGCGTCGCCGAGACCGATGGTGTCCCCGGAGAGCAGCGTCACCTCGCCGAGCGGGAAGAGCGCGGCGCCCGCGGCCAGCGCCGACACCGCGACCGCCGCCGTGGCGGCCAGGCAGAACACCAGCCCGGCGGTGAACTTGGCGGCCAGCAGCCTGGTCCGCCCGGCCGGGGCGACCAGCAGGTAGCGCAGCGTCCCGGTGGCTGCCTCGCCCGCCACCGAGTCCCCGGCGACCACGCCGACCGTCATCGGCAGGAAGACCGGCAGGGTCACCGCCAGGGACGTGAAGACCAGGAAGAGCCCGTTCTGCGTGGTCTGCGCGATGAAGCTCGGACCGCCGCCCTCGTGCGGGCTGTCCGTGTTGAGCTTGACCACCACCCCGATCAGGACCGGCAGCACCGCCAGGATGCCCAGCAGCACCATGGTGCGCATCCGCCGGAAGGTCAGGTGCAGCTCGTTCCTGAACAGCGCCAGGAACCCGGCCACCGTCTGCGGCCGCCGCCCGGTGCGGATCGGCAGCGCCTCAGCCCGCGACATCGAAGCCCTCCCCGGTCAGCGCCACGAAGGCGTCCTCCAACGTGCCCCGCTCCAGCCCGAAGCCGTGCACCCGCACCCCGGCCCCGACCAGCGCCGCGCACAGCCTGGGCAGCGCCTCCTCGTCGAGCACACCGGGCTCGCCGTCCACCCGGTCCTCGCCGGGCACCAGGGCGGTGACCCGGTGGGCCGCCAGCACCTCGGCGGCCCGCGCCACGTCCGGGGTGCGGACCACCAGCCGGCCCTGCGCCCGGGCGGCCAGCTCGGCGACGGTGCCCTGCACCACCAGCCGGCCCCGGGACATCACCGCGGCGTGGGTGCAGACGTGCTCGATCTCGTCCAGCAGGTGCGAGGAGAGGAACACCGTGGTGCCCTCCGCCGCGACCTCCCTGACCAGCGCCCGGATCTCCCGCATGCCCTGCGGGTCCAGCCCGTTGGTCGGCTCGTCCAGCACCAGCAGCTCGCGCGGCTGGAGCAGCGCGGAGGCCAGGCCCAGGCGCTGCTTCATGCCCAGCGAGTACGCGCGGGCCTTCTTGTCCGCCGCCGCGCCCAGGCCGACCCGCTCCAGCGCGGCGCCGACCCGCTGCCGGCGGGTGCGCGGGTCGGCGGTCGGGTCGGCGGCGTCGAAGCGCACCAGGTTGTCCCGCCCGGAGAGGAAGCCGTACAGAGCCGGGCCCTCGATCAGCGCGCCCACCCGGGGCAGCACGGTGGCGACGGACTGCGGCATCGACTCGCCGAGGACGGTGGCCACGCCCGAGGTGGGGGCGATCAGGCCCATCAGCATCCGGATGGTGGTGGTCTTGCCGGAGCCGTTGGGGCCCAGGAAGCCGAAGACGGAGCCGCGCGGCACGGCCAGGTCCAGGCCGTCCACGGCGAGCTGGCCGCCGCGGAAGCGCTTGGTCAGGCCGCGGGTCCGGATGACGTCGTCGGCGCGGGAGCCGGACGGGCCGGCGGTACCGGCGGCAGCGGCGGCACCAGTGGCACCGGCAGTACCGGCCGCACCGGTTGTCGCAGAAGAGGAGGAAGCGGAGGAGAGGGAGGCGGATGGAACGGGAACGGGGGCCGGGCGCGGCTCGGCGCCCGTACCCCCGGCCGACTCCGTAACGTCCCCCGTTACGGGAGCCTTGGCCATCCGTCAGTTCACCCCGGCGGCGTGCTGGAGGACCGGCAGGGTCACCGCGCCGGCGAAGACCCGGCCGTCGTCGGTGAGCAGGACGTTGAGCACCTTGGTGCTGACCAGCGTGCCGCCGTCGACCGGCTTGCCGAACGACTTCGCCATCGCCTGCGGGTTCAGCGACCGTGCCGCACCGTCCCCGCCGTGGCCGCCGCCGTCGCCCTGCGGCGCGCCGCCGGCCGTGCCGGGCGGCTGGGTGGCGACGATCGCCGTCCAGCCCTCACCGATCACGTTCACGCCCTCGTGCCCCTGGGCGCCCCGGTGCTCCCCGGCTCCGTCCGGCGCGCCCTGGGGCGCCCCGTCCGTCTTCTCCTCCGTCACCTTGGCGCCCTTGGGGACGGTGAAGTCGAAGGTCTTGGCGTCCGGCCTGGCGAAGGACACCTTGGTGAAGCGGACGTTCAGCACGGTGCTGCCGTCCACCGACTTCACCGCCACCGCCAGCGGCACCCCGTTGGCGGCGGCCACCGAGATCCTGACCTCGGCCAGGGTCGAACCGGACTGGGTGGGCTTCACGCTCAGCTGGTAGGCGTCCTGCCCGGCCACCTTGGCCGTCCCGGCGACGGTGACCGAGGTGGTGCCGGCGCTCCCGGTCAGGAACTGCCTGGCGGCCTCCTGCGGGCTGGTCGGCAGCTCGGACAGCGGCGCCCCCGCGGGCCGCTCGCCGGCGGCCAGGCCGGCCGTGTGCACCGCGGTGTTGGACGAGCTCTCCCAGGCCCAGGCCTGGTCGCCGTTGTGGACCAGGGTGTAGCCGGACATGTCCTCCAGGACGTCCACCCGCTGGCGCTCCGGACCGTCCACCGCGATCCGCACCGTCTGGTCCCCGCCGAGCAGACCGAGCAGCTTGGACTTCGGGTCCGCGGAGGAGCCCTGGCCGCCGTGGCCGCCGGCCGCCCCGCCGAGGCCGCCGGCCGCGCCCAGCAGCTGGGTGGGCAGGCCGAGGTCGGTGCTGATCGAGACCGTCCCTGACAGTGCCTGGGTCTCGGAGCCGAGCACCTTGGCGACCACCTGCTCCGCGGTCAGCGCCGGAAGGTCGGGCGGGCCGTCCGCGGCCAGCGCCGGCACCAGTCCCACTCCCGCGGCGATCGCCGCGGCCACCGCCACCGGCACCCCGGCGCGCACCAGGACGCGTCGCCGGGAGCCGTACGGCAGGCCGCCGTCCAGATCGTCCCCCGCCGCCTTTTCGTTGGTCATGGCGTCCTCAACTCCTCTGGGTACCCGTCAGATTGGCCCTGCCCTTCCATTAGAAGCCGCCGCGCCGACGCCGTCATCGCCCTGTGGGGGCAGATCGGGGTGGCCTTCTTGGGTACGCCGACCCTGAGACGGCATCAGGGTTGCTCCGACCCGGGTACCACCCCTGGCGTATCGTCGCGCCATGGACGGAACCGCCGTGGACGCCAGCACCCCGCCGACCGCGAACGCGATGCGCCGCGCCCTGCGCCGCGCCCGGGACGGCGTCGCCCTCGACGTCACCGAGGCAGCCGTGCTGCTCCAGGCCAGAGGCGAGGACCTGCTGGACCTCTGTGCGGGCGCCGCCCGGGTCCGGGACGCCGGCCTCGAAGCGGCCGGCCGCCCCGGGGTCATCACCTACTCCAAGAGCGTCTTCGTCCCGCTCACCCGGCTCTGCCGCGACAAGTGCCACTACTGCACCTTCGCCACCGTCCCCGGCAGGCTGCGCCGGGAGGGCCACGGGATGTACATGTCCCCGGACGAGGTGCTGGAGGTGGCCAGGCGCGGGGCCGAACTCGGCTGCAAGGAAGCCCTGATCACACTCGGCGACAAGCCCGAGGACCGCTGGCCCGAGGCCCGCGAGTGGCTGGACGCGCACGGCTACGACGACACCATCGCCTACGTGCGCGCCATGTCGATCCGCATCCTGGAGGAGACCGGCCTGCTGCCGCACCTCAACCCCGGGGTGCTGAGCTGGACCGACTTCCAGCGGCTCAAGCCCGTCTCCGCCTCGATGGGCATGATGCTGGAGACCACCGCCACCCGGCTGTGGAGCGAGCCCGGCGGCCCGCACTTCGGCTCCCCGGACAAGGAGCCGGCCGTCCGGCTGCGGGTGCTGGAGGACGCCGGGCGCAGCTCCGTCCCCTTCACCAGCGGCCTGCTGATCGGCATCGGCGAGACGTACCGGGAGCGCGCCGAGTCGCTGTTCGCGCTGCGCCGGGTCTCCCGTGCCTACCACGGCATCCAGGAGCTGATCCTGCAGAACTTCCGGGCCAAGCCGGACACCGCGATGCGCGGCATGCCGGACGCCGAGCTGGACGAGCTGGTCGCCACCGTCGCGGTGGCCCGGCACCTGATGGGCCCGGCCGCCTGCCTCCAGGCGCCGCCGAACCTGGTCGACGGCGAGTACGAGCGGCTGATCGCGGCCGGCGTCGACGACTGGGGCGGGGTCTCCCCGCTCACCCCCGACCACGTCAACCCCGAGCGCCCCTGGCCGCAGATCGAGCGGCTGGCCGAGCGCTCGGCGGCGGCCGGCTTCGAGCTGCGCGAGCGCCTCGCCGTCTACCCCGAGTACGTGCGCCGCGGCGAGCCCTGGCTGGACCCGCGGGTGCTGCCGCACGTGCGCGCCCTGGCCGACCCGGCCACCGGACTGGCGGACCCGGACGCGCCGGTCCGCGGCCTGCCCTGGCAGGAGCCCGAGGACCTGCCGGAGTCGTACGGGCGCACCGACCTGCACGCCACCATCGACACCGCGGGCCGCACCGGCGACCGCAGGGCCGACTTCGAGGACGTGTACGGCGACTGGGAGGTGCTGCGCGAGCAGGTGCTCGCCGAGGGCGCCCCTGAGCGCCTCACCGGGGACCTCAGGGAGGCCCTCGCGGTGGCCGCGGACGACCCGGTGAAGCTGACCGACGACCAGGCGCTGGCCCTGTTCCACGCCGACGGCCCGGCCCTGGACGCCCTCTGCCGGATCGCCGACGACGTGCGCAGGGACGCCGTCGGCGACGACGTCACCTACTGCGTCACCAGGAACATCAACTTCACCAACGTCTGCTACACCGGCTGCCGCTTCTGCGCCTTCGCCCAGCGCCGCACCGACGCGGACGCCTACACCCTCTCCCTGGACCAGGTCGCCGACCGGGCCGCCCAGGCCTGGGAGGTGGGCGCCACCGAGGTCTGCATGCAGGGCGGCATCCACCCGGACCTGCCCGGCGCCGCCTACTTCGACATCGCCCGCGCGGTGAAGGAGCGGGTGCCCGGCATCCACGTGCACGCCTTCTCGCCGATGGAGGTGGTCAACGGCGCGACCCGCACCGGGCTCTCGATCAGGGACTGGCTCCAGCGGGCCAAGGAGTCGGGCCTGGACACCATCCCCGGCACCGCCGCCGAGATCCTGGACGACGAGGTCCGCTGGGTGCTCACCAAGGGCAAGCTGCCGGCCGCCACCTGGGTCGAGGTGGTCACCACCGCGCACGAGCTGGGCATCCGTTCCTCGTCCACGATGATGTACGGGCACGTGGACACCCCGAAGCACTGGCTGGGCCACCTGCGGCTGCTCGCCGGGATCCAGCAACGGACGGGCGGCTTCACCGAGTTCGTGACCCTGCCGTTCATCCACACCAACGCGCCGGTCTACCTGGCCGGCATCGCCCGTCCCGGACCGAGCGCCAGGGACAACCGCGCCGTGATCGCGATGGCCCGGCTGCTGCTGCACCCGCACATCCCCAACATCCAGACCAGCTGGGTCAAGCTGGGCGCCGAGGGCGCGGCCGAGATGCTCCGCTCCGGCGCCAACGACCTGGGCGGCACGCTGATGGAGGAGACCATCTCCCGGATGGCCGGCTCGGCGTACGGGAGTTACAAGTCGGTGCGCGACCTCCAGGCCATCGCCGAGGCGGCGGGCCGTCCGCACCGTCAGCGCACCACCACCTACGGCGAGGTGCCGGCCGAGCGGCGGGCCGCGGCACTGGCCTCGGACGGGCACCTGCCGGAGCTGCTGCCGGTGCTGGACTGACCGCGCCGGACCGACCGTGCGGACCGGCTGTGCCGGACCGGCCGGGCCGGGCCTGGCCGCCGCCCGCGCGGCGGCCGGGCCGGGGGCACCGGAGTTCGAGGGATGCCGTCGATCCGCAAGGGGCGTCGAAGTACAGTGCGAGGGCGCGCGGCCGGCCGAGCGTCGCGCGGCCCCCACACCCGACGAAAGGCGCCCCGTCGTGATGCCACTGTGGTCACGCGCCCAGCAGCAGGACTACCGCAGCCGGGTGCGGGGCTGTCTGCTCGGCGGTGCCATCGGCGACGCGCTCGGTGCGGGCGTCGAGTTCGAGTCGCTGGAGAAGATCCGGGACCGGCACGGCCCGCAGGGCGTCACCGGCTACGTCCCCGCGTACGGGCGCGCCGGCGCCGTCACCGACGACACCCAGCTCAGCCTCTTCACCGTCGACGGACTGATCCGCGCCCACATCCGGCGCGACACCGGCAGCTGGCACCCGCCCACCGACCTGCACCTGGCCTACCTCCGCTGGGCCGCCACCCAGCGCGACTGGGGCCCGGACGAGCGCCGCCCCGACCTCGGCTGGCTCGGCCGTGAGGAGTGGCTGTACGCCCAGCGCGCCCCCGGCCAGGGCTGCCTGTCCGGCCTCACCGGGGCCGACGCCGAGCGGCTCGGCACCCTGGAGCTGCCGAAGAACCCGCACTCCAAGGGCTGCGGCACGGTGGTGCGGGCGGCGCCCTTCGGGCTGCTCACCACCTGGGAGCCGAGCCTGGTGTTCCAGCTCGCGGTGGAGTGCTCGGTGCTCACCCACGGCCACCCCACCGGCTACCTGGCGGCGGGCGCGTTCGCGGTGATCGTCCAGTCCGTGGCCCGCGGCGGCACCCTGGAGGAGGGCGTCCACCTCGCGCTCGCCCTGCTCTCCGAGCGCCCCGCGCATGAGGAGACCACCGCCGCGCTGCGGGCCGCCCTGGACGCGGTGCGGGCCGGCGAGCCCTCCGCGGAGCGGGTCGAGGCGCTGGGGGAGGGCTGGGTGGCCGAGGAGGCGCTGGCGATCGCGGTCTACTGCGCCCTGGTCGCGCACGACGTGCGCTCGGGCCTGCTGCTCGCGGTCAACCACTCGGGGGACAGCGACGCCACCGGCGCGATCTGCGGCAACCTGCTCGGGGTGCTGCACGGGGACACCGCCCTGCCGCCCGGTCTGCTGGCCGGGCTCGAAGGGCGCGGGGCGATCCTCGAACTCGCCGACGACTTCGTGATGGAGCTGGTGCACGGGGCCGAACTGCACGACCGGCAGACCCCGGAGGGCGTCAACTGGACCGCCCGCTACCCGGTGGCGGGCTGAGAACCGCCCCCGACACGGAAGTTGCCCGGAGCACCGCCCGCCGCCTGAAGGCGACGGACACCGCTACGGGCAACTGGTCCGAGTACGGAACCGCGTGGGCCGGTCAGCCCGGGAGGCCGCCGAAGGCGCCGCCCGCCGCCGACGAGGCGAAGGCGTTCCAGGCCTCGGCGGAGAAGCGCAGCTGCGGGCCCCGGGGGTCCTTGGAGTCCCGGACCGCCACCTCCCCCGAGCCGGGGACGGCGATCTCCACGCAGGCGCCCTGGCCTCCGCTGTGACTGCTCTTGCGCCAGGGGGTTCCGTACTCGGACGGGGTGATCATTCGTGGAATTCCTTCTCGATGTCGGCTATCAGCGACCGGCTCTCCGCGACGCCGAGGGCGGCCGCTCTCAGGTAGTCGTACAGACCGGTATAGCGGCGCACGTCCGCCTCCTTCTCCAGGTAGAGATCGCTCGTCACACCTTCGAAGTAGACAACCGTGGAATCGGCTGACTCGGGGAACTCCAGCAGCGAGAATGTCCCGGTCATGCCGGGGTGGGCGCCGTGCGAGAACGGGATCACCTGGATGGTGATGTTCGAACGCTGGCTGAGGTCCAGCATCTGCCGCAGCTGCGCCGCCATCACCGCCTTGCTGCCGACCTCACGGCGCAGCACCGCCTCGTCTATGACGGTCCACAGGCTGCCCAGCTGGTTCTCGCCGTGGATGCGCTCCTGGCGCTTCATCCGGACCTGCACCCGGCGCTGCACGGCGACCGCGTCGGTGTCCGGCTGGGTGCCCTCGACCACGGCCTCGGCGTAGTGCTCGGTCTGCAGCAGACCGGGGACGAAGGAGGACTCGTACGCGCGGATCGAGGAGGCCTCGGCCTCCAGTCCGATGTAGACGCTGTACGGGGTCGGCATGTCGTTGAAGTCGTGCCACCAGCCGCGCTGGCGCGACTCCTTGGCCATCTCCATCAGGCTGGCGCGCAACTGGTCGTCGGGCACGTTGTACACGTCGCAGAGGTCCCGCACGTCGCGCTGGCTGATGCTGCGGCGGCCGTTCTCCAGCCGGCTGATCTTCGACTGGGAGACCATCAGGCGGCCGGCGACCTCCTCCGCCGTCATGCCCAGGCCCTCGCGGAGCTTGCGCAGCTCCGAACCGAGGCGCCGGCGGCGAACGGTGGGATTGACGTTGGCGGACACTTCGACCTCCGGCCGGACCTCTGGTGCTCGTTGGAACGGCGACCCTCGGAACACTTCGGACATAGGGACCAACCCCCCTGACTTGGAGCAGCATGTCACCTTGGGCCAGGTCGGCGTCGGGGAATCACGGCAGCGCGATAGGACAGATCATCGGAATAGCACTTCCGCGAGACAGCGAAAGCCCCCAGGTGGTAATGCGGCTCGGCGACTCGGACAGGTGCTGCGGTGGGTGCCCCCGGACCGGCTCGTACGCGCCCCCGGCACGTACGGGGGAGGGTCGCTGCCGGGGGTCCGCCGTCAGCGTCCGGGGACGGCTGAGGGGCGGTCGCCGGGCGACTCGCGTCGCGGGGCGACCGCCCCTCGGTGCTGCTGGTGGCGCCGGTTGCTTCCGGTGCCGCGGGTGGTGCCGGTAGTGCGTCCGGTGCGTCCGGTGCCCGTCGTGCTCCTGGCGCCGGTGGCACCGGTCGTACGCCGGGCCGCTCAGCGCCGTCGGACGGCGTGAACGGGGCGGCGGGCGCCGTCGGGTGCGCGGCCGGTGGCGTCGGGCGCCGTGGCGGCTGCCCGCCGGGCCCCGCGGACCGCTCCGGTCAGCGGGCGCCGACCCGGGAGGCGGAGACCCGCCCGCCCGAACCCCGGCCCGCCGTACGGGCGCCGGGACGGCCGGCGGCGGCCCCGGAACCTTGGGAAGAACGGTTCTGCTGCGCGGGCAGGCCGTTCTGCACGTCCATCACGGCGTGCGCGACCATCCCGCCCAGCGGGTCGTACCGGATCAGGTCGCGCAGCCGCGACCGCGAGGACCGGCCCTCGTTGCCCGGGTACAGGTGCTTGCCCAGTCCGACCGAGTGGGCGAGCGCCGCCAGCGCCGCCGTCCGCGGGTCCGGCGGGACACCGGTGCGGATCGCGGTGTCCAGACGCTGTTTGATCGCGGCGTTGGTGCAGTCGTCGGACGCCTGGTACCGGATCGTCGGCAGCACCCCGCACACCTGGCCCGGCACGGCCGTGACCATGCCGCAGCGCTCCAGGTGCGCCAGATAGGTCTGCCGCAGCCCCAGCCGGGGCCCGCCGATCCAGTGCGCCGCGCGGACCGGACTGCCGCGTCGGCGCAGCAGTTCCAGTGCGTGGTCGAGGGTCGGGTCGCCGGTCGGCCGTGCGAGCACGACGGCGATCCGGTCTCCCTCCGGTACGATCCGTCCGGCCAGGGACAGCTCGACGAGCTGGGCCCCGGCGAGTCCGAGGTCGAGGGTCTGCGGCTGCGCCGTGGTACCCGTGGTCGGGTCCAAAGCGAGCAGCAAGAGTTCCTCGGGAACAGTTCTGCGGCTCTTGCCCATCCAAGCCTCCCCGCGTGGATGAGAGACAGGGTGACGCCTCTCACACGGGCTTGTCGAGTACGCCTCCGAATCGTGACCTTGCGGTGAAGGCGCGGAACCGGCGGCGCGGGGCCCTGCGTCTGACCGGTGGACAGACCGTGGAGCGGCCGGGCGACGACAATACGCGCCGGTCGGGCGGGGTGTGCGCGGCCGGATCGGCCTCCGGTGGCGGAGACTGTACAGGTACACGGGCGGGGCGTCGGCTTCCCGAAATCGGGTTCGCCGGTGCCCCGCGGGGCGTTGAGGAGGCTGGGATACGTGGGCGAGTCCCCCGACAGGGTGCTGAGGGACGGCGACGAGCGGCAGCGGGACCGCGAGCGCGAACGGAGCGGTGCGGCGGCCGGTGCCGCCGGTCCCGCCGAGGGCGGTTCCGGCCCGGATGCTGACGGTGCGTCAGTCGCGGCCGACGCCGGGGCGAGCGCCGGGACCTCCTCGGACACCGCTTCGGACAGCCCTGCGGAGGCCTCCGGCGAGACGCCCGCGGAGGCGTCCGCCGACACCCCCGCGGCGGGGGCCAAGGGCGGCTCGACCGTACAGCTCCGCGTCCGGGATGTGGACAGCAGGACGACGATGCTGCGGCTGCCGGTGGACAACAGGACCACCGCGCTGCGGCTGCCCGAGGAGCTGGTGAAGGCTGCCGGCAAGGGGAGTTCCGAAGGTGGGGACGAGCAGGCGGGGGCCGCGGCGGAAGCCGAGGAGGTGAAGGAGCCCGCCGGGCGTCCGGTCGGCGCCGACCCGCGTCTCGCCATCCGGACGGCCGTCGCGGTGGCGGACAAGGCGGCGGACCAGGCGGCGGAGAAGGTCGCGGAGAAGGCGGCCGAGCCGTCCGAGGAGACCGACGCCGAGGGCACCTCCGGGCCCGGAGCCGAGTCGGCCGAGAAGGCGGCCGACGAGACCGGTGAGACCGGGAAGGCCGAGGACGCCGAGCGCTCCGAGGAATCCGAGGACGCTCCCGCGACCGGCGCCTTGACCCTCGCGCTGACCAAGACCGGGCAGCCTGGTCAGCCGTCGGGTCAGGCCGAGAAGCTGGAGAAGCCCGCGCCGCCGCGCGCCTCCGCCGCCCCCGCGGCCGGCACCGTCCCCCCGGCCGGCACCGTGCCCGAGCCGAAGCCCGAGCCACGTCCGGATCCCAGGCCCGTCCCCGAGCCCGAGCCCACCCCGGGCCCGGCGCCGCTGCCGAGGCCGACCCCCGAGCCCGCTCCCGTGCCGGCCCCGAAGCCGCTGCCGGAGCCCGATCCGCGCCCGGTGCCGCCGGTCCCGCCGCTGCCGGCGCCCGAGCCGATGCCGTCGCCGGAGAACACCGCCGAGGCGATGGAGGTCCTGGCCTCCCTCAATGCCCGCCCGGTTTCGCCGCTGCGGCGCGCCCTCAAGCGGGTGACCATCTGGACGGTCTTCCTCGCCGTGGTGCTCGGCGCGCTCGCGGTGGCCCAGCTGCTGCGCCCGCTGCCGGATCCCAAGCTGAAGACGACCACCGCGGGCAGCTACACCTTCTCCGGCGACCAGCTCGACCTCGCCTGGCCGGCCAAGGGCCAGTCCGCCGCCGAGGTGGTCGGCGTCGGCAGCCTCGGCAGCTCGGGCCCGGAGACGCCGGCCTCGATCGCCAGCGTCACCAAGGTGATGAACGCCTACCTGATCCTCCAGAAGTACCCCCTGAAGAAGGGGGAGAGCGGCCCGAAGATCACCGTCGACAAGCAGGCCGCGCAGGAGTCCGGCAACGTCGACGAGTCCAAGGTGACGCTCACCGAGGGCCAGGTGCTCACCGAGTACCAGGCACTGGAACTGCTGATGCTGCCCTCGGCCAACAACGTGGCCCGGCTGCTCGCCCGCTTCCACTCCGGCTCCGAGGCCGAGTTCGTCAAGGCGATGAACGACACCGCGACCAAGTTCGGCATGAGCAACACCATCTACGCTGACCCGGCGGGCTTCAACGCGGACACCAAGTCCACCGCCAAGGACCAGCTGAAGCTGGCCGAGCAGGTCATGCAGGACGAGATCTTCCGGCAGATCGTCTCCACCCCGGAGACCAACTTCAACAACGCGAAGATCCCCAACACCAACAACCTGATCAACCCGAAGACCGGCGTCATCGGCGTCAAGACCGGCTCCAGCACTCCGGCCGGCGGCTGCCTGATGTGGGCCGCGTACAAGGAGATCGGCGGCGTGCGGCGGCTGATCCTCGGCGTCACCCTGGGCCAGCAGGCCACCTCGCCCAACCCGGGCGACGGCATCCTGCCGACCGTGCTGAAGGTCAGCGGCAAGCAGATCCAGGCCGCGCAGAACGGCCTGACCGGCCAGACCGTGGTGAAGAAGGGCGACGTCGTCGGCTCGGTGGAGGACGGGCTCGGCGGCAAGGTCGCGCTCGTCGCGACCAAGGACCTGGTGGTGGCGGGCTTCCCCGGCATCTCCGGCACCGTCACCCTGGACGCCTCGAAGATCGGCCACACCGAGCAGGCCGGCAAGGAGGTCGGCGTGCTGCGGGTGGGCGCGGGCGAGGACCGGGTGGAGGTGCCGGTGGCACTCCAGTCCGGCCTGACCCCGCCGTCCATCCAGTCCCGGCTGCTGCGCACGCTGTGAGGCGCTGAGCCGGGGCGCCGAGGCGACGTACAGAGCGGAAAGGAGAAGGGGAGCCGGTCCCGTACCGGCTCCCCTTCTCCGTGTCCCCGAGGCGCTGTGTCCCCGGGTAGCTGTGTTACCGGGTTGCCGTGTCCCCGGGCCGCTGTGCCCCCGCGTTCCCCGCGTTCCCCGGGTTCTCCGTGCCCCCGGGGCCTACGTGTCCCGGTCGAGCAGGGCGAGGGTGAGCCCGCCGAGCGGCGTCACCCGGTCCGGGGCGCCGTACCGGGTGCGGAGCACCTGCGCCTGGTCCGTCGGCATCTCGCCCAGCGGGTCCGTGGTGTCGCCGAGGACCAGCAGCCAGATCCGGGACACCTCGCCCAGGCAGTCCGCCGGCTGCGGGCAGGGCTCCGGCGAGAGGTCCTCGGCGTCGTCGGCGCTCCGCGCGACGAAGACCGGGTACGGCCGGACGTCCGGCGGCAGGTAGTAGCTGACGCCCGGCCAGGCCATCGCCCAGGACTGGTCGCCCAGCGGGGGCGCCATCCCGTCCCCGGAGCGGTAGTCGGCGGAGATCTCCAGGGCCGCCGCCCTGAACGGCTCCTCCGAGCCGTTGTGCGAGCCCGTGTACCGCACCGCGGGCTGCTTCGGCAGGGCCTCCACGGCCGGCAGGGCGAGCAGGGCGACGGTCAGCAGCCCGGCCACCGCGACGCTCCGCCGGGGTGCCCGGTCCGGTCGGGCCAGGGCCTTCACCGCGCCGTACAGCGCCCCGGCCCCGCCGCCCGCCAGCACCGCCCAGGCGGGCACCGTGAACAGCAGGTACCGTCCGAGGAAGTACGAGGTGTCGCCCAGCCGCGACACCAGCCAGACGCCCACCACCGGCAGCTCCGCGAGCAGCAGCAGCTGCCAGGCCTGGAGCCGCCGGCCGGGCAGCGCCAGCGCCAGCAGCGCCAGCAGGGCGAACGCGTAGAAGACCGGACCCGAGCCGAACAGGCGCTCGCCGAAGTAGCCGAGGCCGCGCAGGGAGGGGGTCGGTATCCAGCCCAGCTGCCGGTCCGACTGCCGGCTGCCCAGCAGCACCACGGGCAGCACCGGCAGCGCCGACACCGCGACCGCCACCGGGAACCGCCACAGCAGCCGCCGGTCGGCCTCGGGACGGGTGCGCCACAGGTGCAGTCCCAGCAGCGCCGCCTGCCCGGCGACCGTGCTGAAGGAGACCAGGTGCCCCGCCCCGGCCAGTGCCATCGCCACGCAGTACGGCGCCCAGCGCCGCCAGGTCGGCCGCTCCAGCGCCCGCAGCAGGAAGTACGAGGCCGCCGCGATCGCGCACGTCACCAGCGCGTAGGAGCGCGCCTCCTGGGCGTACCTGGAGATCTCCGGGGGCACCGCGAGCAGCAGCCCGGCCCCGACCGCCGCCACCCGGCTGCCGAACAGCCGCTGGGCGGTGAGCGCCACGAACGCCGCGGCCCCCGCCATCGCCAGCACGGAGGGTATTCGCAGGGCGACCGTCGAGTCGCCGAACACCGTCGTCCAGGCGTGCATCA
Source organism: Kitasatospora sp. NPDC036993 (assembly GCF_055607525.1). NCBI lineage: Bacteria > Bacillati > Actinomycetota > Actinomycetes > Kitasatosporales > Streptomycetaceae > Kitasatospora > Kitasatospora sp. NPDC036993. Next base: position 106,210 of record NZ_JBVJRP010000022.1, on the reverse strand, counting down.
GCAGGTAGTACACGCCGTTGCTGGCGTCGATGTGCTGGAGCAGCCGCAGCAGGTCACCCAGCGAGCGGGTGGCCACCGTCCAGGTCGCGATCTCGTCCCGCCACAGGTCCGGCGTCCCCAGCCGGTACCCGCCCACCACCGTCATGACGACCGCGGGCCACACCCACACCTGCCCCAACAGCCGGCCCACCGGGCGCACAGCAGGTCTCATCGGGTCCTTCGTCTCCTTGAACGCGGTGTGCCGGGGGCGGATCCCACCCTGCCCGGCAGGCTACTTGACCCGCCCTGACACCTCGTCGGCCACCCGCTTCCCATCCGTCCCCCGAGCCCCACCCCCGATCCGGTACGCTGTGAGCGGCCCGGTGCACCCCGGGCCGCGCCTCAGTAGCTCAGGGGATAGAGCACGGCTCTCCTAAAGCCGGTGTCGCAGGTTCGAATCCTGCCTGGGGCACAACGAAGACACAGGTCACAGGCCTCCTGCCGATACCGGCGGGAGGCCTGAGGCGCTTCCCGGCCCCGCCCGTCCGGCCGGCCCCGGGTGTTCTCCCCGGCGTTCGCGGGCCGATGCCGGGAGGTGGCCGGATATTCCGTGGGGTGCGAACCGTCCGGGGGGTAGGCTCCGGGCAAGGGTTTTTGAACGAGTTCAGGAATTGGGGGGCCGGTGTACCGTCACCGTGTCATGATCTCCGCCGCCGTCGTCGCGGCAGTCGTCGGCTTCGTACCCGCCACGGCGCAGGCGGCGGGCCCGTCGGCCGGTCCCGGCCGGGCCGCGAGCGCCACCGCGCCGGCCGCCGGGGCTGCCGGAGCCGCCGCAGGGAAGGCCGCCGCCGAGCAGGACGCCGCTGCGAAGGCCGCTGCCGAGAAGGCCGCGAAGGACGCCGCGGCGAAGGACATCGCGGCCAAGGACGCGAAGAACGCCGAGGCCGCCAGGGCCAGGGCCGGAGCGAAGGCCGCGGCGGCGGCGCCGGGTGCGACGGCCGGGTCCGGCGCACCGGCGGCCGCGCAGCCGTACTTCGAGGTCTCGACCGGCATGTCCAACTCGAACGCGCACGGCGTCGGGATGGCGGCCGGCGTCAGCACCGACGTGACCCAGGGCGTCATCAGCTACGACGTCGACTGGGGCGACGGCACCACCTCCACGGAGATCGGCCTCCTCAAGGAGGTCGTGTTCTTCGACCACACGTACGCCGAGGTCGGCTCCCACAAGATCACGGTCACCGCGACGGAGCTGCTCAACAAGCTGACCGCCAACACCGTCCGCGACGTGGTCGTGGACGGCTCCGAGTTCACCCCGCACTCGCCCACCCGGCTGCTGGACACCCGGGACGGCACCGGGGCCGCGGCCGCCGGGGCCGTCGCCCCGTACGCCACGACCCGGGTGAGGATCGCGGGCAACGGCGACATCCCGGCGGGGGTGACGGCGGTGGCCCTGAACATCACCGCCACCAACACCACGGTGGACGGGCACGTCATCGCGTTCGCCTCCGGCACGAAGCAGCCGACCACCTCGAACGTGAACTTCGTGGCCGGGCAGACCGTGCCGACCCTGGCGATCGTGCCGGTCGGCGAGGACGGGTACGTCGAGCTGGCCAACCGCAGCGGCGGCCCGGTGGACCTGATCGCCGACGTGACGGGCTACTTCACCAAGTCCGCGGCGAGCGGGTACACCTCGGTGAAGCCGTCCCGGATCGCCGACACCCGTGACGGCCTGGGCGCGCCGAAGGGGCAGGCCGCCGGCCAGACCACCTTCGGCGTGCAGGTCGCCGGCCGGGGCGGGCTGCCGGCCCAGGGCGTCACGGCCGTGGCGCTCAACGTCACGGTCACCGACCCGAAGGGCCCCGGCCACCTGACCGTGTTCCCGAGCGGCGAGCTGCCGTCGGCCACGTCCAACCTGAACTTCGCCACGGGGCAGACGGTCGCCAACGCGGTGATCGTGCCGGTCGGCCCCGACGGCCGGATCACCCTCCGCAACGGCGCCTGGGCCGGAACCGACGTGATCGTGGACGTCACCGGCTACTACGGCGCCGACGGCAAGGCCGCCTACCTGCCGGAGGAGCCCCGGCGGATGTACGACTCCCGGCCCTGGTCGCCGCTCTCCGGCCAGAACTACCACCGCGCGACGGTGTGGACGTCCGGCCGGGCGCTCGAAGCCCTCGTCCTGAACACGACGGTGACCAACCCGCAGGGCAGCGGCCACCTCGCGGTCGCTCCGGAGCCGGTCGACCTGGGCGGCGCCAAGCCGACCCCGCCTGACTCCTCCGTCCTGAACTGGACGAAGGGCGCCACCGTCTCCAACCTGGTCCAGGCCGACATCAAGAACGTGGAGGCCGTCGACATCTGGAACCGGGGCTGGGAGCCGACCGACCTGATCGTCGACCTGGTCGGCGTGTACGACAGGTACTGACGCCGCGTCGGCACCGCGCGCCGGCCGTCCGTCCCTCCGGGGGCGGGCGGCCGGCGCCGGTCCCGGGCACGTCCGCCGCCTCCCCCGCGACCGGCGTCGGGGCCGGCCTACCTCTCCGGGAGGAGACGGCGGTGAGCGGCCCTCCGCCTGCGGAATGATCATGAAGCAGACCGTGAGCTGATGTCCCGTGGCCACCCCGGCTTCTAGGCTCGACGAGACCCCGCCGGAGCATCGTGCCTGGTCAGGGTGGACGAGCCGGGGAACCATGACGACGTACCGATACACCGTGGCCGAGCTGCGCGGCCAGCTGCGCCAGCTGCTCCTGAGCGGCGCCGCGATCGCGCTGGGAGTGGCCTTCCTGATCGCCTCCGTCAGCGGCAGCGGGGCGCTGGTGGACTCCTACAGCCAGACCGCGGCCGCCGAGGTCGGCCCCGGCGACATCCAGGTGACCGGGTCCGCCGGGGCGGGCGGGCTGGACGCGGCCACCGCGGAGCGGGTGCGGCGGACCGCCGGGGTGGCCGCGGTGGCCCCCAGGCTGACCGGCAAGGGCGGCGTGCTGACCGCCGACGGGCGGCCGCTCGACCGGACCGCCGCGGTCAGCGCCGTCGCCGAGGACCCGGCGCTGCGCTGGCAGCTGCTCAAGGACGGCCGCTGGCCCGCCGGCCCCGGCGAGGTGCTGCTCGACACCGGAACCGCGCAGCGGCTCGACGCCGCCGTGGGCGCCGAGGTGCACCTGACCAGGGCCGACGGCACCGCCGCCACCGCCCGGCTGGTCGGCACCCTGGACGAACGGGGCGCCCCGAGCCTCGCCGGAGTCCCGATCGTCGGCGTCCCGGCGAACGCGGTCGCCGGGTACGCGACCGGTGTGACCGTCGACCGGCTCGACGTCAGGGCCGCCCCGGGCGCCTCCGGAGCACGGACCGTCGACGCCCTGCGGGACGCCCTCGGCACCGGCGTCGAGGTGCACACCCGCGAGGCCTCCGTCCGCGAGGCGACCCGGCAGAGCGGCACCATGTACGGCGTGGTGCTGATCGCCGCCCTCTCCTTCGTGCTGATCGCGCTCGCGGTGGCGCGGATGGTGGTCGGCAACACCTTCACGGTGGTGCTGGCCCAGCGGACCCGTCAGCTCGCCCTGCTGCGCTGCGTCGGCGCCGACCGGCAGCAGCTGCGCCGGCTGATCCGCCGCCAGGGCCTGCTGCTCGGCCTGGGCGCCTCCACGGCCGGTGTGCTGCTCGGGGTCGCGCTCTGCGCGCTCGGCACCGCCGTGGTCGGCGCGCTCGACCTCGGTCCCGTGCACCTGTCGCTGCTGCCCGCCCCGCTGACCTGTCTGCTGTCCGGGCTGTTCGGCGTGCTGCTCACCCTGCTGGCCGTCCGCGGCCCGGCGAAGGCCGCCGCGGCCGTGCCGCCGGTCGCCGCGCTCGGCGGTGCGCCCGCACCGGCCGACGGGGCGGCCAGGGTACGGGCCGCCGTGTGGACCTCCGTGCTGCTGGTCGGGGGGACGGCACTGCTGGTGGCCGGGGCGCTGGCCCCGCCGCCGCTGTCGCTGCTCGGCGTCACCGTCGGTGCCATCGCGAGCTTCTTCGGGGTGCTGCGGCTCTCCCACCGGGTGCTGCCCGCGGTCGTCGCCGTGCTCGGCCGGCCCGCCCGGCGGCTCGGCGGCACGGCAGGACGGCTCGCCACCCAGCAGCTGCGGCTCAACCCCGGTCGCACCGGGGCCACCGGCTCGGCGCTGCTGCTCGGCGTGACCGTGATGGTCGGCGCCGTCACCGCGCTGGACGTCACCTCGCAGTCGCTGGTCCCCGCGATGTCCGGGCGCCAGCCCGGGGTCTTCTCGGCAACCACCACCGGCGGCACCGCCCTGCCCGCCGGGGCTTTCGGCGCGCTCGCCGCCGAGCACGGGCTGACCGTCACCCCGGTCCGCTCGGCCACCGTCGACCTCGACGGCCGGTCCACCGTGGTCGCCGCCGCCGACCCCGCCCTGCTCAACTCCTCGGTGGACGACGTGGACCGGGCCCGCTCGCTGGCCGACGGCGCCGCACTCAGCGGGCTCGGCGAGACCGGGACGCGCCGGGCCGGCGGTGTCGAGTTGCGACTCCAACCCGGCCGCAGCAGCCTGCCGTTCACCCTCCAGGGCGGGGCCACCCTGCTGGTCACGCCCGCGACCCTGGACCGGCTCGCCCCCGGCGCGCCCGTCACCACGGCCTGGATCAGCCCGGCCGCGGGCGGGGACCGGCCGACCGCCCGCCGCGCCCTGGACCGCGCCCTCGCCGACCACCCGCAGGTGACCGTCACCGACACGGCCGCCCAGGCGGACACCCTGGGGTCCCTGCTGGACCGGCTGAAGACCGTCAGCATGGCCCTGCTGTCCTTCTCCGTCGCCATCGCCGGCCTCGGCGTCGCGGCCACCCTGATGCTCAGCATCAGCGAGCGCTCCCGCGAGATCGGCATGCTGCGGGCGATCGGGATGTCGCGCGAGCAGCTGCGCCGGATGCTCACCCTGGAGGCGCTGCTGCTCTCGCTGGCCGGTGGCCTGGTCGGCACCGGACTGGGCATCGGCTACGGCTGGGCGGCCGCCCGTTCGGTCACCTCGGTGGTGGGGACGGTCGGCGGCCCGCCGGTGCTGCCGGTGCTGGGTGCCCTGGTCCTGACCGTCCTGGTCGGCCTCGCCGCCGCGGTCCTCCCGGCCCGCCGGGTCGGGAGGATGACCGCGGTGGCCGCGATGCGGGCCTCCTGACCCGGATGCCCACCGGCGGGCATCCGGGAGTCGGGAGCCGGCGGCGGGGTGCCGGGTGCCGGGCGCTCAGGCCACGGTGAACCGCGCCCGGGGCGCGGCCGGCCGCCCACGAGGGCGAGGTCGGCGAGGAGGGTCTCGCGCTCGCGGGTGCCGCGCAGGAAGACCGGGTCGAGGCCGACGACGACGAGCTCGCGCCGGTCCTCGCCCGTCTCGGCGATCAGCCGGCCGTCCGGGCCCCAGACCGCGCTGCCGCCGCAGGTGTGCCGACCGCCGGTGCGGCCGATGTGGTTGGCGAGCACCGTGGGGAGGGTGCTGTCGAGAGCGCGGGCCGGGAACCAGGTGCGGGACTCGTGGTGGCCGTGCCCCACGCTGAACAGGGCACCGACCAGGTAGGCGTGGCAGCCGTCGAGTGCGGCGGCCCTGGCGTGCTCGGGAAAGCCGGAGTCGTAGCAGACGCCGAGACCGAGCCGCCAGCCGTCCGGCTCCAGGGTGCAGCCGGCCGACCCGGGGCCGAAGCGGTCGCGCTCGGACCTGAACAGGTGCTGCTTGTCGTAGCGGGTGACGAAGCCGCCGTCCGGGCCCAGGACCAGGGCGGAGATGCGCAGGTCGCAGCGGACGCTCGGGGTAGCCGGTGGGCACGGTGGAGGAGGTGGAGGTCTCGGGCATGGCGGTCACGCCGGCGCGGGGGCCTGCCGGGGTCGGCGTGGTGACTCGGCGTCAGCGGACGGGCTCGTCCGGCCGGTCGGCGGGACCGCCCAGCAGGTCCTCGGCCCCGGCGCCGCCCGGTGCGTCCTCCGCGAGCGGTGCGGCGGTGCGCGCGGACCGGCCGCCCGACACGAGGACCCGCTGTACCCGGGGCCTGGTGCGCCAGTTGACCCGCCGTACGTCCCGGGCCAGGGCGCCGGGGCGCCACAGCTGGATCACGGCGGTCACGGCACCCAGCACGATCCCGGCGGCCAGCCAGCCGGCCAGCACGTCGCTGGGCCAGTGCACCCCGAGCGCGACCCGGGTCCAGCCGATGGTCAGCACCGTGGCCGCCGCCACCACGCAGGCGGCGGTCCGGCCGCGCCGGTGGACCCGGTACCAGAGCAGGCCGACCAGGACGGCGCAGGTGATCGCGGAGGCCATGGCGTGCCCGGAGGGGAAGGCCGGGCCGCCGGCGTGCGAGACCGGATCGGAGAAGGAGGGGCGGCCGCGGTCGAAGGACAGCTTCAGGGCCCACAGGGCGCCCCAGCCGACCAGGGTCTGGGCGGCCACCCAGCCGGCCAGCACCCGTGCGCCGATCAGCCAGAGCCACCCGGCCGCGATCCCGAGGAGCGCACGCATCGTGACGGTTCCGCCGATGTCCGAGAGCGTCTGCACCGAGGCGGTCCAGATCCGGTGGTCCCGGGCGTAGATGTGCAGTTCGCCGATCCACTCCTGGTCGAAGCGCTCCAGCGGGCGCCACTGGCCCGTGACCAGAGCCGCCAGGAGGCCGAACAGCGCGGCACAGCCCAGCGCGAGCGCGGCGTCCCGAAGGAGACTGCGATGACGCGCAGTGACGGAGGTCGTGCTGTTGGTCAGGTGCATGGCTGACACCTTCCCAGTGTCCCGTGCCGAGCAAGAGCCGGAGCGATAGCGATTCGGCATCGTTTGTGCGGAGGACCTGCGTGCGTCGGGGTGTGGGCGTGGACGGAGGCGGGGCGTGAGCGTGAACGGAAGGGGGCGCGCCCGGGGAACGTGTGCGACCGTTCGCGGGTTCAACGGATGGGCGGCGGGCGCGTGTGGGTCGAGTGGAGAAATCACTCCCGGAACGGCCCCCGGCGATACCGAGCGTGTCCGATCGGTCACCCAGTGTCCAAGGGCGGGGAGAAAATCGGCAGCATACTGCATCGCCGGGAAGAATCTGAGCGACTTGGGAATGTTGTCCGGAATCTGTTCGTTGGATCGTTACGTGTGAGGCCCCAGGGGCCCGCACATCTTGCCCTCACGAGGCAGGCAGGCAGACCTCGGCAATACCAGCAAAGGGAGCAAGCATGGCCACCCGTGCCGTCGTTCGCGACAGGGCCGACCGGAGTCGCGCGGCCCGCCCGACCAACCTTGAGGCCGACCGCGACCTGGTCGGCATGTACCTCGACGAGATCGCCAGGACGCCCCTGCTCGATGCCGCCGAGGAGGTCGAGCTCTCGCTGCGGATCGAGGCCGGGGTGTACGCCCAGCACCTGCTGGAGGAGGACGAACTCCCCGCCGGGATCACGCGCGAGGAGCTGGAGGCGATAGCCGCCGACGCGGAGCGCGCCAAGGACGTCTTCATCCGTTCCAACCTCCGGCTCGTGGTCGCCGTCGCCCGGCGCTACCCGCGCAGCGGCCTCCCCCTGCTGGACCTCATCCAGGAGGGCAACGCGGGCCTGGTGCGCGCGGTCGAGAAGTTCGACTACGCCAAGGGCTTCAAGTTCTCCACGTACGCGACGTGGTGGATCCGGCAGGCGATCACCCGGTCCATCGCCGACCAGTCCCGCACCATCCGGCTGCCCGTTCACCTGGTGGAGGAGCTGGGGCGGATCCGGCGGGTGCAGCGGGAGAAGTCCAAGGAGCTGGGCCGCGAGGCCGAGCCGGCCGAGATCGCGGCCGAGCTGGACACCACCGAGGCCCGGATCAAGGACGTGCTGGACTGGGCGCGCGACCCGGTCAGCCTCAACATGTCGGTGGACGACGAGGGCGAGACCCAGTTCGGCGACCTCGTCGAGGACACCGGGGCCACGTCCCCCGAGGACGCCGTGATGGTCATGCTCCGCCGCGAGGAACTGGACGACCTGATCGGCCGGCTGGACGACCGCACGGCCTCGATCATCCGCTCCCGCTACGGGATGGAGGACGGCCGCGAGCGCACCCTCACCGAGGTGGGCAAGCAGCACGGCCTCACCCGTGAGCGGATCCGCCAGATCGAGAAGCACGCCCTGGCCGAGCTGAAGAAGATCGCCGACCACGCGGGCTTCGAAGCCGCCTGACGGACCTGTCGGCCGCCCGACAGACCTGCCGGCCTGACGGCCGAGCCCTCACCGGGCCCTGGCGCGGAGTTCCGCACCGGGGCCCGAGGCGTGCCGCGGGGCTCTTAGGCTGGAGGGGAGGGACGGACAAACGGAGTGGACAGCGTGAGCGAGCAGGGGCAGGAAGAGCACCGGGGCCAGGGCCAGGGCCAGGGCCAGGACCGGGACGAGGACCAGGTGCGGGAGCACGGCCGGGAGCCGCGGGAGACCGCCGTCGCCAAGGCCCGGCTGGTCTTCCGGGACCCGTTGGACCAGCAGTCCGCGGACGACACCGACGCCGGCTGGGGCGACCGCCCCGGGGCCGGGGAGAGCGGTGGGCGGGGGCTGGACTGGTACCTGAGCCAGCGCCCGCCGCACCACGGCGGGTGAGGGATCGGGGACAGGGGGATCGGTGCCGGGGGAACCGGTGACGGGGGCGAGCGGAGCCTGCCGGTCAGCGCAGCGGTGACGCCAGCGCGTCGCGGATCTCGGTCAGCAGTTGGACCTCCTTGGCCTCGGCCTCCAACGCCTTCTCGGCATCGGACTTGCGGTGGGCCGCCAGCCTGTTCATGGGCACGATCAGGACGAAGTAGACGACGGCCGCGACGATCAGGAACTGGAGCGCGGCGCTGAGCACCGAGCCCCACAGGATGAGGATTCCGGACGTGACCTCACCGGTCGTGCTCACCTCGCAGGGCCCCTTGAGGCAGGAACTGTAGGACGCGAGGTCCTTGGACCCGAACACGCCGACGATCGGATTGATCACGCCCTTGACGAAGGCGTTGACGATGGTGGTGAAGGCCGCGCCGATGACCACGGCCACGGCGAGTTCGACGACGTTTCCACGCAGCAGGAATTCCTTGAAGCCCTTCATGCCGCCTCGAACGACGAAGTCGATTCCTGGTCACGGGTGATCTTCCGCAGGGCCGGACTGACAACCCGTCCGGCCCAGCGCGCCGCCCGGCGGCGGCAGCCCGGCCCGCGCGGGCCCCAGCGCCAGCGCCGCCGCCACCGCGAGCAGCACCAGCACGGGCACCCCGGCCCGTCGGCGCGCCGCGCTGCGCCAGCGGTGCCACCCGCCGCACCCGCGCCGGATCGGCGGGAAGCTCGGCAGCTCCTGCCGGGGTGGCACCGTCGGCGCGGGCAGGGGGAGGGAGAAGCTCACGGTCGTCATCGACGCACCTCCGGAGTGTCGGCGAACCGGCCCCTCGCGGACCGGACGATCCACACGATGGGCGTTCCCGGCGAACTCCGTGAGCTCTTTCCCCAGGCCTGTGGAAAACCCCGCCCCTGTGGATAACTTCGTACACCCGCACGAGTGGGTCGGGCCTGTCCGAGTTGACGAGCCACCCACGGGCATGCGGAAAGGCCCGCCGTCCCCGCGTGGGAGCGGGGTCGACGGGCCTTCCGGGGTGCTGCGGGGCGTCCGGGCCGAGGAGGCCCGGTGCCGGTGTCAGCCCGCGGCCGGAGCCGGGCTGGACGAGGCCGAGGAGCCGGAGCCCGACGACGACGACGAGGGAGTGGACGGGGTGGACGACGCCGAGGGGGTCGACGACGACCCGGCACCCACCGTGCTGCTGGAGGAGGAGCGGCTGTCGGTCCGGTAGAAACCCGAACCCTTGAACACGACGCCCACGGCCGAGAAGACCTTGCGGAGCCGTCCCTGGCAGTCGGGGCACGTGGTCAGTGCCTCGTCGGTGAACTTCTGCACCGCCTCCAGGCCGTTGCCGCACTCGGTGCACTGGTACTGGTACGTGGGCACTTGTCTTCCTCCTGGCACTCTCGCCTGATGAGTGCTAACGATGGTCAATGATGCGGCATTCCGCGGGATCAGTCCAGCGACTCCGGTGTGAGATGGGCCGGGACCGGCCACGGGACCGCCGCCGGCTCAGCGCTCGGCCGCGCCCACCAGCCGTGCGGCACCGCCGTGCTCCGCCGTGGCGGCGACCCGGTCGGCAGCGGCGCCGACGGCAGTACCGGCAGCGGTGCCGGTCCCGGAGGCTCCGGTCCCCGGCGCCACCAGCAGGTGCCGCAGCGAGGCCAGCGCGATCAGCCCCAGCCCGGCCCCGGTCACCGGCACCAGGAACCCGGTCGAGGGCCCGTGCCCGTCGATCAGCTGCCCCGCAGCCATCGAGCCGACCGCGAGCCCCAGCCCGATGGCGCCGGTCAGCCAGGTGAAGGCCTCGGTCTTGGCCCCGTCCGCGACCAGCGTCTCGACCAGGGTGTAGCCGCTGATCAGGGTCGGTGCGATGGCCAGCCCGCAGACCAGCCCGGCGACGGTCAGCGAGACCAGGTCGGGCATCGCCCACAGCGCCGAGCAGCCCAGCACCAGCAGCGCGTAGCTGATCAGCATCCGTTGCTGCACCGGCCGCCGCCAGGCGATCACGCCGTACAGCACGCCGGCCAGCATCGAGCCGCCGGCGAAGATCCCGTACACCGTGCCGCCGGCGTCGTGCCGGCCGACCGAGTCGGCGAAGGCGTTCACCGACACCTGCATGCCGCCGAACACCGCGCCGACGCCGAGGAAGGCCCCGGCCAGCAGCCGGACGCCGGGGGAGGCGAGCGCCGAGGCGCGCCTGACGCCGGGCCGCGGCACGATCCGGGCCGGGGCGGTGCGCCGCTGGGCGGCGAAGGCCAGGCCGCCCACCAGGGTCAGCGAGGCCTCGGTGACCAGGGCGGTGGCCGGGTTGGCGACGGCGGCGATGCCGGAGGCCAGGATCGGGCCGATCACGAAGGTGAACTCGTCCGTCACGGACTCGAAGGCGAAGGCGGTGCTCACCCGGGCCGCCGAGGCGTCGGAGGCGCCGTCCGCGGCGAACCCGGCGACCCAGCGGGCCCGGACCATCGCGCCGATCTGCGGCACGCTCGCACCGGCCGGGACGGCGGCCAGGAACAGGCTCCAGGCCGGCGCGTGGCCGAGCGCGAGCGCGATCAGCGCGCCGACCGAGACCGCGTGCACCAGGACGGTCGGGACGAGCACCGAGGCCTGGCCGTACCGGTCGGCCAGCCGCCCGGTCTGCGGCCCGACCAGGGCCTGGGCGACGGCGGCGACCGCGGTGACCGTACCGGCGGTGCCGTACGAACCGTGGGTCTGGGTGACGAGCAGCAGGATGCCCATGCTGAGCATCGCGTAAGGCAGTCGCGCGACGAGGGCGGGGGACAGGAACGTCCAGGCCCCGGGGGTGCGCAGCAGCTCGCCGTACCCGACACGGGCGGGGGCGGGAGCTGCGGTGGTGGCCGCGGGATCCGCGGCGGTGTCGACCGTTCGGCGCGCCGTCACGGTCGGTCCTTCCTGCTGCCTGGTAGCGCGGCAGGGCATGGTGTGGCCCCGACGGCGCCGAGAGTCGTCCTCTCGCGCGTCGACCGGGGTAGATACCGGGTCGGCCCGGCGTGGTGGCCGGGGGCCGGACCGCGGCCGCCGAGCGGTCGCGCCAACTCTGCGTCAGGCAGATGCTGGGTGTGGTCTAGCGGTAGTCATACGGCGTGTTCGAACCAGCATACAGTTACGCGCGTAGACGGCACCAGGCGCAACCTGGCCCGGCACCGCCCGGCAGGGCTGTGCCGGGCCGTGCCGGTTTCACCGCCCGTTCAGCCACCCCGCGAGCTTGCCGCCCTTGTCCACGGCCCGCAGCCGCCGCTCCGCCGCCTCGCCGACCTCGTCCGTGGTGACCACCAGCAGCTCGTCCCCGCCGCGCAGCACCGTCGCCTTGTCCGGCACGAAGGAGTTCCCCTCCCGCACGACCAGGGTGACCGCCGCCCCCTTGGGCAGCCGCAGCTCGCTGACCTCCACCCCGGACATCTTCGAGGCGGGGGAGAGCGCGACCGACAGCAGGTGCCCGTGCAGCTTCTCCAGCGGGGCGGACTCGATGCCCAGGTCCTGGCCCATGTCGCCCTCGTCGATCCGCAGCCGCTTGGCCACCCAGGGCAGGGTCGGCCCCTGGAGCAGGGTGAAGACGACGACCAGGATGAAGACGATGTTGAAGACGTCCTCGGCCCGGTGCGCGCCCGACACCACCGGGATGGTGGCCAGCACGATGGGCACCGCCCCGCGCAGCCCGGCCCAGCTCAGCAGCGCCTGTTCGCGGGCCGGCACCTTGAACGGCGTCAGCGAGACCATCACCGACAGCGGCCTGGCCAGGAACACCAGCACCCCGCCGATCACCAGCGCGGGCACCACGGCGTCGCCCATGGTCTCGGGCGTGACGAGCAGTCCGAGCAGCACGAACATGCCGATCTGCCCGATCCACGCCAGCCCGTCGGCGAAGCCCCGGACGGCCGGGCCGTGCGGCAGCTTGGAGTTCCCGAGAATCACCGCGCTGATGTAGACGGCGAGGAAGCCGGAGCCGTGCAGCAGCGCGCCGCCGGCGTACGCGAGCACGGTGAGCGCCATCACGGCGATCGGGTAGAGGCCCGAGGAGGGCAGCGCGACGTGCTTGAGCCCGTAGGCGCCTATCTTGCCGACGGCCAGGCCTGTCACCGCGCCGATCGCCAGCTCGGCGGCGATGGTGCCGAGCAGGACGTACCAGGAGTCCAGCTCCCCGGTGGTGGCGAAGGCGACGACCAGGATGACCACGGGCGCGTCGTTGAAGCCGGACTCGGCCTCCAGCAGGCCGGTGAGCCGGTGCGGCAGCGGGACCATCCGCAGCACCGAGAAGACGGCGGCCGCGTCGGTCGAGGAGACGATGGCGCCGAGCAGCAGCGAGGTCCGCCAGTCCAGGCCGACCAGCCAGTGCGCGCCGGCCGCGGTGGCGAACACGCTGACGCCGACGCCGACGGTGGCGAGCACGGTCGCCGACGGCATCACCGGCTTGATCTCGCGCCAGCTGGTCTTGAGGCCGCCCTCGGCCAGGATCACGACGAGCGCCGCGTAGCCGAGCACCTGGGTGAGCTCGGCGTTGTTGAAGGTGACACCGATCCCGTTCTGGCCCAGTGCCACACCGATCCCCAGATAGATCAGCAGGCTGGGCAGCCCTGATCGGGTGGAGAGGCGTACGGCGCCCACCGCGAACAGCAGGATCACGGAGGACTCAAGCAGGAGCTGGTTCAGATGGGAGATGTTCACGCAGGGGCACCTCGGGCAGGCAAGGGCGGACGGGGTGTCTGGTGGTGCTGTGGGGGTGACCCGTTAAGAAGTCGTCAATGCTCCTCTTGCGGATCGTTACGCAGTCTAACATTTTGCCATATCTTTAGCTTGGTCCCCCGTTCACGGTGCTCGGCCGACTCGGCCTAATGTGGTGCCCTGTCCCGGCCGCAGGCCCCGGACACGCCCCGCCCGCCCCGAAGTCAGGACCGCAAGGACCCAGATGCCCCGCTCGAAGAAGTTCCGGCGCGCCCGTCTGATCGTGATCGTGCTGGTCGTGCTGCTGGTGGCCGGCGCCGGCTACGGCGGCTACCGCGGGGTCTCCGCGGTCCGTGCCTCCTTCCCCGAGGTCGACGGCAGCGTCAAGGTGGCGGGCCTGAGCGCGCCCGTCGACGTCAAGCGGGACGCCAACGGCATCCCGCAGCTGTACGCCGACACCGCCGATGATCTGTTCCGCGCCCAGGGCTACGTCCAGGCGCAGGACCGTTTCTGGGAGATGGACGTCCGCCGGCACGTCACCGCCGGCCGGCTCTCCGAGATGTTCGGCGACGGCCAGGTCGACACCGACGCCTTCATCCGCACCATGGGCTGGCGGCAGGTGGCGCAGAAGGAGTTCGACACCAAGCTGTCGCCGGAGACCAAGAAGTACCTCCAGGCCTACTCGGACGGCGTGAACGCCTGGCTCGCCGAGCACCCCGGCGGTTCGAAGGCCTCGCTGGAGTACTCGCTGCTCGGCGTCGTCAACGGCGGCTACCAGCCCGAGCAGTGGACCCCGGTCGACTCGGTGGCCTGGCTCAAGGCGATGGCCTGGAACCTCTCCGGGAACCTCCAGGAGGAGATCGACCGCTCGCTGCTGGCCCAGGACTTCGGCCCGGACAAGATCGCCGAGCTGTACCCGGACTACCCGTACGCCCGCAACGGCACCATCGTGAAGACCGGCACCGTGGCCGGCGACAACTACCGCCCCGCCGACGGCTCCCCGCAGTCCGGCGCGGCCGCCGGCGCCGCCACCGCCCAGGGCGCGGCCACCACCAAGGCGCTGCTGCAGGGCCTGACCGACCGGATCGACGCGATGCCGCAGCTGCTGGGCCGCCCCGGCCAGGGCATCGGTTCCAACTCCTGGGTGGTCGCCGGCACGCACACCACCACCGGCAAGCCGCTGCTGGCCAACGACCCGCACCTGGGCCCGGGCCTGCCCTCAGTCTGGTACCAGATGGGCCTGCACTGCCGGACCAGCTCCCCGGCCTGCCAGTTCGACGTCTCCGGCTTCACCTTCGCGGGCATGCCCGGCGTGGTCATCGGCCACAACAAGGACATCGCCTGGGGCTTCACCAACCTCGGCGCGGACGTCACCGACCTCGTGCTGGAGAAGGTCACCGGACCGGAGACCTACCAGTACGACGGCAAGGACGTGAAGTTCGACCTCCGCAAGGAGACCATCAAGGTGGCCGGCGGCGAGGACCGCACCATCACCGTCCGCACCACCCAGACCGGCGCCCCGCTGATCTCCGACCAGCGCAGCGAGCAGCAGAACGTCGGCAAGTACGCCCCCAACGGCACCTCCGCCCCCGACCGCGGCACCAGCGGCTACGGCGTCGCCCTCCAGTGGACGGCGCTCAGCCCGGGCAAGACCATGGACGCCGTCTTCGAGCTGGACAAGGCGAAGAACTGGGAGGAGTTCCGCGCCGCGGCCAAGGACTTCACCGTCCCCGCGCAGAACCTGATCTACGCCGACGCCAAGAACATCGGCTACCAGGCCCCGGGCAACATCCCGGTCCGCGGCAAGGGCGACGGCACCTACCCGGCGCTGGGCTGGGACCCGGCCTACCAGTGGAAGGACCCGATCCCCTTCTCCGCGCTGCCCTGGAGCCTCAACCCCTCGGCCGGCTACATCGTCACGGCCAACCAGGCCGTGGTGGACCCGAGCTACAAGTACAACCTGACCAAGGACTGGGAGTACGGCACCCGCGCCAAGGAGATCACCGACCAGATCGAGGGCCTGCTCAAGAACAACGGCAAGATCTCGCCGGACGACATGCAGACCCTCCAGCTGGACAACACCAGCGTGATGGCCAAGACGCTGGTCCCGCTGCTGCTCAAGCAGCCGGTCAGCGACCCGTACGTGCGCGAGGCCCAGGACCTGCTGAAGGACTGGAACTTCCACCAGGACGCCGACTCGGCCGCCGCCGCCTACTACAACGGCGTCTGGCGCCAGCTGCTGATCCTGGCCTTCGGCCAGAAGTTCCCGGCCGACCTGCGGGCCAAGGACAACTGCCTGCTGGTCCGCCAGCAGGACGACCCGACCAAGCCGGACAGTGCCACCAAGATCGTCACCGAGTGCGGCACCCGGGACCCGGGCAAGGCCCAGCCGGACGGCGGCGACCGCTGGACCGAGGTGGTGCGCCAGCAGCTGGAGAAGCCCGACAGCTCGTGGTGGACGTACATCGACGACCAGCACAAGGAGCAGAAGGGCCTGGACAACCTGCTCCAGGAGGCGATGAAGAACGCCCGCCAGGAGCTGACCTCGCTGCTCAGCAAGGACGTCTCCACCTGGAGCTGGGGCCGCCTGCACAAGCTGGAGCTGCGCGAGCAGACCCTCGGCACCGACGACTCCTCGATCGCCTCCGGCGCGGTCCACAAGCTGCTCAACCGCGGCCCGTACCGGCTCTCCGGCGGCTCGGCGGCGGTCGACGCGGCCGGCTGGAACGCGGCGGCCGGGTACGAGGTGGACTGGATCCCGTCGATGCGCATGGTGGTCGACCTGAACGACCTCGACTCCTCGCGCTGGGTCAACGTCGGCGGCGCCTCCGGCCACGCCTTCCACGACAACTACAACGACCAGACCGACCTCTGGCTCAAGGGCAAGCTGCTGACCTGGGCCTACACGCCGGACGCGGTCGAGAAGGCCACCAAGCACAAGCTGGTGCTCACCACCGGCTGACGCCCGTCCGGCCCGTACGGCGGCCCCGTTCCCCCGAGGGAGCGGGGCCGCCGCCGTTCCCACCCCTCAGCCGAGCGCGCGGACCCCGGAGGGCAGCACCGCCAGGTCCACCGGCCGGTCGTGCGGCTCGGCCGGCACCCGCTCCAGCAGCTCGTGCTCGTACAGCAGCACCGCCAGCACCGGCCGCACGCCCGCCCGCGCCAGCCGGGCCAGCACCCGGTCGTAGCTGCCGCCGCCCCGGCCCAGCCGGAGCCCCGCGCGGTCCACCGCCAGGCCGGGCAGCAGCACCACCGCGGCCTCCGTCACCGCCTGCGGCCCGAGCCGCGGGCCGACCGGCTCCAGCAGCCCGCGCCCGGCCGGGGCCAGTGCTTCCGGCCCCGCGTACTCGGCCCAGTCCAGGTCGTTGTCCGGCAGCAGCACCGGCAGCAGCACCCGCACCCCGCGCTCCCGCAGGGCGTCCAGCAGCGGCCGCGTCCCCGGCTCGGAGCCCACCGAGACGTACGCGGCCACCGTGGCACCGGGACCGGCCAGCTCCCCGGCGTGCCCGGCCAGCGCGTCGGCCGCCGCGGCGCGCTCCCCGGCGGCCAGCTCGCGCCGTCGCGTCAACAGCCGTGTCCTCAGGCCGCTCTTCTCGTTGTGCATCCGATCCTCCTGGTCTCCGCACCGTCGACGCGCAGAGCCTGACACGCGAAAGGGCGCCCCCATTGACCACCCCGCTGCTGGTCCAGGCCCTGGCCGGGCTGAGCGCCCCCGCACTGGCCGGTGCCGCCGTCCTCGGAGTGCGCGGCCGGCGGGAGCGGGCCGGGGCCGCCGCCGGGGCGGAGCGGCTGCGCGGCCGGATCGCCGAGCTGGAGGACCGCTGCGCCGAGCTGGAGCGCACCGCCTCCTGCGACCCGCTCACCGGCGTGTGGAACTACCGCCACCTCCAGCTCACCCTCGACCGGGAGATCGAACGGGCCCGCCGCGCCGAGCACACCGAGCAGGCCGAGGGGCCGCGCCCGCTCGCCGTGCTGATGCTGGCCATCACCGGCTTCGACGCGGTCGTCGCCGAGCACGGCAGGGCCAGGTCGGGCGCGGTGCTGCGCGACCTCGCCCAGCGGCTCGCGATGGAGATCCGCCGGGCCGACACCCTCGGCCGGTACGGCGGCGAGGAGTTCCTGGTGGTGCTGCCGGACACCGGCGCCGAGGGCGCCGCGCAGGTCGCCGAACGGCTGGTCTGGTCGGTCCGCCGGCACCTGCTGCTGGACTGGTCCTCCGGTCCGCGCGAGTCCCGCCCCGCCGACGGCAACGGCCTGACCGCCGCCGCGGGCATCGCCGTCCTGCCCGAGGACGGCACCCACGCGGCCGTCCTGCTGCGCGCCGCCGACCGGGCGCTGGCCGCCGCCCGGGACGCCGGCGGCGACTGCTGGCGGCTCTCGGCACCCGCCACGGACGCCGAGCCGCGTCGCGCCGACCGCCCCGAACCGGCCGACCGCACCCCCGATCACGGGCCGGACACCGGACCCGACCGTCCGGGCGCATCGCCCGCCACCGTGGCCGGGCCCCGCGACGTGCTCTCCTAGCGGTCCGTCCGTCCGACTGCGCCCGGCCGGGCGAAAACGTGCCTGAGTAAGGTGTACGCATGACGACGACGAACTCCCGAGTTCCGGTTACCAAGGCCGTGGTACCCGCGGCCGGACTGGGCACCCGCTTCCTCCCGGCGACCAAGGCCACCCCGAAGGAGATGCTCCCGGTCGTTGACAAGCCGGCGATCCAGTACGTCGTCGAGGAGGCCTCCGCCGCGGGCCTGTCCGACATACTGATGGTCACCGGCCGCAACAAGCGCGCCCTGGAGGACCACTTCGACCGCGCCTACGAGCTGGAGGAGCTGCTGGTCCGCAAGGGCGACGAGCAGCGCCTGGCCAGGGTCCGCGAGTCCGTCGAGCTCGCCAACATGCACTACGTCCGCCAGGGCGACCCGAAGGGCCTGGGCCACGCCGTCTCGGTCGCCGAGCAGCACGTCGCCGGCCAGCCCTTCGCCGTCCTGCTCGGCGACGACCTGATCGACCCGCGTGACCCGCTGCTCGCCCGGATGATCGAGGTGCAGCAGGAGCTCGGCGGCTCGGTCGTCGCCCTGATGGAGGTCGACCCCGCCCAGATCCACCTCTACGGCTGCGCCGCCGTCAAGGCGAACGGCTTCGGCGAGGACGTCTTCCAGGTGACCGACCTGGTCGAGAAGCCCGAGCCCGGCGAGGCCCCGTCGAACTACGCGGTGATCGGCCGCTACGTCCTCGACCCGCTGGTCTTCGACGTGCTGCGGGAGACCCCGCCCGGCCGCGGCGGCGAGATCCAGCTCACCGACGCCCTGCGCGAGCTGGCCACCCGCGAGCCGGCGGACGGCGGCCAGGTGCACGGCGTGCTCTTCAAGGGCCGCCGCTACGACACCGGCGACCGCGCCGACTACCTGCGCGCCATCGTCCGCCTCGCCGCCGAACGCGACGACCTGGGCCCGGAGTTCCGCACCTGGCTGCGGGAGTACGTCGGTACCGAGATGCAGGACTGACGCAGCACCGACCACGACAGAGAGCGAGCCGCCGATGACCGGGTCCACCGAGCACAGCACCACGCCCAGCGCCTGCTGCGACGCCGGAGCGGACCCGGCCCCGGCGGCTCGCCTCTGGACGGTGGACGAGCACCTCGCCGACGTGCTGGCCTCGGTCGGCCCGCTGCCCGCGATCGAGCTCCAACTGCTCGACGCCCAGGGCTGCCGGCTCGACGAGGACGTGGTCGCCGACGGCGACCTGCCGCCCTTCGACAACAGCTCGATGGACGGCTACGCGGTCCGCACCGCGGACACCGAGGGCGCCACCGACACCTACCCGTCGGTGCTCTCGGTGGTCGGCGACATCGCCGCCGGCGCCGAGGAGCTGCCCAGGGTCGGTCCCGGCCAGGCCGCCCGGATCATGACCGGCGCCCCGCTGCCGCCCGGCGCCCGGGCCGTCGCCCCGGTCGAGTGGACCGACGGCGGCACCGGCACCGGGGTCGCCGCCGCCGCGATGACCGCACCGGTCCCCGACGAGGAGGTCCGGGTCCTGCGCCCGGTCGCCGAGGGCGCGCACATCCGCCGCCGCGGCAGCGACGTCACGGCCGGCGACCGGGTGCTGGACGCCGGCACCCGGCTCGGCCCCGCCCAGCTCGGCCTGCTCGCCGCGATCGGCCGGGCCACCGTGAAGGTCCGCCCGCGCCCCCGGGTCGTGGTGCTCTCCACCGGCAGCGAGCTGGTCCAGCCCGGCGAGCCGGTCGGCCCGGGACGGATCACCGACTCCAACAGCTTCACCCTCACCGCGGCCGCCCAGGAGGCCGGCGCCATCGCCTACCGGGTCGGCGCCGTCCCGGACGAGGCCGACCGGCTGCGCGCCGTCCTGGAGGACCAGCTCGGCCGGGCCGACCTGATCGTCACCAGCGGCGGGGTCAGCGTCGGCGCGTACGACGTGGTCAAGGAGGTCTTCGAGTCCTACGGGGGCGTGGACTTCCGCAGGCTGCGGATGCAGCCCGGCAAGCCGCAGGGCTTCGGCCGGATCGGCGGCGCGGCCGGGGTGCCGCTGCTCGCCCTGCCCGGCAACCCGGTGAGCGCCTACATCTCCTTCGAGCTCTTCGTCCGCCCGGTCATCCGCACCATGCTCGGCGCCGCCGAGGTGCACCGCCCGGTGGTCCGCGCGCTCTGCCCGGCGGCACTGCGCTCCCCGGCGGGGCGCCGGCAGTTCCTGCGCGGCCGGTACTCGGCGGCGGACGGCACGGTCGAGCCCGTGGGCGGCGCCGGATCGCACCTGGTCGGCGCGCTGGCCCGGGCGGACTGCCTGATCACCGTCCCCGAGGACGTCACCGCGCTGCCCGCGGGCAGCGAGGTCGACGTGGTGTTGCTGGACTCCTGATCGGGTCTCAGGACCGGGGAACGGTACGGTAGCGCGGTATTCGACCTGCGCGCCTCTGGAGTTACCCGTGACGACACCTCCCCCCGGCGACCGCCTCACCCACGTCGACGACCAGGGCGCGGCCCGCATGGTCGACGTCTCCGAGAAGGCCACCACCGCGCGCACCGCCGTGGCGGCCGGCCGGGTGCGGGTCTCCCCGCAGGTGGTCGAGCTGCTGCGCGGCGAGGGCGTGCCCAAGGGCGACGCCCTCGCGGTGGCCCGGATCGCCGGGATCATGGGCGCCAAGAAGACCCCGGACCTGATCCCGCTCTGCCACCCGATCGCCGTCTCCGGGGTCAAGGTCGACCTCGCGGTCGCGGACGACGCGGTCGAGATCATCGCCACCGTGAAGACCGCCGACCGCACCGGCGTCGAGATGGAGGCGCTGACCGCCGTCGCGGTGGCCGCGCTGACCGTGGTCGACATGGTCAAGGCGGTGGACAAGGGTGCCACGATCGAGTCCGTCCGGGTGCTGAGCAAGACCGGCGGCAAGAGCGGCGACTGGTTCGCCCCCGAGGTGGGCGCATGAGAGCGCTCGCCGTCACCGTCTCCAACCGGGCCTCGGCCGGGGTCTACCAGGACAGGGGCGGCCCGCTGCTGGTGGCCGGCCTGACCGCGATGGGCTTCACCGCCGACGGCCCCCGGGTCGTCCCGGACGGCGAGCCGGTGGAGGCCGTGCTGCGCGAGGCCGTCGCGGCCGGCTACGACGTGGTGCTGACCACCGGCGGCACCGGCATCTCGCCGATGGACCTCACCCCCGAGATGACCGCCCGGGTGATCGACCGCGAGGTCCCCGGGATCGCCGAGGCCATCCGTGCGTACGGTCGCGAGAAGGTGCCGACCTCGGCGCTCTCCCGCGGGCTCGCCGGGCTCGCCGGACGTACCCTGATCGTCAACCTGCCGGGCTCGACCGGCGGCGTCAAGGACGGCCTGGCCGTCCTGGAGCCGCTGCTCGCCCACGCCGTCGACCAGCTCGGCGGCGGGGACCACCCCCGGCCCGACGACCCAGCAACCGGGAGCGCGCACTGAACGCCGGCTGGCCGGTAGAACTCCGCGAGGGGGAGGTCGTGCTGCGCCCCATCAGGGCCCGCGACCAGCGCGAGTGGCAGGAGGTGAGCCGCCGCAACCGGGACTGGCTGCGCCGCTGGGAGGCCACCGTGCCGCCCGGCCCGGCCGGCCGGGCGGCGGGCCCGAGGCCGACGTACCGGCAGATGGTCCGCTTCCTGCGCGGCGAGGCCTCGGCGGGCCGGATGCTGCCCTTCGTCGTGCTCCACAAGGGGCAGCTGGTCGGCCAGCTGACCGTCGGCGGGATCACCTGGGGATCGATGTGCTCGGCGAACATCGGGTACTGGGTGGACGAGGGGGTGGCCGGCCGGGGCATCATCCCGACCGCCGTGGCGCTCTCGGTGAACCACTGCTTCCGTACGCTCGGACTGCACCGGATCGAGGTCTGCATCCGTCCGGAGAACCGCCCGAGCCGGCGGGTGGTGGAAAAGCTCGGCTTCCGTTCGGAGGGAATCCGTCCGCGCTATCTGCACATCGACGGCGACTGGCGCGACCACCTCGTCTACGCGTTGACCGACGAGGAGGTCCCGGAGGGGATGCTGGAGCGCTGGCGGGCGCTCAGTTCCGGGTGTGAGCCACGTAATTGAATGTATGTTCGAAAGAAATATCGATATGGCATCGGCAGGGCACCGGACCCCCACAAATAGCGGCAAAATAGTCGGAGAATCAGCTTGATCACACGACACGCCGCACCAAATTGCTGCCAGGCCTTCCCGTGCGCCCGTACGGTGTGAATCGTGAGCAGTAGCGGCCTTATCTACGCCGTCATCGTAGGGGCCTGGGCCGCCTATCTGGTGCCGATGTGGCTCCGCAGGCAGGACGAACTCAACGAGGCGCGCCCGACGGAACGCTTCAGCACCGCCATCCGCCTGCTGGCCGGGCGTTCGGGGCTGGAGCGGCGGGCAGCCCGGGCCCTGGGCGACGAACCGCGTGACGACGAGCAGAACGACGACGGTCCTCCCGAACGGGACGGGGCCGCCTCAGGCGACCCCGCGCGGGAGCCCGAACCCCCGGCACAGCGCCCGGCCGAGCGGCCGGCCCCCGCCCCGAGGGCCGGCATCGACCGCCGGGCGAGACTGCTGGCCCGGCGGCGCCGGATGGTCACCGCCCTCTTCTTCTCCTTCGCGCTCGGCGCGGTGGTCGCCGCGGTGGCCGGGCTGACCTTCCTCTGGGTCCCGGCGGTCCCCGCGGTCCTCCTCACCTTCTACATCGGCCACCTGCGCAAGCTGGAGCGCCAGCGGTACGAGGTGAAGCTCGACCGGGTCCGGGCGGCGCAGGCGGCCGAGCGGCTGCGCAAGCGCGAGCAGCAGCGGGCCGAAGCTCCGGCGCCCGACGGCGCCCCCGCCGAGGCCCCTGCCGCCGCCGCGGAGCCCGTCCGGGCCGCGCCCGCCGGGAAGCGGTCCGCGCGCCGTCCGCACCTGCGGCTGGCCGCCGACCCCGAGCAGGTCACCGTCTCGGTGTCCTCGGTGTCCTCGGCGTCCGCGGTGGCCGAGGCGACCGAGCACGAGGAGTGGGTCGACGGCATGCGTGAACGCGGTGCGGCCGGCCCGGACTCCTGGGAGCCGGTGCCCGTCCCGCTGCCGACCTACGTGACCGCTCCGGTCGCCCCCCGGGTCTCCCGCGGCCTCGACCTGTCGGCTCCCGGCACCTGGACCGCGGGCCGCCCCGCCGAGTCCCGCAAGACCCCGCTGTTCGACCAGTACGCCGAGCCGCAGGCTCCCGAGTCGCGCCCGCGCGCGGCCAACGAATGAGGGCCGGCCACCCCCCGACCAGCAGCGCGGTCGGGGGGTGGTCACGGACCACCTTCGAAAGGTGCTAGAGTTTCTTCTCGTTGGGGCTGTGGCGCAGTCCGGTAGCGCACCTCGTTCGCATCGAGGGGGTCAGGGGTTCGAATCCCCTCAGCTCCACCCAACAGGCCGGCTCAGCCGGTCGACGAAATCCCCCCCGGGAGGCAACTCCCGGGGGGATTTCGCGTTTTGGGATCCGGGCCGGGCGGCTGGGGCGATTCCGGGGTGGTCGCGGGTGGCCGCGGCCGGCTGTGGGGGAGATCACACCACCCTTCCGGGTTCGATTCTGACGCCGTTTGGGCTCCAGGGGCGCCGGTCGCGGCGGGCGGGCCCGGAGGCTGGCGAGGAGACGATCCGGTCCATCTCGACGGGGTGCCAGCGCGGTGCGCGAGTTCGGTCTGAAGCGGTGGGCCCGGCGGTCGGGCCCGGAGGGGTCCGGCGGCGCCGCGGGAGCCGGCGGGCCGGGTTCCCGGATCCTCCCCGCCGTCTGCGTGGCGGCCGTGTCACTGGCGGTGTTCGCCTGGTTCCGGCACACCCTCGGGGCCACCATGGTCGACATGCTGGTCTACCGGGCCGAGGGCGGGGCCGTCGTCCGCGGCGAGGACCTGTACGCGATGCGGCTGCCCGGCTGGGACCTGCCGGCCACCTACCCGCCGTTCGCCGCGCTGCTCTTCGTGCCGAGCACCTGGTTCGACGTGAGCACCCTGCGCGTCCTGGTGATGCTCCTGAACTACGCGCTGCTCGCGACGGCCGTCCACCTGTCGCTCGAACTGGCCGGCCGGCCGGGGCGGCACCGCGCGGCCGTGGTGGTCCTGGCGACCGGCCTCGGCATCTGGCTGGAGCCGGTCTTCACCACCTTCCGGTACGGCCAGGTCAACCTCGGCATCCTCTGCCTGGTCCTGTGGGACCTGACCCGCCCGGACCGCGACCGCCGCAAGGGCCTGGGCATCGGCCTGGCCGCCGCCGTCAAGATCACCCCCGGCCTGTTCGCCGTCTACCTGCTCCTGACCGGCCGGGTCCGGGCCGCCCTGGTCTCGGCCGGCGCCTTCCTGGCGGCCGGCCTGACCGGCTGGGCCGTGCTGCCGGACGCCTCGTACGGGTTCTGGACCGGCTACCTCTGGGACCCGGGCCGGGTCGGCTCGCCCGTCCTGGTGGACAACCAGTCGCTGCGCGGAGCCGTCTGCCGGCTGCTCGACGCCGGTGACCCCGGGCTGGTCGGGCTCGTCGCCCCGGCGCTGGCCGGGACGCTCGGGCTCGGGGTGGCGGTGACGGCCGGGCGTTCGGCGCGGGTGCTGTGCAGGGCCGACGCCTGGGGGGCGGTCTGCGCCGCGCTCACCGCGCTGCTGGTCTCGCCGATCAGCTGGACCCACCACTGGGTCTGGTGCGTCCCGCTCATCGCCCTGCTGGCGTCGGAGGCCGGGAGCAGGGTCCGCCAGGTGCTGTTCGGCCTGACCGTGCTGGTGTTCCTCTCCCACGCCATGTGGAGGGTGCCGTTCTCCATGCGGTGGGGCCGCGGGGTCGCCTGGTACTGGCAGCTGCCCGGCGCGGTCTACCCGTCGATCGCGATCGCCGTCCTGGCCGTCCTGGGCGTGCGGCTGTACCGGGCCCGGCGGCAGGCCGTGGACGGCACCGGCACCGGCGGCGGGGCCGGGGCGCCGGTGGCCGCCGGGCCGGAGCCGGGTGGGTCCGGACATGCGGGAGGGCCGGCCGGAACGACGTCCGGCCGGCCCTCCCGGGTGCCTCAGGGGCGGTCCGAGCCCATGTAGCTGCCGCTCTGGTGGGCGCCCTGGGCCGGGACGGCGCCGTAGCGGCCCGGCCGCTGCCCGCGCGGGTGGCGGGTCAGGTTGTAGCCGAGGACGCCGGCCAGCGCGGCCAGGAAGCCGCCGCCGATCGTCCAGTACCAGCGGCTGTTCCAGCCGGAGAACCAGCCGGTGTACCAGTGCTCCTCCGGCGCCACCGGGGCGGCCGCCTTGGCGGTGCTCGCCCCGCCGCCGGCCGGCGGGACCAGCGGGGCCTTCAGCTCCCCGCCCTCGGGCTGGGCGTTGTCGGCGTCGCCCTTGGCCGTGACGTGCAGCCGGACCGAGGAGGCCAGACCGAGGTCGGGCTGCGGGACGTCGTTGACCGACAGCCGCACGTAGTAGGTGCCGGGCAGCGGGTCGCCGGACCACGGCTCGGCCCAGGTGCGGACCTCGCGCAGGGTGCAGTTCAGCGCCAGGGTGCCGGCGCTCTGGTCGGCGGTGGCGTTCTGGGTGCCCGCCGTGCACGACTGGCGGCGGCGCAGCCCGTCGAAGACCTCGACGGACCAGGTCTGCGGGCCGTGCCGGTCGGCGGCCGGGGCCAGGTTGACGGTCAGGCCGACCGTCGGGGTCTGGCCCTCGGAGGCGCCGAACGCCCAGTACAGGTAGTCACCGGTGGAGACGGAGACGTTGGCGTCCTGGCCGGGGGACAGGTTGACCGCGGTCAGGAAGGAGGTGCCGGCCTTGGTCGCCGGGGCCGGGGTGCCGCTCGTGCCGGCCGTGGGGGACGGCGAGTCGGCCGAGGCGGCCGGCGTGCCCAGGGCGAGCGCGGGCAGCAGGGCGAGGGCGGCGAGGGCGCCGCGAAGCGTCGTACGCATGGTCAGTTCTCCCGCCAGACGCTGATCCGCCAGCGTGCGATCCAGCCGAAGAGCAGGCCGAAGGCCAGACCGGCCAGGGTGAGGGTGAGCAGCAGGATCCAGCCGCGGCCCAGGCCCATCGCGGCGCCCTCGGGCGCGGGCGAGGCGGAGGCCAGGTCGACGGTCAGCTCCAGCGGCAGGCCGGGGTCGGCCTGGACGCCGGCCTGCGGGGCCAGCGAGTTGCTGACGACCAGGCAGACGGTGGTCTCCGGCTTCTCCTTGGAGTCCTTCGAGGCGGTGGGGCTCGCGGTGACGTAGCCCTTGGAGTCGTCGGTGGACCAGCGCAGGCCGGTGGAGGCCACGTCGGTGCGGCCGCTGCCGGCGTCGGTGCCGCGGACCAGTTCCTGCCCGGTCGCGCTGGTGGCCTGGAGCAGCACTCCGTAGTCCCTGGCCACCGGCCGGTCGAGGGCGACGCTGACGGAGGCGCGCAGCTCCTGGCCGGACTTGACCGGGACCTTGTAGACGCGGTGCTCGGAGAACTTCTCGCGGTCGGTGTAGACGCCGGGGGCGAGCACGGGGGCGTTCTCGCACTTGTCGGTGCCGGCGGTCTTGACCGGGGCCACCGTGTAGGTGTCGTTGGAGCGGTCGACCAGCTGCTTCACCTTGTCGGTGAGCTGCTCCTGGGTGCGCACGTCGGTGTAGGTTCCGCCGGTCGCGTTGGCGATGCAGAGCAGCTGCTGGCGGGTCTTGTCGTCGTGGGCCAGGCCCAGGGTGTCGACCACCAGGTGGATGCCCTGGGAGGCGAGCTCGCGGGCGACGTCACAGGGGTCGGGCGGGGTGCAGGTGTCCTCGCCGTCGGTGATCAGCACCACCCGGCGGGTGGTCTCGCCCTTGCCGAGGTCCTGGGCGGCGCCGCGCAGGGCCAGGCCGATCGGGGTGAAGCCGGTGGGCCGCAGGGTGGCGACGGCGGTCTTGGCCTCGACCTTGTCGGTCTTGCCGACCGGGTAGAGCTGCCTGGTGTCCAGGCAGCCCTGGGCCTTGTCGTTGCCGGGGTAGGTCGCGCCGAGGGTGCGGATGCCGAACTCGGTCTCCGCGGGCAGCGCGTCGATCACCTCGTTCAGCGACTGCTGGGCCACCGAGATGCGGCTCTTGCCCTGGATGTCGGCCTCGCGCATGGAGCCGCTGACGTCCAGGACGAGATCGACCCGGGGGGCCTCCCTGGGCGCGGTGGCGGCGCCGGCTGATGGTTCGTCGGCGTGGGCGGGCAGGCCGAGGAGCAGCGAGGCTCCCGTTATCGCCAGTGCCGCCAGCAGGCTGCCGAGCCTGGTCTGTGGTCGTCGTCCGGTAGTCACCCGCCGATCCTAGGGATCATCAGTTCGCCGTGGCGAAACGAGCCCGGATCGTGCCTCGACCCGCTCGGGCGTGAACTCCGGCGCGTGAAGGGGGAGTCGATGCTCACGCCGGTCCTACCCGGGCTGGATAGCCTGCTGTGGGCAACGGGCCGGAGCGGGGGCGTGATGGAGCTGACAGCGGTCGGGAAACGGTACGGGCGGGGCGGGCCCTGGATCCTGCGCGGGGTCGACCTGGCCGTCGGGCCGGGTGAGTTGGTGCGGATCGCCGGGCGGAACGGGAGCGGCAAGTCGACGCTGCTGCGGCTGGCCGCCGGGATCGAGCGGCCGAGCACGGGCCGGGTGGTGCGGCCGGGAGCGACGGCGTACGTGCCCGAGCGCTTCCCTCCGGCGCTGCCGTTCGACGCCGCCTCCTACCTGCTGCGGGTGGGCCGGGTGCACGGGCTGTCGGCGGAGCGGGCCCGGCAGCGGGCGGGGGAGTGGCTGGACCGGTTCGGCATCGCGGACCGGGCGGGCACGCCGCTGAGCCGGCTGTCGAAGGGCACCTGCCAGAAGGTCGCGGTCGCCCAGGCGCTGCTTCCCGAGGCGCGGGTGCTGCTGCTGGACGAGGCCTGGACCGGGCTGGACCCGGAGGCCAGGGCGGTGCTGGACGAGGCGGCCGCCGAGCGGGCGGCGGCGGGCGGCACGGTGCTGTTCGTCGATCACGACCCGGCCCGGCTGGCCGGGCTGACCAGCGCCGCCTACCTGGTCGGCACGGACGGCGCGGTGCGGGCCGTCGAGGCGCGGGCGGCGGAGCCGGTGCGGGACGGCGGACCGGTGATGGCGGTCGAGGTGGACGTCCCCGACGGTGCCCCGCTGTCCGCGCCGCTGCCGGGGGCGCCGGAGGTCACCGCGCTGGCCGGGACGGCGGTGCGGCTGGTGGTGCCGGCCGCGCACTCGGACGCGTTGCTGCGCCGGCTGCTGCTGGGCCGCCCGGCCGTCCGGGTGCTGGCGGTGCGCCGGCTCGGGGAGGGGGAGCGGTGACGGCGCGGATCGGCGCGCTGACCCGGTACCACCTGGAGCTCCTGCTGCGCTCGCACGCCTGGCTGCCGCCGTTCCTGGCGTACGCGCTGCTGATGGTGGTCGGGGTGGCGGCGGGCGACCCGCTGCTGGGCAGCCTCGGCCTCGGTGCGGGGGCGCTGCTGCCGGTGAGTGCCTGGTACGTGCGCGGTGTGCTGGGTGCGGAGCCGCCGGCCTCGCGGGCCTGTCTGGTGGCGGCGGCGGGCCCGGTCCGGGTGCACCTGGGCGCGCTGCTGGCGGCGCTGACGGCGTCGCTGGTGCCGGCGGTCGGTCAGGTGGCGGTGGTGTGGTGGACCAGCGGGGCGGTGGCCGACCCGGGGGCGCCGCGGCACCCGGAGGCCTGGTCGGCGGTGCTCGCCGGGCTGACGGCCTCGGTGGTCTGCGCGCTGCTGGGGGTGCTGGCCGGGGCGCTGGCGAACCGTCCGGTGCCGGTCCGTCCGCAGTACGGCATCCCCGCGACGCTGGCGCTGGCCACGCTGCTGGTGGTGGTGCCGGCCTCGCCGGCCAACGCGGCGGTGAGCGGCCTGGTGTCGGCGGCCAGGACGGGCCGGATCGCCGTGCCGTGGACGAGCCTGCTGCTCGCCGTCGTCCTGCTGGCCGCGGCCGGTGCCGGGGTGGCGGTGCTGGCCGGGCGGCGGCCGGAGTGACGGTCCGGCAGGAGTCGGCGGGAGCGGCCGATTCCGGCAATGGCGGACACACCGCAGCGAAGAGTCGATACATATGCATAGCACTCGTTAGGGTGATGAATCAGGCCACCGGTGCCACCGCCTCGGCGGCCGGACCCGGCCGGCCTGTCCGACACCCTGGAAGGACCCCGCAGTGAGCAACCTCTTCGCGATCGCCTACCCGGACCTCGCCACCGCCCAGGCGGTGCGCGACGAAGCGGTCGGGCTGCAGAAGCAGAAGCTGATCGAGCTGGAGGACGCGGTCGTCGTCGAGCGTCGCCCGGACGGCAGGATCAAGCTGCACCAGCAGGTCAGCACCACCGGTGCGGGCGCCGCGAGCGGGGCGCTCTGGGGCGGGGTCATCGGCCTGCTCTTCTTCATGCCCCTGGTGGGCGCGGCGGTCGGCGGCGCCACCGGGGCGGCGATCGGCGC
Source organism: Kitasatospora sp. NPDC036993 (assembly GCF_055607525.1). Classification (NCBI taxonomy): domain Bacteria; kingdom Bacillati; phylum Actinomycetota; class Actinomycetes; order Kitasatosporales; family Streptomycetaceae; genus Kitasatospora; species Kitasatospora sp. NPDC036993. The sequence continues at coordinate 77,146 of NZ_JBVJRP010000022.1, read as the reverse complement.
CTCCACCGACATCGGGGTGGACGACGACTTCATGCGCCAGGTGGGCGAGCACCTCCAGCCGGGTACCGCCGCCGTCTTCCTGCTGGTGCGCAAGGCGACCGCCGACAAGGTCGTCCCGGCGCTGGCCCGCCACGGGGGCCGGATCATCCAGACCTCGCTCTCGGCCGAGGCCGAGGCCGAACTGAAGGCGACCGTCGACGCCTCCCGCGCCCAGACCGCCGTCTGACCCGCTCCGCCTGACCGCCGCTCCCGTCGGGGCGGACCGGCCCCCGTCGCCCGGTCCGCCCCGACCGGCATCCCCCGGCCGGCGGCGCCGGGCCCTTCGCTCCCCCAGGACGGTCCGTGGCGACACCCTCCACCGCGCCGAGATCCGCCGCCGGGCCGCGCCGTCCGGTGCCGACCAGGCGCACCACCGAGCTGGTGCTGGTGGTCGCCGCCGTCCTGACCGCCGTGTTCGGCTACGTCGAGGTCGGCGTCAACCTGGACGGCCGCGTCCCGGCCGACGCGGCCGAGTACGGCGCGGCGCTCGGGGTGCTCGCCCTGGCGGCGCACGCCGTCGTCCGGTGGCGGGCCGGGTTCGCGGACCCGCTGCTGCTGCCGATCGCGGTGCTGCTGAACGGGATCGGGCTGGTGGTGATCTACCGGCTCGACCGGGCCACCCCGGGGCGGGGCGCCGCCTCCACCCAGCTGCTCTGGTCGGCCCTGGGGGTCGCGCTGTTCATCGCGGTGGTGCTGCTGGTGCGGGACCACCGGCGGTTGCGGCGCTACGCCTACAGCGGGGCGCTGGTGGCGCTGGTGCTGCTGGTGCTGCCGATCTTCTTCCCGCCGGTGTACGGCTCCCGGATCTGGATCGTGGCCGGGCCGTTCTCCTTCCAGCCGGGGGAGTTCGCCAAGATCCTGCTGGCCGTCTTCTTCGCGGCCTACCTGGCGGTGCACCGGGACGCGCTGGCGCTGACCGGCCGCCGGGTCTGGCGCTGGCAGTTGCCGCGCGGGCGGGTGCTGGGGCCCGTGCTGCTGATCTGGGCGGCGTTCGTCGGCGTCCTGGTGCTGGAGACGGACCTCGGCACCTCGCTGCTCTTCTTCGGCCTGTTCGTGGTGATGCTCTACGTGGCCACCGCGCGCACCGGCTGGATCGCGATCGGGCTGGGCCTGGCCGCGGTCGGGGCGGTGACGGTGGGGTGGCTCTCGCCGCACGTGCACAGCCGGGTCGCGGACTGGCTGGACCCGCTGGGCTCGATCGCGGCGGGGAAGGGCGCCAACCAGATCGCCCAGTCGCTGTTCGCGTTCGCCTGGGGCGGCGAGCTGGGCACCGGGCTCGGCAACGGGCACTCGGTGCTGATCGGCTTCGCCGCCAAGTCGGACTTCATCCTGGCCACCATCGGCGAGGAGCTCGGGCTGGCCGGGCTGATCGCGGTGTTCCTGTTGTACGCGGCGCTGGTCTCGCGGGGCTTCAGGACGGGCATCGCGCTGCGTGACCCGTTCGGCCGGCTGCTGGCGATCGGGCTGGCCGCGATCGTCGGCCTCCAGGTGTTCGTGGTGGCGGGCGGGGTGCTCGCGCTGATCCCGCTGACCGGGATGACCATGCCGTTCATCGCCCAGGGCGGCTCCTCGGTGGTCACCAACTGGATCATCGTCGCGCTGCTGGTGAGGATGAGCGACATCGCGCGCAGGCCCGTGCCGGGGGAGGCCTGATGGCGCGCACCAGGCCCGGGGGCAACGGCCCGCAGGGGCTGCCCGGCATCTCGGTCACCGGGCGCCGGGCGGGCACCTTCTGCCTGCTGCTGGTCGCGGCGCTGTGCGCGCAGGCCACCAGGGTGCAGGTGTTCCAGGCGAGGGACCTCGGCCGCAACAGCGCCAACCAGCGGCTGACCATCGAGCGGTACGCCCAGCCGCGCGGCGACATCGTGGTCGGTACGGAACCGGTCACCGGCTCCGAGCCGACCGGCGGCCGGTACGCGTACAAGCGCCGCTACTCCGACGGCCCGACGTACGCGGCGGTCACCGGCTTCGCCTCGCAGGCGTACGGCACCACCCAGCTGGAGGGGACCGAGGACGAGCTGCTGACCGGCACCGACGGCCGGCTGGCGGGCTGGTCGGTCTGGGACGCGGTCGCCCGCCGGCAGAACCCCGGCGGGGACGTGTACACCACGCTGGACCGGGCCGCCCAGGAGGCCGCGATGAGCGGGCTCGGCAGCCAGAAGGGCGCGGTCGCCGCGATCGAGCCGGCCACCGGGCGGATCCTGGCGCTGGCCAGTACGCCCTCCTACGACCCGGGCGCCTTCGCCGGGCACGGCGCCGCCGACCAGGAGGCCTGGAACCGCCTCCAGGCCGACGCCGACGAGCCGATGCTCAACCGGGCGCTGCGCCAGACCTACCCGCCGGGCTCGACCTTCAAGGTGGTCACCGCCGCGGCGGCGCTGGCCGGCGGGGTGGTCACCGACCTCGACGCGCCGACCGGGGCGCCCTTCCCGTACGTGCTGCCGGGGACGACCACGCCGCTGGTCAACGACACCTCGTCCTGCGACCGGGCGGGCCTGTCGCTGGCCGCCGCGATGACCGCCAGCTGCAACAGCGTGCTGGGCTACCTGGGGGTGCGGACCGGGTCGGACCGGATGGCGGAGACGGCCGGGAACTTCGGCTTCAACGACGCGAAGCTGGACGTCCCGGTGCGCGCGGCCCGGTCGAACTTCGACACCCGGACGGACGACTCGCAGCTGGCGCTCTCCTCGATCGGGCAGTTCGACACGGCGGCCACCCCGCTGGTGATGGCGATGGTCGCGGCCGGGATCGCCAACGACGGGACGGTCATGCGTCCCCAGCTCGTGGACCGGCTGACCAGGAGCGACGGCACCACCGTGCAGCTGATGAAGCCGTCCGTGTACCGGCGGGCGACGACCCCGGCGGTGGCCGGACAGGTGCGGAAGCTGATGACCGACGTGGTGGAGAACGGCACCGGCGGCAACGCCAGGATCGCCGGGGCCGTGGTCGGCGGCAAGACCGGGACGGCCCAGCACGGGGTGGACAACAGCGGGACGCCGTACGCCTGGTTCATCTCCTGGGCGGCGCCGGCCGGCTCGGCCGCGGTGCCGCCCGTCGCGGTGGCCGTGGTGGTCGCGGACAGTGACGCCACGGACGTCACGGGTGGCGCGCTGGCCGCGCCGATCGCCCGGTCGGTGATGCGGGCGGTGCTCGGCGGATGACCTCCACCGGCGGGCTGAGCTGCTGCTTTAACGTCCTGGAGGTGAATATGCCGTCTACGAAGTGTCCGATATGCACATCGATATGCGCCAATTCGGACAATGCGCCGGTTGGGACTGTTCGTTTGCGACACTGGTGTTTTCGCGGGGTACTGTCCCATGTTTGTTCGGTTGGTCCCCGATGACACCCCCTGGCACGTCGGGTGACCGAATGCCAGGACACCCTCCCCGCCCAGAAGGACCGCAGTTTTGGCCAGCAACACCATCGGTGCGCGTCTGCTGCGACGCAAGCCCGTCTCGACACTGATCGCGGAATCCGAAGGCAGGGACGCCCTCCCGGCCGGTGCGCCCGAGGAGGGCGGGCGCTCCGGCATCCACCTGCGCCGCTCGATCGGCCTGTGGCAGCTCTCCTCGATCGGCATCGGCGCCACCATCGGCACCGGCATCTTCTTCGTGCTGAACACCGCGGTGCCCTCGGCCGGCCCGGCCGTCATCCTGTCCTTCGTGATCGCCGCGGTCACCGCGGGCCTCACCGCGCTCTGCTACGCCGAGATGGCCTCCGCGATCCCGGTCTCCGGCTCCTCGTACTCCTACGCCTACGCCACCCTCGGCGAGGGCGTCGCCTTCGGCGTCGGCATCTGCCTGCTGATGGAGTACGGCGTCTCCGCCTCCGCGATCGCGGTCAGCTGGGCCGAGTACCTGAACAAGTTCCTCGACCTGGCCTTCGGGGTCAGCATCCCCGAGCAGCTGTCCGGCGCGCCGGACGCCACCCACTGGTTCAACCTGCCGGCCCTGCTGCTGGTCCTCATGGTCTGCGTCCTGCTGGTCCGCGGCGTGAGCGAGTCGGTGAAGGTCAACGCGGCCATGGTCGCGACCAAGATCGTGATCCTGCTGCTGTTCATCGGCATCGCGCTCACCGGCTTCCAGTCCGGCAACCTGACCCCGTTCATGCCGCTCGGCATCGGCGGCGTGCAGGTCGCCGCGTCCAGCATCTTCTTCTCGTTCATCGGCCTGGACGCGGTGTCCACCGCCGGCGAGGAGGTCAAGAACCCGCGCCGCACGCTGCCGCTGGCGATCATCATCTCGCTGGTCGTGGTGACCCTGCTCTACATCCTGGTCGCGCTCGCCGGGGTCGGCGCCCAGCCCTGGCAGAAGTTCGACGGCCAGGAGGCCGGCCTCGCCCAGATCCTCCAGAACATCACCGGCCAGAGCTGGCCCGCGATGCTCTTCGCGATCGGCGCGGTCCTCTCGATCTTCAGCGTCACCCTCGTGGTGATCTACGGCCAGACCCGCATCCTGTACTCGATGGGCCGCGACGGCATGCTGCCCAAGCGCTTCGCCGAGCTCTCCCCGCGCACCGGCACCCCGGTCTGGAACACCATCGTGGTCGGCCTCGGCGTGGGCGCGCTGGCCGCGTTCATCCCGCTGCGGGTCCTGGCCGACATCACCAGCCTCGGAACGCTCATCGCCTTCTCGGTGGTCTCCGTCGGCGTGATCGTGCTGCGCCGCACCCAGCCCGACCTGCCGCGCGGCTTCAGGGTGCCCGGCTACCCGGTCGTCCCGCTGCTCAGCATCGGCTTCTGCGTCTACCTGATCACCGGCCTGCACGCCGACACCTTCCGGGCCGGCGCGATCGCCCTCGTCGTCGCCGTGGTGGTCTACTTCGGGTACAGCATGAAGCACTCCCGGCTGGGGCAGACCGAGCGGCAGGCGGTGCCCGCGGACGGCTCCGACCGCACCGCCGACTGACCGGCAGACGAATCCCACGTGAAGGGCCGCCGACCGCCACGACACCCGGCGGCCCTTTTCGCGCCATCGCCGGACCGGTGTCCGAGACCATGGCGACAGCGCCCCGCCCCCGCCCATAACCTTCCACCATGGTGAGCACCCGCACGCCCGGCTACCTCCGCCCGCGCGGCCGCTTCACCGGCCGGGGCAGAACACCGGCCCAGACCCCCGCGACCGAGGCGTCCTCCGGACCCGGGCGGCGGCCGCGCGGCTTCTCCGTGCGGCCCTTCCCCCGGCAGCGCGGCGAGAGCACGTTTCCGCCCACGCCCAACCGGCTGAGTGCCGCCGGACTCGCCCGGCTCGCCTCGATGCGGACCGTCCACCTGCTCGGCTGCCTGGTCGCGGCCGGCTGGGCCGCCGCCTTCCCGCTCGTCTCCGACCTGCCCAACCAGCGGCAGTGGGGCCTGATCGCGGCCCCCGCCTACGCCCTGGCCGGACTGCTCTGCGTGACCCTGCCGCGGCGCTTCGCGGCCCGTGCCGCCGCCGGGGTCGCCCTGGCCGGCGCCGTGCTGGCCCCGCTCGGACTGCTCGCCCTGACCGGCCGCCACCAGTCCGAGGTCATGGTGGTCGAGCGCTCGGCCCACCTGCTGCTCACCACCGGCACCCCGTACCTGCCGCACCCGGTGGTGGTCACCGACTACAACCCGTACCTGCCGGCGATGTCCTTGTTCGGGATGCCGCGCCAGCTGCTCGGCGACTCCACCGCCTTCGCGCGGGTCGCCGGGGACGCCAGGATCTGGTTCGCGCTGACCTTCTTCGCCTGCCTGCTGGCCGCCTGGCGGCTGCTGCGGCCCGCCCGACCCGGCAGCGGCGACCCGCGCGCGCCGCTGCTGCCGCTGGCCGTCCTCACCGCCTCGCCGCTGATCGCGCTGGCCCTGGCGGTCGGCGGGGTGGACCTGCCGCTGATCGGGGTCTGCTGCCTGGCCATGGCGCTCGCCGAGCGGGACCGTACGGTCGGCGCCGGACTGGTGCTCGCCCTCGCCTGCACCCTGAAGTGGACGGCCTGGCCCGCGCTGCCGGTGGCCGTCCTGCTGCTCTGGCGGCTGTACGGCCGCCGGCCCGCCGCCAGGACCGCGCTGATCGGCGCCGGTGTGAGCACCGTCGTGATCCTGCCCTCCGCGCTGGCCCATGCGGGCGCGCTGCGCGAGCAGGTGGTGCGCTTCCCGCTCGGGATGACCGCGATCCGCACCCCGGCGGGCAGCCCGCTGCCCGGCAAGGTGCTGGCCGGCGTCGGGCCGACCGGGCACGCGATCTCGCTCGCGCTGATGACCGTGGCCCTGGTCGGGGTGGCGATCTGGCTGCTGGCCCGGCCGCCGGTCTCCGCGATCGGCGCGGCCGACCTGCTGGCCGCCGGACTCGCGATCGCCTTCATGCTCGCCCCGGCCGGGCGGTTCGGGTACCTGGCCCTGCCGGTGGTGCTGGTGATCTGGCCCCGGCTGGCGGCCGGACGCTGGAGCAGTCGGCGCCCCGCCCCGCCGGACCGGGTGCGGGGGAGACCGCAGCCCGCCGTGCCGAGGGCCTGAGGGCCCGAGGGTCCGAGGGCCGAGCGGGAAAGGCCGGGGCCCGCCCGGCCGAGGGGCCGGGCGGGCCGGGAGGAGCCGTGGCTCCGGGGCTCAGCGGCCGCCGGCGGCCTTCAGGATGGAGGCGACGGCCGGGCCGGCCGCGTCCACGCCGTGGCCACCGCCCTGCACCTCGGAGGCCACCGCGAGGTTGCCGCGGTAGGCGGTGAACCAGCTGTTGGTGACGTCGACCCCGGCGACCTCGGCGGAGCCGGTCTTGGCGCCCGCGTTGTCGGTGATCCCGGCCATCACGCCCTGGGCGGTGCCGCCGGTGGCGGTGGCCGCCATCATCGCCTTCAGCTTGCCGGCCACGTCCGGGGAGAGCGGGCGGGCGGCCTTCTGCTGCGGCAGGTCGGCGACCAGGATCGGCTGCTTGAACTCGCCGTTCTGCACGGTGGCGGTGACCGAGGCGATGGCCAGCGGGTTCATCTGGACCTTGCCCTGGCCGATGTAGTTCATCGCCTGCTCGTCCTTGCTGCCCGGCGTCGCCGGCACCTTGCCGTCGGCGTTCGGCAGGCCGGTCTTCCACTCCAGGCCGATGCCGAACACGTCCTTGGCGATGCCGGACAGCGACTCGGGCTTGAGGCTGGTCAGACCCTGGTTGATGAAGGCCGTGTTGCAGGACATCATGAAGTCCTGCTGGAGCGTGTTGTTCGGGAAGGCACCCGGGAACGAGTTCGGGATCGGGTGCGCGTTGCTGCTCTTCTCCGGACAGGCCACCACGGTGTCCGGGTTGACCCCGGCCTCCAGCAGTGCCGCCGAGGTGACGATCTTCATCGTCGAGCCCGGCGCGAGCAGCCCGGTGAAGGCCCGGTTCTGGCCGTTGGCCGGAGAGTTGGCGAAGGCCAGCACCTGCCCGGTGCTCGGCTCGATCGCGACGACGGAGCCGGGCTTGCCGCCCAGGTCGGTCATCGCCTTCTCGGCGGCGGCCTGGAGGGTGTTGTCGATGGTCAGCTTGAACGGCTTGCCGGGCTTCGGCTCGACGATGGTGAACAGCTTGTCCTGGGCGCCCTTGCCGGCCGGGTCGGAGATCACCACGGCGCTGCCCGCGTCCTGGTCCTTGTTCGGGTCCGGCGGCAGCAGCTTGTTGGCGTTGTCCTGGAGGGTGCTCATCAGCGCGGGGGTGATCGAGGCGCCCTGGACCGCCTTGCCGTTGCGGTCGACCACGGTGGACGGCGGGGCGAAGACCGGCTGGACGGCGATGGTCTCGTTGCCGGACAGGTGGGGGTGGACCACCGACGGGGCCCAGTGCACGGCCGGGGTGTCGTCGCTCATCTTCACGACGCCCAGGAAGCCCTGGTAGTCCCAGGCCCGGCTGGTGCCCGCGAACTCGGCGCGCGCCTTGTACGACATCAGCGTGCCGGTGGGCCCGGGCGTGGCGGTGGCGGACGGCGAGTCACCGGCGCCCGGCGTGCCGCTCGCGCCCGGCGTCGCGGAGGCCCCGGCGGACGGCTTGGCGGCCGGGGCCGGGGTGCCGGTGGCGGCGGAGAAGACCTGCTGGGTGGTCGGACCGAACGGGGTGAGGGTCAGCGCGCTCGGCTTGACCTGGTCCCTGAACGCGGTGAGACCGGCGGTGGCCGCGGCCGGGTCGTCGGTCAGCGAGGCGGCCTTGGCGATGTCTCCGGCGGCCCAGGCGGTCAGGAAGTCCTTCAGACCGGCTGTCGCCTGATCGGCCGACGGGGGATCGGCGACCACCGTCCGGGGCTTCTTGCCGCCGGACCCGCCCGAGTCGCTCATCAGGCTGTACGCGCCGTAGCCGCCGCCCGCGAGGACGGCGATGGACACGCCGGTGATGATGCCGATCTTCGCGCCACTGCGCATGGTGCAGCTCCCCCAGGGGTCTCGCGGCGGGGCGCAACCGGCCGGTGCCGGAAACGCGGTACCCCCCCACCCTAGGCAGCGCGGATCGGTGCGTCGGCGAATCGCCGGGGACTTGTGACGGATCTGGTACGTGTCGTGCACCGCATGCGGACGATTCGCGGGAATCCGGTGTTCACCGGCCCCGGATCAGATCCAGGTGTTGAACCACATCCGGCGGCGCCAGTCCTCCAGCGGAATGGTCTGCCCGGTGAAGAGCGGGTAGAAGAACAGGAAGTTCCAGACGATCAGCAGGATCAGCAGACCGGCCGCCGTGGAGCCGATGATCCGGCGGTCCCGGGAGGCGCCGGCCGGTCCGATCAGGGCGCCGATCAGCATCGTCACCGCGAGCACCAGGAACGGGACGAAGACCACCGCGTAGAAGAGGAAGATCGTCCGCTGCTGGTAGGCGAACCAGGGCAGGTAGCCGGCCGCCAGGCCGCAGAGCAGCGCCCCGGCCCGCCAGTCCCGCCGGGCCGCCCAGCGCCACAGGCAGTAGGCCAGCGCCGCGATGCCCGTCCACCACAGCAGCGGGGTGCCGATGCCCAGCACCTCGCGGGCGCAGTCGGCGGCCGTGCAGCCGGACTGGCCGAACTTGGGGGACTCGTAGGAGAAGGACACCGGGCGGCCCAGCACCAGCCAGGACCACGGGTTGGACTGGTAGGTGTGCGGGTCGCTCAGGCCGACGTGGAAGTCGTAGACCGTCGAGTGGTAGTGCCACAGGGCGCGCAGGCCCTCGGGTATCCACGGGAAGTCGGTGGAGCGGCCGACCGCCCAGTCCCGGCCCCAGCCGCCCTGGCCGGGGGCGGTGCTGCTGGCGAACCAGCCCCACCAGGACCCGACGTAGACCGCGATCGAGACCACGACGACCGACACGAAGGCCGGCACCACGTCCCGGGCGAGCACCGCCAGGAACGGGCGCGGGGCGCCGGCCAGGCGGCGGGCGCCGACGTCCCAGAGCACGGTCAGCAGGCCGAAGGCCGCCATCACGTACAGGCCGCTCCACTTGGTGGCGCAGGTCAGCCCGATGCAGACGCCGGCCGCGATCCGGTACGGGCGCCAGCCCAGGTTCAGCCGCTGGGCCGGCCCCGGGTCCGCGATCCCGCCGAGCCGGGCGGCCAGCACCCCGCGGGTGCGGTCGCGGTCCAGCAGCAGGAAGCCGAAGGCGGCGAGGGTCCAGAACATCACCACCAGGTCGAGCAGGGCGGCCCGGCTGAGCACCAGGTGCAGGCCGTCCACCGCGAGCAGCAGGCCCGCCACGCAGCCCAGCAGGGTGGAGCGGAACATCCGGCGGGCGATCCTGGCCACCATCAGCACCGACAGGGTGCCGAGCAGGGCCACCGCGAACCGCCAGCCGAAGGGGTTCATGCCGAACAGCTGCTCGCCCGCGCCGATGATCCACTTGCCCACCGGCGGGTGCACCACGTACGAGGGCGTCGCCCGGTACGGGACGGCCGCGCCCGGCGTCATGATCGTGGCGTTGGCGTCCTCCGGCCAGCTGATCTCGTAGCCGCCGTGCCAGAGCGCGTAGGCGTCCTTGGCGTAGTACGTCTCGTCGAAGATGATCGCGTGCGGCTGCCCGAGGCCGGTGAACCGCAGGAGGCCGGCGAACACCGCCACCGCGACCGGGCCCAGCCAGCCGGCCCAGCGGCAGAGGAAGTACCACAGGCCCTGCGGCAGCGAGACGCCCAGCCGCAGCAGCAGCGGCGACTGCGGCACGTCCGGGGGCGTCGTCCGGGGGCCGTCCGGCATCGGCGGCACCAGGCGTTCGGTGAGCGTCGCGACGGGGCGGGCCGCGTAGCCGTACCGGGCCAGGCGTTCGCGCCAGCCGGCGGGCCCGGCCTGTGGCGGGCGCGGGGACGGCAGGCCGACGCCGCCGTGCGCGGAGTGGTCTGTACCAGTGGGCGTCTGCGCCGCCGTGTCGCCGTTCATCCGCCACATCGTAGGGGCGCTCCTCGCACGTGTGTCCGCTCCCTCGGAAGCTGACCGAATCGTCACCAAAAGCCCCCGCCGGCGGGGAGCTGCAAGGATGGGGCCCGTGACAGGAGTACTCGTTCTCGCAGGCACCCCCATCGGCGACGTCTCGGACGCCCCGCCCCGGCTCGTCGACGAACTGTCCACGGCGGACGTCATCGCGGCCGAGGACACCCGGCGGCTGCGCCGGCTCACCCAGGCACTCGGCGTGACCCCGACCGGGCGGGTGGTCTCGTACTTCGAGGGCAACGAGGTCGGCCGCACCCCCGAACTGGTCGAGGCGCTGCTCGGCGGCGCCCGGGTGCTGCTGGTCACCGACGCCGGCATGCCCTCGGTGTCCGACCCCGGCTACCGGCTGGTCGCCGCCGCCGTGGCCGCCGACGTCAAGGTCACCGCGGTGCCTGGCCCCTCGGCGGTGCTCACCGCGCTCGCGCTGTCCGGACTGCCGGTGGACCGCTTCACCTTCGAGGGCTTCCTGCCGCGCAAGACCGGGGACCGGGCCAGGCAGCTCGCCTCGGTCGCCGCCGAGCCGCGCACCATGGTCTTCTTCGAGGCGCCGCACCGGATCGCCGAGGCGCTGGCCGCGATGGCCGAGGCGTTCGGGCCGGAGCGGCCGGCCGCCGTCTGCCGCGAGCTCACCAAGACCTACGAGGAGGTCAAGCGCGGGCCCGTCGGCGAGCTGGCGGCCTGGGCGGCCGAGGGCGTCAGGGGAGAGATCACCGTCGTCGTCGCGGGCGCCCCGCCGGCCGCGCCCGAGGAGCTGACCCCGGCCGAGCTGGCCCGGCTGGTGGCCGTCAGGGAGGAGGCCGGGGAGCGGCGCAAGGAGGCCATCGCGGCCGTCGCGGCGGAGCTCTCGCTGCCCAAGCGGGAGGTCTTCGACGCGGTCGTGGCGGCGAAGCGGGAAGGCCTGGGGGGAGGCCCGGGAAAGGAGTGAATTCCGGGGGTTGCGTTGCTCACGGGGAGTCGTACCGTGGAGAGAAGGCCCCGGTAAACACCCACCGAGCTGAAGTTTCGGTCGCGGTTGGCGGTCCTGGAGAGGCCCTGCGTATAGGGCTTCCCAACCCGCATCCAAGTCTTCACAAGTGGGGCATCGGCCGAGGCGGTCCGGGCATTTCCTGGTAGGGAAAGACCCAGCCGGACGAGCGTCCGGCGGGCGCTGGGAGACGGCTATGAGCGAAGTTGTCGGTAGCCCCCGAAGCGGCAGCGCACTGAGCACCGCCGGCCTGGCCGGCAGGCCGCACGCTCCCGTCGAGACCGTACGGGAGGCCTACTCCTTCGCGTGCCTGCGCTGCGGGTACGGCTGGGAGCAGGCGTACGACATCGAGCACCACGTGGCCAAGGACGGGCACGTCGTGTTCGAGTACCACGCCAACGGCGTCCGGGTGCCGTCCCCGCTGCTCAAGCCCACCTGCCCCGGGTGCGGCGGCCACACCGTGCGGATCATGCGCGAGGGCCGGGTGGCCTCCGCCGACCAGGCCTGGCAGCACGCCCCCGGCTACCCGGCGCACGCCGAGCCGGCCGGGACGCCCCCGGTGCCCGAACCCGTCCGGCCGCGCGGACGCTGGGCCCGGTTCTGGTCGCGGCTGCTGGGCTGACACCGGGGCGACGAGGAGGACCGCCCCCGGCCGGGAAACAACTCGGTCGAGGGCGGTCCGCGCGCCCGACTAAACTTTCCGACCATGGCGGCCACTGCAGACCACAGCACCACCGGGGCGAGCGCCCCGGCGTACTACGTTTCCACCCCGATCTACTACGTCAACGATCGCCCGCACCTGGGCCACGCGTACACCACCGTGGCGGGCGACGTCCTCACCCGCTGGCACCGCCAGCGCGGCGAGAAGGTGTGGTACCTGACCGGCACCGACGAGCACGGTCAGAAGATCATGCGGACCGCCGAGGCCAACGGCGTCAGCCCGCAGGAGTGGTGCGACAAGCTGGTCGAGGAGGCCTGGAAGCCGCTCTGGCGGCACCTGGAGATCGCCAACGACGACTTCATCCGCACCACCGAGGAGCGGCACACCGCCCGGGTGCAGGAGTTCGTCCAGGACCTGTTCGACAAGGGCGAGATCTACAAGGGCGGCTACTCCGGCCCGTACTGCGTCGGCTGCGAGGAGTTCAAGCTCCCGGCCGAGCTGCTCGACGGCGCGACCGCGGACGAGAAGCTCTGCGCCGTGCACAAGCGGCCGGTCGAGTGGCTGGAGGAGGAGAACTACTTCTTCCGCCTCTCCGCCTACGGCCCGCGGCTGCTGGAGTTCTACGCGGCCAACCCGGACTTCATCCAGCCCGCCTCGGCCCGCAACGAGGTGCTGCGCTTCGTCGAGCAGGACCTCAAGGACCTGTCGATCTCCCGCTCCACCTTCGACTGGGGCGTGCCGCTGCCCTGGGACGAGAAGCACGTCCTGTACGTGTGGGTGGACGCCCTCCAGAACTACATCACCGCGGCCGGCTACGGCAGCGACCCGGAGCGCTTCGCCGAGCTGTGGCCGGCCTCGGTCCACCTGGTAGGCAAGGACATCCTGCGGTTCCACGCGGTGATCTGGCCCGCCATGCTGATGGCCGCGGGGCTGCCGCTGCCCAAGCGGGTCGTGGCCAACGGCTGGCTGATGGTCGGCGGCGAGAAGATGTCCAAGTCCAACCTGACCGGCATCGCGCCCACCGACCTGACCTCGCACTTCGGCGTGGACGCGTACCGCTACTACTTCCTGCGCGCCATCCCGTTCGGCACCGACGGCTCGTTCTCCTGGGAGGACTTCACCGCCCGGTACACCTCCGAGCTGGCCAACGACTTCGGCAACCTGGCCTCCCGGGTCGCCGCGATGGTCGGCAAGTACTTCGACGGGGTGCTGCCCGCCGCCACCGCCGCCGGTGACGCCGAGCAGGCCGTGGCCGACGGGCTGACCAGGGCTGTCGGGACGGCCGACCGGAAGATCGGCGAGGAGCTGGACTTCGCCGGCGGCCTCGCGGCGATCTTCGAGTTCGTCAAGCAGGTCAACGGCTACCTCACCGAGCAGGAGCCCTGGAAGGTCGCCAAGGACGACTCGGCGGAGGGCCGGGCGCGCCTCGCGACCATCCTCTACACCGCCGCCGAGGCGCTGCGCGCCACCGCCGTGCTGCTCAACCCGGTGATGCCGACCACCGCCGAGAAGCTGTGGGACTCGCTGGGCGCCGAGGCCGCCGGGCTGGGCGCGCTCTCCGCGCAGACCGTCGCCACCGTGGCGGACTGGGGCCGGCTGCCCGTCGGTGCCACCGTCACCAAGGGCGAGATCCTCTTCCCGCGCCTCGAAGAGAAGCCGACCGCCTGACATGGCGGCCAAGGACGACCGGTCGACCCCGCCGCCGCTGCCGGAACCCCTGGCGGTGGCGGTGGCCGACTCCCACACCCACCTGGACATGCAGTCCGGCACCCCGGCCGAGGGCCTGGCGAAGGCCGCCTCGGTCGGGGTCACCACGGTGGTCCAGGTGGGCTGCGACGTGCCCGGCTCGCGCTGGGCCGCCGACCTGGCGGCGCAGTACGAACAGGTGCACGCGGCCGTCGCGCTGCACCCCAACGAGGCGCCGCGGATCTTCCTCGGCGACCCGGACGACTGGTCCGGGCAGCGGCGGAAGGCCGGCGGCGCCGCCGCGCTGGACGAGGCGCTCGCCGAGATCGACCGGCTCGCCGCGCTGCCCCAGGTGGTGGCGGTCGGCGAGACCGGCCTGGACTACTTCCGCACCGGCCCCGAGGGCGTGGAGATCCAGAAGGAGTCGTTCCGCCGGCACATCGAGATGGCCAAGCGGCACGGCAAGGCCCTGGTCATCCACGACCGGGACGCCCACGAGGACGTCATCGCCGTCCTCCTGGAGGAGGGCGCCCCGGAGCGGACGGTCTTCCACTGCTACTCCGGCGACGCGCAGATGGCCAGGACCTGCGCCGAGCACGGCTGGTACCTCTCCTTCGCCGGCCCGGTCACCTTCAAGGCCAACCAGCCGCTGCGCGACGCCCTGCTCGCCACCCCGCAGGACCGGATCCTGGTCGAGACCGACGCCCCGTTCCTCACCCCGCACCCCTACCGCGGGCGCCCCAACGCCCCGTACCTGATCCCGGTCACGGTGCGCGCGATGGCCGCCACCCTGGGGCTGGCCGAGGACGAGCTGTCCGCGGCCATCGCGGCGAACACGGCGCGGGCCTTCGGGTACTGAGCACCGCTCCGAGGGGGCCGTTCCGGATCGGCGGGTCCGGGCGGCACCCCGTGCGCCCGTATCCTTGGCGCGTGAGCACCACCGACCCCACCCCTGACAGCAGCCCCCAGCCTCCGGCCGGGGGGACCCCCTTGCTGGGCAGCGCCGACATCCGGGAGCTGGCGGCAGCGTTCGGCGTGAAGCCGACCAAGCAGCGCGGGCAGAACTTCGTCATCGACGGCAACACCGTGCGGCGGATCGTCCGGGCCGCCGACGTGACGGAGCAGGACGCGGTGGTGGAGGTCGGGCCCGGGCTCGGCTCACTGACGCTCGCGCTGCTGGAAGTGGCGCGGCACGTGACGGCGGTCGAGATCGACCCGGTCCTGGCGCAGCACCTGCCGGACACCGTCGCGGCCCGGATGCCCGGCAAGGCGGACTCCTTCGACCTGGTGTTCAGCGACGCCATGGAGGTCACCGAGCTGCCCGGCCCGGCGCCCACCGCGCTGGTCGCCAACCTCCCGTACAACGTCGCCGTGCCCGTCCTGCTGCACATGCTGGCGACCTTCCCCAGCATCGAGCGGACCCTGGTGATGGTGCAGAGCGAGGTCGCCGACCGGCTCGCCGCCAAGCCGGGCAGCAAGGTGTACGGCATCCCGTCGGTCAAGGCCAACTGGTACGCCGAGGTGAAGCGGGCCGGCGCCATCGGGCGGAACGTGTTCTGGCCCGCCCCCAACGTCGACTCCGGGCTGGTCTCGCTGATCCGCCGCGAGCCGCCGCAGACCACCGCAAGCCGCGCGGAGGTGTTCGCCGTCGTGGACGCCGCGTTCGCCCAGCGGCGCAAGACCCTGCGCGCCGCGCTGGCCGGCTGGGCGGGCTCCGCCGCCGGGGCCGAGCAGGCGCTCGCGGCCGCCGGCATCGACCACAAGCTGCGCGGCGAGATGCTGACGGTGGAGCAGTTCGCCGCGATCGCCGAGCACAAGCCGAAGGCCGGGGACGCGTGATCACCGTACGGGTACCGGCCAAGGTCAACGTCCAGCTGGGGGTCGGCGGGCTGCGCGCCGACGGCTTCCACGACCTGGCCAACGTCTTCTTCGCCGTCGCCCTCGGTGACGAGGTCACCGCCTCCCCGGGGGAGGGCGTGACGCTGAGCTGCACCGGTCCCGACGCCGCCGTCGTCCCGCTCGACGACAGCAACCTCGCCGCCCGCGCCGCCCGGCTGCTCGCCGCCCGCCACGGCATCGCCGACCCGGGCGTGCACCTGCACATCGCCAAGGCCATCCCGGTGGCCGGCGGCATGGCCGGCGGCAGCGCCGACGGCGCGGCGGCCCTGCTCGCCTGCGACGCGCTCTGGCAGCTGGACACCCCCGTCGAGACGCTGCTGGAGCTGGCCGCCGAACTCGGCTCCGACGTGCCGTTCGCCCTGGTCGGCGGTGTCGCGCTGGGCCGCGGCCGGGGCGAGATCCTGGAGCCGCTGGCCGTCGAGGGCACCTTCCACTGGGTCTTCGCGGTCGCCGAGGGCGGCCTGTCCACCCCCGCCGTGTTCCGCGAGTGCGACCGGCTGCGCGAGGAGGCCGGCACCGGCTCCGGCGACACCGACGTCCCCACCCCGGACGCCGACCCGGCGCTGCTCGCCGCGCTCGCCGAGGGCGACGCCGTCGCCCTGGCCACCGCGCTCACCAACGACCTCCAGCCCGCCGCACTGTCGCTGCGCCCCTCGCTCAGGGCCACCCTGCGGGCCGGCACCGAGGCGGGCGCGCTCGGGGCGCTGGTCTCCGGATCCGGGCCGACCTGCGCCTTCCTGGTCAAGGACGCCGAGGCGGCCGCCGCGGTGGCCGAGGCGCTGCGGGCCTCCGGCACCTGCCGGACCGCGCACGCCACGCACGGGCCGGTGCCGGGGGCGTCCGTGGCGGGCTGACGCGGTGATGGTGTTCCGGCAGGCCCATTAGGCTGGGGAGATCGGGGTGTCCCGAGAGGGGCGCCCGGCCGTCGAGCGGCGGGCCGCCCCGCGACCGCCGAACCCAGGAGCGCTGCACACGTGGCCGTCAACCTCGCCACCATCGAGTCCGTCACGAAGGTCTACGGGACCCGCGCTCTGCTGGACGCGGTCAGCCTGGGCGTCAGCGAGGGCGACCGGATCGGCGTCGTCGGCCGCAACGGCGACGGCAAGACCACCCTGATCCGGATGCTCGCCAAGCTGGAGGAGCCCGACGGCGGCCGGATCACCCACTCGGGCGGGCTCCAGATGGCCGTCCTCACCCAGCACGACTCGCTCGACCCCGAGGCCACCATCCGGCACGAGGTGATCGCCGACCGGGCCGACCACGAGTGGCTCGGCGACGCCCGGATCCGCGACATCATCGAGGGCCTCTTCGGCGGCCTCGACCTGCCCGGCTTCGCCGACGGCCTGGACACCGTGATCGGCCCGCTCTCCGGCGGCGAGCGCCGCCGGATCGCCCTCGCCAAGCTGCTGCTCGGCTCGCCCGACCTGGTCGTCCTCGACGAGCCCACCAACCACCTCGACGTCGAGGGCATCAACTGGCTCGCCGACCACCTCAGGAAGCGCCGCTCCGCGCTGGTCTGCGTCACCCACGACCGCTGGTTCCTCGACCAGGTCTGCACCCGGATGTGGGACGTCCAGAACGGCGAGGTGCACGAGTACGAGGGCGGCTACTCCGACTACGTCTTCGCCCGGGCCGAGCGCTCCAGGATCGAGGCCGTCGAGGAGCAGAAGCGCCAGAACATGGCCCGCAAGGAGCTGGCCTGGCTGCGCCGCGGCGCCCCCGCCCGTACCTCGAAGCCGCGCTACCGGATCGAGGCGGCCAACGCCCTGATCGCGGACGTGCCGGAGCCGCGCGACAAGTCCGAGCTGATGAAGTTCGCCAACGCGCGGCTCGGCAGGACGGTCTTCGAGCTGGAGGGCGTGACCGTCAAGGCCGGCCCGAAGCTGCTGCTGGACAACCTCACCTGGCAGCTCGGCCCCGGCGAGCGGATCGGCCTGCTCGGCGTCAACGGCGCCGGCAAGACCTCGCTGCTGCGCGCCCTGCGGGACGCGTACGCCTCGGAGGGCGACGTCCAGCCGGCCTCGGGCGTCATCAAGGTCGGCAAGACCGTGCGACTGGCCTACCTGTCGCAGGAGGTCGTCGAGCTGGACCCGGCCATCCGGGTGCTCCAGGCCGTCGAGCAGGTCCGCTCGCGGGTCGACCTCGGCAAGGGCCGGGAGATGAGCGCCGGCCAGCTGTGCGAGCAGTTCGGCTTCGGCAAGGACAAGCAGTGGACGCCGGTCGGTGACCTGTCCGGTGGCGAGCGGCGCCGGCTCCAGCTGCTGCGGCTGCTGATGGACGAGCCCAACGTGCTGTTCCTGGACGAGCCCACCAACGACCTGGACATCGAGACGCTCAACCAGCTGGAGGACCTGCTCGACGGCTGGCCCGGCTCGATGATCGTCATCAGCCACGACCGCTTCTTCATCGAGCGCACCACGGACACCGTCCACGCGCTGCTCGGCGACCGGAAGATGCGGATGCTGCCGAACGGCGTGGACGAGTACCTGGAGCGCCGCGCCCGGATGGCCGCCGCCGCTGCTTCGGCGGCTTCGGCCGCCTCCGCGGCCTCCGCCTCCTCGACGGCCGCGGGCGCCTCCGACGACGGGGGCGCTGCTCCCGCGCTGTCCGGCGGGGACCTGCGGGCGGCGAAGAAGGAGATGCAGAAGCTGGAGCGGCAGATCGCCAAGCTGGACGAGAAGGAGTCCAAGCTGCACACCCAACTCGCCGAGCACGCCGCCGACTTCTCCAAGGTCGCGGAGCTGGACGGGCAGCTGCGTGCCGTCCGGGACGAGAAGGAGGAGCTGGAGATGAGCTGGCTGGAGCTGGCCGAGCAGGTCTGAGACCGGGCGTTCGGCAGTTCGGTCGTTCAGTCGTTCGGCGGTCCAGTCGTTCGGTCGTTGGTCGCTCAGTCGCTCAGTCGCTCAGTCGCTCAGTCGCTCAGTCGTGGCGGAGGAGTGTTTCGAGTTCCTCCGCCGCGGGGCCCAGCGCGCTGCGGGTCGGGTCGTGCGGGGCCGTCGGACGGGCCGCCTGGTTCGTCGGCGGGCGGTGCGCGTGGGCGGCGGCGGTCAGCTCGTCCAGAGCGTGCCGCACCCGGTCGACCTCGGCCGGGTCCGGCACCCGGCCGCCGTACCGGATCTGCGCCGCGAAGGCCGCCACCGCGCCGCCCAGCCGCTCCAGCGCCGCTGTCGCCGGCAGCCACCGCTCGGCCAGCCGGCCGGTCGGGGGCGGTTCGGCCAGCCCCTGCTGCACCTCCTGGCGGGCGTCCGCCAGCGACCGGTAGGCCGTGCGGCGCAGCCACACCTGGGCGCTGCCGGTCCGGGCGGCCGTGCTCCTTTCGGTAGCGGGGGCCCCGGTGGCGGCGTCCTCGGCAATTGCGTCCTCGGGGGTGATGGCGGTCCCGGCGCTGCCGGCCCCGGTGGTGGCGTCCTCGACGACGGCGTCGAGGTAGGCCCGCAGGGCCGTCGTCGCGTCGACCAGCCTGGGCTCGATGCGGTGGCGCGGGCGTTCCGGCCACAGCAGGTATCCGAAGAGCAGGACGATCACGCTGGCCAGCACGGTGTCCAGGACCCGGGGCCAGAACTCGGCGGCGCTGCTCTGCCCGCCGAGCTGGAGCAGGATCAGCGCCATCGGCGTCATCACCACGGTGTTCAGCCCGTAGTGCGCCGCCGTGGCGTACGGGAGCAGGGCCACGCAGACCGCGGCCATCGCCGTCAGCGCCCACTCGTCGGTGGTGGCCAGGAGCAGCCCCGCGGTCACGGCCACCCCCAGCACGGTGCCGATCGACCGGCTCACCGCGCGAAGGAACACCGAGCCGAGATCGGGCTTGAGCACGAAGGCGATCGTCATCGGCACCCAGTAGCTCTTGCTGAGCGGGTAGTTGGCGGTGACCGCCGAGCCGACCGCGATGCACAGCGCGACGCGCAGCCCGTACCGGACCGACCCCCGGGACAGCAGCCGCGCCCGCAGCCGCCAGGGGTCCGGCGGCGGCGCGGGGGCGGTGCCGAGCCGCACCTCGCGGCCGGCCACCGTGTCGGCGGCGGCGCGCAGCGCCACGTCCAGGGCCTGCCGGGAGGGGGTGTCGGGCCGCCAGTCGGGGACGACGACCTCGCCGCCGCCCCGCCGCACGGCCGCCGCCAGCAGGTTCGGCACCTCGGCCACCTCCGGGGGGACGGGGCGCCGGGCCCACAGCAGGCCGGTCGCGGCCTCGGTGGCGGCGAGGGCGGCCTCGTACATCCGGCCGCGGCGGTGGTCCCGGCGGCCCTCGCGGGGGAGGAGGTCCTGGAGCCGGTTCAGCCGGGCCGTCAGCACCTGGCGCGAGGCGGCCGCCCGCGGGCCGCCCAGGTCGGCGAGGGTGCGGCCGAGCGCGTCGTACGCGGCGGCGAGCGCCCGGTTCCGCGGATCGGCGGCGGACCGCTTCGGCGTGCCCGGGAGCAGTCCGAGCAGCACCACGAACGCGGCCCCGAGCGGCATCATCGGCGCCGCCGCCCACCACGGCTGCGGCAGCGGCATCCCGCTGCCCAGCGCGGCCGACACCAGCAGCAGCATCCCGGCCGCCGAGCCGCGGGGACCGGTCGCGCTCAGCGCGCCGGAGGCGAAGGCGGTCAGCGTCAGCACGACACCGAGGACGAGACCGTCCGCGTCGGCGTGCTGGAGGGCGGTGCCGATCAGCATGCCGAACGCGGAGGCGAGGACGGCCGTCCCGATCCGGGCGGCCCGCAGCCTGGTCGGCTCGGCGCGGTCGTTCATCGTCGCGTGCATCGCCCCGAGCCCGGCGAACACCCCCAGGTCCAGCCGGTGTGTCAGCAGCCCCACCGTCAACGGCACCGCCATGCCCGCCGCCGCCCGCACCATCAGCGCCACCGGCAGGGGCGGCCGTGCCGGCCGCGCGGCGCGGGCCCACCAGGCAGCCGAGTCGGGGGAGCCGGGGGAGCTCATGGGGACACGTCCGTTCTGCGGCCTTGGGTCGCTGCTGTGCGACATTGCGCGGCAGATGGGGCGTACCGGGTCAGTCTACCCAGGGCCGCATCGGCGGCCCCGTACGTGTCAAGTTCGTACCGATCGCTTTCGGCCGGGCCAAGGGCCCTGCCGGTCCGACAGGGGTGGTGGCTACGATGACGGAGGCGGAAACCGTCCACAGGGCGGGCGGTGAACCGACCAGGACGGTACGACCCAGAAGTTGACGGTGTGTTGCGGCCCGAGGTCGCCCGGGGCGCCCCGGGCGCGCGGGCGGCGTACGGGGGAGAGGTGAACTGCTGTGGCAGAAGGCGACGGTAACGGGTCGGGGACTCCTGCACCGGCGAACCCTTCGGGGGACACGACGCCGTTCGTGCTGGAGAAGAAGCTCCCGTGGCCCTTCGGCGGGGTCAACATCGCTCCCTTCGTCAGCACCGCGCAGACGAACGTCAGCGCCGGCGACCTGGTGGCGGCCTTCGGGAAGCAGGACGTCCAGGTCGAGATCGACACGCTCACCGAGTTCACACGGAAGATCGAAGCCCTGCTCCTGGTGATGGAGGGGTCGGCGGCTGCACCGTACAACGTGCAGGAGCAGAAGTTGCAGGGGCAGCACCTTGCCAGTGCGACGTTCATCGAAGCGACCGACCTGACCACCGCCTACGGCCGGGTGCACGCAGAGCTCGTCAAGCTTCACAAGGATTTCGTCTCTCAGATCCAGGCCATGAAGGACGCGGTCGCGACGTCGGCGAGCCAGTACGCGACCAACGAGGACCACACGACGTCCGCGCAGAACGCGGTCGCGGCTGCGGCCAACGGGTCCTCGTCCAAGCGGACCGAAGTCAGCTACTGACGGTGTCCTGGGCGAGAGAGATACGGGGAGACGGGGAGTAGGCATTGTCAGGCGGAACTGATTTCGAGAGCAGCAGCCACAAGGCGCTCATTGCGATGGTCGAGAAGACCAATCCCGCGATCGTATTGACCCGTGGCACTCAGCTCCAGTCGGCGGGCCGTGTTCTGAAGGAGCTGAGCGCGGCACTCAAGTCGCATGTCGGCAACGTCGCCTGGGAAGGCCCGGCTGCCGAGAGTTTCAAGACCTGGGCCGGCAACCTGCAACTGTCCGCCGAGAAGCTGGGCGGCTATTCGGCGAGCGCGGGTGATGCCATGCACCAGGCCGGGGAAGCACTCAGCACTGCCAAGGCCGCTATGCCGCCGGAACCGCATGACGCCCTCAACTGGGTGGAGGGGCGCAAGACGCAGAAGCCTGATCCCGTGGTGATCAAGCAAATGCAGCTTGTCTCCATCAAGCCGGACAGCAGCCCCAGCGCGTCGGAGATCGACGCTGCGATGAGGCGCAGTGTCGGCGACAAGTGGGTCACCGAAACGCAGGCCATGGCCGGGACGCGTGAGATCTACATGGCGCACCAGGAAGCCATCCATCAGATGGAGAAGCTGGCGCAGGCATACGTCGCGGCGACGACGACGCTCAACGGGCTGGGCGACGGCCTGGTGTTGCCCGGGACGCCCGACTCGGGCAGGAACCGTTACGACTCGACCGCAGTCTCGGGTGGTAGTGGTGGCTCGGCAGGCTCTGGCGGCTCTGTGCGCAGCCCCCGTTCGGGTGGTGGAAGCGTGGGCGGCGGCTCCAACCCGTCCGCCGGAAGCTATGGCGGCGGCACGGTCCTGCCCCACGACCCGGGAGCGGGAGGCCCCGGCCCGGGCAGCCCGGGCTACACCCCGGCCCCTCCGCACGGCGGTGGCCAGTTGCCGTCCGCACCGCAGGACCCGGGGGTTTCGATCCCGTCGTCCTACCCGTCGGACCCGGTCAACCGTCCGGGCACCGACCTCAACAGCCTGCCCACCCTGCCCACTCTCCCGACCCAGACAGGCCCGTACGGGCCCGGCGGCGGCCAGCTGCCGCCGGACGGGCCGACCACCCTTCCCGGCTACCCGAACGGGCCGAGCGGCCAGACCAACGGACCCGGCGTCCCCGGTGTGCCGGTGCCGGGTATCCCGATCGGACCGGGCGGCGGACAGATCCAGAGCAGGGGCGGGGGCGGTGGCCAGGTCCAGCCGCGTACGGCGCCGTTCGGCGGCGGCCCCGGGCAGGGCAAGGGCGGCACTCCGGGACTGCCCAGCGGAACGGTCTTCGGCAACCGCGAGGCGGGGCCTGGCGGCGGCCGGGTCGGCGGGCCGAACGGCGCGGGCGGCATGCACCCCAGTATGGGCGGAGCCCACGGGGGTGCGATCGGTGCCGGTGCCGGCGGCGGCTCACGTGGCCGGGGCCTGTCCTCGACGACCGGCGGTGCGGTCGGCGGCCGCAAGGGACCTGTCGCGGGCGGGGAGTTCACGCCTGGCGGTACGGGTCTGCGCAACCGTGCGGCGAGCGTTCCCGAGGGCGGTGCCCAGGCTCGGCAGAGCGGCATGATGGCCCCCGGCATGGCGGGCCACGGCGGCCGGAACGAGCGCGACCGCCGCAAGCGGGCCGACTACCTGCACGAGGACGAGGAGACCTGGACCAGCGGTACGCCGCACAGCAACCCGGACGTGATTGAGTAGGACGGCAGCGACTGCCCGGCCACTGGGCTTCCCCAGTGGCCGGGCAGGCTTGTTCGGGGCGCGCTTCCCGGTCGACGGCGAGATTGACGAGGAGTTGTGATGGGGCGGACGAACGCGCGAGCGCGTTGGCGGGCTGCTGCGGCGGCGCTTCTGGCAGCGGGAATCGTGGTCGGCCCGGTCGCGGCGCCAGCCGTTGCCGAGGACACGATTCGGCAGCAGCAGTGGCATCTGGAGGCGATGCATGCCTCGGAGATGTGGAAGATCACCAAGGGGCAGGGCGTCACTGTTGCGGTGGTCGACGGCGGATTCAACCTGGAGCATCCGGATCTGGCGGGGCAGTTCCTTCCCGGCAAGGACTTCAGCGGAACCCCTGGTGGAGTGGGTTCCTACGGCGACGGGCACGGCACGGGGATCGCAAGCCTGATCGCCTCCACTGGAAGGGGCATGGGCGGAACGGGAGCTCAGGGGTTGGCTCCGGGCGTGAAGATTCTTCCGTTGAAGATCAACAATGGGTCCGTCGAGGCATCGATTTCCGCCGAGTTCCTCGACCAGATCGGCCAGGCCGTGACGTATGCGGTCGATCAGGGGGCCAAGGTCATCAACATCTCGCAGGGAATCAACGCGGTGGTTCCGCTGCCGGAAGAGGTGGCCAAGTTGAACGGCATCATCGCGGCTGCGAGGTCGAAGGGCGCCCTCGTGGTGGCGAGTGTCGGAAACGGGGCGCAGAAGGGCAATCCGGTTGAGTACCCGGGTGCACTGCCGGGCGTGGTCGGTGTGGGGGCGTCGGGCCGGGACGGGAAGGTGACGGCGGAGTCCGAGCACGGGCCGCAGGTGGACCTTGTCGCCCCGGGGATGGATGTGGTTGCGGCGTGCACCTCGTCCACCGGCTATTGCAAGAGTCACGGCACCTCGGACTCCGCCGCTTTGGTTTCCGCCTCGGCGGCGCTGGTCTGGTCGGTTCACCCGGAGTGGACGGCGAATCAGGTTCTGCGAGTTCTCATCAACACCGCGGGAAAGCCGACTGACGGATCGAGTCGCACCGACGACGCCGGTTACGGTGCGGCTCGGCCTCGCATTGCCTTGACGGATCCCGGCGATCCTGGCCCGGCGGATGTCCCGCCGATCCCGATCGTCCAGTCCGCCCCTTCTACCGCCCCGTCGTCTGCGGCGAGTTCGCCTGCCGGGTCGTCGGCGCCGACTCCCGTTGAGAATCCGACGGATGTGGCGGTGGGTGCGCCGACGGCGCAGCCGGTGGCGGAGAAGTCGTCGGGTTCGGGTAGCGCGTTGCCGATCGTGGCGGGTGTGGTGGCGGGTCTGGTGCTGGTGGCGGGTGTGGTGTTCGCGGTGGTGCGGCGTCGGCGGAAGCCGGTCGTGCGGCCGGAGGTCCAGGCCCCGCCGGTGCCGGCGCAGCAGCCGCTGGGGGCGGTGGCGCCGCCTCCGCCGTCGTATCGGCCGCCGGTGCCGCCGGAGGACAACCCGTACGCGAAGTAGGTCGAGTTGGTGGGGGCGCTGGATGTGGGCTCGTAGGTTTGTGTGCCTTGGGGCTGTGAGTCTGTGTGCGGTGGGGACTGTGGTGACGCCGGCCATTGCCGAGGACACGATTCGGCAGCAGCAGTGGCATCTGGAGGCCATGCGCGCTGCGGAGATGTGGCAGGTGACCAAGGGGCAGGGCGTCACTGTCGCGGTGATCGACAGCGGGTTCAAGTTCGATCATCCAGACCTGGATGGACAGTTCCTGCCGGGCAAGGACTTCAGTGGAAGCCCTGGTGGTGTGGGGTCGTTCGCGGACGGCCACGGTACTGCCATCTCCAGCCTCATCGCCGGTACTGGCAGGGGAAACGGGGGGACCGGCGCGCAGGGGCTGGCGCCCGGCACCAAGATCCTTCCGTTGAAGATCAACACCGGTAAGGTCGGATCGCTCGTATCGACCGACTTCCTTGATCAGATCGGCCAGTCCATCACTTATGCGGTGGACCAAGGGGCGAAGGTCATCAACATCTCGCAGGGCATCGAGGCGGTAACGGCCCTCCCGGCTGATGTGGCGAAACTGAATGGGATCATCGCAGGAGCCCGCGCGAAGGGCGTTCTGGTATTTGCCAGCGTCGGGAACGGGGCCGACAAGGGAAATCTGGTCGAGTATCCGGGGGCACTTCCGGGTGTGGTCGGCGTCGGGGCCTCGGACCAGAACGGCACCGTCACGGCGGAGTCCGAACGGGGCCCGCAAGTAGCGTTCATCGCACCTGGTCAGGACGTAATGTCCGCCTGCACCGGTGCCACGGGTTACTGCAAGAGCCATGGGACCTCGGACTCGACCGCTTTGGTGTCGGCCTCGGCGGCATTGGTCTGGGCCGTCCACAAGGACTGGACGGGGAACCAGGTCCTGCGGGTTCTCATCAACACTGCGGGAAAGCCGAATGACGGGTCACCCCGCAACGACATCGTCGGCTACGGTGCGGTGCGGCCGCGTATCGCGTTGACGGATCCGGGTGATCCCGGGCCGGCGGACGTGTCGCCGATTCCCGTCAACACGGCTACGCCGCCCGTGGGGTTGCCTTCGGCAAGTTCGTCTGTTGTTGCGTCGGCGGCGCCGGTGCCGACCGAGAGTCCGACCGATGTGGCGGCCGGTGGGTCGACGGCGCAGCCGAAGGCGGAGGGGGCGTCGGGTTCGGGCAGTGCGGTGCCGATCGTGGCGGGTGTGGTGGCGGGTCTGGTGCTGGTGGCGGGTGTGGTGTTCGCGGTGGTGCGGCGTCGGCGGAAGCCGGTCGTGCGGCCGGAGGTCCAGGCCCCGCCGGTGTCGGCGCAGCAGCCGCTGGGGGCGGTGGCGCCGCCTCCGCCGTCGTATCGGCCGCCGGTGCCGCCGGAGGACAACCCGTACGCGCGGTAGGTGCGTTGGCGGGACAGCGGGCACGAGGGCGTCGGGTTCATCCCGGCGCCCTCGTCTGTGTCGGCGGGCGGCTGTCGGCGGGCGGCGGACGGCGGACGGCGAGCGGGGAGTGCGGGGCGGCGTGGGGTGGTGGGGTGTGCGCCGGGGTCACTCGGGTGGGGGCTGGCCAGGGCCGAATGGGGTGGCGAGGGTGGTGGTATGGATGCGGAGGGTGCTTGGCAGGCCGGGCAGTTGCGGCGGGCGGCGACTGCGGCGTTGATCGGGACGGCGATCGAGTTCTACGACTTCTTCATTTACGGCACGGCCGCCGCGTTGGTGTTCGGGCCGGTGTTCTTTCCCGGACTGGGCACGGTGGGGGCGCTGTTGGCGGCGTTCTCGGTGTACGCGGTGGCGTTCCTGGCCCGGCCGGTGGGGGCGGTGGTGTTCGGGCACTTCGGGGACCGGGTGGGGCGGAAGGCGACGCTGGTGGTGTCGCTGCTGCTGATGGGGCTGGCGACGGCGGCGGTGGGGCTGCTGCCGGGGTACGCGGTGTGGGGCTGGTGGGCGCCGGCGGTGCTGGTGGTGCTGCGGGTGTGCCAGGGCGTCGGGTTGGGCGGGGAGTGGGGCGGTGCGGCGCTGCTGATCGCGGAGAACGCGCCGGCGGGGCGGCGGGGGCGGTACGGGGGGTTCCTGCAGCTGGGGCCGACGATCGGGTTCGTGCTGGCGAACGGGGTGTTCCTGGCGCTGCAACTCGGCCTGGACGAGGGGGCGTTCCGTGCCTGGGGTTGGCGGGTGCCGTTCCTGGCCTCGTTCGTCATGGTCGCGGTGGGGCTGTTCGTACGGCTGCGGATCGAGGAGTCGCCGCTGTTCCGGACGGAGGAGTCCCGGGAGCGGCTGCCGGTGCTGGAGGTGCTGCGCGGGCACTGGCGCCCGGTGCTGGCGGGCGGTGGGGCGATCACCGTGGGGTACGCGCTGTTCTACCTGACCACGACGTACGCGCTGGCGTACGCGACGACCGGGCTCGGGGTGCCGAGCACGCTGATGCTGTCGATGCTGCTGGCCGGCGCGGTGGGCATGGCCGCGACGGTGTGGCTGAGCGCCTCGCGCAGTGACCGGTGGGGCAGGCGGCGGACCCTGCGGTGGGCGACGGGCCTGGCCGCGGTCTGGTCGCCGGCGCTGTTCCCGCTGCTGGAGACGGTGAGCCGGCCGCTGATGTTCGTCGCGCTGGCGGGGGCGATGGCCGTGCTGGGCTGCGTGTTCGGGCCGGTGGCGGCGTTCCTGCCGGAGCTGTTCCCGACCCGGGTGCGCTACACGGGCGCGGCGCTGACGTACAACCTCGGCGGGGTGATCGGCGGTGCGACGACGCCGCTGGTGGCCACCCGGCTGACCGGGACGTACGGGACGGCGCAGCCGGTGGGCTGGTACCTGGCGGCGCTGGGCCTGCTGGCCCTGGGGTGCCTGCGGCTGCTGCCGGAGACCCTCGGCGCGGAGCTCGGGCCGGTGGACGGCGGCCGACGCCGGACGCCCCTGCTGGGGACGGACCCGGCGGCGTAGGAGCGTGCGCGGCCCGGCCGGCGGCGCGGGCGCGGTCGGCCCGGAGGACCGATTTCCCTTCCGGACCCGGAGCCGTGTAATGTCTTCCTTGTTCGACCGGCCCGGCGAAAAGCCCGGCAAGCCCCTATAGCTCAGTCGGTAGAGCGTCTCCATGGTAAGGAGAAGGTCTGCGGTTCGATTCCGCATGGGGGCTCCACAGAAAGACCCTCGCCTCGCGGCGGGGGTCTTTCGCGTTCTCCGGCCTGTTCCGCACCGGCGACACGCCACGGCCTAGCGGGTCGGGTACGGAATGCGCTGTGATGGTGCGTCATCGGCCGCCCGGCCCGAGGGGTGCGGGCGCGAGCCGGACCCCGACCGGGAGGGCGTCATGGGCGTTCGACTCGTGGTGGTGGACGACCACCGGCTGCTGGCCGAGGCGCTGGCCACCGCACTTCAGCTGCGCGGACACCGGGTGCTCGCGGTCGGCTCGCCGGCCGGCGTCGCCGCGGACCTGGTGGTCGGGCGGCGGCCCGAGGTGTGCCTGCTGGGGGTGGCCGCTCCGGGGGAGTCGGAGGCCTTCGACGGGCTGCGCCGGATCCGTCGCGAACGCCCGGAGGTGGCTGTGATCGTGCTCGGCCCGGTGGGTGAACTACGCGGTGTCGCAGGGGCGTTCGCGGCCGGGGCGGCCGGCTACGTGCCCAGCGACGAGCGGATCGAAGTGGTCGAGCGGGCGATCGGACGGGCGCGCGCGGGCGAGGCCGCGGTCGCGGTGGACATCCTGCGCGGGGCCTTCGACCAACTGCTGCGCCCGGTGGCCGAACCGGACGACGAGGCCGTCCGGCTGCTGCGGCTGCTGACCCGCCGTGAGGTGCAGGTGCTGACCCGGATCGCGGACGGCGAGGACACCGCGGCGATCGCCGCCGGGATGCGGATCGCCGCCAGCACCGCCCGTACCCACGTCCAGCGGGTGCTGATGAAGCTCGGCGCGCGGACCAGGCTGGAGGCGGCCGCGGTGGCGGCGCGCACCGGTCTGCTGGAGCGGATGGCCGGGGGCTGAGGGCCGCGGGAGGAGCCCGGACGGAACCGCCGGAGCCGGCGACGGGTAGCTGGCGGAGGCGACCCGCGGGAGACGGCGGGTGTCCGGGGGCCGGTGACCGGGTGAAGAGGCCGGAAGCGGTCGCCCGGGTGGTCCTGAGCACCCCGATGGGATTGGGAGAATGAGCCCAGTCGTTCGCATTCCGTCGATGGCTCCCGCCCGCCGGGCGGACCGTCGTTCGCTGGAGGTCGCAACATGAGTAAGTACCTGGTCACGGGTGGCGCCGGTTACGTCGGCAGCGTGGTCGCCGCTCACCTGCTGGAGGCGGGGCACCAGGTGACCGTCCTGGACGATCTCTCCACCGGCTTCCGTGAGGGCGTCCCGGCCGGTGCCGAGTTCGTCGAGGGCAGGATCCAGGAGGCCGGGAAGGTGCTGGACGGCTCCTTCGACGGCGTGCTGCACTTCGCCGCCTCCTCGCAGGTCGGCGAGTCGGTCGCGGACCCGGAGAAGTACTGGCGCAACAACGTGGCCGGCTCGCTGGAGCTGATCAGCGCGATGCGCGCGGCCGGCGTGCGCAAGCTGGTGTTCTCCTCCACCGCCGCCACCTACGGCGAGCCGGAGGCCGTGCCGATCGCCGAGACGGCCCGCACCGCGCCGACCAACACCTACGGCGCCACCAAGCTCGCCGTGGACCACCTGATCACCAGTGAGGCCGTCGCCCACGGCCTGGCCGCCGTCTCGCTGCGCTACTTCAACGTGGCCGGCGCGTACGGCGCGTACGGCGAGCGGCACGACCCCGAGTCGCACCTGATCCCGCTGGTCTTCCAGGCCGCGCTGGGCAAGCGCCCGCACATCGCGGTGTACGGCGACGACTACCCGACCCCGGACGGCACCTGCATCCGCGACTACATCCACGTCGCGGACCTGGCCGAGGCGCACCTGCTGGCGCTGGACGCGGCCAAGCCGGGCGAGCACCTGATCTGCAACCTGGGCAACGGCAGCGGCTTCTCGGTCCGCGAGGTGATCGAGTCGGTCAAGCGCGTCACCGGGCGGGAGATCCCGGTGCAGGTCGCCGGCCGTCGGGCCGGCGACCCGGCGGTGCTGGTGGCCTCGGCCGCCCGTGCCCACGAGGCGCTCGGCTGGACCCCGCGCCGCGCGAACCTGGACGACATCGTCTCCGACGCCTGGAAGTTCACCCTGGCGAACAACGGGGAGTGAGCAACACGCCGGTACGCGAAGGCCGGTGAGCAACACGCTGGTACGCGAAGGCCGGTGAGCAACACGCTGGTACGCGAAGGCCGGCAGCCGCCGGCCCGACCACCGCGGGGTGCCGCTCCCGGACGTTCCGGGAGCGGCCCCCGGGCGGCCCCCGAGGGGTCAAGTCCGGCCACTCACGCGTCTTCTGACGAAACTTCACCATATCGCCACGAGCGCGTTTCCCGCCCCGTACGCTGAGTGCGGTACCGGTGGGGGCCGGCGCCCTTTCGGTCTCACCGACCATCGGTGGGCGGGCGGAGCCGCAGGTCCGGGACACGGATGCCGGGCCGGTACCCGCCCCCGGGCTCGGGCGGTCTGAGCAGGGGGAGGGACGATGGCGCGGATTCGCGTCCTGGTGGTCGACGACCACCGGATCTTCGCCGAGGCACTGGCCGCGGCGCTCGCCGCCGAGCCGGACGTGGAGGTGGGGGCGGCCGGCAGTGCCGCCGCCGCCGAGCGGGCCTTGGAACGGGCGGCCGGTGAGGGCCGGGCCTACGACGTGGCACTGATCGACGCCGACCTCGGCGCCCTCGGTGCGGAGGCGGCCGGCCCGGCGGGAGCGGCCGGAGGCCTGGGGACTGTCGGTGGTTCGGGGGTGACCGGCGGTCCGGGGACGCCCGGAGTGCACGGACTGCCCGCCGCCGCCCGCAGGCGACCCGGCGCGGAGCACGGCGACGAGGCCCGGCGCAGGGGGACCCCGCCGGTGCCGCAGCCGCGCCGCCCGGCGGTGCCGCCGGTCCCGCTGTCGGGTGGGCTGTCACCCGGTGTCCGTCCCGCGATGGACCCGCTGCGGGGTGACCAGCTCAGACCCGCGGCCCCGCCGCCCGACGGCATCACCCTGCTCGCCCGGCTCCGCCGCGCCCACCCCGGGCTGCGCGCCGTGGTCCTGGCCATCGCCGACGACCCGCACCGTGCCGCCCGCGCCCTGCACGCCGGCGCCACCGGCTGGGTGGCCAAGGAGAGTTCGCTGGCCCGGCTGCTCGCGGTGATCCGGGGCGTGCTGCGGGACGAGACGCACCTGCCGCCCGCGCTGCTCACCGGGGTGATCCGGGAGCTCACCACCGCCCGGCGGGACCGCACCGAGAGCGAGCGGCTGGTGGACACCCTCACCCCGCGGGAGAAGCAGATCCTGCGCTGCATGGTCGCGGGCCTCGGCCGGCAGGCCGTCGCGGAGCGGCTCTACCTGTCGCCGCACACCGTCCGGACGCACATGCAGAACGTGCTGGGCAAGCTAGGGGTGCACTCCACGCTGGCGGCCGTCGCGGTCGCCCGCCGGGCCGGGGTCAGCCCCGCCGAACCGGCCGTGCCCCCGCCGCCCTCGGTGGCCAGCACCGTCGAGCGCCCCTGACGGAACCCGGCCCGCGGAGGGGCCGCCCGGGGAGGAGCCGCCCACGGGAGAGCCGCCCGCGGAAGACCGTCCGAGAAGGAGTCGTCCGGAGGCCCGTCAGCCCGGGATGTTGTCGAACGGCGCGACCAGCCGCCGCAGCAGCGCCGCGAGTTCGGTCTGCTGGCCGCCGGTGAGCTGGGCGAGCAGTTCGCGTTCGTGGGCGAGCAGTCCGGCGAGCGCCTGGTCGGCGCGGTCGCGGCCGTCGCCGGTGAGCCGGACCAGCACGCCGCGCCGGTCGTCCGGGTCGGGCAGGCGCTTGACCAGGCCCTTGCCGGTGAGCCGGTCGATCCGGTTGGTCATGGTGCCGGAGGTGACCAGGGTCTGGGTGAGCAGTTGCCCGGGGGAGAGCTGGTACGGGGAGCCGGCCCGCCGCAGGGCGGTCAGGACGTCGAACTCCCAGGGTTCCAGGCCGTGCTCGGCGAAGGCGGTGCGGCGGGCGCGGTCCAGGTGCCGGGCGAGCCGGCTGACCCGGCTGAGCACCTCCAGCGGCTCCACGTCGAGGTCGGGGCGCTCCCGGCGCCATGCTGCGACCAGCCTGTCGACCTCGTCCTCCATGACGATCAGTGTATCGGTGGATGTGTCGATGTGAAGTCTCTTGACATCGAGAAATGTGCCAGCAAGGCTACCGCGAGATATCTTGATGTCGAGATACCTGCGAGGTGAACCATGACCAGCCCCGTCTGGGACCCGGCGCAGTACCTGCGCTTCGCCGACGAACGCACCCGCCCGCTGCACGACCTGCTCGCCCGCGTCCCCGCCCTTCCGCACCCCGGAGCCGAGGTGATCCTGGACATCGGCTGCGGCCCCGGCAACTCCACCGCCGTGCTGTGCGAACGCTGGCCGCACGCCCGCCTCACCGGCGTCGACAACTCCGCCCCGATGCTCGCCACCGCCCGCACCGAGGGCGAGCCCGGCGCCGACTACCTGCTCGCCGACGCCCGCGACTACGACCCGGCCCCGGCCCGGCCCGACCTGATCGTCTCCAACGCCACCCTCCAGTGGGTGGACGGGCACCTGGCGCTGCTGCCGCGCTGGGCGGACGCCCTCGAACCCGGCGGGGTGCTCGCCTTCCAGGTGCCGGGCAACTTCGACGCCCCGAGCCACACCCTGCTCGCCGGGCTGCGCCGCGGCGCCCGCTGGCGGGACGTGCTCGGTGGGGAGGCGGTCAGGGCCGGCGTCCACCCGCCCGAGCGCTACCTCGACGCGCTGGCCGCGGCCGGCTGCCTCCCCGACGTCTGGGAGACCACGTACCGCACCCTGCTGCCGGGGCCCGACCCGGTCCTGGAGTGGGTCAAGGGCACGGCGCTGCGCCCGGTCCTCACCAGGCTCACCGACCCGGCCGACCGGGCCGCCTTCCTCACCGAGTACGGGCGGCTGCTGCGCGAGGCGTACCCGGCGGGGCCGTACGGGACGGTGTTCCCGTTCCGGCGGATCTTCGCGGTCGGCACCCGGCGGTAGGTCCGCGCGCGGCGTCAGGCCGCTGTCGGGCCGGCGCCCGGCGTCAGACCGGGACCCTGGGGCGGCCGGGCCTCAGCCCTTGCGGTCGCCGACCAGCCTCGGGTGCCGCTCCAGGCCCTCCAGCCCGTGCCAGGCGAGGTTCACCAGGTGCGCCGCCACCGTCGCCTTGTCCGGCTTGCGGACCTCCAGCCACCACTGCCCGGTCAGCGCGACCATGCCGACCAGCATCTGCGAGTACATCGGGGCCAGCCGGGCGTCGAAGCCGCGCGACTTGAACTCCAGCCCGAGGATGTCCTCCACCTGCGTGGCGATGTCGCTGATCAGCGAGGCGAAGGTGCCGGTCGACTGGGCCACCGGGGAGTCCCTGACCAGGATCCGGAAGCCGTCCGTCGAGGTGTCGATGTAGTCCATCAGCGCGAACGCGGCCTGCTCCAGCAGCTCGCGGGAGTGGCCGCCGGTCAGCGCCCCGGTCACCATGTCCAGCAGCAGCTGCATCTCGCGGTCGACCACGACCGCGTACAGCCCCTCCTTGCCGCCGAAGTGCTCGTACACCACGGGCTTGGACACCCCGGCGCGCTCGGCGATCTCCTCCACCGAGGTGCCGTCGTAGCCGCGCTCCGCGAAGACCGTCCGGCCGATCTCCAGCAGCTGCTCGCGCCGCTGCTTGCCGGTCATCCGGACCCGGCCGCCCCGGCGGCGCGGGGTCGGGGTCGAGCCGCCGCCGGCGCCCCGGGCGGGGCCTCCGTCGGCGGAGCCGGCCGCCGGTGCAGCGGCCCGCGGACGGGCCGGCGCCGTAGCGGGCGCGGCGTCCGTCCGCGTGCCGTGGTGACCGCCTGTGCTGTCTGCGCTGCTCCCGTTCACCCCTACATCATGCTGGAAGCGCCGCCTCATGCGGCGCGGCGGGCGGCGATCCGCTCCGCGTCCGGCCAGCGGACGTCCCGGACCCAGCCGGCCAGCTCGAACCAGCGGATCAGCCGGGCCGAGGAGTCGATCTGCCCGCGCAGCACCCCGTGCCTGGCCGCGGTCGGGTCGGCGTGGTGCAGGTTGTGCCAGGACTCCCCGCAGGAGAGCACGGCGAGCCACCAGACGTTGCCGGAGCGGTCCCGGGAGCGGAACGGGCGCCGGCCCACCGCGTGGCAGATCGAGTTGATCGACCAGGTGACGTGGTGCAGCAGCGCCACCCGGACCAGCGAGCCCCAGAAGAAGGCGGACAGCGCGCCCTCCCAGGAGAGGCTCACCAGGCCGCCGACCAGCGCGGGCAGCAGCAGCGAGAGGGTGGTCCAGAGCCAGAACAGCCGGGAGATCCGCCTTATGGCCGGGTCGCGCACCAGGTCCGGGGCGTAGGTGAGCTGAGAGGTCTGCTCCTCGTCGAACAGCCAGCCCATGTGGGCCCACCAGAGGCCCTTCATCAGCGCCGGGAGGCTTTCCCCGTAGCGCCACGGGGAGTGCGGGTCGCCGTCCTTGTCGCTGAACCGGTGGTGCTTGCGGTGGTCGGCCACCCAGCGCACCAGCGGGCCCTCGACCGCGAGGCTCCCGGCGACCGCCAGGGCCAGGCGCACCGGGCGGTTGGCCTTGAACGCGCCGTGGGTGAAGTAGCGGTGGTAGCCGACGGTGACGCCGTGGCAGGTGAGGAAGTACATGGTGACGGCGATCGCGAGGTCCGTCCAGCCCAGGCCCCATCCCCAGGCCACCGGGACGGCGGCCACCAGGGCGGTGAACGGCACGAGGATGAACAGGCCGAGCGCGATCCGTTCGGCGAGGCCCTGCTTCTCGCCGCCGCGGGTGGCGGACAGCCGGGTGGCCGCGGCGTCGGGACCGGTGGCGTCGGGGCCGGTGGTGCCGGCGGTGTCGTCGGAATCGGTGGTCTCGCCGGCTTCGGCGGGATCGGTGTCGGGAGACGGAGTGGGGGACGTGTTCCCCGCGCGCGCCTCGCCTGCCTGGATGGTCATGGGCGTCCCTTTGCGGCGTCCCGGAACGGGAGAGAAGCGGATCCTACGGTTGCGTAACCTACGGCATCGTAGGTTGCGCTCCGTGTCCAGGGGAACACATCGCAGCGCGGCGCTTGAGTGAATTCACCCGACTGGATGGATGAACCGTGGGCGCGCCGGGCCGGTCGCGGAGGCCGGAAACGGGCCCGCGGATCGGTGCAAGTCGATACCCACGGCAGGGCCCTCTCGGGTAGGGTCTGACACGACTGTCCGCCGTGGTGTAATGGCAGCACAGGGCCCTTTGGAGGCCTTTGTCTGGGTTCGAATCCTAGCGGCGGAGCCTCTGCGCGCCTCTGGTTCGGGCGATTTCGACCGCGCCGGTATTGTCGGTGCTGCTCGGCGGACTGTGCGAATGGCGACCGGCCTGGGTCCCGGCCGGGCCTGCTCTGCCCTCTCCGTGAACCTACCGAGGAGCCTCCCCCCATGGGTGCCAATTCGCTTGCCGCCGTTGTCGTGCTCGCCGCCGGTGGCGGGACCCGGATGAAGTCGAACAAGCTGCCCAAGGTGCTGCACGAGGTGTGCGGGCGCTCGTTGGTGGGTCATGCGGTCTCGGCGGCCCGGGAACTGACGCCCGGCCAGCTGGTCGTGGTGGTCGGCCACCAGCGCGAGCTGGTCGTGGCGCACCTGGCGGAGCACTATCCGGCCGCGCGCACCGCGGTGCAGGAGGAGCAGAACGGCACCGGGCACGCCGTGCGCACGGCGCTGGAGTCGCTGACCGCCGACGGCGTGGAGCTGGACGGCACCGTCATCGTCACCGCCGGCGACTCGCCGCTGCTGACCGGCGAGACCCTGCGCCGGCTGGCGGACGCGCACACGGCGCAGCGCAACGGCGTCACCGTGCTGACCGCCGTCGTCCCGGAGCCCTTCGGCTACGGCCGCATCCTGCGCGACGAGGACGGCACCGTCGCCTCGATCGTCGAGGAGCGGGACGCCACCGCCACCCAGCGCGCGATCACCGAGATCAACTCCGGCGTCTTCGCCTTCGACGCCAAGCTGCTCACCGAGGCGCTGGGCGAGCTCACCACGGACAACTCACAGGGCGAGGAGTACCTGACCGACACCCTGGAGATCCTGCGCACGGCGGGCCACCGGGTCGGCGCCGTGGTGGCCGAGGACCACCGGGACATCCTGGGCATCAACGACCGGGTCCAGCTGGCGCAGGCCCGCCGGCTGCTGAACGACCGCCTGCTGGAGCGGGCGATGCGCGCGGGCGTCACCGTGGTCGACCCGGCGACCACCTGGCTCGACGTCCAGGTGACGTACGAGCCGGACGCCGTCGTGCTGCCCAACACCCAGCTCCAGGGCGCCACGCACCTGGGCGAGGGCTGCGAGGTGGGCCCGAACTCGACCCTCAGGGACACCGGGGTCGGCGCCGGCGCCCGCGTGAGCAACACCACGGCCGACCGCGCCGAGGTGGGCGAGCAGGCCTCCGTGGGCCCGTACGCCTACCTCAGGCCGGGGGCCAGGCTGGCCCGCAAGGCGAAGGTCGGCACCTACGTCGAGGTGAAGAACTCCGAGCTGGGCGAGGGCGCCAAGGTGCCGCACCTGTCCTACATCGGCGACGCCACGATCGGCGAGGGCACCAACGTCGGCGCGGCCTCGGTCACCGTGAACTACGACGGCGTGAACAAGCACCGCACGGTCATCGGCGCGCACTGCCGAACCGGTTCGGACAACATGTTCATCGCCCCGGTCACTATCGGTGACGGCGCTTACACCGGCGCCGGCTCGGTGATCACCACCGACGTTCCGGCCGGCGCGCTCGGCGTGAACCGTTCGACGCAGCGCAACATCGAGGGCTGGGTCGAGCGCAAGCGCCCCGGGACGGAATCCGCGCAGGCCGCGAAGGCGGCGGCGGACGGGGCCGGGCGGGCCTGAGCGGGCGGGGCGGGGCCCGGGGCCGGGGTCCCGAGGCGGACGGTTTCTGCGCGGGCGCGTAACCTGGGGGACATACGTGCGCCACTGGGCTTACCGCCCGTGTCCAGGCGTACCGACATTTCCCCAACCCATGCCGCGAGCGGGCCCTGCCTGCCCGCACCGGGTCGAGGGTTCAGCGTTCGCAACGCGAGGAGACGGTGCAGTGAGCGGGATCACGACGTCGGGTGAGAAGAAGCTGAAACTCTTCTCCGGCCGTGCCCACCCGGAGCTGGCGAGGGAGGTGGCCGAGGCGCTCGGGACCGAACTGGTCCCCACCAAGGCCCTGGACTTCGCCAACGGCGAGATCTACGTCCGCTTCCTGGACTCCGCGCGCGGTGCGGACTGCTTCGTGATGCAGAGCCACACGGCTCCCATCAACCAGTGGATCATGGAACAGCTGATCATGATCGACGCTCTGAAGCGGGCCTCCGCCAAGAGCATCACCGCGATCCTGCCGTTCTACGGCTACGCCCGCCAGGACAAGAAGCACCTCGGTCGCGAGCCCATCTCGGCCCGCCTGGTCGCCGACCTGCTGCGCCAGGCCGGTGCCGACCGCCTGATGGCCGTGGACCTGCACACCGCGCAGATCCAGGGCTTCTTCGACGGTCCGGTGGACCACCTGTTCGCGCTGCCGCTGCTGGCCGACTACATCGGCGGGAAGGTGGACCGCTCCAAGCTCACCGTCGTCTCGCCGGACGCCGGCCGCGTGAAGGTCGCCGACCAGTGGTGCGACCGGCTGGACGCCCCGCTGGCGATCATCCACAAGCGCCGCGACATCACCCAGGCCAACACCATCCTGTCGGCCGACGTCGTCGGTGACGTCAAGGACCGGGTCTGCGTCCTGGTCGACGACATGATCGACACCGCCGGCACCATCTGCGCCGCGGCCGACGCGCTGTTCGACAACGGCGCCGCTGACGTCGTGGTGGCGGCCACCCACGGTGTGCTGTCCGGCCCGGCCGCGGACCGGCTGAAGAACTCGCGGGTGAGCGAGTTCGTGTTCACCAACACGCTGCCCACCCCGGCGTCGATCCAGCTGGACAAGATCACCACGCTGTCCATCGCCCCGTCGATCGCCGCCGCGATCCGCGAGGTGTTCGAGGAGGGCTCGGTCACCAGCCTCTTCGAGGGCGTGCACTGACGAAGGCCCGTGCAGGCGGCCCCGGTCCGGACGGACCGGGGCCGCCGCCGATTTCGCGGGAGGGCGTCGGTGCGGTTAGACTCGTGAAACTGCTCGGCGAGGGATGCCGTGCGCCTGTTCGACGGGCGCCCGCTCCGTGATCGACGCGCTGCCGGTGCCGGATTCCCGTCCGCCGG
Source organism: Kitasatospora sp. NPDC036993 (assembly GCF_055607525.1). Lineage (NCBI taxonomy): Bacteria > Bacillati > Actinomycetota > Actinomycetes > Kitasatosporales > Streptomycetaceae > Kitasatospora > Kitasatospora sp. NPDC036993. Next base: position 39,305 of record NZ_JBVJRP010000022.1, on the reverse strand, counting down.
CAGGCCGTTGCCGCCGAGTGACCCCCGTACTGAGGGTGTGGTCCCGGCGGTTTTTCGCGTTGCCTGCACCCCCGCGCCAGTTCCCACGAGGAGTGCAGTCGTGTCCGAGATCCGTATTGCCGCTGAGACCCGCACCGAGTTCGGCAAGGGTGCCGCCCGTCGCGCCCGCCGTGCCGGCTTCGTCCCGGGTGTCGTCTACGGCCACGGCCACGCCCCGGTTCACCTGAACCTGCCCGGCCACGACCTGATGATGGCCCTGAAGACCCCGAACGCCCTGCTGGTCGTGCCGATCGAGGGCACCGACGAGTACGTGCTGCCGAAGGCCGTCCAGCGCGAGGCCATCAAGCGCACCATCGAGCACGTCGACCTGCTGCTGGTCAAGCGCGGCGAGAAGGTCACCGTCGAGATCCCGGTCCTCACCGAGGGCGAGCTGGCCCCCGGCGGCAACCTGCTCGAGCACGTGCTGAACGCCCTGCCGATCGAGGCCGAGGCCACCCACCTGCCCGAGTCCGTGACCGTCTCGGTCGAGGGCCTGGAGGCCGGTGCCTCCATCCTCGCCAAGGACATCGTCCTGCCGGCCGGCGTCACCCTGGCCGTCGAGGCCGACGCCGTCGTGCTGCAGGTCATCGGCGCCCAGGCCGCCCCGGCCGAGGACGAGGCCGCCGAGGCCGAGGGCACCGAGGCCTGAGCCTCCCCGCCAGTCTGGACCGCTGCCCCGGTCGCTCCCGTCGGAGCGTCCGGGGCAGCGGTGTGTCCGGGATGATGACGACGAGGGCGGACACGCCCCGAGGGAGAGGAAGGACCATGGCGGACGAGTACGAGGGCCCGTGGCTGGTGGTGGGGCTGGGCAACCCGGGCGAGCAGTACGCCCGGAACCGGCACAACATCGGCTTCATGGTGGTGGACCTGCTGGCGCAGCGGATGGGCGCCAGGTTCAAGGCGCACAAGAGCCGGGCGCAGGTGGCCGAGGGACGGCTGGCGGGCAGGCGGGTGGTGCTGGCCAAGCCGATGACCTTCATGAACCTCTCCGGCGGGCCGGTGACGGCGCTGCGCGACTTCTACAAGGCGCCGGCCTCGGCGCTGGTCGCGGTCCACGACGAGCTGGACATCGACTACGCGGCGCTGCGGCTGAAGCTGGGCGGCGGGGACAACGGCCACAACGGGCTGAAGTCGATCACCAAGTCGCTGGGCCCCGACTACCACCGGGTGCGCTGCGGGATCGGCCGCCCGCCGGGCCGGATGGAGGTCGCGGACTTCGTGCTGAAGGACTTCTCCTCGACCGAGCGCAAGGAGCTGGAGTGGTTCGTCGACCGCTCGGCGGACGCGGTCGAGGCGCTGCTGTCCGAGGGGCTGGAGCGGGCCCAGGGGACGTACAACTCCTGACCGTCCTGACCGTTCGTCAGGACCGTGTGCGGAGTACGCAACAGTCGTACAACGCTTGCCCGCCCGGACCTGAATCGGTGTGAGAACCCCGTGCGGGATCGGATAGCGTCGGCCCGGTACGCGAACGAGTCCTGGGGAGTTCTCGATGCGGAGATTGCGTCCGCTCCGCCGGCTGCGGTGGAGCCGGGTGGTCCGGCTGAAGCAGCTCGGACGGCGGGTCGGCACGGCCGGTGCGCTGGGGGCGGCCGGGGTCCTGCTGTCGGGCGGTGCGGTGGCGCACGCCGACTCGGTCGCGGAGCCGGACGCGGGGGCCTCCCCGGAGCCGGCGGCGGCGCAGTTCGGGCCGGTGCTCGGCGACTCGGTGGGCCCCGACGCGGGGCTGCTGGCGGTCGGCGGCGGCCTGGTGGTGGCGGCCGGCGGCGCGGCGCTGTGGCTGAAGCGCAAGCGCGCGGGCGAGGCCGTGGAGTAGCTGAACCTCACGACCGAGGGGCCGGTGTCCTGGACACCGGCCCCTCGGTCGTTCTCCGGACCGGCCGTCAGCCGGTGTTGCGCAGACCGGCGGCGATGCCGTTGACGGTCAGCAGCAGTGCGCGGGCGCGCAGCGGGTCGTCCTGGCGCCCGGCCGAGAGCTCCTCGCGCTGGCGGCGCAGCAGCGCGACCTGGAGGTAGGAGATCGGGTCGAGGTAGGCGTCGCGGACCCCGAAGGTCTGCTTCAGCACCGGGTTGTGCTCCAGCAGTTCGCTCTCGCCGGTGAGCCGGAGCACCTCGCGCAGGGTGAGGGCGTGCTCGGCCTTGATCTGGTCGAAGACGTGGCGCAGCTCGCCGGGCACCAGCTGCTCGACGTAGTGCCGGGCGATCCGCAGGTCGGTCTTGGCCAGCGTCATGGCGACGTTGGACAGGAAGTTGCGGAAGAAGTGCCACTCGCCGTACATCTCGTCCAGCACGTCGCCGAGGCCGGCCTCGCGGGCGGCGGCGAGGCCGGAGCCGACGCCGTACCAGCCGGGGACGATCTGCCGGGACTGGGTCCAGCCGAACACCCACGGGATGGCCCGCAGGCCGTCCAGGCCGGCGCCGGAGTCGGGGCGGCGGGACGGGCGGGAGCCCAGGTGCAGCGAGGCCAGCTGGTCGACCGGGGTGGAGGCGAAGAAGTACTTCGGCAGGTCCTCCTGGTCGACCAGGCCGCGGTAGGCGGTGTGGGCGGCCTCGGAGACCTGGTCCATCGCGGCGTCCCAGCGGGCCAGCGACTCGGGGGCCTGGCGCGGGGCGGTGTGCAGCGCGGAGGCGGAGAGCGTGGCGGAGATGGTCAGCTCCAGGTTCTCCCTGGCCAGCGAGGGGAGCAGGTACTTGTCGGAGATGACCTCGCCCTGCTCGGTGACCTTGATCTCGCCCTCCAGGGTGCCCCAGGGCTGGGCCAGGATGGCCTCGTGCGAGGGGCCGCCGCCGCGGCCGACGGTGCCGCCGCGGCCGTGGAACAGGCGCAGCCGGATGCCGTAGCGGTGGGCGACGTCGCGCAGCCGGCGCTGGGCGCGGTGGATCTCCCACTGGGAGGTGGTGATGCCGCCGAACTTGGAGGAGTCGGAGTAGCCGAGCATGACCTCCTGGATGTCGCCGCGCAGCGAGACCAGCAGGCGGTAGGACGGGTCGGAGAGCATCTCGTCGAGGATGCGGTCGGCCTGCTGGAGCTCGTCGGTGGTCTCCAGCAGCGGCACGATGCCGATCTTGGCGATGCCGGCGTGCAGGTCGAGCAGGCCGGCCTCGCGGGCCAGCACGGTGGCGGCGAAGACGTCGTCGGCGCCCTGGCACATCGAGATGATGTAGCTCTCGACGATCTCGTCGCCGAAGCGCTCGAAGCCCTGGCGGATGGTGTTGAACACACCGAGGGTCTTGGTGCCTGCCTCGTCCAGCGGGGCCGGGGTGGGGGCGAGCGGGCGGCGCGAGCGCAGCTCCTTGGCGAGCAGCTTCTGCCGGTACTCGCGGGGCATGTCGGCGTAGCGCCAGGCCTCCTCGCCGAGCCGGTCGAAGAGCTGGCCGAGGGCGTGGTGGTGGGCCTCGGCGTGCTCGCGCACGTCCATGGTGGCGAGCTGGAGGCCGAACGCCTCGATGGTGCGGATGGCGCGGGCCAGGCGGCCGTCGGCGATGAGCTCGCCGCGGTGGGCGCGCAGCGAGTCCTGGATCAGCCGCAGGTCGGAGATCAGCTCGCGGGTGCCGAGGTAGTCGCGGCCCTCGACGTGCGGGGTGCCGCCGGCCAGCCGCTCGCGGGTGTTCTCCAGCTTGAGCCGGATGCAGGTGGCCTTGAGGCGGTACGGCTCCTCGGCGTTCATCCGCTTGTAGCGCGGGCTGAGTTCGGGGAGCAGGTGCAGGTCGGTGTTGAGCGAGGCGAGCAGCTCGACCGAGGCGCCGGCCAGCCGCTCGGAGGTGGAGAGGGTGCTGCGCAGGTCGTCGATCGCGGCGAGCGCGTCCTTGATGCCGTACTCGTGCTGGAGGTTGAGGACGTCCCAGGTGACCTGCGGGGTGACGTTGGGGTTGCCGTCGCGGTCGCCGCCGATCCAGGTGCCGAAGGTGAGCGGCCGGACGCCGTCGGGCAGGCCGAGGCCGACCCGGGCGAGCTCCTCGTGCAGCTCCTCCAGGACCTCGGGGACGGCCTCGCGGTAGAGCTCGTCCAGGTAGTAGACGGCGTTGCGGGCCTCGTCGGTGGGCTCGGGGCGGGCGATGCGCAGCTCGTCGGTCTGCCAGAGCAGGTCGATGACCTCGGCCAGGCGGCGGTCGGCGGAGCGCTTGGCGCTGCTGGTGCGGGCCTGGTCGGCGGCGGCCAGACCGGAGGTGACCTCGTCGCGGTGGATGCGGTCGAGGAGCTCGCCGATCCTGCGCAGCTTGTTGAGGACGCTGCGGCGGGCGGCCTCGGTCGGGTGCGCGGTGAAGACCGGGCGGACCGCGAGGTGGGCCAGGGTGTCCTGGAGGTGCTTGGCGTCGGCCTCGGCGAGCAGGTCGGCGGTCTGCGCGAGCAGCGAACCCTCCCGGGCGCGGCGGGTGGCGAACTCGCGGCCGCGGTGCACCTGCTCGGTGACGTTGGCGAGGTGGAAGTAGGTGGAGAACGCCCGGACCAGCTTGGCGGCGGTGTCCAGGTCGATGTCGGAGAGGAGTTCGGCGGTGGCCTCGCCGTCGGTGCGGCTCAGCAGGCGGACCTGTTCGACCAGGCCCAGCAGCTGGGGGCCCTCCTGGCGGACCAGCGTCTCGCCGAGCAGGTCGCCGAGGCGCCGGATGTCCGCCCGCAGGGCGGCGTTGTCGGCGGTGACGGGCGTGGGGCTGTCCGCCGGGGTGGGGACCGGAGCGGTCACGGCTGGCTCCCTGTGGTGGTGGGGTTCGGCAACGGCTCATCGTCACAGGTCCACACGGGTGTGGCGGGCGTGACGCGTGCGGACCGCGCTGTCCGACGCGACCAGCATAGGTGTCGGGGCCGGTGCTGTCCGCGAGGTGGCCGGATGGCGGACAGGGCTGCCGAAAACGACTTGTGGTCTGGACCACTTGGCGGCTTCGGCGGGTGTGCCGGGCAATCCCGGTGGGGAGGGGAGGGGGTTGCCGCAGGACACCGCTTAGGCTGTGGGGCATGAGCAAGTCGCCTGGGGAGCGCATGCCGGTCCGGTCGTTCTGGTGGTGGAAGCGGCCGCGCAGCGCCTTCCTGGACATCGGGCTGGCGCTGCTCGCCGCCCTGGAGTGCACGGTCAGCACGGTCGGCTTCCTTTCCGCCAGGATCCATGTGAGCGCCGCCGGCACGGTCGGGATCGCCGTGCTGGGCACGCTGGCCGGCGGCTCCCTGGTGGTGCGCCGGCGCTGGCCGGCCGTCCCGGTGCTGGTGACGCTGCTGGTGATGCCGGGAATGCTGGGCGTGGTGCTGCTGGTGGTGGCGCTGTACACGCTGTCGTCGACCTGGGAGTGGCCCTCGCGGCGCCGCCGGGTGGTGGCGCTGTCCGCGCTCGCCTTCGCCGAGGCGGCCGCCGTCATGACGGTGACACTGATGACGCCCGATGACACCCTGGTGGAGCGGCCGCCGATGTGGGGCCTGATCCTGCTGGCGCTGCTGGTCGCGGTCGGGCTGACCGTCGCCCCGGTGGTGACCGGGCTGTACGTGGGCGCGCGGCGGCGGCTGATCGAGTCGCTCAAGGACCGCGCGCACGGCCTGGAGACCGAGCTGGACCTGCTGGCCGAGCAGGCCCAGGAGCGCGCCCGCCGGGCCCGGCTGGAGGAGCGCACCCGGATCGCCAGGGAGATGCACGACGTGGTGGCGCACCGGGTCTCGCTGATGGTGGTGCACGCCGGGGCGCTGGAGCGGATAGTCGCCAAGGACCCGGAGAGGGCCGCGCAGAGCGCCAAGCTGATGGGCGAGGTGGGCCGGCAGGCGCTGAACGAGCTGCGCGAGATCCTCGGGGTGCTGCGGATGGACGACGCGCGGCAGCCGGAACCGGACTCGCTGGCCGGGCTGCCCCGGCTGGTGGACCAGTCCAGGGCGGCCGGGATGGCGGTCACGCTGACGGTCAGCGGCAGCCGGCAGGAGTTCACCGGCGAGGCCGAGCAGACCGCCTACCGGGTCGTCCAGGAGGGCCTGACCAACGCGCACAAGCACGCGGGCGGCGCCCAGGTGTCCGTCCTGCTCTCGTACGCGCCGAACGGCGTGCGGGTGGCCGTGGTGAACGCCTGCCCGGGCGGGGAGCGGGGCGCGGCGAAGCTGCCCAGCGGGGGCAACGGGCTGGTCGGGATGCGGGAACGGGTGATCGCCCTGGGCGGCACCTTCTCCTCGGGGCCCGAGGCGGACGGCGGGTTCCGGATCGAGGCGGTGCTGCCGTCCCGGCTGACGGTACGGGCCGAGCGGCTGGGCTGACCGGCCGGGCCGAGCGGCTGGTTGAGCCGCCCTCAGCGCCCGGTCCGGGGACGCCCCCGGCCGCTCAGTGCTCGTCCGGGGTGCGCAGCCGCTCCGGGACGGTGCCCAGGACCAGCGCGGAGATCGCCTGGTCGATGCCGTGGCCGAGGAACCACTCGCCGGCGTGGTCCAGGCTGTAGACCCGGCCCTCCTCGTCGACGGCCAGCAGTGCCTGCCCGTACGCCTCCTCGCCGAGCGGGGCCAGCTGCGTCCCCAGCGCCCGGCCGAGGTCGAGCAGGGTGCGCGGCTGGTGCAGGCCGCACAGCGGGTCGATCAGGAACGGGGTGCGGGCCAGCTGACGGCCGGGGCCCGACAGGTCGAAGGCGAGGCCGCCGAACTCGGCCCAGGCCTCCACCGCCGCCGGGAACACCGCGTGCCGCACGCCGGTGGGAGCGCCGAACCCGACCAGGGCGTCGGCCCACTCCTCGGCCTGCCGGATCTGCCAGCGGCCGGGGTGCCAGCCGGCCGTCTTGAGCTCGGCGGCGACGTCCGCGGGGAAGCGCGGGCGGGTCCGCGGGCCGGCGGAGGAGAGGGTGGCCGGTGCGGGCGGGATGGGCGGATTCAGGACGGGCTCCAGGGCTGGGGGACGGGGGACGTGCCGGCGCTCGGCCGGTCAGTGCACGGGCGGGGCGACGGCGACGCTCCGCACGGTGAAGTGCTCCAGCATCGGGGCGCAGGAGCGGCAGGGCGGGGCGTGGCTGCCGTGCGCCGGGTCGCCCTCCTCACGGATCCGTACGGTCGTCATCCGGGAGCCCTTGAGCGCCTTGCGGGCCTCGTGCAGGGTCATCGGCTTGCGGGCGGCGCGCTTGGAGCGCCTGCCGTCGACCGTGGTCAGGTACTGGGAGAGCAGGACCGCCTCGGGGCAGCGCCCGGTGAACCGCTCGCGGGCCTCCACCGGCAGGGTGTCCAGGAAGTCGGTGACCAACTGGTGCAGGGCAGGGCGGCGGTGGTCCTTGTCGCCCGCCAGGGTGTGCACCTCGCCGCCCTTGAGCGACAGCGCGGCGGCGACGGCGGGCAGCAGGCTGTCGCGGTGGTGGCGCAGCACGGGAGGGCCCGCCGGCTCACCGGTGGTCATCCGTCGTCCTCCTCCTGGTCACCCGGCGTCGGTCGGAGTGGCCGGGCCGGTCCGGTCCGGGGCAAGCCTGTCAAACGACACCGACAACCGCACAACCGGGGTGCGGTGGCGGTCGGGGCCGCGACGGACCGGCCGGGCGGTCACCCGATCTTGGCCGAACACGTACGCCCTCGTCACGACTTGTCCGCCGATCTACCGAAACGGCCCCGGGAGCCGGTCCGCGGCCGGTACCGTTCCGGCAGCGAGCCGAAGGGGACGCGGCCGACCGTGCGGGGCAGCCGCCGACGGGGCCGGCTCCGGTGCCCGCGTCGGACGTTGAGGCTGCCGGGAAGGGCCTGCCGCCCGCCCCGGCGCTGAGCGAAGGGGCTCGTGCGATGACGTCGAAACCGGCGGACGACCACTGGCAGGCCGCCAACCAGGCACCCGGCGGCCACGTGCCCGCACCCGACGAGCCGCCCGGGGCGGTGCCCGAGCACCCGGTCGGGCTGGCCGTGGTCGGGGCCGGCTACTGGGGCCCGAAGCTGGTCCGCAACGCGCAGCACACCCCGGCGCTGCGGCTGCACTGGCTGTGCGACCTGGACGAGGCCAAGGCCCGCGCGGTGCTGGGGGAGTACAGCACCGTCGGGGTGACCGGCAGCTACCGGCGGGTGCTGGCGGACGAGCGGGTCGGCGCGGTCGCGGTGGCCACGCCGGCCGGCGCGCACTACGCGCTGGTGCGGGCGGCGCTGGAGGCCGGCAAGCACGTGCTGGTGGAGAAGCCGATCACCACCTCCGCCGCCGAGGCCGGGGAACTGGTCGGACTGGCCGAGCGGCGCGGGCTGGTGCTGATGTGCGACCACACCTTCTGCTACACCCCGGTGGTGCGGCGGATCCGCGAGCTGGTGCACGGCGGGGAGATCGGGGACGTCCAGTTCTTCGACTCGGTGCGGATCAACCTCGGCCTGGTGCAGCCGGACGTGGACGTGCTGTGGGACCTCGCCCCGCACGACCTGTCGATCCTGGACTTCGTGCTGCCGCCCGGGGTCGAACCGGTCGGGGTGTCCGCCCAGGGCGCCGACCCGATCGGGGCCGGCCGGGCCTGCGTCGCCTACCTGACCGTCCGGCTCAGCAACGGCGCGCTCGCGCACTGCCACGTCAACTGGCTCTCCCCGACCAAGGTCCGCACCACGCTGATCGGCGGCTCGCGGCGCACCCTGGTCTGGGACGACCTCAACCCCCAGGCCCGGCTGGCGGTGCACGACCGCGGGGTCGACCTCACCCCGCCCGACCAGCTGACCGACGCGATCCGGCACCGGGCGCTGATCTCCTACCGGGTCGGCGAGATGGTGGCGCCGGCCCTGGTCGAGCAGGAGGCGCTGCGCAACGTGATGGCCGAGTTCGCCGCCGCCATCACCGAGGGCCGGGCCCCGCTCACCGACGGGCGGGCCGGGATGCGGGTGCTCCAGCTGCTGGAGGCGGCCTCGCTCAGCCTCGGACTCGGCGGCGTCACCGTCCCGGTGGGGGCGGGGGTCCGGGCCGGGGCGGAGGTCCGGTGAGCGCCGTTCCGGCGGCGGGCGCAGGCCCGGTGAGCACTGAGGCCGTGGGCGGGGGCCCGGCCGACGAGGGCATCCCGCTGGTGGACCTGGCGGCGGCGCACGCCGAGGTGGCGGACGAGGTGCGGGCCGGCTTCGACCGGGTGCTCGCCTCGGGAGCCTTCGTCAAGGGCCCCGAAGTGGCCGCCTTCGAGCGGGAGTACGCGGCCTTCGCCGGTGTCCGGCACTGCGTGGGCACCGCCAACGGCACCGACGCGCTCGAACTGGCCCTGCGCGCCCTGGACCTGCCGCCCGGCAGCGGGGTGGTGCTGCCCGCCAACACCTTCGTCGCCACCGCGGAGGCGGTGCTGCGGGCCGGGCTGCGCCCGGTGCTGGTCGACGCCGACCCGGTGTACCTGCTGATCGACCCGGAGCGGGCCGCCGCCGCACTGCCCGGCGCGGCCGCGCTGCTGCCCGTCCACCTCTTCGGCCAACTCGCGCCGATGGGGCCGCTGCTGGAGGCGGCCGACGGGCGGCCGGTGGTGGAGGACGCGGCGCAGTCCCAGGGGGCCAGGCAGCACGGGCGCACCGGGTACGGGCGGATCGCGGCCACCAGCTTCTACCCGGGCAAGAACCTCGGCGCCTACGGCGACGCCGGGGCGGTGCTCACCGACGACGAGGGCCTCGCGGACACCGTCCGGCTGCTCGGCGACCACGGCGCGCGCGACAAGTACCGGCACGAACGGTTCGGTTTCAACTCCCGGATGGACGCCCTGCAAGCCGTCGTGCTGCGCGCCAAGCTGCGCCGGCTGCCCGCCTGGAACGCCGCCCGCAGGGCCGCCGCCGCCCGCTACGACGCGCTGCTGGGCGGGTTGGACGGGCTCGTCCTGCCGCGCACCGCCCCCGGCAACGAGCACGTCAGGCACCTGTACCCGGTGCGGATCGGCCCCGGCCGGGACCGTGACGCGGTGCTGGCCGCGCTGCACGCCGCCGGGATCGGGGCCGGGGTGCACTACCCGCTGCCGGTCCACCTGCAGCCCGCGTTCCGTCACCTCGGCCACCGCGAGGGGGCGTTCCCGGTCGCCGAACGGGCCGCCCGCGAACTGCTCAGCCTGCCGCTGCACCCGCACCTCACCGAGGCCCGCCAGCTGCGGGTGGCGGAGGCACTGGCGCGGGCGCTGGGCGGCCGGTCGTGACTCCCGGGCGGGGCCCGGGCTGTAGGGCCGCCTGGCCGACGGGGGGTTGAGGGCAGGCCCTAGGCTGGTGCCCAGCAGGCACCGTATTTGCAGCAGCCAGTGGGGGCTCCCAGATGACGACAGGTCGGCCCGGCGTCGCCGCCGCACCGAACGCGGCGTACGCAGGTCAGGTGGTGCAGTTCCCGGATCCGGTCCGCGCGGAGCGGCACCCCGGAGGGGTCAGGGTGGACGAGTACGGCTACCCGGACTTCGGCCCGTACGCCGCCGCCGCGGCCGAGGTGGCCGACCCGCCGGAGGGCTTCGGCGTGGACGAGCTGCGGCTGACCGACTACGTCTCGGCCAACGCCGCGCTCTACACCCAGGGCCACCCGCTCTGGGCCGACCTGGCGACCGCCGTCGCCACCCCGCCCGGCTGGACCTGGCACCACGCGGTCGGCCGGGCCGCCCCCGGCTGGCGGCGGATGGAGCTCGTCCCGGTCGAGGTCAAGGCGCTGCTGCGGCACCACGGCGGCCTGGCCGTCTCCGCCGCCGACCACAACCGCCGCGGCACCCGGCCCCTACAGGAGCGCCGGGCGGTGCACTTCTCGCTGGCCAGGGACGGCGGCGACCCGATCGGCGTCCCCGAGGACCTGGTGCAGCGCGCCGAGGAACGCCTCGGCTACCGGCTCCCCGACGCCTACCGCACGTTCCTCAAGCTGGGCGGCGGCCGGGCCCCGGCCGGCGTCGGGCTGGACACCGAGCTCGGACTGCTGCTCGACCAGCCGTTCCTGACGCTCACCGAGGAGTACGGCACCGAGGACGTCGTGTACGCCAACAAGTGCCTGCGCGACCACCTGACCAAGGACTACCTGGGCATCGCCTACGCCCAGGGCGGCCTGGTCGCGCTCAAGGTGCGCGGCGAGCGGGCCGGCTCGGTCTGGTTCCACCTGTACGACGACGCCCGCGACTCCGGCGCCCAGGAGTCCCCCGAGGACCGCTGCGCGCGACTGCTGCTGCCCTGCGGCGAGGACTTCGACGCCTTCCTGCTGCGGCTGGCCGGCAGCCCGCCGGAGCTGGAGACGGTCGCGGAGCTGATGGTGGACGGCGGGTTCGCCCGGGCCGTCCCGCTGGGCTGAGGCGCGTGGTCGCGGTGATGGCTGTGGTGTCGGTGGAACGGGGGACGAAGAGGATGCGGACAGGGGTGAACCGGGCGTGGTGACGTACGCGCAGGCGCAGGAGCTCGCCGAGGAGTGGATCAACGGCGGGGTGCCGCGCTCGCAGCAGCGTGAGGTACGGGTCCGGGAGTTCGACCTGGGCTTCGTCTGCTGGGCGGTGGCGCCCTTGGGCACGGCCGACGGTGCGGGCGGTACGGGCGGTGGCTCGGGGGAGGCGCGGCTGGTGATCGCCCGGGACTCGGGCGCCAGCACGCTGTGGCCCGCGCTGCCCGTCAACGAGGTGGTCCGGCAGTACGAGGAGGCCTACGGGCGGCCGGTGGCGGCCAATCCCGCGGGTGCGGCGAAGCCCGCGCCCGGGCCGGTGGAGGCGACCTCCTTCCTGCTCAGCCCGCCGCAGTGGCTCCAGGAGGCGGGGGCCGCGGCGATCGCGGCCGAGGCGGAGCGGCTCGGGGCGGCTCCGGCCGTACCGCAGGCTGCCGCGCCGGTCGAGGCTCCGGGTGTTTCCGCTGCCGCTGCCGCCGCGCCGGTCGGGGAGCCGCCCGCGGCGCCGCGGCCCGCGGCCGCCGTGCTGACCGAGCCGCCGGTCTCCGACCGGCCCGCCGGGGACGCGCCGACCATGCTCGCGCCGCCGCCCGGGCCCGAGGAGCCGGCCGTCGCTCCGCTGCCGCCGTCGATGCCGCAGCCGCAGGCCGCCGTGCCGGTGCCGTCGCCCGTGGCGCCGGTCGCGCCGCCCCAGCCTCCGGCCGAGGCGGCGACCGTCCTGATGCCCGACGGGCTGCGGACGACCGGCTCGGACCTGCCCGAGGCCCCCGCCCCGGCCGGGGCCGAGGCCGCGACCATGCTGATGCCGCCGGCGAGCGGGGGCCACGGCATGCCCCCGGTCCCGCAGGCCGCCGCGCAGCCCCCGGCCGCCGAGCAGCCCGTCGGCCCGCCGATCCCGGCCCCGATCCCGGCCCCGGTGGACGTACCGGCTGCCGAACCCGCGCCCACGCTGCTCGCGTCGCCGGACGCCGTGCCCGGACTGATGGGCCTGCCCGGCGCCCCGGCCGTCCCGCCTGCCGGTGGTCCGCAGGTGGAGCACGCCCCGACCATGCTGGCCCAGCCCGGCGGTGTCCCCGGCCTCGGCGGTCTGCCGGGAGCTCCGGCCGTCCCGCCCACCGGTGGTCCGCAGGTGGAGCACGCCCCGACCATGCTGGCCCAGCCCGGCGGTGCCCCCGGGCTGTCCGGCCTGCCCGGCGCCCCCGTCCCCGGTGCCCCCGCCGCCCCGGCCCCCGGTGCGCCGGAGGCAGGGCTCGGCCGGGGTGCGGGCTCCGGCCCGCCGCCGCCCCCGCCGGCCGCGCTGCGCGGCGGCCCCGCCGGCTCCTCCGGCGCGGGTGCCGCCCCGGCCGGGACGGGGCGGGGCGCGGGTTCGGGCCCGCCGCCGCCCCCGCCCGCCGGGCTGAGGAACACCCCGGGCTCCGCCGCGCCCGCCGCCGCCCCCGCGGGCCGCGGCACCGGCTCCGCCCCGCCGCCCCCGCCCCCGGCGGGCCTGCGCGCCGGCGGGCCCCCGGCGGCCCAGGGCGCGTCGCCCGCCGGTGCGCCCGCGTCCGGGACGGCGTACGAGGCGACCCAGCTGGCGAGCGCGATCGACCCGGCGCTGCCGGGCGGCCCGGCGGATCCGGGCACCCCGCCGTCCGGCGGCCCGGCCGTCCCGCCGCCCGGTGGTCCGTCGGCCCCCGCCGCGCCGGCGGCCGGCTACGGCTACCCGAACGCGGGCGGTGGCGCCGGGGTCGTCCCGCCGGCCGCGGTGCCCGGCTCGCCGCAGCCCGTGTCGGTGCCCCCGGGCGTGCCCGCGGTCGGCCCCGGGTACTTCGCCGCGCTCAGCTACCGGGGCCCGGACGGCTCGGAGCAGAAGCTGCTGCACCGCAGCGAGCCCGGCACCCCGCACCCGGAGTGGAAGATCCTCCAGGACCTGCGCCGGCTGAACGTGCCGCCGGAGCAGGTGCTGGAGCTCTACACGGAGCTGGAGTCGTGCGACCTTCCGGGCGGCTACTGCAACCGCATGATCGCCGCGTCCTGGCCGAACGTCCGGCTCACCCACACCGCCCCGTACGGCCGTGACCACGCCTCCAGGCAGGCCGGGATGGCCGAGCTGCTCGACCACCTGGACGAGCTGGCCCAGCTGGCCTCCGGCACCCAGCGGGTCCGCCCGTTCCGGGTGCCGCCGCCCGCGCCGGGGACGGTCCAGGCGCTGCCGCCGCTCCCGCCGCAGCAGCTCGCCCAGGAGACCGGCAGCGCCTTCGGGCAGAACCTGTTCCGCTACGAGCAGCGTGCCGTCTCCCGCCAGGGCGTGCCCGAGCCGGTGTCCCAGACCCTGATGTGGGCCGGGCTGCCGCGCGACTTCGGGCCGTTCTTCTGGGCGCAGGCGCAGGAGGGCCGGCCGATTCCGACGCTCGCCGAGCTGGCCGCCGAGCGCGGTCTCGCCACGGGCCCGGACTTCGGCGGCTACCTGGTGCTGGGCAACGACTACGGCCGGCAGCTGTGTGTCCAGTACGGCACCGCGCACGTGGTGGCCGTGGAGGTCGATGGAACCGGCCGGCCGCCCCGGTTCGTCAACAGCGGTGTACCGGAGTTCGTCCGTTCGCTGGCCCTGCTGGGCCGGATGTGGCGGCTCCGGTACGGGCTGACGCCGGACCAGGCCGGTCGCTGGACGACCGACTTCCAGGCCCAGCTCGCCGCGATCGACCCGGCGGCCCTGCAGAACGCGGACACCTGGTGGGCCGTGCTGCTGGAGCAGTTCTGGGACGGCCTGCTGTAGCGGGCCGTCGCCGATCCTCGCAGGTGGGGAGGGGTCGTTCCGGAGTCCGGAACGACCCCTCCGGCATGCCGCCACGGCTGTGCCTCGTTGGGGTTTCGCCCGGATCTGCGCAAAATAGGTCAAGAGGATGGGTCTATTCGTCCGGTCCTCGACACAATTCCGGTCCGTAGGACGGCGGATTCCGGCCCCGGGCTCCGAACCGGTTCCGGATCCGTCCGTTCCGTCCGATCATGGGCTCCGCAGCCCGCGAAATGAGGGGAAGAGCCCATGAGCGACGCCGTCCCCCAGTACGGCTTCACCCAGGCCCGCCGTGGCTACGTGCCCGACCAGGTCGACCGAGCCCTCGCCGCGCTCACCGCGCAGCGTGACGAGGCGTGGGAGCGGCTGAGCGTCCTGGGCGCCGGCATCCGGCAGATGGAGGCCAGACTGGCCGACATCCGCCGGACCGCCGAGGAGGCCCCCGAGCCCGACTACCAGGTGCTCAGCGAACAGGCCTCCGGCCTGGCCGCGATGGCCGAGAACGAGGCCCGCGCCGTCCGGGAGAAGGCCGAGCGCTTCGCCGAGGACCTCAGGGACGAGGTCTACGAGGCAGGGCAGGACGCCGACCGCGCCGCCAAGGAGTACGGCACCAGGACCCGTACCGAGGCCGACTCGGCCGCCCGCCGCACCGAGGAGCGCACCCGGGCCGAGGCCGAGGGCATCAGGTCCGACGCCGACCGGGACAGCCGTTCGGCCAGGGACGCCGCCACCGGCTACGCCGCCAAGGTGCGGGTGGCCGCGGCCGAGGCCAGCGAGCAGGCCGAGGCCGAGCTGGCCGCCCGGCGCCGGAAGGCCGACGAGACCTTCGCCGCCGCCCAGGCCAAGGCCGACGCCGAGGACGCCGAGGTCTCCGCGACGGCCGAGCGCCGGGTCAAGGAGGCCGAGCAGCAGCGGGAGACCGTGCTGAACCGGATCAAGCAGCTGGAGACGGACGCCCAGGCCAAGGCCGACCAGCTGATCGACCAGGCCCGCCGGGAGGCCGAGAAGATCAACACGGCGAGCGAGCGCGAGCAGCGCGAGTTCGACACCCGGCTGGAGACGGTGCAGCAGCACCTGGACCACATCAAGGCCACGCTGGCCTCGCTCACCGGGGCGGCGGTCGGCCAGATCGAGCCCGGGGAGCTCGCCGCGGCGGCGGCCAGGGTCTCCCGGGACTCCGCCCGGGCTTTCCCGGGCGCCGCGCCCGCCGCCGCTCAGCCGCCCGCTCAGGCCGCCGCTCCGCAGGACGCCGTCGCCGACGCGGTCGCGGACGCCGTTGTCGACCCGGTGCCGGTGGACTCGGAGGCGGACACCGGGGAGATCCCGGTGACGAACCTGCGCAAAGCCTCGGCCCAGGCGCCCGCCGTGGCGGATTCCGCCGGTGAGAAGGCTCTCGCCCGGGAGAAGCCGGCGCCCGTGCTGCGGACGCCGGTGGTCGGCGGCAGTGCCGCCAAGGCCATCGGCGGGCCCGTGGCGACCGGCCCGGTGCCGCCGAAGCCGGCCTCACCGCCCGCCGAGGAGACGGTCGTCGCGAAGGCGGTCGTCGCGAAGGCGGTCGACGGGAAGGCCGTGGACGAGGCGGCAGCGGACGAGCGGGTCGTGGACGGGAACGCGGCGGACGAGAACGTCACCGACGGGAAGGCCGCCGAGGGCCGGTCGGACGACGAGACCCGGATCGTCCCGAAGATCATCATCGTGGACGACGGCAGCGGTTACGCGACCCCCCACACGGTGAGCTACCGCCGCCGCTGACCCGGCCGCCCGACCACGCGTCGCGAGGGCCCCGACCGCCTCCCCCGGGCGGCCGGGGCCCTCGCGCCGTGTCCGGCGCCGAAGCTTGTGGAGCGGGCGGCCGGGAAAACGGACGGGTCCGCGGGATAGGACGGCGCCCGGCGGGGTAAGCCCCCGCAGACGAAAGAGGCCGAGACCCGTGGCGCCCTCCAGGAAAGGGCGCCACGGTTCCCGGCGCTTGGGCGGGCGCCCCCACCCAGGGTCGCCCGGCCTCGCACCTCCGACCCCCATCGGGGGTGCGACAGTGCCCCCACAGCCATCCCCCACGGTTGGGTGCGGCGGGCACGTTCACCATGGTGCGCGATCTCCATGGACGGCCAGTGACAGGAGTATGTCCAGTTCGTGGCGGATAGCCGTGCCCGGTTCGGTGCGGCTCCCCGTTGGTTCGTCCACCGGCCGGTCCGGTGTCCGGTCCGGTGGTTCGTTCCCGGACATGCTCCTGACAGAATCGGCGGCGCGACGGGCGGGAGGCCGGCCGGGCGGGCCGCATCGGAGCCCCCGGTCCCCCCCCCACCGAAGCCCCACCGAAGCCCCACCGAAGCCCCACCGAAGCCCCACCGAAGCCCCACCGAAGCCCCGCCGAAGCTCCCACCGAAACCCCGGCCGATGCCCTGGTCGGGCTCCGCCGAAGCCCCGGCCGGGCCCCGCGGGCGCCGAGGACCACGTGTGTGCCCGTGCCGCGGCGTAGGCTGGAGACCCCCGGCCGCTCGGCGTGCCGGGCCGTTCGCGTTGCCCCGGCGGGCCTTCGCCGCCCGGGGGCAGCACCAGCCACGGGACGAAGAAGAGACCCCAGATGAGTCTGACCGGACTGCTCGATGTCGTCGCGCGGGACGCGGCGCTCGCCGAGGCGATCGAGGCGGCCACCGCCGTCGGCGCCGCGGCCGGCGGACGCCGCCACCTGGACCTGGTCGGGCCGCCCGCCGCCCGGCCGTTCGCCATCGCCGCGCTGGCCCGCGCGCTCGCCGGGCAGTCCGCCGGGGACCGGGGCCGACCGGTGCTCGCCGTCACCGCGACCGGCCGGGAGGCCGAGGACCTCGCGGCCTCGCTGCGCTCGCTGCTGCCCGCCGACGCCGTCGCCGAGTTCCCGGCCTGGGAGACCCTGCCGCACGAGCGGCTGTCGCCCCGCTCGGACACCGTCGGGCGCCGGCTGGCCGTGCTGCGCCGGATCGTGCACCCGCGGCTCGACGGGGGCACCTCCCAGTCGGAGGCTGGGGCAGACCCGGCGGCCGGGCCGGTGCAGGTGATCGTCGCCCCGGTCCGCTCGGTGCTCCAGCCGCAGGTGAAGGGGCTGGCCGAGCTGGAGCCCGTGGCCGTGCGCCGCGGTGAGTCGTACGACCTGGAGGAGATCGCCCGCCGGCTCTCCGCCGCCGCCTACGCGCGCGTCGAACTGGTCGAGAAGCGCGGCGAGTTCGCCGTCCGCGGCGGCATCCTGGACGTCTTCCCGCCGACCGAGGAGCACCCGCTGCGGGTGGAGTTCTGGGGCGACGAGGTCGAGGAGGTCCGGTACTTCAAGGTCGCCGACCAGCGCTCGCTGGAGATCGCCGAGCACGGCCTGTGGGCGCCGCCCTGCCGTGAGCTGCTGCTCACCGACGAGGTGCGGGCCAGGGCGGCCGAGCTGTCCGCCGGGCACCCCGGGCTGGCCGAGATCCTGGACAAGATCGCCGAGGGCATCGCGGTCGAGGGCATGGAGTCGCTGGCGCCGGTGCTGGTGGACGACATGGAGCTGCTGGTCGACGTGCTGCCGCTCGGCTCGGTCGCGGTGGTCTGCGATCCGGAGCGGGTCCGCACCCGGGCCGCCGACCTGGTCGCGACCAGCCAGGAGTTCCTGCACGCCTCCTGGGTCGCGGCCGCCTCGGGCGGGGACCGGCCGATCGACCTGGAGGCGATCGACGTCTCCGCCGCCTCGCTGCGCTCGCTCGCCGAGGTGCGCGAGCACGCCGCCGATATCGGGCTGCCCTGGTGGTCCGTCAGCCCGTTCGCGACCAGCGAGTCCTCGGTGAACGAGGTGCTGGAGTTCGACGCCAACACCCTGACCCTCGGCATGCACGCCGTCGAGGCCTACCGGGGCGACACCGCCCGGGCGATCGCCGACGCCAAGGAGCGGCTGGCCGCCGACTGGCGGGTCGTCATGGTGACCGAGGGCCACGGCCCGGCCTCCCGGCTGGCCGAGGTGCTGGGCAACGAGGGCATCCCGGCCCGCCTGGTCGCCGACCTCGCCGAGGCGCCCACCCGGGACGTCGTGCACGTCTCCTGCGGCTCGATCGAGCACGGCTTCGTGGACGAGGCCCTGAAGCTCACGGTCATCACCGAGACCGACCTGTCCGGCCAGAAGTCCTCCACCAAGGACATGCGCCGGATGCCCTCGCGTCGCCGCAACGCGATCGACCCGCTGGCGCTGGCGGCTGGCGACTACGTCGTCCACGAGGCGCACGGCGTCGGAAAGTACGTCGAGATGGTGCAGCGCACCGTCCAGGGCGCCACCCGTGAGTACCTGGTGCTGGAGTACGCCCCGGCCAAGCGCGGCCACCCCGGCGACCGGCTGTTCGTGCCGACCGACCAGCTCGACCAGGTCACCAAGTACGTCGGCGGCGAGGCCCCGACGCTGCACCGGCTCGGCGGGGCGGACTGGGCGAAGACCAAGCAGCGGGCCAAGAAGGCGGTCAAGGAGATCGCCGCCGACCTGATCAGGCTCTACTCGGCGCGGATGGCCGCCCCGGGCCACACCTTCGGCCCGGACACCCCGTGGCAGCGCGAGCTGGAGGACGCCTTCCCGTACGCGGAGACGCCGGACCAGCTGACCACCATCGCCGAGGTCAAGTCGGACATGGAGAAGTCCGTCCCGATGGACCGGCTGATCTGCGGCGACGTCGGCTACGGCAAGACCGAGATCGCCGTGCGGGCCGCGTTCAAGGCGGTGCAGGACGGCAAGCAGGTAGCGGTGCTGGTGCCGACCACGCTGCTGGTGCAGCAGCACTTCTCGACCTTCGCCGAGCGCTACGCCAACTTCCCGGTGACGGTGAAGGCGCTGTCCCGCTTCCAGACCGACACCGAGGCCAAGGCCGTGCTGGAGGGGCTGTTCGAGGGCTCGGTGGACGTCGTCATCGGCACCCACCGGCTGTTCTCCTCCGAGACCAGGTTCAAGGACCTCGGCCTGGTCATCGTCGACGAGGAGCAGCGCTTCGGCGTCGAGCACAAGGAGCAGCTGAAGAAGCTGCGCGCCAACGTGGACGTGCTCACCATGTCCGCGACCCCGATCCCGCGCACCCTGGAGATGGCGGTCACCGGCATCCGCGAGATGTCCACCATCACCACCCCGCCGGAGGAGCGGCACCCGGTGCTGACCTTCGTCGGGCCGTACGACGAGAAGCAGATCTCGGCCGCGATCCGGCGTGAACTCCTGCGCGAGGGCCAGGTGTTCTACATCCACAACCGGGTCGAGTCGATCGACAAGGCGGCCGCCAGGCTGAAGGACCTGGTGCCCGAGGCGCGGATCGCCACCGCGCACGGGCAGATGGGGGAGACCCAGCTGGAGAAGGTCGTCGTCGACTTCTGGGAGAAGGAGTTCGACGTCCTGGTGTCGACCACGATCGTGGAGTCCGGCATCGACATCTCCAACGCCAACACCCTGATCGTGGAGCGCGGCGACACCTTCGGCCTCTCCCAGCTGCACCAGCTGCGCGGCCGGGTCGGGCGCGGTCGCGAGCGCGGCTACGCGTACATGCTGTACCCGCCGGAGAAGCCGCTCACCGAGACCGCGCACGAGCGGCTGGCCACCATCGCCCAGCACACCGAGATGGGCGCCGGCATGTACGTCGCGATGAAGGACCTGGAGATCCGCGGGGCGGGCAACCTGCTCGGCGGCGAGCAGTCCGGGCACATCGCGGGCGTCGGCTTCGACCTCTACATGCGGATGGTCGGCGAGGCGGTGGCGGAGTTCCGCGAGTCGCTGGCGGGCGGCGGGGAGCCGGAGGAGGAGCCGCTGGAGGTGAAGATCGAGCTGCCGGTCGACGCCCACGTGCCGCACGACTACGCGCCCGGCGAGCGGCTGCGGTTGCAGGCGTACCGCTCGATCGCCGCGGTCAACTCGGAGGAGGACATCAAGCAGGTCAGGGACGAGCTCGTGGACCGCTACGGCAAGCTGCCCGAGCCGGTGGAGAACCTGCTGCTGGTCGCGGCGCTGCGGCTGTACGCCCGGCGGTGCGGGATCTCGGACATCACCCTCCAGGGCACCAACGTCCGCTTCGGGCCGGTGGAGCTGCGGGAGTCCCAGCAGCTGCGGCTGAACCGGCTCTACCCGCGCAGCCAGGTGAAGGCGGCGGCCCGGCAGCTGCTGGTGCCGCGCCCGAGCACCGGGCGGATCGGCGGCAAGCCGCTGGTCGGGCGGGAGCTGCTGGGCTGGTGCAGGGAGTTCCTGTCGGCGATGTTCGACGACCTGGCGGGGGCGAAGAAGTAGCGTCCGCCCGCCCGGGGCGGTGCACGGCGGTCTCGGGCCCGGCCCGGGGCCGCCGTTCCGTGTGTACGGGCGGTCGCGGCGGTTGACGTACGCATCGCGACCATCGGGGCTGTGAACGGAGGTGTCGGCGGCGCGAGGCCGGCGGGGCGGTGAGGCCGACGGGGGTGCGGGGGTGCCGGCGTGGGGGCGCCGGCGACCGGCCGGTGCGCGGGTCAGCCGAGCTTCCACTGGCCGGTCTGCGGGGCGAAGCCGCTGTCGAGGCCGAACTGGGCCTTGTCGAGCTTGGCGTCCTTGGGGACCTCGAAGGTGACGAAGCCGAGGGCGCTCTCCCCGGGGGCGATGTTGGCGGGGATCTGGAAGCCGGGGCCGGCCTTCGTGTTCGCGACGGTGCTGCCGAAGGCCTGGCCCTGGGCGTCCACCACCTTGGCGCTGTTGCCGGGGACGTCGCTGTAGGCCTTCTTGCCGCTCGCCTTGATCCGGAACTGGACCGAGACGAAGCGCTTGCCGTCGGCCGGGTGGGTGAACTCGTCCTCGCCCTCGGCGTTGTCGACCACCTTCACCAGCGTCACGTCGGCGGTGTCGGCCGGGTCGTTGCCCTTGAGCGCGATGGTGTCGCCGGCCTTGGCGGGGGCCTTGGCGGGGGCCTTGGCGGCGTCGGCCGGCTTGGCGGCCTCGGAGCCGGTGCCGGCCGCGGTCTGCTTCGCCTCGGTCGAGACGGTCGAGCCGTCGGGGGAGTCGCACGCCGTCGCGCCGAGGGCGACCAGTGCGGCGCCCAGCAGCAGGACGGCGGCGCGACGGGTGGTGCCGCGGCGGGCGGCGGTGTGGCGGACGGCGGTGCGACGGGCGTTCGCGGACATGGGTGTCTCCCGGTGATCGGTGGTGCTCCCTGTGCCGCCCCTCGCTCGGTGGCGACGGAGAGATCACACCACTCGGCCGTGAATCATGTCAATGCGATTTCACAAAAGAATTCTGTTCACATGTGAACTGGGGTCGCGAGACGCATCGCTATGCTGTGCGGTCACAGTGCCCCGCTGTGCGGTCGCAGCCCACCGAAGGAGCCCCCGTGCCGGACCGACCCGAAGTGACCGCCGCCGAGATCGCTCGGCTGGCCGGCGTCGGCCGGGCCGCGGTCAGCAACTGGCGCCGCCGCCACCCCGACTTCCCGCGCCCGGTCGGCGGCACCGACGCCAGCCCGGCCTTCGCGCTCGCCGAGGTCGAGTCCTGGCTGCGCGCGCAGGGCAAGATCGCCGAACTCCCGCTGCTGGAACGGGCCTGGCAGCTCCTCGATACCCTCCGCGATCCGGCCGGCCACCCCGCCGCCCCGCTGGTCGAGGCGGGCGCCCTGCTCCTGCTGCTGCACCGCGAGCCCGGGCACTGGGCCGACCTCGCCGGCCGCCCGGACACCCGGCTCGCCCTCGCGCTGCCCCGGGCCGTCGCCGGCACCGCCGTGCACGCCTTCGGCCCGGACGGCGCCCGCACCCTCGGCCTCCCCGGCCTGCTCGGCAGCACCCAGCTGGACCTCGCCCGGCTGCTCGCCGAACTCGCCGCCCAGGCCGGCCCGGTCGGCGCGTACGAGCAGCTGCTCACCCGGTACGCCGAGGCCAACACCCGACAGCTCAGCCCCACCCCGCCGGAGGCCGCCGAGCTGCTGGCCGCCGTCGCCGGCGTCCCCGCCACCGTGCTCGACCCGGCGGTCGGCCTCGGCGCCGCCCTGCTCGCCCACCCGCCGACCACCGGCCGTTACGGCCAGGACGCCGACCCGGTCACCGCCGCCCTCGCCCGGCTCCGGCTCGCCCTGCACACCCCCGCCGACGAGCCGGGGCCGCTCCCGCTCGACCTGCGGTCCGGCGACTCCCTGCGCGCCGACGGCTTCCCCGGCGACACCTTCGAGGCCGTGCTCTGCCAGCCCCCGTACAACGAACGCGACTGGGGCCACGACGAGTTGCAGTTCGACACCCGCTGGCCCGGCGGGCTCGTCCCGCCGCGCGGCGAGTCCGAACTCGCCTGGGTGCTGCACTGCCTCGCGCACACCCGGCCGGGCGGCCTCGCGGCCCTGCTGCTCCCCCCGACCGTCGCCGCCCGCCGGGCCGGCCGCCGCATCCGGGCCGAACTGCTCCGCTTTGGAGCGCTGCGGGCCGTCATCGCGCTGCCCGCCGGCGCCGCCCCGCCGTACGGCGTCCCGCTGCACCTGTGGGTGCTGCGCGCGCCCGAGCCGGGGAGCGACTTCCGCCAGGTGCTGCTGCTCGACGCCGGGGCGGCGCTCTCCGCCCCGGCCGGGGCCGCCGGGGCGCCGACCGCCGAGGGAGGCCGGGACAAGGTCGACTGGCCCGAGCTGCGCCGCACCGTCCTGGAGGCCTGGCGCGGCTTCGACCTGGCCGCGCGCGAGGGCCTGCCGGTCCCCGCCGACCGCCCCGGCGTCCACCGGGCCATGGCCGCCATCGACCTGCTCGACGACGAGACCGACCTCTCCCCGGCCCGGCACGTGCCGCCCGCGGCCCCGCTCGGCGGCGCGGCCGAACTCTCCCACCTCGGCGGCCGGTTGGCCGAGCTGCTGGCCGGCCTGCCCGACCCGGCCACGCTGCTGCCGCGGCCCGGTGACGAGCTCGGCGCCACCCCCGCCGGCGTGGTCACCATCGGCGAACTGGTCCGGGGCGGCGCGCTGGAGGTGTACTCCTCCGGCACGGGCGCCGCCACCAGGCCGTCCGGTGCGGGCGCGGGCGGTACCCGCGTCGTCACCGACCAGGACCTCGCCACCGGTGCCGTGCCCGGTGCCGTCCCGGCCGCCGGGTCGGGGCAGGCCGGGTCGGGTCAGGCCGGGCCGGGTTCGATCGGGTCGGGTCAGGCCGGGTCCGGTGCGACCGGGGCAGGTCCGGCCGGGGACGTCCGCACCCGCCCCGGCGACGTCCTGGTCCCCGCCCTCGGCGGCGGCACCGCCAGGGTCGTCCCCGCCGAGGGCCCGCTGGTCGGCGCCGCCCTCGGCCGTCAGCTCCACCTGCTGCGGCCCGACCCGGCCGTCCTCGACCCCGAGTTCCTGGCCGGCCACTTCCGCTCCACCGCCGGCACCCGGCGCGCCGCCAGCCACGCCACCACCACCGCCCGCCTCGACATCCGCCGGGTCGAGCTGCCCCGCCTCCCGCTCCCCGCCCAGCAGCGGCTCGGCGCCGCCTTCGCCCGCCTCGCCGCCTTCGACACCGCCCTCGGCCAGGCCGCCGCCCTCGGCCGCAGCCTCGCCCAGGGCGCCACCGACGCCCTGGCGACGGGCACCCTGGCGCCGCCGGCCGGCTGAGGTGATCCCGGCTCAGCAGCGGCTCAGTAGCGGTGCGATACCGATGCGGCGGCGGGCGGACGGAAGGCCTCCGGACCGGCCTGGCCGGACGGTACGGTGTGCGGTACCGCTCGCACCGCCCTCGGTGCCGGTCCTCACCAGCTCAGGAGCGCGCATGTCAGGGCAGTACCCCGGGCAGTTCGGGCCGCCGCCCGGCGCAACGCCGTACGGGCCGGGGTACGGTCCAGGCCCGCTGCCGGGCGGCCCGCTGCCGGGTGCGGTCCCAGGGCCGGTGGCGGTGCCGCGGCAGGTGCCGGTTCCCGGCCGGTTCGGGACGGTCCCGCGGGTGCTGTGCGCGCTGGCCCCGCTGCTCTCCTTCGGTCTGCTCGGGGCCGTCCCCTCGCTGCTGCTGGCGGTCCGGCGCCGGCGGGCGTACGACGTCGTCGGCGCCGTGGTGTTCTGCGCGCTGCTGCTGACCCTGATCGTCTCCGCCGGGGTCGCGGGCAGCCTGAAGAACCCGGCCGCCGACACCACCGGCCAGATCACGCTGGCCGTGCTGTGGTTCCTGCCGACGCCGCACTTCCTGGCGATGGACAGCCGCGCGGTCTGGCTGGCCGGGCCGACCGGGCCGCGGGCCGCGCCGCCGGTCCTGCCGCGGGCCGCCTCGCCGTACGCGGTGCCGAACGCCTCGCCGTACGGGGCGACCGTGCCCGGGTACGGGGTGCCCGCGCCCGCACCCGCTCCGGCCGGACCCGTGCCGCCCCCGGCCGCTGTTCCCCCGGCTGCTGTTCCCCAGACCGGCGCCCCGTCGGCCACGGCCCCCGAGACCGCCCACGACCTGCGCGAGCTGGGCGAGTTGCTGCGCCGCCAGGCCCGTGAGGACCGCCCGTGACCGTCACCCGGCTGATCGCCGGCCGCTACCGGCTCACCGAGAAGATCGGCCACGGCGGCATGGGCCAGGTCTGGGCCGGCCAGGACGAGCGGCTGCACCGCCCGGTCGCGGTCAAGCTGCTCCGACCCGAGCACCTGCTCCCCGGCGGGACCGGCTCCGGCGGCGAACGGGCCCGCCAGGGCGACGAGTTGCGCCGCCGCTTCCTGCGCGAGTGCCGGGTCACGGCCGCGCTCGACCACCCCGGGCTGGTCACCGTCTTCGACGCGGGCGAGGACGCGGGCGAGCTCTACCTCGTCATGCAGCGCATCCCCGGCGTCAGCCTGGCCGACCTCATCGCCGAGGACGCGCCCTTCCCGATCGAACGCGCGGCGGCCGTCGCGGCGCAGCTGTGCACCGCGCTGGCCGCCGTCCACGCCATCCCGGTGGTCCACCGCGACCTCAAGCCGAGCAACGTCATGGTCCGCGAGGACGGCCGCACCGTCCTGCTCGACCTCGGCATCGCCACCGCCCTCGACACCGAGACCACCCGGCTGACCCTCACCGGCGTGCCCGTCGGCAGTCCCTCCTACATGGCCCCCGAACAGGCGCTCGCCGCCACCACCGACCCGCGCAGCGACCTCTACGCGCTCGGCTGCCTGCTGCACGAGATGCTCGCCGGCGAGGAGCCCTTCCGGGCGCCCACCGCGCTCGGCGTCCTGCGCCGGCACGTCGACGAACCGCCCGTTCCGCTGCGGGAGTTGCGGCCCGAGGTGCCGCAGCCGCTGGAACGGCTGGTGCTCGACCTGCTCGCCAAGCAGCCCGCCGACCGTCCCGCCGACGCCCAGACCGTGTACGCGCGGCTGCTCCCGCTGCTGCCCCCGGCCGAACGGGCCCCGCAGCCCCGCTACGCCCCGCTGCCGGACCCGGCCCGGCCGTACCGCTTCCCGCACCAGCCGCAGCCGTCGGCGGTGATGGCCGCGGTGGCCGCGGTGGCCACCGCGGCGCCGGTGGTCCGCTCGGAGCCGAGGCCCTTCCTCCTCCCGCCCGCCCCCTCGGCACCGCCGGTCGTCCCCGCGGGCCCGGACCTGGGCGCGGAGTGCGCCCACCTCTCCGACCTGGTGGACGCCGGCCGCCACCCGGAGGTGCTCGGCCTCGCGGCCCGCCTGCTGCCCCGGGCCGAGGCCGGACTCGGCGACGCCGCGCCCCTGGTGCGCACCATCCGCACCATCTACGCCCGCACCCTCCTGCACGAGGGCCACCTCCGGCAGGCGCTGCCCGAGTACCGCCGGCTCGCCGCCACCGCCGACGGCGGCCCGCACGGCCCCCAGGGCCTCGACCACCGGTACCGCGCCGCGATCTGCCTCGACCGCCTCGGCCACGGCCCCGAGGCCCTCGCCGAGTACCAGGCCCTCCTCGCCGCCCACACCGCCCGCCTCGAATCCGGCCTCGACACCGACCCCGAGCGCAGCCACGACCTCCGCGAACGCATCGGCCTCCACCTCGCCGCCGCCGGCGACCCGCAGAACGCCTGGCAGTGGCTGCTGCCCCTGCTCCTCGACCGCGAACGCCGCGACGGCCCCCACCACCCCGCCGTCCGCCGCCTCCGCCAGTCCCTCGCCACCCTCACCCCCGCCTCCACCCCCTGGCCCCCGGCCCGCCCCTAGGGCCCGTCTTCAAACCCCCGCCTGCGGGGCGACGCCAGGGCACGCACCTCGCCGCGTTGTCGTCGGTCGCCGATGCTCCGCATGGACTCCGCCCCCAGCCTTCGGCCGGGAGGTGCCCCCACCTCCGCCTTGCGATGCACGCACCCCAACGCCGCCCCGCCCGCCCTACGGGCGGACGACGAGGGTTTGAAGACGAGCCCCAGCCGTCGTGTCCCGGTCGTCGGGGCCTCCTCTTGAACACGCCTGCCGCCGCCGCTGCCGCGGGGTCGCCGCCGTCCAGGACCGGGAAGTCGGCCGGGCCGCCGTCCCGCGGCCCCGGGGGTGGGGGCCGGGGGTAGGTTCGGGGTGTGACGACGAATGTTCCGGGCGCGAAGTTGATCTTGCTGACCACCACCCACCGGGTGGCTCCCGGCCTGCTGGCGTGGCCGGCCTGGGAGGCACTGCGGTCGGCGGGGCGGGTGCTGGTGGGGGACGAGGGGCACCCGCAGGTGGCCGCGGTGCGGCAGGCCGGGGTGACGGTGGAGGTGGTGGAGCCAGGGTCGGCGCCCGGGCTGGCGCGGCTGCTGACCGGGCAGCCCGACGGGGCCGGGCCGACGGTGTGGCTGGGCGGCCCGGACGGCGATCCGGGGCTGACCGACGCGCTGGCGCGCCTCGCGGTGGAGCACGCGGGCGAGGTGCCCGAGATCGAGGTGCTGCCCGGCTCGTACGACCTGCCCGGGTCCCGGCTGCTCGACCTGGTGACGGTGATGGACCGGCTGCGCTCCCCGGGCGGCTGCCCCTGGGACGCCGAGCAGACGCACGAGAGCCTGGTGAAGTACCTGGTCGAGGAGGCGTACGAGCTGGTCGAGGCGATCGAGGAGGGGGACCGGGAGACGCTGCGCGAGGAGCTGGGCGACGTCCTGCTCCAGGTGTTCTTCCACGCCCGGATCGCCGAGGAGCACCCGACCGGGCCGTTCACGATCGACGACGTGGCCGGCGACATCGTCGACAAGCTGGTGTACCGGCACCCGCACGTGTTCGGGGACGTCGAGGCCGAGGGCGCCGCCGAGGTGGAGGCGAACTGGGAGCAGCTGAAGGCGGCCGAGAAGGCGGACCGCGAGTCCGTGCTGGACGGGGTGCCGGCCGGGCTGCCCGCGCTGGCGTACGCGGCGAAGCTGGTGTCCCGGGTGCGCCGGGCGGGCTTCACGGAGGTGCCGGACGAGTCGTACGAGCTGCCGGCCGAGCTGACCGCGGACTCGGCGGGCCGGCTGCTGCTCGCGGTGGCGCAGCGGGCGCACGACGCCGGGGTGGACGTGGACGCCGCGCTGCGGTCGGCCGCGCGCGGGTACCGGGAGGCGGTGCGCGCGGCCGAGGGCCTCAAGCCGGAGTGACGGTGCGGGTCTCAGGCCGCGGTGGCGGCGCTCGCCGGGCGCCGCTGCGGCGGGACGAGTTCGCCGATGGCCTCGCCGACGAGGACGACGAGTTCGGCGAGGCGCTCCAGGTCGAGGTGGGCGGGCAGGTCGGCGAGCGAGACGATTCGCTCGCCGCCGGGGCCGGCCACGGCGAACAGGTCGATCGGCCCGAGGTGCTTCTCGGCGGTGTCCACGAGGGCGGCGACGTCGCTGGGGCGGCGGATGTCGCCGCAGACGCCGACGACGGGGCAGCCGGGCCGGTCGAGTTCGGCGGCGAGGTCCTCGGCGATGCCGACGTGCTGGTCCGCGATCAGCATTCCGGCGGTGCCGGCCGCGGCGAACCGACGGGCGAGGCCCGCGCCCGACCCGCCGTCGAGGACCGCGATGACGATGACTGACCCGCTGATCCGCATGGCCTGCTCCTCCCTGTGGGCGACACCGCACCGGCGCCCACGCGTATTGCGGAGGATCGTAGGCACGTCCTGACCCTCCGCAACAGTGGTTACCCCTCAGGTGACCAGGCTCACGCCCACGCTCCGGACAAGAGCTGTCCAAGAGCCGTCCACGGAGGGTCGGCACCCCGGGCCGGCACCCCGGCGGCGCACCGTCCGCGGGCAGGCGCGCGCCGTCGGGGAGGGGCGTGCCCGGCGCACCGGATACGGTCGGTCCATGCCAGCTCAGCCCGACCCCGCCAGGCCCGCCGCCGCGCCGTCCGACGCCACCGGCCCCCAGCTGTTCACCTGGGAGTTCGCCTCCGATCCGTACCCCGCCTACGCCTGGCTGCGGGAGCACGCCCCGGTGCACCGCACCACGCTGCCGAGCGGCGTGGAGGCCTGGCTGGTGACGCGGTACGCGGACGCCAGGCAGGCGCTAGCGGACGGCCGGCTGTCGAAGAACCCGGCGCACCACAGCGGGCAGGCGCACCGCACCGGCCGGGTGGGCATCCCGGGGGAGCGGCAGGCGGACCTGATGACCCACCTGCTGAACATCGACCCGCCGGACCACACCCGGCTGCGCCGACTGGTGTCGAAGGCGTTCACCCCGCGCCGGGTGGCCGAGTTCGAGCCGCGGGTGCAGCAGCTCACCGACCGGCTGATCGACGGCTTCGCGCGGCGCGGTTCGGCGGACCTGATCCACGAGTTCGCCTTCCCGCTCCCCATCTACGCGATCTGCGACATGCTGGGCGTGCCGGCCGAGGACCAGGACGACTTCCGCGACTGGGCCGGAATGATGGTGCGCCACACGAAGCCGGGCCAGGGCGGCGGTCAGCGCGGCGGCGTGGGCCGGGCGGTGAAGCGGATCCGGGCGTACCTGCTGGAGCTGATCCACCGCAAGCGCGCGGACCTCGGGGACGACCTGATCTCGGGCCTGATCCGGGCGAGCGACCACGGTGAGCACCTGACCGAGAACGAGGCCGCGGCGATGGCCTTCATCCTCCTCTTCGCCGGCTTCGAGACGACCGTGAACCTGATCGGCAACGGGACCTACGCGCTGCTGCGCAACCCCGGGCAGCGCCGGCTGTTGCAGGAGTCGGTGGCGCGCGGGGAGAGCGCGCTGCTGGACACCGCGATCGAGGAACTCCTGCGCTACGACGGGCCGGTGGAGATGGCGACCTGGCGGTTCGCGACGCAGCCGCTGACCGTCGGCGGGGTGGACATCCCGGTCGGTGACCCGGTGCTGGTGGTGCTGGCCGCGGCGGACCGCGACCCGGCCAGGTTCGCGGACGAGAACACCCTCGACCTGGCCCGGACGGACAATCCCCACCTGGGTTTCGGGCACGGCATCCACTACTGCATCGGCGCCCCGCTCGCGCGGCTGGAGGGGCGCGCCGCACTGGCCACCCTGCTTTCCCGGCTGCCCGATCTGCGGCTCGCGGAAAGCCCGGAGAATCTGCGGTGGCGAGGTGGCCTGATCATGCGTGGGCTGCGCGAACTCCCGGTGGAATTCAGTCCGGAGAGCCGCTCCCCGCACGCCCCTCCGCACGCCCCCGCCGAGCCGCCGATGCCCTGAGGTCACGCTGACGGGACGTCGTCGATCGCCCTCGGCGGTGGTGTGAACAGCCATCAATCAGGACATATCGCCGCCGTTGGTAGGCGGTCGGACACGCGCCGTAATTTATGTGTGATATCGGCGATATGAGCTTGTGATTGGTCTGATGATCTGTCTACTCTCCCTGGAGTTCGCAGCTGCGGACCTCGTACGCGGAACGCCGAATCCTGCCCGCCGCGTCACGGGAAACCGACCAGAACCCTGGGCAGGGGCGGGGGAACCAGGTTTGTTGCCGTCCCCACGGCTTGGGGTGAAGCCGCCCGAGCGGGATCTCTCCGCACACGGCGGCCGGGCCACCTCCCGGTCCGAACCCGACAGCTCACCTCGCAGGCGTACGGAGAGGGACCTCTTCATGCTGCTCGTTGGAACTGGCCGTCACCGTCGTCGCACCCAGGCCGAGAAGGCCATCGCCGTCGCCGGTGTGGCCGGCGTCGGACTCGCGATGCCGCTCCTCACCGCCACCGGCGCCTCCGCCGCACCGGTCTCCACCTGGGACGCGGTCGCGCAGTGCGAGAGCGGCGGCAACTGGAGCATCAACACCGGCAACGGCTTCTACGGCGGCCTCCAGTTCACCTCCAGCACCTGGAAGGCGTACGGCGGCAACGCCTACGCGGCGCAGGCCAACCAGGCCAGCAAGGCCCAGCAGATATCGGTCGCCGAGAAGGTCCTCGCCTCGCAGGGCCCGGGTGCCTGGCCGGTCTGCTCCCAGAAGGCCGGTCTGACCAAGGGCGGCGCCCCGGCCGCGGTCGACACCTCCTCGGACGCCAAGCAGCAGCAGGCTCCCAAGCCGCAGGCCCCGAAGCAGCAGGTCCCGAAGCACGCCAAGCCGGCCGAGAAGCCGGCCGCCCAGCAGCAGGCCGCACCGAAGCCCGCCGCGAAGCCGGTCCAGCAGGCCGCCCCGCAGCCGCAGGCCCAGGGCTTCTCCGGCAAGGCCGGCTGGGACGCCGACGCGAAGGTGTACTGGTACCAGAACAACGGCGGCTGGTACTGGACCAGCCACCAGAGCGTCTACCAGCAGTACGCCGGCCAGACCGCCGCCCAGCCGCAGGCCGCCCCGCGGGCCGCCCAGCCGGCCGCGCAGGCCGCGGGCCACGACTACACCGTCCGCGCCGGTGACACCCTGTCGACCATCGCCTCCGCCCAGGGCGTGTCCGGCGGCTGGAGCGCGCTGTACGAGCAGAACCACGCCACCGTCGGCGGCAACCCGAACCTGATCATGCCCGGCCAGGTGCTGCACCTCGGCTGAGCCGCCACGCCCGACGCGCGGAGGGGACCGGTCCTACCGGTCCCCTTCGTCCGTATTCGCCCGCTCCAGGGGGACAAGCTGGGACAAGCAGGTGAACTACCGGCGGGTAGGAGGGCCACACGCTGAGACGGAACCCAGGTCGACGTGGTCCCGGGAGCCCGGGCGGTTAGGCTCTGGTCGTAAACGACTCCGCAATCGTCCTGCTGACAGCACCCCCCGTCAGACCGGACCCTGCTTCCGCAAGGAGATGCCTCGTGCCGTCCATCGATGTCGTCGTAGCCCGTGAGATCCTCGACTCCCGCGGCAACCCCACGGTCGAGGTCGAGGTCGGCCTCGACGACGGCAGCACGGGTCGTGCCGCTGTTCCGTCGGGTGCCTCCACCGGTGCCTTCGAGGCGCTGGAGCTGCGCGACGGTGACAAGAACCGCTACTTCGGCAAGGGCGTGGAGAAGGCCGTCCTGGCCGTCATCGAGCAGATCGGCCCGGAGCTGGTCGGCTACGACGCCACCGAGCAGCGCCTGATCGACCAGGCCATGCTGGACCTGGACGCCACCCCGGACAAGTCCTCGCTCGGCGCCAACGCCATCCTGGGCGTCTCGCTGGCCGTCGCCCACGCCGCCTCCGAGGCGAGCGACCTGCCGCTGTTCCGCTACCTGGGCGGCCCGAACGCGCACGTCCTGCCGGTCCCGATGATGAACATCCTCAACGGCGGCTCGCACGCGGACTCCAACGTCGACATCCAGGAGTTCATGATCGCCCCGATCGGCGCGGAGTCCTTCTCCGAGGCCGTCCGCTGGGGCGTCGAGGTCTACCACACCCTCAAGGGCGTGCTGAAGGAGCGCGGCCTGTCCACCGGCCTCGGCGACGAGGGCGGCTTCGCGCCGAACCTGGACAGCAACCGCGAGGCCCTGGACCTCATCACCGAGGCCATCCAGAAGGCCGGCTACGTGCCCGGCCGCGACATCGCGCTGGCCCTGGACGTCGCCGCCTCCGAGTTCTACGAGGACGGCGCCTACCAGTTCGAGGGCAAGGCCCTCTCGGCGGCCGAGCTCATCGAGTACTACGCCGGGCTGGTCGCCGCCTACCCGCTGGTCTCCATCGAGGACCCGCTGGACGAGTCGGACTGGGACGGCTGGAAGGCCATGACCGTCAAGCTGGGCGACAAGGTCCAGCTGGTCGGCGACGACCTGTTCGTCACCAACCCGCAGCGCCTGGCCCGCGGCATCGAGACCGGCACCGCCAACGCGCTGCTGGTGAAGGTGAACCAGATCGGCTCGCTGACCGAGACCCTGGACGCCGTCGAGCTGGCCCAGCGCAACGGCTACCGCTGCATGATGTCGCACCGCTCCGGTGAGACCGAGGACGTCACCATCGCCGACCTGGCCGTCGCCACCAACTGCGGCCAGATCAAGACCGGTGCCCCGGCCCGCTCCGAGCGCGTCGCCAAGTACAACCAGCTGCTGCGCATCGAGGAGATCCTCGACGACGCCGCCGAGTACGCCGGCCGCGGCGCCTTCCCGCGGTTCCGCTCCGCGGAGTAATCAGGCACAGCCGCTCCGCGGAGTAATCAGGCACAGCCGCGCTGCGGAGCAATCAAGCAGTCGGCACGGCGAGCACGAGGGCCGCGCGCTCCCGGTAGCGCACGCCTGACCGGTGCCCCGCCGTTCACCCCGTAGGGTGGACGGCGGGGCACCGTCGCGACCAGGAGGGGATACGGGAGATGGCTGGCTGGAGGATCCCGGGCTTGGCGGCCCGGCCCCGGTTCACGAGCCGGGCGACCGTCCTCGTCCTGGTGCTCTGCTCGCTGGTGGCGATCCTCGCCTACCCGACGCGGCAGTTCATCTCCCAGCGCGCCGAGATCTCCGCCCAGCGGGCGAAGGCCGACCACGCCCGCCAGCAGGTCGAGCAGCTGCGCCGGGAGAAGGCCCGCTGGCAGGACCCGGAGTACGTCAAGGCGCAGGCCCGCGCCCGGCTGCACTACGCGGTGCCGGGGGAGACCCCGTACATCGCGGTGGATCCGGCCCGCCAGGGCGCCCCGCCCTCCTCCTCCACGGTCGGCGCGGCGGCTTCCCCGAACGTAGTTCCCGGAAGCACCGCGGCCGGCCGGGCGAACGCCGCCAAGCCCTGGTACGCCGGCATCTGGGACTCGGTGGACGCCGCCGACACCGCCGCGGCGCCCCACGCCACCCCCGTTCCGCTCCCACCGTCCCCCGTTGGAGACACCTCCCCCCATGACCACTGAGAACCACCCCGCCGTCTCCGACGCCGACGTCGCGGCCATCGCCGCCCAGCTCGGCCGGGTACCGCGCGGCCTGCGCGGCGTGGCCCACCGCTGCCCCTGCGGCAACCCGGACGTCGTGGAGACGGCCCCCCGGCTGCCGGACGGCACTCCGTTCCCCACGCTCTACTACCTGACCTGCCCCAAGGCCGCCTCGCTGATCGGCACCCTGGAGGCGGAGGGCGTGATGAAGGAGCAGACCGCCAGGCTCGCCGAGGACCCGGAGCTGGCCGCGGCCTACCAGAAGGCGCACGAGGACTACATCGCCCGGCGCGACGCGATCGAGGTGCTGGAGGGCTTCCCGAGCGCCGGCGGCATGCCGGACCGGGTGAAGTGCCTGCACGTGCTGGTCGGCCACTCGCTGGCGGCCGGTGAGGGCGTCAATCCGCTCGGCGACGAGGCGATCGGCATGCTGGAGGACTGGTGGGCCAAGGGCCCGTGCGTGTCCCCGGCCGAGGTCCAGGCCGCCGGTGAGCGGGTCGCCCGTAACCGCGCCAAGGAGCAGGACCACGACGCGGTGATCGCGGCCAAGCAGCAGAAGACCGCCGAGCGCGCCGCGAAGCGCGCCGCCGGGGAGGCCGGGGCGGAGCAGGAGTCCGAGTGAGCACGACCCGCGTGGCCGCGATCGACTGCGGCACCAACTCGATCCGTCTGCTGGTCGCCGACCTCGACCCGGCGACCGGGGAGATCGCCGACCTCGACCGCCGGATGATCGTCAACCGGCTCGGCCAGGGCGTGGACCAGACCGGCCGGCTGCACCCGGACGCGCTGGCCCGCACCTTCGCGGCCTGCCGGGAGTACCAGGAGATCATCTCCGGCTTCGGCGTCGGCCCCGAGCGCCTGCGCTTCGTCGCCACCAGCGCCTCCCGGGACGCCGAGAACAGCGACGAGTACGTCAAGGGCGTGCGCGACATCCTGGGCGTCGAGCCCGAGGTGGTGAGCGGCGAGGAGGAGGCCCACCTCTCCTTCGTGGGCGCCACCAAGGAGCTGGCCGGCGGTCAGTTCCCCGCTCCCTACCTGGTGTTCGACCTGGGCGGCGGCTCCACCGAGTTCGTGCTCGGCGCGGACGACGTGCGGGCGGCGCGCTCGGTGAACATCGGCTGCGTGCGGCTCACCGAGCGGTACTTCGGCGACGCCGAGCTGCCCTCCGCGGAGCAGATCGCGGCCGCGCGGGAGCACGTGCGCGCCGAGCTGGACCGGGCCGAGGAGGTCGTCCCGCTGACCGGGGCGGCCACCCTGGTGGGCCTGGCCGGGACGGTCACCACGGTCTCCGCGATCGCCCAGGACCTGCCCGGCTACGACTCGGCGGCGATCCACCACTCCAGGATCAGCCGGGAGCGGGTCGCCGGGATCACCCGGGAGCTGCTCGCCGCCACCCACGCCGAGCGGGCGGCCATCCCGTCGATGCACCCGGGCCGGGTGGACGTGATCGCGGCCGGGGCGCTGGAGCTGCTGGAGATCATGGAGCGCACCGGCGCCGCCGAGGTGGTCGTGAGCGAGCACGACATCCTGGACGGAATCGCCTGGGGCATTGCCTCCTGACCCCTTTCGGGGATGACCCGAACCGGCCCCGGCACCCCTTTCGGGGGGCCGGGGCCGGGGCGCGCCCGGGTGGGGGCGGAAAAGTTCGTGAATTTCTTCACATGGCGATCCGGTCATTCGTCGTACAGGTCGGCCCGCTACGTCCGAAATGTGGGACCGAAGGCCTGGTGGCGGGCCGGCCCATGGGATCGCAGGTCAGGCCTCGCCCGAGGTTTGAAAATCGAAATCACGTGCGGGAACCCGGGCGTTGTGCGGATCGTTGCTGCTCAGGCCGGTAGTGCTCCGGCGCGTGTTCGCGCGGGGCCGCCCAGGGGTGCGGGTTCCCGTGCCGGGCCCGATTTTGTGGCCGCGCAGTGTAGCACGGGGGGTCCGTCAACTTGTGACCGGGCTCACGAAGGCTGCTCCGGACGGTGCTGGATACTTTCGGATATGAGCACCACGGAGCGTCCTCGCATCCTCATTGTCGGCGGTGGTTACGTCGGCCTGTATGCCGCGATGCGCATCCTCAAGAAGATGCGCTACGGCGAAGCGACCGTCACGGTCGTCGACCCGCGGTCGTACATGACGTACCTGCCCTTCCTCCCCGAGGCGGCCGGCGGCAACGTCGCGCCCCGCAACCTCGTCGCGCCGCTGCGCAGCGCCCTCAAGCAGGCGGAGGTGCTGACCGGGTCCGTCACCGGCGTCGACCACGCCCGCAAGGTCGCCACCATCCAGCCCGCGGCCGGCGACAGCTACGAGCTGCCCTTCGAGTACCTGGTCGTCGCGACCGGCTCGGTCTCCCGCACCTTCCCGATCCCGGGTCTGGCGGAGAACGGCATCGGCATGAAGACGGTCGAGGAGGCCATCGGCCTCCGCAACCACGTCATGGCCCAGCT
The DNA here is from genome assembly GCF_055607525.1 of Kitasatospora sp. NPDC036993. NCBI lineage: Bacteria > Bacillati > Actinomycetota > Actinomycetes > Kitasatosporales > Streptomycetaceae > Kitasatospora > Kitasatospora sp. NPDC036993. The sequence goes on along the minus strand of NZ_JBVJRP010000022.1, from coordinate 3,834 downwards.
CGACAAGGCCGAGTCCACCACGGACGAGGACATCCGCCGCAAGGCGCTGACCTTCGTGGTGATCGGTGGCGGCTTCGCCGGCATCGAGACGGTCGCCGAGATCGAGGACATGGCCCGCGACGCGGCCAAGCTGTACAAGACCGTCAGCCGCGACGACATGCGCTTCGTCGTCGTCGAGGCGGCCAACCGCATCCTCCCCGAGATGGGCCCGGACCTCGGTCTGTGGACCAAGGAGAAGCTCGAGGAGCGGAACATCGAGGTCTACATCGAGACCTCCATGGACTCCTGCGTCGACGGCCACGTCGTGCTGAAGAACGGCATGGAGGCGGACGCCTCCACCATCGTGTGGACGGCCGGCGTGAAGCCGAACCCGGTGCTGTCCGAGTTCGGTCTGCCGCTGGGCCCGCGCGGCCACGTCGACACCGCGCCGACCCTCCAGGTCCAGGGCTTCGACTACGTCTGGGCCGCCGGCGACAACGCCCAGGTGCCTGACCTCGCCGCCGGCGAGGGCGCCTGGTGCCCGCCGAACGCGCAGCACGCCTGCCGCCAGGCCGTCGTCCTCGGCGACAACGTGATCTCCGGCATGCGCGGCTTCCCGCAGAAGGAGTACAAGCACAAGAACCTCGGTGCGGTCGCCGGTCTCGGCCTGCACAAGGGCGTGGCGATCCTCTTCGGCAAGTACAAGCTGAAGGGCCGTCCGGCCTGGTGGTTCCACCGCCTGTACCACGGCGCGATGGTGCCGACCTTCAACCGCAAGGTGCGGGTCTTCACCGACTGGACCCTCGCGATGTTCCTCAAGCGCGAGATGGTCGGCCTGGCCCAGATGGAGAAGCCGCAGCTGCCGATCCAGGAGGTCACTCCGCCCACCAAGCCCGTCGAGGCCGCCAAGCCGGCCGCCGACAAGGAACTCGCGAGCAAGTAGGCGGCTGAGACCCCGGTGTGGGAGCACCGGGGTATGAGTCGGAGGCCCTCCGCCCGGCAGCGTTGCCGGACCACGACCTCCGTGGTGCTCAGCCGGCCGTGCGACCGGGCGGAGTACAGAAGTAGAAGGTCCCCTGCCGAAACCCTCCGGCAGGGGACCTCTCTCGTTCCGGGACCGGTCGGCCGGTCCCGGAACGTCGGTCAGTCGGTCTTGATGCTCTCCAGGATGTCCAGCTTGGACGCCCGGCGGGCCGGCCAGATCGCGGCCACCAGGCCGACCACCCCGGCCAGCGCCAGGAACAGCGCCAGCTGGCCGAACGGCAGGACCGTGGTCAGGCCGGAGAGGCTGGACTTCAGGGTGCCGTTGATCGCCCAGGCGATGAAGCAGCCGAGCAGCAGGCCGATGCCGGCGCCGAACAGCGAGATCACCACGGACTCCAGACGGACCATCCGCTTGATGCCGCCGCGGTCCAGGCCGATCGCCCGCAGCATCCCGATCTCGCGCTTGCGCTCGAAGACCGACATCGCCAGCGTGTTGACCACGCCCAGGATCGCGATCAGGACCGCCATCCCCAGCAGGCCGTACATCAGGTTCAGCGCGAAGGTGATGGTCTGGCTGAACTCGTCCCTGACGTCCTGCTTGGAGTTCACCTCGATCACCGGGTTGGCGCCGGTGGCGTCCTTGATGGCCTGCTTGAGGCCGTCGGTGGCACCGTTCTTGCCCTTGACCAGGACGTCGGAGATGTACGGCTTGGGCTCGTGCTTGACGACCTCGCTGCTGGCCAGCAGGACCGGGCCGAGCATGCCGCCGGTCTTGTACACGCCGCCCACGGTGAGCTGCCCGGTGGACTCGTCAGGGAAGGACACCTTCAGCACCGAGCCGGCGGCGATGCCCAGCTTCTTGGCGACGTCCTCGTCGACCAGCAGCTGGCCCTTGCCGAAGCCCGCGGCGGAGCCGCTGGTCAGCTCGACGTCGGAGAGCTGCTCCAGGACGGCGGCGTCCACGCCGCTGACCGCCTTGGTGGTGCCGTTGAGCTCCCAGTACGAGGTGGTCCTCGCCGAGGAGGCGGCCACCCCCGGGGCCTTGGCGATCTGCGCGGGCACCTGCTCGGACAGGCTCATGCCGTTGGCGGCCCCGACGATGAAGTCGGCCTTCATCGAGCTGGTGACGGCCCGGTCGATGGTGTCGGACACCGAGGCGCCGATCACGGTGAGCCCGGTGACCAGGGTCAGACCGATGGTCAGTGCGGCCGCGGTGGCCGCGGTGCGGCGCGGGTTGCGCACCGCGTTCTGCTGGGCGAGCTTGCCCGGCATTCCGCCGAGGCCGCGCAGCAGCGGGCCGACCAGCGCGACCACCGGGCGGGAGAGCAGCGGCAGCAGGACGAACACGCCGATCAGGGCCAGGAAGGCGCCCAGGCCGACCGGCATCCGGCCGCTGTCGTCGCCGGTGGAGGCGCCGTAGCCGATCAGGGCGAGACCGCCGCCGGCGAGCACCGAGCCGATCGTGTTGCGGACCACCAGGCTCTTCTGGGAGACCGGCTGGTCGCCGCTGCTCATCGCGGCCACCGGGGCGATCCGGGAGGCGCGCATGGCGGGCAGCAGGGCCGACATGACCGTCACCACGACACCGACCAGGACCGTCACCGCGACGGTGAGCGGCTTGATCACCAGCGAGCTGCTCGGCATGTTCTCGTCCATCGCGCCGATCAGCGACTGCATCCCGGCGCCGATCCCGATGCCGGCCAGCAGACCGGCCACGGCGGAGACGGTGCCGATCAGCAGGGCCTCGATCAGGACGGACCGGGTGACCTGCTTGCGGCTGGCGCCGATGGCGCGCATCAGGGCCAGTTCCTTGGTGCGCTGGGCGACCAGCATGGTGAAGGTGTTGGCGATGATGAAGATGCCGACGAAGAGCGAGATGAAGGCGAAGACCAGGAGCATCGTGCGCATGTTGCTGGTGCCCTTGGTGATCATCTCCTGCTCGTCGGCGTTCAGCTTGGCGCCGGTCTCGGCCTCGAACCGGTCGTCGGCGGGCACCTTGGGCCGGGCCTCGGCGAGCAGCGCGTCCTGGCTGGTGCCGGGCTTGGCGGTGAGCACGATGCTGCTGTAGCGGCCGGGCTCCAGCAGGGTCTGCTGGGCGGTGGCCCGGTCGAACAGGGTGAGCGTGCCGCCGGTGTTCACCACCGGGTCGTCGGTGGTGAAGACGCCGGTGAGCTTCGCCTCGACGACCGGGCCGTTGGCGGCGACCCTGACGGTGTCGCCGACCTTGTAGCCCGCCTTGTCGGCGGTCTTGCGGTCGAGCGCGACCTCCTTGGCGTTCTTCGGCCCCTGGCCCTCGGCCATCGGGTAGCGCGGGTCCCTGCCGTCCTGGCCCGGCGCGAAGTTGGCGCCCTTGGCGGCCCAGACCTGGCCGATCAGGTTGCCCTTCTTGTCGGCCACGCCGGTGAAGCCGCTGACCACGCCGCGGGCGGCGGCGGTGCCCGGCAGGGCGGCCAGCTGCTGGACGGTGGCGTCGGTGAGGGCGGCCGAGCCGGCCTCGCTCTTCTGCCGGGCGGAGGCGTTGGAGCCGGCCGCGCGGTCCACCACCTGGACCGAGATGTCCGTGTAGCTCTTGGAGTTGCTGTCCCGCATGGCCTTGCCGAAGGTGTCGGAGAAGACCATGGTGCCCGCCACGAAGGCGGTGCCCAGCATGACGGCCAGTGCCGTCATCAGCAGTCGGCCCTTGTGGGCCAGCACGTTGCGCAGTGCGGTGCGATACATGGGGTGTCCTGGGAAGGGTCGGAGAGCGGGCTGCCGGGCCCTGGCTGGTGCTGGCTCTAGCTGGTGCGGCCCTTGGCGTCGAAGCGGCGCATGCGGTCCAGGACGGTGTCGGCGGTGGGGTGGTGGAGTTCGTCGACGATGCGGCCGTCGGCG
>NZ_JBVJRP010000021.1:0-139664 GCF_055607525.1 Kitasatospora sp. NPDC036993 | reverse complement strand
GCGCCAAGCAGAACCTGGCGCGCTGGACCTCCACCCGCTCGGTCAAGGAGACCTTCGTCCCGCCGACGGACTACCGCTACCCGCACATGGGCTGACCAGCCCCTCCGACCAGCCGGCTCGTCCAGTAGCCACCGGTCACCCGCGACGCCCGGTCCCGCAGCCGGGCGTCGCCCCGCCGGGGCGGCGGTCCGCCCACCCGTCGCGCGCCGCCACCCTTCCCGGGACGCGCCGCGCGCGGCACCCGGATACCGCCGCCCCGGCCCTTCTGCCACCCTTGGAAACACCAGCACCAGGAGTCACGATGCTCCGTTCCGCCCTTCTCGCGGCCTCCCGGTCCCCGCAGGTCCGCACCGTGGTCGAGAAGTTCCCGCCGACCCACGCGATAGTCGAGCGCTTCGTCGCCGGCGACGTCCTCGACGACGCGGTGACCGCCACCGACGACCTGATCGCCACCGGTCGCAAGGTCACCCTGGACCACCTCGGCGAGGACACCCAGGACGCCGCCCAGGCCGCCGGCACCGCCGAGGCCTACGAGCACCTGCTCAAGGCCCTCAAGGAGACCGGCCTCGCGGCCGGTGCCGAGGTGTCGGTCAAGCTGTCGGCCGTCGGCCAGTTCCTCCCGGTGGACGGCGAGAAGATCGCGCTGGAGAACGCCCGCCGCATCTGCGAGGCCGCCGCCGACGCGGGCACCACGGTGACCCTCGACATGGAGGACCACACCACCACCGACTCCACCCTCGCCATCGCGCGCGAGCTGCGGGCGGACTTCCCCTGGCTGGGCGTCGTCCTCCAGGCCTACCTGCGCCGCACCGAGGCCGACTGCCGCGAGTTCTCCGGCCCCGGCTCCCGGGTGCGCCTGTGCAAGGGCGCCTACAAGGAGCCCGAGTCGGTGGCCTTCCAGGGCAAGCACGAGGTGGACCTCGCGTACGTCCGCGCCCTGAAGGTCCTGATGGCGGGCGAGGGCTACCCGATGATCGCCTCGCACGACCCCAACATGATCAAGATCGCCGGCCAGCTGGCCCAGTGGAACGGCCGCAAGCGGGACTCCTTCGAGTACCAGATGCTGTTCGGCATCCGTCCCGAGGAGCAGCTGCGCCTCGCCGGCGAGGGCAACACGATGCGCGTGTACCTCCCGTACGGCCAGGAGTGGTACGGCTACTTCATGCGCCGCCTCGCCGAGCGTCCGGCCAACCTGACCTTCTTCCTGCGCGCCATGGCCACCCGCGGCTGACCCGGCGCCCACGAACTGCGGCCCGCACCCCTGACGGGGGTGCGGGCCGTCGGCGTCAGCGGGAACGGCCGTCGGAGGAACGGTTTGGCGTCGGGCCCGAAGCCGAAGGACGCCGGGACCTTCGGATGGCCGTCACGCTGATCGCCGCTCGGCCGGGCTGTGCCGTATGCGGCGGAGTTTCACTCGATGGTGTGAGTTTGAGACCTGCCATAGGATTCCGTGCTGGTGAACTGGCCTTTCGACGGGAGGAGTCGGGATGCTGAGGGCTTTCGCGGAGCTGTCCACGCCGCTGGTGGCGGACGCCTGTGTGCGGCTCGGGGTCGGGCCGCGGGTGGCGCCGGTGGGTGTCGCGTCGGTGGTGGCCGGGGCCAGGGTGGCGGGGCGGGTGCTGCCGGTGCGTCACTACGGGAGCGTGGACGCGTTCCTGGAGGCGTACGGGACTGCCGCGGCCGGGGACGTGCTGGTGGTCGACAACGGCGGGCGGACCGACGAGGCCTGCATCGGGGACCTCGCGGTGCTGGAGGCGCGGGCCGGGGTGGCCGGGATCGTGGTGTGGGGGCTGCACCGGGACACCCCCGAGCTGCTGGAGATCGGGCTGCCGGTGTTCAGCTACGGCGCGCTGCCGCTCGGCCCGGTGCGGCTGGACGACCGGGAGCCGGCGGCGCTGCTGACGGCGAAGTTCGGGCCGCACCCGGTGAGCGCCGGGGACGTGGTGTTCGCCGACCCGGACGGGGTGCTGTTCGTCCCCGCCGACCGGGTCGCGGAGGTGCTGGAGACGGCCGGCGCGATCGCCGGGACCGAACGCGCGCAGGCCGGGCGGATCGCCGCCGGGGACACGCTGCGCCGGCAGACCGCCTTCGACGAGTACCTGGAGCGCCGCGCCGCCGACCCGGCGTACAGCTTCCGGCAGCACCTGCGGCGGGTCGGCGGGGCGATCGAGGAGTAGGCCGGCCGGTCAGAGCCGGCGGTACATGACGTGCGGGCCGACGTAGCCGTCCACCGGTTGGAGGAAGGCCTCGGGGACGGTGCCGACGACCTCGAAGCCGAGCGACTCGTACGGTTCCGCCGGGCCGGCCCGCCGGCCCGGGTGCGGGGGCTGCCCTGGTCTCAGCCGCCGAGGACGGCGTCCTCGACCAGGGCGGCGGTGTGCGCCTGGCCGGTGGCGTTGGGGTGCACCACCGCGTACCTGAGGGGGAGGACGCTGGTCAGCACGCCGTCCAGCCAGTGGTCGGCGTCGCAGACGCTGTGGCCCGCGCTGGCGGGGTAGAGGTCCACGAAGGAGTCGCCGTGGGCGGCGGTGACCCGGGCGATGAGCGCGTCGAGCGGCTCCACGAGCGCGGTGCGGGTCCAGGCCAGGTCGCCGGTGGTGAAGGTGCCGAACTGGAGGGGGTTGCCGTACCGGCAGAGGGCGGCGTTCTCGGGGACGAGGTGCGGATAGCCGACGGTGAGGACCCTGGCGGACGGGGCCTTGGCGTGCAGCGCGTTGAGCATCCGGCCGTAGTCGGCGCGCAACCGGTCGAACCGGCCGGGCAGTTCGGCGTCGAACTTGTCCTTGCAGGGCGTGCCCTGGCCGAGATGGACGGCGCCGAGTTCGATGCAGCTCTTGAGGATCTCGGCGAAGCCGAGGTCGTTGCCGCCGATCCCGACGGTGATCAGGTCGGTGGCCGGGTCGACGGCGTCGATCTGCCGCGGGACGGCCGGGTAGGGGGCGTTCGGGTCGGTGCCGAGCGGCGGGAGCGGGCGGCCGAAGGGGGACTGGGTGCTCACGTCGACGTTGCCGGTGGTGGCGCCGCTGCAACTGACGTTGCGCAGGCCGACCAGGGAGCCCAGGTCGCGGCGGATGATCTCGGGGTAGGACTCGACGGTCCTGGCGCAGCCGTCGCGCGGTGCGGTCTCGTCGCCGGTGGCCTCGATGACCCCGGCGGTGTAGGAGTCGCCGAGGGCCGTCCAGCGGAGCGAGGCGGCGCGGACGCCGGGGCCGGCGGCGGCCTGGGCGGTGGTCGGGGTGATCAGCCCGGCGGCGAGCACCGCCGCGGTGCCGGTGACGGCGAGGCGGGACAGGAAGCGTGGCACGGATCTCCTCCTCGGGTGCGGGGAGGAGCGCGATTCACCCCCCTGAGAGTCAATCGAGCTGCCATGAGGACGACTTGATGCCTCAAAGGGGTGAATCGACGGGCGCGGCCATGACGCCGCGGGGTTACAGCATCGACGCGGCGGGCTCGATCATCGCCCGGGCGGTCTTGCCGTCGACGTACTCGCCGAGCGCCGTCATCTCCCACTCGCCGCCGGGGCGGCGGACCAGCTTGCACATCACCACGCCGGTGTGCGGCTCGGAGTTGGTGAGGTCGAAGCGGACCAGTTCCTCCTCCGTCCGGGCGTCCAGCAGACGGCAGTAGGCGTCGCGCACGTCGGTGAACTTCTGGCCGGAGAAGGAGTTCACGACGAAGACCAGCCCGTGGACGTCGGCCGGCAGGCCCTCCAGGTGGACGGTGATCACCTCGTCGTCGCCGCCCTCGCCGCCGACCAGGTTGTCGCCGGAGTGGGAGATCGCGCCGTTGAAGATGTTCAGCTTCATGAACCAGGCCGTCTCCAGCCGCTTGTGCCGGGCGTCGAAGGCGAGGCACGAGGCGTCCAGGTCGACGGAGCGGCCGCGGGCGGCGGACTTCCAGCCGAGGGCCATCCGGATCGAGGAGAGGAACGGGCGGCCGTTCTTGACCAGGGAGACCGAGCTGCCCTTGACCAGGCTGACCCGGCCCTTGTCCAGGGTGATCTTGGCGGGCGCGGCCGGGGCCGGCGGCGCGGTGGGCGCCGGGGGAACCGCGGGCGGAGCCGGGACGGCGGTCTGACCGGTGGCGAGGGCGATCCGCGGGTCGACGGGGGAGGCGGCGGGCGAGGGCGGGGCGACCGGGCGGGTGGGGAGGTGGAGGGTCCGCTCCACCGGGGCCGGCGGCGCGGCCGGGGCCGCCGGGGGCACGGGAGCCGGCGGGGCCACGGGAGCCGGCGCTGCGACCGGGGGCTCGGGGGCCGGCGGCGCGACCGGCGCGGCGGCGGCCCGGGCGGCCGGGGCGGGGGAGTCCTCGACGGTGACGCCGAAGTCGGTGGCGATGCCCGCGAGGCCGTTGGCGTAGCCCTGGCCGACCGCGCGGACCTTCCAGGCGCCGTTGCGCAGGTAGACCTCGACCACGATGAGCGCGGTCTCCAGACCCAGCCGGGGCGGGGTGAAGGTGACCAGGACCTCGCCGGTGTCGGCGTCGCGGACGGTGGCCGTGGGCTCCGTCCCGGCGAACGTGGAGACCTGGTCGGCGGGGCTCGCGGTGACCACGATCTTGGTGATGCCGGCCGGGACGGCCCGGGTGTCGACGGTGATCGCGTCGGGGGTGCCGGCGGCGGCCGGGCGGTGACTGACACCGGGGCCGTCCGGGGCGTTGAAGAAGACGAAGTCGTCGTCCGAGCGGACCTTTCCGGCATCGGTCAGCAGCAGGCCGGAGACGTCCAGCGCCTTGGGCGCGCTGACCTCGACGGTCACTCGCGCGGCGGTCAGCGGTGCGTTGCCGCCTTGGGTCAGGACGGTGGACACGGACTCCTCCTCGGGTGCGGAACGACGGCCCGGCCGGGGCCCGTGGGGGCGCCGGGCCGGGTGCTGCCCACAGTAACGAACGAGGGTACGGGGATGCGCCCGTCCGGAGCGGTCGACTGTCGGATCGTCGGACTGCCGCAACGTCCGGCCGTCGGCAGGTCAGCGCACCGCGGTGGCCGCCGGGACACCGGGCGTCCGCGGCTCGGCGGACGTCGGTGGCACGGGCCCGAAGGAGCCGAGCGCGGCCACCGCCCGGGGGTGGTCGAGGGCGAAGGCGGAGACGCTCCAGTTCTCCGTCAGGGCCTGCTTGCGCACCGCGCCGGGGTCGACGGCCGGACGGGCGCCGCGGACGTCGAAGGTGTAGTGGCCGGGCCGGACGTCGGTGCCGGGCGGGGTGGTGAAGCGGTAGACCAGGGTGCCGCGCTCCTGCTGGACGGTCACCACGGCGCCCGGAAGGTCGGTCCAGGCGGTGCCGGCACCGGGGGCCGAGTCGCCGGGGGCGAGCCGGAATTCGGTTTGGAAGGCGGTGACGGGCTCGGTCGTGGTGAGGGTGAGCCGGTGCCGCAGGCCGTCCCGGCCGAGCGGGCCGACCCGGCCGGCGCCGGACAGCGCGTGGTCGGAGTCCGGGGTGATCCTGCGGGCGCCGACGCCGACGCCGACGCCGACGCCGACGCCGGGGCCGGGGCCGAGGCCGTCGACCGGGGCGCCGTCGATCGAGGCGTCGGCGACGCCGTCGGTGACCGGCAGGCCGGGGGTGGGCGGCGGCAGCGGGCGGGCCGGTGCGGACGGTGCGGTGGGCGCGGTGGGCCGTACCCCGGGGGCGATCGGCTCCTGCGCCGGGGCCGGGCGCCCGGGGGCGGGCTGACCGGTGCCGGGAGCCTGGGCGAAGGGGGAGGGCGAGGGTGAGGACCTGGCCGGTGCGGGCGTACCCGGTTCGGAGCCGGCGAGCTGGGTGCCGGAGGGCGGCGTGCCCTGCCCGCCCGCGGTCTGGCCGCTCGAGGTCTGCCCGGCCGAGGCCTGGCCGCCCGGTCGGGGCGTGCCCGGGCCCGCCGGGCGGGTCGCGGGCGGGGTGGCCGCCACCGGCGCGGCCACCGAGGGGCGCGAGGAGGGGCGCGAGGAGGGGCGCGTCGAGGCCCGGCCCGCGGTCGGCCCGCCGGACGCGGGGTCGTCGGTCCGGGGCTGCGCCGAGACCGCTTCGGCCTCGTCGGTGGCGCCCGGACTGGGCGGCGGGGTGGAGCCGACCCGGGCGACGCCGGCCCGGCGGCCGATCCCCTGCTGCTCGTTGAGCAGCAGGGTGGTGGCGATGCTGATGCCGACCACGGTGGACATCGCCATCGCGGCGCCGGAGAAGCGCAGGGTGGGCAGCCTGAACCGGCCGCCGAACGGGCCGGACCGGCCGTGCCGGCCGTGTCGTGCGGGCTCGTGCTGCACGTCTCGCGCGGTGTCCTCCCGCACAGCCACCGGACCCCTCCCTCCCCGAAGTCGCCGTCGCGTCGCCGTATTCTCCCACGCGTCGCCGCCGGGGCCGGCTCCCGGCCGCCGAGGCCGGTTTCCGCGGCGGGCCCGCGCCGGGAGAGCGAGAGCGTACCAGCGGGTGACCGACCCCTGGACGGATTCCATCCACTTCGTGGACACCCGTTCGACGTGCGGAAGTTGACGTTCCGTCCGACAAGCGCGGTAAGGGGCGGTCGCCCCGGACGGGGATTATTGCAACCCCCTTGCAACCCTTGCCCGGCTGGCCCGGGTGACGCAGGCTGAGGGCATCCCAAGCCGTCCCGGAGAGACCGTCATGCCGCCCGACCCGCTGTCCGCAGCCTCCAGTGCACCCCTCGCCGCCACCCCCACGGGCGGCGATGGGGACGGCTCCACCGCCGCTCCGGCGGCGGTGGAGGAGGAGGTGCTGATGCTGCGGATCTCGCTGGGCGAGGAGGTGGTCGGCGAGGTGCGCACCCGGTTCCGGTTCGAGGCCGCGCGCCCGTACGAGGTGCTGCTGACCTTCCATCTGGGACGACCGGACGAGGCCGACTGGGTGTTCTCGCGCGAGCTGCTGCGGGACGGCCTGCGCGCGCTGAGCGGCCAGGGCGACGTCAAGCTGTGGCCGGCGTACTGCCCGTGCCATGGCGCGACGCTGCACCTGGCGCTCGAATCCCCGCACGGCAGCGCCCTGTTGGAGGCCTCCAAGCCCCGGGTGCAGGCCTGGCTGGACCGCACCTACGCGCTGGTCTCCGAACACCAGGAACGCCACTGCGGCCCCACCGACGCCGAGCTGACGGCGCTGCTCGCCGACGGCTGAGACCGACGGCCGGGACCGACGGCCGGGACCGGGGGCCGAGGCGGGCCCCCGGGACGCCCGGCCGGGCGCCACCGGTCAGTGGCGCTCCGGCGACCCGACGGCCCTCGGCGGCGGGAGGCCCGGCGCGCCGGGCAGCCGGGCCGCCCCCGCGGCCAGCGCCGCCCGCAGCCGCCGGACGGCCGGGGCCGAGGAGGCGGGCAGCAGGTCGTACGGGTCGTCCGGCCCGTCCACGGTGACCAGCACCGACTCGGTGATCCGGTACGGCCGGTGGGCCAGCAGCCCGCCCAGGTAGCGGCGCAGCCGGGACAGCTCGGCGCGGACCGTCACCGTCCGGCCCGCGTCGCCGAACAGCGCCTCGGCGAGCTGGGCGGCGGTGCTGCCCTCGCGCCCGGTGGCGAGCAGGAGCAGCAGTTCGGCGTGGCGCGGGCTGAGCGGGTGGGACCAGCTGTCGGCCGCGCCACGGACGGACAGTTCGGGGCGGTCCGGGCGGCGCAGGTCGAGCCGCAGGTGGGCGCCCTCGGCCTGTTCGGCGGTCACCGTGCCGGAGCCGTCCTCCTCGGGCGGCCGCACCGGCCGCACCAGCCAGCCGTCGGCGAGCGGTTCCAGCACGCACTCGCCGAGGCCCGGCACCCATTGCACGGTGGCCGGGGTCCAGCCCTCGCTGGGCACCCGCAGTCTGGTGGGCGGCGGCAGCCCGGCCGCGGCGGCGGTCCACCCGGCCGCGTCCACCACCAGCGCGGGGCCGCCGACCCGGGCGAGCAGCGGGGCGGCCAGGGAGCGCAGCTGGTGCAGCGCCTCCAGGCGGTGGGCGCGCAGCTCGGTCTCGGCGAGCCGGGCCGCGGTGGCGGTGAGCTGGAGCAGGTACGGGCGGACGCTGTGCGCGGGGCCGCTCAGGTTGATGGCGCCGACCAGCCGGCCGGTGCCCGGGTCGCGCACCGGCGCGGCCACGCAGGTCCAGGAGTGGTGACTGCGCAGGTAGTGCTCGGCGGAGTGGACGTGCATCGGGCGCCGGGCGCGCAGGGCGACCGCGATGCCGTTGGTGCCGACGCTCTCCTCGATCCAGCGGGCGCCGGTGGTGAAGCCGATCCGGTCGGCGCTGCGGCGCAGGCCGCGTTCGCCCTCCTGCCAGAGCACGTGTCCCTCGGTGTCGGCGACGGACAGCAGCAGCGGGGCCGCGCCGCCGTCCTCCAGCAGGGTCTCGCGCAGCACCGGCAGGACGGTGTCGAGCCCGCTGGTGCGGCGGCGCTGTTCTATTTCGGCGGGGCCCAGCAGGACGGTGGCGGCGCCGGTGTCGGGGTCGAGGCCGAGGCGGCGCAGCCGGGCCCAGGAGTCGCAGATCTCGGGGCGGGGTTCGAGCAGGCCGGGGCCGCCGCCCTCCTCGGCCAGGGCGGGAGCGGTCAGTTCCCGGGCGGCGGCGTCGGCGAGGGTGCGTTCGTGGACCTTGGCCAGCTCCGCCGCGGTCGGCGGGGTGCGGCGCTCTGGTCGTCGGGACTGCCGTCCGGTCTGCCGCACTCGCGTTGCTCCTCGCCGCCGTTCGAGGACGCGTCGGGGCCGACGCGCTGACGAAAGCGTACGGCCGACGTGGGCGGCTGGGGATGGGGTCGGGCAAGTCGGCATACCGGGCGGTACGGAAACGCGGCCCCGGCGTCGCCCGGCTGACGGGAGGCCGGGGCCGGGCCGGCGGCGGGCGGGGTCAGCGCTGCGCGCCGGTGCCCTGCTGGGCCGCTTCCACGGTGTGGTGCAGGTCGGCGGTGGCCTCCAGGGAGGCGCCGGTGCTCAGTGCCAGGCAGGCGGCCAGGGCCACGGCGGCGGCCCGCAGCCAGGTGCCGGGGGCGGTGGCCGGGCGGGGGCGGAGCAGCGCGGCGACCCGCCGAGGGACCGGGCCCGAGTGGGCGGCGGCGACCAGCCGGGGCCGGGCCGGCCAGGGGGAGCGGTTCGCGGCGAGGGCGGCCCGGCCGACCGCGCGGGCGGTCACGGCGCGGTCGCCGACCCGGGCCGCGGCCACCTCGTCGGCCCAGCGCTCCAGGTGGTAGCCGAGCGGGGCGCGCAGCCCGCGGAGCGCGGGGTGGATGCCGGCGGCGTGCTCGGCGAGGGCGAGGAAGAGGTGGTGGCGGGCGGTCAGGTGGGCCCGTTCGTGGGCGAGCAGGGCGGCGCGCTCGGGGCCGGTGAGGGCCCGCAGCATGCCGGAGGTGACCACGATCCGGCCGGGCTCGCCCGGTCGGCCCGGTCGGCCGGGCAGCGCGAAGGCGTCGGCGCGCTCGTCGTCCAGCACGGTGAGCGGGTGGTCGGCGGGGCGGCGCAGCGTGCCGGCCCGGCGCGGCGTGGTGGGGCGGAACAGGGCAGCGGCCCGGAGTGCTGCGGTCGGCCACGCCGAGGGGCGCGCCCGGCGCACGGAGGCTCGCTGGGGGCGCATGTCCGGATTCCGGTCAGGGGAGGGGGCGTGGCCGGGCCGATGCGCGCCGGCCGGGTCCGGGTGCCGGCCGTCGAGCGGCTCCGATCGGAGGTCGAGCGGCTCCGAGCGGAGGTCGCCGGACGGGAGCGCGGCCCGGGCGGTGCGCAGCTCCCGCTGCCGCCGGCGGGCGGTGCGCGCCGCCCGCACGACGAGCACGAGGAGCGCCACGGCGGCCAGGACGGCCGCGAACGGCGCGGCGGGCGCGGCCGTGGTGAGCCAGGGCAGCGAGAGGTGGCCGAGGGCGGCGACCGGCGGGAGCCGGAGCAGCCCGGCGGCGGCCAGCAGCCCGAGCGAGCAGAGGGTGCCGCCCGCCAGAACGGCGGCGCTGCCGGCCAGCGTCCAGGCGGCGGCCCGCGGCGGCAGCGCCTCGGCGAGTCGGCGGGCCAGGGGGACGGCGAGGAAGGGCAGCAGCAGCGGGACCCAGACGGCGAGCATCATCGGCCGGTCGCTCCCCCCGGCGTGCCCGCACCCGGCGTGCCCGGTGCGTCCGCCTCCGGGCTGCTGTCGCCGAGCAGTTCGCGCAGCAGCTGCTCGTCCTCGGTGGAGAGGTCGGAGACGAAGCGGGCCAGCACGGTGGAGCGGTCGGCCTCGCGGCCGAGCTCGGTGTGCATCCGGCGGGCGGCGAGGCCGGCGGTGTCCTGGACGGTCGGGGTGTAGGCGTAGGCGCGGCCGGCCCGGGTGCGCTCGACCGTCCCCTTGTCGAAGAGCCGGGCCAGGATCGTCGCGATGGTGGTGCGGGCGAGGTCCCCGCCGAGCGCGGCCTGGACGTCCTGCGGCGTCATCGGCTGCCGGGCCGACCAGAGGGCGGCCAGTACCTCGGCCTCCAGCTCCCCGGCGGGCCGGCGGGCGGACGGTACGTCGGGCATGGCGGCGCTTCCTCCAGGTTTCGTCTACAGTCATGTAGACCGTCTACGTTAATGTAGACGGTCGGGGTGGTTCCCGTGCGGGCCGCCCTCCAACGTACGGGAGGTTCGCCGGCCTTGCTCCAGTTCCCCGTCGATCCGGCCGTTCACCTCGCGGTGAACCCGCTGGACGCGTCCTCACTGCTCGCCGCGTTCGGCGCGCTCGGCATCGCCGTGGTGCTGTTCGCCGAGACCGGTCTGCTGGTGGGCTTCTTCCTGCCCGGCGACTCGCTGCTGTTCACCGCCGGGCTGCTCTGCGTGCCCGGCGCCACCGGCGGCCCGCGGCTGGAGCTGTGGCAGGTGCTGCCCGCCGCCCTGGTGGGCGCGCTCGGCGGGGCCCAGGTCGGCTACCTGATCGGCCGGCGCGGCGGCCGGGCGCTGCTGCGCCGGACCAGGCGCAGGAGCCTGCTGGACGGCGTGGCGCGGGCCGAGGAGCTGCTGACCAGGTACGGCCACGGCAAGGCGATCGTGCTCGCCCGGTTCATCCCGGTGGTCCGTACGGTGCTGAATCCGCTCTGCGGCGTACTCGAAGTGCCGGTCCGCTCGTTCACCCTCTGGCAGGTGGCCGGAGGCGTGGTCTGGACGGTCGGCGTGGTGCTCGCCGGGTACGCGCTCGGTTCGTCCGTCCCCGGTATCGACCAGTACCTGCTGCCGATCATCGGTCTGGTAGTAGTTGTCTCCGTGTTCCCCATTGTTCTCGAACTGTTCCGCGCCCGTAAGGCGCGACGTCACGGAGGTGACGCTTGATGCCCTCCAGGGCGCTCGCCGTGTACGACGGCAGCGGTATCGACGGCGGCCTGTACACCCGGGTCAACGAGTGGGCGCAGTCGGCGCCGCACTGGCTGGACGAGCTGATCAAGGTCTGGTCCGCGCTGGGCCTCGGACTGTTCGCGGTCTTCATGCTCTACGCCTGGTGGCGGGCGCGCGGCGCGGACTCGGCGGTGATGGCCAGGGTGCTGGCCTCGCCGGTGATCGTGGTCGTCGCGTACGGCCTCAACTCGGTGCTCAAGAGCGCCGTCGAGGAACTCAGGCCGTGCGCCCAAATCCCCGGCAGTGTCGCGCTGGAGACCTGCCCCGGTGCCGGGGACTGGTCCTTCCCGAGCAACCACTCGGTGATCGCCTTCGCCGCCGCGGCCTCGCTCTGGTTCGTCGACCGCCGGCTCGGCTGGGTGGCCGGCCTCTTCGCGGTGCTGATGGCCGCCTCCCGGGTCTGGGTCGGGGTGCACTACCCGCACGACGTGGCGGTGGGCGCGCTGGCCGGGATGCTGGTCGCGGTGGTGCTGGCGCCGCTCGCGGGGCGCTGCGGGCCGCTGGTGGACCGGATGCGGGCGGGTGCGCTGCGGCCGCTGCTCGGTCCCGGGGAAGTGCCGCTGGTCGGGCACGGTCACTCGGTGTACGGGGTGCAGCGGCACTGAGCCGGGCCGCGGCCGCGGCCCCGGAAGTCGTCGCCATTCCGTAGTCCGCCCGGCCCTTGTCCGGTTTCGGACGGCGGGTGGAGCATGTGAGCCGGGCGTGGAGCCTCCCGAGGGGGCGCCCGCCCGGCTCAGTCGTGCTCGGGCGCGCGGGCGCCGGGCGTGCCAGCGGAGGGAGTGCCGAATGCCGTACCGACTCGACATCACGCAGGGGGACTGGCCGGGCGACCTGCTGGACAAGGGGGTCGAGGGGCTGCTGGCGGAGGCCATGGTGCTCACCCTCGCCACCGCGGGCCACGAACACGGGCCGCACGCCAACCTGGCCTTCTTCGCCTACGACGACGACCTCGTCCTCTACTTCGTCAGCGAGCGCTCCACCCGGCACAGCCACCACCTGGCCGAGGAGGCCAGGGCCGCCGCCACGGTCTTCCTGCCGCCGCCGGTCTTCGGCGAGCAGCTGCGCGGCCTCCAGCTGACCGGCGGCGCGGGCGAGGCCTGGGGGCGGCAGGCCGAGGCGGCGCTGGCGGCGTACCGGGGCCGGTACCCGGCCTTCGCGCAGGACGAGGAGACCAGGCGGCAGTTCCTCACCGGGGGCGGGGCGGCGGCGCTCTACCGTTTCCAGGTGGAGGAGCTGACGGCGGTGGACGAGCCGAACTTCGGTCGGCGCAACTACCTGCGGGCGCGGGTGGTCCGTTCGTGACCGGCCGCTGGTGACCGGCTGCTCGTAGCCGTCCTCTCGTGGTCGGCCGTTCCTGTTCGGCCGTTCCTGTTCGGCCGCTTCTCTTCGGCCGCTTCTGTTCGGCCGCGGCCATCCGGCCGCGATGACTGATCGGGTTGTCTGTACAACTTTTCAGGCGATTCATCTGCGGGACGGCATCCTGACGCCCCTCGGACACCTGGCCGCATCAGCCTGGCCGCATGAGAGTCATCGTCGTAGGAGCGGGCGTGCTGGGCACCATGCACGCCTGGCAGGCAGTCGAACGCGGCCACGAGGTCGTCCACCTGGAGCGCGAGACCGAGGCGCGCGGCGCCTCGGTGCGCAACTTCGGCCTGGTCTGGGTCAGCGGCCGGGCGCAGGGCGAGGAACTCGACACCGCGCTGCGCGCCCGCGAACTGTGGGAGTCCATCGGCGCCCGCGTCCCCGACCTCGGCTTCCGGGCCAACGGATCGCTCACCGCGATCCGCACCGAGGCCGAACTCGCCGTCGCCGAGCAGGCCCTGGCCCTGCCCGACGCCGCCGTCCGCGGCTACCGGCTGCTCGACCCCGAGGAGACCCGCGCCGCCAACCCGGCCCTGCGCGGCAAGCTGCTCGGCGCCCTGTGGTGCGAGCGCGACGCCGCCGTCGAGCCGCGCACCGCCCAGCCCGCGCTGCGCGGGTACCTGGAGTCCACCGGCCGGTACACCTTCCTGCCAGGACGCGAGGTGCGCGAGGTCGTCGGCGAGAACGCCGTCCGCGACGACCACGGCGACGTCCACACCGGTGACCTGGTGGTCCTCTGCACCGGCGCCTGGCTCGGCGGCCTGGTCCGCGAACTCGCCCCCGCCCTGCCGGTCCGCCGGGTCCGGCTCCAGATGATGCAGACCGACCCGCTCGGCGAGACCCTCACCACCTCCGTCGCCGACGGCGACAGCTTCCGCTACTACCCCGCCTTCGCCGGCACCGCCCTGGACCGGCTGCGCGAGACCCAGCCGCAGCCGCCGGTCGCCGCCGAGCACAGGATGCAGCTGCTGATGGTCCAGCGCCGCGACGGCGGACTGACCGTCGGCGACACCCACGAGTACGACCAGCCCTTCGGCTTCGACGTGGTCGAGGACCCGTACGACCACCTGGCGGGCGTCGTCGAGGAGCTGCTCGGCCGCCCGATGCCGAGGATCCGCCGCCGCTGGGCCGGGGTGTACGCGCAGTGCGTCGACTCCACCCGCGTCGTCCACCGCGAGCGCGTGCGCGACGGCGTCTGGCTGGTCACCGGGCCCGGCGGCCGCGGCATGACCTGCTCGCCCGCCATCGCCGAGACCACCGCCGAACTCGCCAACCTGTAAGGAACGTTGCTGTGACTACCGACATCCGTCTGGTCGTGCTCGACATGGCCGGCACCACCGTGGCCGACGACGGCCTGGTCGAGCAGGCCTTCACCGCGGCCGCCGCGAAGCTCGGCGTCGAGGCCGGCAGCCCGGAGTTCGATCCGATGCTGGCCCACGTCCGGGCCACCATGGGCGAGTCCAAGATCTCCGTCTTCCGGCACCTGTTCGGCGAGGAGGAGAAGGCCCGGCTGGCCAACGACGCCTTCGAGGCCGCCTACGACGACCTGGTGGGCACCGGCCACTGCGCCGCCCTGCCCGGCGCCGCCGAGGCCATCGCCGAACTGCGCGGCCGGGGCCGCAAGGTGGTCCTCACCACCGGCTTCTCCCGGACCACCCAGGACCGCATCCTGGACGCCCTCGGCTGGCAGTCCGTCGCCGACCTCACCCTCTGCCCCGCCGAGGCCGGCCGCGGCCGCCCGTACCCCGACATGGTGCTCACCGCGCTGCTGCGCACCGGCACCGACTCGGTCCGGCAGATCGCGGTGGCCGGGGACACCGGCTACGACATGCTGACCGGCACCAGGGCCGGTGCCTCGATCGTCGCCGGCGTCCTCACCGGCGCCCACGAGGAGGCCAGGCTGCGGGCCGACGGCGCCACCCACGTGCTCGGCTCGATCGCCGAACTGCCCGCTCTGCTGGGCTGATCGGGCACCCCGCACCGGGCGGGCGTCGTGGGACGCCCGCCCGTTCCACGGCTGACGGCTGACGGTGGCTGGCTGACGGGCTCAGGCGGGCGACGGCCCGGTCCTGCGGACGGACCAGAGCACCGTGCCGTCGATCAGGACGTTGCAGCCGAGGAACAGCAGCAGGGCGGCGGGGGAGTCGGCCTCACCGGGCAGCTTGGGGGCGACCCGCCCGGCCGGATCCATCCGGACGGTGACGACGTCACCGCGCCCGAACCGGCGGGAGTCCTCCGTGAGGGGGCCGCCGGGCACCGCGTCGGCCGACCCCGCCGAGGCCAGGGTGTACACCCGCCCCGAGTCGTGCAGCACATTGGTGACCTCCTCACCGACGACCACGGCCTGCACGGTCCGCCCCGAGCCCAGGATCAGGTTCGCCCAGGCCTCGGTGCCCGCCAGGTAGGCGACGAAGCCGACGGCGGAGACGCCCAGACCCCAGGCGACCGCGTTCTTCCGGAACCGGGGGTCGCCGCCGGTGTCGGGACGCACGGCGAACGCGTACAGCACGACCAGGGGGTAGACCAGCCCCACCACGCCGGCGAGGAACCCGTTGACGTGGACGTCCAGCGCGATGACGCCGACGAGCACCGCGGTGGAGACGGCGATGAGGGCCAGGGCCCCGCCGAGCCGGCGGAGCCCGCTCCGGGTGCCCTCGTCGGACCGGGCGGTGGTCATCCGAAGGCCTTCCGGATGTTGTCCCGCCGCTCGGGCGGCAGGGCGTCGCGCGTCTCGTCGAGCGGTGGGTGGAAGGAGATCCCGCCGATGGCGGCGCCCACCAGGACCGACCAGTCGTCCCAGTGATCCAGGTGCTGGGTGGTGAAGACGACGGCGAGCACGTGGGGGCTCCACGGGTGCGCGAACAGGGCCTCCAGCTGGCGGACGGTCGCGACGCCCGATCCCGGCAGGCCGTAGGCCGTCCCGGACACGGGCACGGCCAGGTCGCGGACGGTCACGGCGGCCCGGCCGAGCGGGAAGTCGAGGACGTCGACGTCGGCGTCCGGCCACGCGGCCGAGAGCTCGGCGGCGACGCGCTGGGGGTAGGTGCCGGGGGCGCCCTGCTCCTGCTCGCGCAGGAACAGGCTGAACATGCCCTGGACGATCCCGCCCTCCTCGGTTTCCACCAGGCAGGTGGAGACGTGGACCGCGCCCTCGCGCAGCTGCGCCTGGAGGGCGAGCTCGGCGGAGACGGCGATGCCGAGCTTCTGCTCCGGACCGGCGTCGGTGAGCGCGTCGAGTCCGTCCACGATCCGGCTCATCCGGTCGCCCGGGTCCTCGGCCAGGTCGATGCCGGTGAACCCCTCCGGCAGGGAGAGCCAGAGCGACGGGGCGGTCGTGTCAGTCATGTCCCACTCCCCAGACGCCGGTGACGAGCGCGCTGCCGCCGCCGAGCAGCGCGGGCAGGATCCGGCCCTTGCCGCTGCCGCCGATGGCGCCTCCGGCACCGTTGAGCGCGGCTGCGCCGCCCGTGGTGTAGTTCACCCCGGCGGTCAGTCCCGGGCTCGGGTTGTCGGACCGGGCGAGCATAGCCCCGGCCGGGACGCCGGTGATCAGTGCCGCCGGGGCCGGGGGCGGATGTTCGCGGGACCTTTACGGGCCGTCGACGCGGTCCTGACGTCGGCGGCCCGGCTCCGGGTGCAACACGTACGAGTGGACCTCAACGGCGCCAGAAGCCAAGCTTCTTGGGGGTGACGAGCTGCACCACGGCCGCGACGAACAGTTCGGCGACGGGGGAGGGCCCCGGCCCGTGGTTGAGGTGGTTCCCGGTGGTCCACTCGCCGAGGACGGTGCCGGGGCTGCCGTCGAAGGGGCTGAGCGCGTGCTCCAGGGTCACGTAGCGGACGGCCTTGGCGCCCTTGGGGTGTACGGCGGCGACGAAGTGGGCCTCGGTGGCGCCGGCCGGGGCGGGCAGGGTGACCAGCAGCATGTGGTGGCCGTCGACCGACAGGTGGCGGCAGTCGAGGCCGTGGCCGGACAGGCGGTCCCCGGGCGGCAGGGTGGCGCCCAGGTCGTCCCAGATCTGGGAGACGACGGGCAGCAGACTGCCGCCGTCCGGGGTCGGGGTGGCCACGCGCGGGCCGAACTCCAGCACCTGGCGGGCGAGCTCGCGGTGGACGAAGCGGTAGTGATGGGGCCGGGGGTCCGTCATGGGGGACACCGTAGCGAAGGCCGCGGGCGGCACGACCGGGAGGTCGGCGGCGCCGACTTCCTTTCGCCACCGGCGAGTTGGGGCGATCGGCCGGAGTCGGGCGATCGGCTCCGGCCGGTCGGCGACAGCCGGCCGGGGCGGCCGTGCCCCGCAGGACGCGAGTCCGGTTCGTCGACCGGGGCAATCTGCGGCCGGATATCCGAAACGGCGCGGAAACAAAAGCGCCCAGGTATTGCCAGTGTTCGCCGGTAACTCCTAAAGTCGCACCCATGGCAGCTGGAGAGTTCCTGGCTGCTCGCCGGCACGTCGATTTCGGACGGCTCGCGAGCGCCCTCTGTACGGCCGCTCCGGCGTGAGCCGACGGCGGTCCCCGGTCGGGTGGACGGGGGCCGGCCGTGGCGCGTCGGACCTTCTCGGGGTGGCTCGCACCCGCACTGTTCGTGCAGGTCGACGAGGTTCCCCGGTTCCTTCACAGCGGATCCCCGGTGAGTCGCCATGCCCGTGAATGCTGTCCGGGGTGCGGGCGTGGACGTTCTGCGGGCCGGTGGGCCGCTTCCCCGTGAATGATTCCGGTGCGGTCGGCGGGATTTTCCCGAACGACCGCGGATGGAATTACGGAAAAGCATGGAGGGAATTCAGTGGAAGAGACCAGTGATTCGAGGACGAATGGTTCGTCCGGGGTCGGGCGGCGCGGTTTCCTCGCCGGCGCCGCGGCCGTGGCGGCCGCCGCCGCCACCCCGACGGTGCTCCAGGCGGCCGCGAGTCCGGCCGCCGCGGCCGGCGCCGCCCGGCCCAACATCCTGCTGATCGTCACCGACGACCAGCCCAAGCACACCGAGTGGGCCACCCCGCAGACTGCCGCCTGGCTCAGCGGGCACGGCGTCCGCTTCACCAACGGCCATGTCACCACGCCGCTCTGCGCGCCCTCGCGGTCCTCGGTGTTCTCCGGCCGCCACGCCCACAACCACGGCGTGCGCAACAACGGCGCCTCGTACAGCCTGGACCAGCACACCACCGTCCAGCGCTACCTGCGGCAGGCCGGCTACCGCACCGGGCTCTTCGGCAAGTACCTCAACTCCTGGACGCTCGCGGACAATCCGCCGCACTTCGAGGAGTGGGCGCTGCTCAAGCCCGCGTACGAAAACGCCGACTGGAACATCAACGGCACCGTGCAGACCCTCACCGGCTACACCACCGACATCATCAGGAACCGCACCCTGGCGTTCCTCGACAAGGCCGCCACCGACCCCCGCCCCTGGTTCGCCTACGTCACCCCGTACGCCTCGCACGAACCCAACGTCCCCGCCGCCCGGTACGCGGACACCGTCGTCCCGCCGTGGAACGGGCGGCCCTCGGTGCCCGAAGACGACCGCAGCGACAAGCCCGCCTACATCCGGAACGCCACTGCCACCCTGGCCGACGCCCAAGCGGTGCGCACCCGCCAACTGCGCACCCTGCTCTCCGTCGACGACGCGGTACAGGCGGTCCACGACAAGCTGGCGGCGCTCGGCCAGCTCGACAACACCCTCGTCGTCTACCTCGGGGACAACGGCTACACCTGGGCCGACCACGGCTGGCTCAAGAAGTCCGTGCCCTACTCCCCGGCCCACGAGGTGCCGTTCTACCTGTCCTGGCCGGCCGGCGGGCTCGGCGCGGGCACGGTCGACAACCGGATCGTCGCCAACATCGACGTCGCCCCGACCATCCTCGACGCCGCCGGGATCACGCCCGACACCCCGCAGGACGGCCACTCGCTGCTCACCGCCCACAGCAGGGACCACCTGCTGGTGGAGTGGTGGAAGCAGGGCACGGCGGCGGGCGGCCCGCCCACCTGGTCCTCGTACGTGGCCAAGGGCCGGCAGTACACCGAGTACTACGCGCTGCACACCGACGCCGACGGCGTGGTGTCCGGGACGGGCGAGGTGAAGTTCCGCGAGTACTACGACCTTTCGGCCGACCCGTACCAGCTGACCAACCTGCTCCACCAGGCCACGCCGCAGGAGGAGCAGGCGCTCGACATCCCGGCACTGGCGGCGCAGCTGGCCGCCGACCGGGCGGCCTGACCGACCCGCCGACCGACGGCCCGGGGGCGGTGGCGCACAGCCGCCCCCGGGCCCGGGACCTTCCGGAGGAAACCCTGTGCCGACCACCCCCGGACGCTGCTGCACTCCAGTACGAGGAACGGACCGGCCCGTCGCGCCCGTCGCACTTCCGCCCGCCGCACCGCTGCCCGCCGCACCGCGGGGGGCCCGGGTGGCGCGGCAGCTGACCGAACTGCCGGGCGGACGCTTCCTGATGGGCACGGACGACCGCGACGGCTACCCGGCCGACGGTGAAGGGCCCGTCCGCACCGTCGAGTTGAGCCCGTTCCGGATCGCGCCGACCACGGTGACCAACGCCGCCTTCGCGACCTTCGTCAAGGACACCGGCTACCGCACCGGGGCCGAGGCGTTCGGCTTCTCGTACGTCTTCGAAGACTTCCTGCCGCCACAACTCGCGGCCACCGCCGAGGCGGTGGCCGGGGTGCCGTGGTGGCGGGCGGTCCCGGGGGCCACCTGGCGGGCACCGGAGGGGCCGGGCTCCACGGTCACCACCCGCCAGAACCACCCCGTCGTCCACGTCTCCTGGAGTGACGCGCGGGCGTACTGCGCCTGGTCCGGCACCCGGCTGCCCACCGAGGCCGAGTGGGAGTACGCGGCCCGGGGCGGCCTGGAGCAGGCCCGCTACCCGTGGGGCGACGACCTCACCCCGGGCGGGCGGCACCGGTGCAACACCTGGCAGGGAATCTTCCCCACGCTGAACACGGCCGCCGACGGTCACCGGGCCACGGCCCCGGTGACCGCCTTCCGCCCCAACGGCTTCGGGCTGTACAACACCGTCGGCAACGTGTGGGAATGGTGCGCCGACTGGTTCAGCCCCGACCACCACCGCCACGCCGGCGCCCCGCGCCGCGACCCCCTCGGCCCGCCGGGCGGCGCGGCGCGGGTGATGCGGGGCGGCTCCCACCTGTGCCACGCGTCCTACTGCAACCGCTACCGGGTGGCGGCGCGCAGCTCCAACACCCCGGACAGCTCGGCCGGCAACATCGGATTCCGGGTGGCGGCCGACTGACGGGCGCTCACTCCCGCGGGGCGACGGGCTCGCCGAAGGTGGCGGCGAGGGCCTGCCGGAGGGCGTACCGGTTGTCCAGGTGGCGGGCCCGCAGTGCCGGTGTCGAGATCATCAGCCGGACCCGGGCGAGCAGGAACCGCCCGTCCGCCGTCAGGGCGCCGGGGCGGGGCGGGTCCGCCCCGCCCCGGCGCGTCAGTGGGGTGCTCCGTGGAGCCGGCCGGGTCAGTGGCCGCTCCTGAGGTTGAGCACGACCACCCCGACGATCACCAGCGCGATCCCCAGCCACTGGAGCCGCCCGAGCGACTCGCCGAAGGCGACCACGCCGATCCCGGCGACCGCCGCGGTGCCGGCCCCGGACCAGACCGCGTACGCCACCGAGACCGGTATGTGCTTGAGCGCGCGGCCGAGCAGCAGGAAGGAGAGCGCGTAGCCGAGGCCGACGCCGAGGCTCGGCCAGAGCCGGGAGAACCCCTCGGTGAGCTTGAGGCAGCTGGTGGCGCAGACCTCGCTGACGATGGCGAGGGTGAGCAGCAGATAGGGCATGTCAGGGTCGAACCGCGCCGGCGGCGGCGAGCTTCCCGAGCAGGGCGAGGTCGGCCTGCTCCAGGCTGGCGAGCAGGGTGATCCGCTCGCCCTCGGGCATCGGCACCGGGGTGGACGGCACGGCGAGCACGGCGCAGCCGGCCGCGGTGGCGGAGGCGACCCCGGTCGGGGTGTCCTCGACGGCGAGGCAGACGGCCGGGTCCAGGCCGAGCCGCTCGGCGGCGGCGAGGTACGGGTCGGGCGCGGGCTTGGTGCGCGCGGTGTCCTCGGCGGCCAGGGTGACGGCGAACCAGTCCCGGCCGATGGCGGACAGCACCAGGTCCACCACCCGGCGCGGGGAGGCGGAGACCAGTGCGGTGGGCACCCGGGCGTCGCGCAGCGAGGCCAGCAGGGCGAGCGCGCCGGGGCGCGGCACCGTCTCGGCGGCGACCTTGCCGGCGAAGGACTCGCCCAGCCGGAAGGCGAGTTCGGCCTCGCCGAGGCTGGTGCCGCTGACCCTGTGCAGATGGGCGGCGGTGTGTTCGACGGCCTGGCCGAGCACCTCGGGGGCGTCCTGGTCGGTGAGCGGGCGGTTCAGCTCCTCGGCGAGCTCGGCGGCGGTCTGCCACCACAGCTGCTCGGTGTCGACCAGGGTGCCGTCCATGTCGAACAGGACGGCGGCGGGCCGGGCGGGGGATGCGGGCATGGCGGTGTCAGGCATGGCGGTACCTTCGGTGGTTCTTCGGCGCTTCCACGGGCGGAGAGCGGGGAGGTACGAGGCTCTCAGGCCGCGCGGCGGTCCACCAGTACCGGGCGGTCCGGCAGGGTGAGCGCGGCCCGCGCGCCGGCCGGCAGCGCGGCGGCGGCCTCGGTGGGCAGGTCGGCCTTGACCTCGGTGCCGTCCGCCAGGCGCACGGTGAGCCGGGTGACGGCGCCCAGGAAGGAGGCGGTGACGACGATCCCGGGGCCGTCCTCGTCCGGGGTCAGGATGACGTTCTCCGGGCGGACCAGCACCTGGAGTTCGCCGTCGGCAGGGACCTCGCCGTCCACCGCGTGGCGGCGGCCGAGCACCTCGACGCCGTCCGGGGTGCGGGTGCACGGGATGCGGCTCATGGTGCCGACGAACTCGGCGACGAAGGCGGTGGCCGGCCGGCCGTACAGCTCGGACGGGGTGGCGCACTGCTCCAGCCGGCCGGCGCGCAGCACCGCGACCCGGTCGGCCATCGACAGCGCCTCCTCCTGGTCGTGGGTGACGAACAGGGTGGTGATGCCCAGCTCCTGCTGGAGGCGGCGGATCTCGTCGCGCAGCTGGAGGCGGACCTTGGCGTCCAGCGCGGACAGCGGCTCGTCCAGCAGCAGGACGCGCGGCTGGAGGGCGAGCGCGCGGGCGAGCGCGATGCGCTGCTGCTGGCCGCCGGACATCTGGTGCGGGTAGTGCTCGGCGCGCTGCGGCAGGCCGACCAGCTCCAGCAGCTCCTGGGCCCGCTTGCGGCGCTCGGCCTTGCCGGCGCCGCGCATCCGCAGCCCGAAGGCGACGTTGTCCAGCGCGGTCAGGTGCGGGAAGAGGCTGTAGGACTGGAAGACCATGCCGGCGTCGCGCTTGTGCGCGGGGATCGCGGTGATGTCCCGGCCGTCGACCAGCACCTCGCCGGAGTCGTGCTGCTCAAAGCCGGCCAGGACGCGCAGCGCGGTGGTCTTGCCGCAGCCGGACGGGCCGAGCAGGGCGAGCAGTTCGCCCGGCCGGACGGTCAGGTCCAGGCCGTCGAGGGCGGTGGTGGTGCCGAACGCGCGGCGCAGGGAGCGGAACTCGACGGTGGCGCTGCCGGGGGAGAGCGGGACGCCGTTGGCGATGGCGGTGGCCGTGGTCATGATGGGTGACTCCGGGTGGGGTTCAGGAGGTGGCGGTCTTGGTGCGGCGCTCGCGCCCGGCGGTGGCCAGCAGGAGCAGCAGCAGCCAGGTGAGCAGCAGGCTCAGGATGGAGACCGCGACCGACATGTGGGCCTGGCTGTTGCCGACCGAGTAGATCCAGACCGGGAAGGGCTGGAAGCCGAGGATCGAGGCTGCGGTGAACTCGCCGAGCACCAGGGCCAGGGTGAGGAAGGAGGCGTTCAGCAGGGCCCCGCGCAGGTTGGGCAGGACGACGGTGAACACCGCGCGCGGCCAGCTCGCGCCGCAGTTGCGGGCGGCCTCGACCAGGGTGCGCACGTCGATCGAGCGCAGGCCGGCGTCCAGGGCGCGGTAGGCGAGCGGCAGGGCCATCAGCACGTAGGCGATGACCAGCACCAGCGGGAAGTCGGGGTTCTGGATGAACACGAAGGTCTGGAAGAACGGGGTGTCCATCAGGTAGTCCGGGCCCCACTTGAGCACGCCGATCAGGCCGGCGGTCAGGGCGACCGGCGGGACGACCAGCGGCAGGGTGCAGAGCACGTCGATGACCGGGCGCAGCTTCGGCGAGCCGAGCCGGACGGCGATCAGCGCCGGGACGAGCAGGAGCAGCAGCACCACGACGGTGACGAGGGCGAGGCCGAGGGTCAGCCAGAGGCTGTCCAGGAAGCCGGGGGCGGAGAGCAGCCCGGTGTAGGCCGCGAAGGAGATGCCCTGGGGGTCGTCGATGGAGAACCAGAAGGAGGCCGCGAGCGGGACGGTGAAGTAGACGCCGGCGAGCAGCAGCACGGCACCGCGCCACCAGCGCACGGTGCGGCGGCCGGGACGGGCGGGGGTGGTCAGCTGAGCCATCGGGCGCTCCGGCGCTGGAGGGGGAGGTACACGGCCATCACCAGGACGGCCACGACGATCATGTTGAGGCTGAGGGCGAGGGCGAGGTTGCCCTGGCCGACCAGCACGTTGCCGGAGAGCGCGTCCGCGATCGAGCGGCTTACCAGCGGGACGGTCGCGCCGACCATGGCGGCGGCCGTCGCGTAGGCGGCGAAGGCGCTGCCGAACAGCAGCACGAAGCCGCCGAGCAGGGAGGGCAGCAGGATCGGCAGGGCGACGTGCCGCCAGTACTGGACGGTGGTGGCGCGGTTGTTCTGGGCCGCCTCGCGCCACTGGGTCCGCAGGCCGTCCAGGGCCGGGGTGATGGTGAGCACCATCAGCGGGATGAGGAAGTACAGGTACACGATCGTCAGACCGGTGAACGAGTACAGCGACCAGCCGTGGTCGGTGAGGTGCAGCAGCTTGGTGATCTCGCCGGCGTTGCCGAGGGTGGCGACGAACGCGAACGCGAGCGGCAGGCCGCCGAAGTTGGCGAGCACTCCGGAGGCGGTGAGCACCGCCTGGCGCAGCCAGCCGTGCCGGGAGGTGACGACGGCCTGGGCGAGCGGCAGCCCGAGCGCGGTGGCGAGCAGCGCGGTCAGCGCGGAGAGCTTGAGGCTGCTCAGCATGGCCGTCAGGTAGCCGCCCTGGACGGAGTCCGCCAGGTTGTCGAGGGTGAACTGCCCGGCGCCGGTCTCCGCGTCGCTGGAGGTGGTGAAGGCGCCGATCACGATGGCGACGGTCGGAAGTCCGAAGCCGATCAGGAAGAACAGCAGCAGCGGTACGGCGGCCAGCCAGGACGCGCCGCCGAGGCGGGCGAACCGCCGTCGGCGCGGGGCGGGAGCGGTGGTGGCGGGGGAGGTCGTGGCGGTGGCGGACGCCCCCGCGCCGCCACCGGGGGAGGTGGCGGCGGGGGTGGTCGGCACCGGGGTGGGAGCCGTGGTCATGAGTGCCTTTTCTCAGCCCGAGGTTCGGTGCGTGGCGGGGTGGTCAGCCCGCGATGGCCTTGGTCCAGTTCTCGGTGACGACCTTCTTGGCCGCGTTGATCTGGTCCACGGTGGGGAAGGTGGTGAACGGCTTCTCGACGGTCGGCAGCTTCGCGGCGCCGGCGGTGTCCAGGGTGCCGTCCTTCTTCAGGGCCTCGAAGGTGGACGGAGTGGCGTAGCCGCCGAGGAAGAGGTTCTGGCCCTCGGTGCTGAACAGGTACTCCTGCCACAGGCGGGCGGCCGCCGGGTGCGGGGCCCACTTGTTGATGCCCTGGTTGTAGAACTGGGCGTAGGAGCCGTCGGTGGGGATGGAGACCTTCCAGTCGACGCCCTTGTCCTTGAACTCGTCGGTGTAGCCGGCGTTCAGGTAGGACCAGTCGATCGAGATCGGGGTCTCGCCCTTCTCGACGGTGGCCGGGGTCGACTCGACCGGGTTGAAGTTGCCGGACTGCTTCAGCTTGCCGAAGAAGTCGATGCCGGGCTGGATGTTGTCCAGCGAACCGCCGTTGGCGAGCGCGGCCGCGTAGACGCCGCCGAAGGCGGAGCCGGACTTGGTCGGGTTGCCGTTGAGGGCGACCTGGCCCTTGTACTCCGGCTTGAGCAGGTCGGCGAAGGTCTTGGGGCAGTTGGCGATCTTCTTGGCGTCGCAGCCGATCGAGACGTAGCCGCCGTAGTCGTTGACGGCGGCGCCGTTCGCGTCCTTCATGGTGTCCGGCACCTTGTCGAAGGTGGCCACCTTGTAGGGGGCGAGGATGCCGTCCTTGACCGCCTGGAGGGCGAAGGCGCTGCCCAGGTCGACCACGTCGGGGGCGCGGTCCTGGCCCTTGCGGGAGTTGATCGCGTTGATCTCGTCCTGGCTGGAGCCGTCCGGGTTCTCCTCCTCGACCTCGATGCCGTACTTGGCCTTGAAGCTGTCGATGATCTTGCCGTAGTTCGCCCAGTCCCGGGGCAGCGTGATGACGTGCAGCTTGCCCTCCTTCTTGGCGGCGGCGACCAGGCCGTCCATGCCGCCGAAGTCGGCGGCGGAGACGGCCGTCTTGGCGTCCTTGCCGCCGCCCTTGGCGGCGTCGCCGGACTTGGCGCTCGAACCGGCGGAGCCGCAGGCGGTGAGGGAGAGCGCGGCGGCGGTCAGTACGGCCGCGAAGGCGGCGGCGCGGGCGCGGTGCACGGTCACGGGGAAGTCTCCTGTTGGGGGGCGTACTGCGAGGGGCGTTCGCGGGATGGTCCGCGGGCTGGCGTCTCGCGAAGACGGCGGTCCCGCCGGGGTGAGCGGCTGTTCGACGTCGTCCGAGTTGACTAGCCAACTTTGCTGACATCAGTAAGTACGCCGGAGCCCGGTGACGGGAAGGTGAACGGACGGCCCGGAACCGGGGTCGGCTGCGGGAACGGTGGAACCAGGCCATCGGAGCGTGATCCGTTCGGTGCGATGCTTCGAAGGCGCAGCGGGATAGGGTCGGGCTGTCCGCGCCGGTACGGCTGCGCAGGACACCGCCCCAGGAGGGAACTTGACTGACGTGGCAACTGAGCCCCAGCGCCCCGAGGCCGAGGGGCGCCCGGCAGCCGGAGACCACCCGGCCACCGGGGAACGCCCGGCCGAGCGCCCCGGCGCGCTGTACCGGAAGGTGGCCGCCGACCTGCGGGAAGCGATCACCACCGGCGCGTTCGGCGAGGCCGGCCGGCTGCCCGCCGAGGGCGCGCTGGCCGAGCAGTACGGCGTCTCCCGCGGCACCGTCCGCCAGGCGCTCGCGGTGCTGCGCTCCGACGGACTGGTCACCTCCCGCCGCGGCACCCGCCGGGTGGTGCTCGGCGGCGCCCGGGTGCAGAGCTTCTCCGAACTGCTCAGCTTCACGCACTGGGCGTACTCGATGGGCGAGGAGCCCGGCGGCATCCTGGACTCGCTGGTGCGCCGCCCCGCCGACGCCGCCGAGCGCGAGCAACTGCGCCTGGAGCCGGGCGCCGAGGTGTACGTCATCGTCCGGCTGCGGACGCTGTCCGGCGCGCCGGTGATGGTCGAGCGCACCGTCTACCCGCCGAGGGTCGGCGAGATCGTCGCCGAGCTGCCGCCGGACGTGGTCTCGCACACCGAGGTGCTGCGCGAGCACGGCATCCTGTTCACCGACGCCGACCACACCATCGACGTCGTCGCCGCCAACGCCGAGGACGCCCGGCTGCTCGGCTGCCGCCGGGGCGGTCCGCTGCTGCGCGAGCGGCGCCGCACCACCGACCCGACGGGCACGCCGGTGGAGTGGTCCCAGGACCGCTACCTGCCGGGGACGGTGGCGTTCAGCGTGCACAACTCCCTGGCCACCTCGGCGCTTTCGCGGCACGCGCGGGAGCTGGACTGAGCCCGGGCCCGACCGGACGGGCGGGCCGGCCCGCCCCGCCCGCCCCGCCCGTTCCGTCCGCCCTGCCTGCCCCGTCCGTCCTGCCCCGCTACCGCATGAGCGCGGCGAGCAGCGGGCGGTAGTGAGCGAAGCCCGGCGTCGGCGCGCCGGCCACCTTCGCCTGCTCGTCCCAGCGCCGCACCGCCACCGCGTCCCGGGCGCCCGGGAGTTCGGCGAAGGCGGCGGCCTGGCGCTCGTCCATCGGGCCGCCCTGGACGTTCAGCGTGTACTCGGAGGCGGCGGAGAGCTTCTCCCGGTAGCCGGGCTCGACCGCGCACAGGTAGCGCTTGGCGGCCACGTGCAGCCGGACCGGCTCGGTGACCTCGGGGTCGAACCAGCGGGCCAGCCAGTCGGCCCCCGAGTCGCTGTGCCGGTTGTCCTGACCCTTCATCAGATTCTGTCCGTGTGAGGACTCCTGGCCGTGCGCGTCGAAGAAGTGCCCGATGTCGTGCAGCAGTGCGGCGGCGACCAGGTGGTCCGGCGCCCCCGCGGCCTCGGCGGCAGCGGCGGCCTGGAGCATGTGCTCGGCCATGGTGACCTCCTCGCCCAGGTACTCCCCGGCGCCCTCGCCCGCGAACAGGGCGGCGATCGCGTCCAGCGCGGCGGCGCGGCGGCGCAGCACGGCGAGGGTGCTGTTCAGCCCGTCCACGTCGGCGTAGCAGCCCTGGAGATGCCGGTGGCCGTCCTGCTGGAAGGCCGTACGGGCGTGCAGCAGACGGGTGTTGTCGAAGATCAGGCAGTCGCCGGGGGTGAGCCGGAAGGTGAGCTGGAGCTCGGGGCGCAGGGTGATCGCGGCGAAGCGGCGGTAGGCGGTGTAGAAGGCGCCCAGGCCCTCGCCCCGCAGGGTGCCGATCGACCGGTTGTTGAACCTGACCTCGCGGATCCTCCCGTCGGCGCCCACGTCGATCAGCGGGCGGTCGGCGCGAAGTTCGGTGCGGTGGTCGCGGAACACGAACGGGACGGGCGTGCGGGTGAGCGTCCCGAAGTCGTCCGGCGCCTCCTCGCGCAGCAGGGCCGCCGCCTTGAACCCGTCCACCAGGCCGGAGTCGCCGCCGGTCGCCGAGTTCTCCAGGCAGTGCAGCAACTGGAGCGTCGGCACCGGGTCCCGGTACGGGTTGTCGCTGTGCGGGGCGATGGCGACGCTGGTGAAGGCCAGGTTGTTCGGGTCCGGCTCGACCCGGACGTCGAACAGCTCCCCGTAGTTGGTGACCCGGACGTACCCGAAGCTCTCCGCCACCCGCAGCACCTGCCGCTCCAGCGCCGGCACCCCGCGCAGCACCGCGAAACCGTCGCTCCGTACCGCGGCCAGCACGGCGGCCTGCTCGGCCGGGTCGGTCAGGTAGGCCTCCCACCGGGCCTCCGGGATGCCGGGCGCGAAGTCCGCGGCCGTCCAGAGCCGCTTGTCCCGCTCGGTGCGCCCGTCGCCCCCGTCCGTCTCGTCGAGCCACTCCAGCGGGTAGCGGGAGCGGTGCCCGTCCGACCAGAGCACCTCCAGGTGTCCGTCGGCCTCGGTGCTCGTCGCGATCGCGAGCCCCTGCGGCAGGTCGCCGATCTGGAACAGCTTCTGTCCGTTGCGCGGGTCCCGGCACTCGGCGCACGGGCAGTTGTCGCGCAGCCAGTACGGCGGCAGCTCGGTCATCGGTCTCCTCCTCGGCGGGACTACGGCTGTCGTATCGGCTGAAGTTGTATAGCCAACTTCACTCCGCGGTCTGGAGCCTGCCTGCCCCCGGTGAGTTCCGCGTGCCCGGCAGGTGAACGCTGCGGGAACTGTGCCGGGAGGTCGCACCCGACGGGCTGTTCGAGTGAGGGGAGCGGGGTGCGGGGTGTCCCGGGGCGGGGAGGCGGTGGGGCTGCGGCACTGTCGGAGGAATTCCTCCTGCTTCGAGAGGTGACCGGCCATGGCCCACTCCTCCTCCAACCCGCCGGCCTCGGGGCGCACCGGGCTGCGGCGCGAAGTCGGCGTCGTCGGACTGCTCTGGGCCTCGGTCGGGGCGATCATCGGATCCGGCTGGCTGTTCGGGGCGCAGAAGGCGGTGGTGGCGGCCGGGCCGGCGGCGCTGCTGTCCTGGGGCATCGGCGCGGTGGCGATCATCCTGCTGGCGCTGGTGCACGCCGAACTGGGCGGGCTGTTCCCGGTGGCCGGCGGCACGGCGCGCTACCCGCACTACGCCTTCGGCGGGTTCGCCGGGATGTCCTTCGGCTGGTTCACCTGGCTCCAGGCCGCGACCATCGCGCCGATCGAGGTGCAGGCGATGATCAACTACGCCCGGCACTGGACCTGGGCGCGCGGCCTGCTGCACGACGACCTGACCCTCACCGGGCTCGGCTTCGTGGTCGCGGCCCTCCTGCTCGGGGTGTTCGTCGCGGTCAACTTCCTCGGCGTCCGGCTGCTCGCGCACACCAACAGCGCGGCCACCGTGTGGAAGGTCGCCATCCCGGTGCTGACGATCTTCGCGCTCGGCCTCACCGAGTTCCACGCCTCCAACTTCGACGTGCACGGCTTCGCGCCGGACGGCGCCAAGGGCGTGCTCACGGCGATCAGCAGCAGCGGGGTGATCTTCGCGCTGCTCGGCTTCGAGCAGGCCATCCAGTGGGCGGGGGAGAGCCGCAACCCGCGCCGGGACATCCCGCGCGCCGTGCTCGGCTCGGTCGTGGTCGGCACCGTCGTCTACGTGATGCTCCAGGTGGTGTTCATCGGCGCGCTGCCGCCGGAGACCTTCGCCCAGGGCTGGAGCACCCTCGACTACCCGGGGATCAGCGGGCCGTTCGCCGGCCTCGCGACCCTGATCGGCCTCGGCTGGCTGGCCACCGTGCTGTTCGTCGACGCGGTGATCTCACCGGCCGGCACCGGGCTGGTCTACATCACCTCCAGCTCCCGGGTCACCTACGGCCTGAGCCGCAACGGCTACGCGCCGCCGGCCCTCCAGTCCACCGACAAGCGCGCGGTGCCCTGGCTCGGCCTGCTCATCGCCTGGGCGGCCGGGGTGATCTGCTTCCTGCCCTTCCCGAGCTGGCAGCGGCTGGTCGGGTTCATCACCTCGGCGGTGGTGCTGATGTACGCGGGCGCGCCGCTGGCCTTCGGGGTGCTGCGCAAGCGGCTGCCGGGGATGGAGCGCTCGTACCACCTGCCCGGCGGCGCGGTGGTCTCGCCGCTGGCCTTCGTGGTGGCGAGCCTGGTCGTCTACTGGTCCGGCTGGGACACCCTGTGGCGACTGGGCCTGGCGATCGTGACCGGTTACCTGCTGCTCGGCGGGTACTCCTGGTACGCGCGCTCGAAGGGGGTGCCGAACGCGCCCCGGATGGACTTCGGGGCCGGGCAGTGGCTGCCGGTCTACCTGGTCGGCATGGGCCTGATCTCCTGGCAGGGCACCTTCGGGGTGGGCGCGCGGGGGAACCTGCCGCTGTGGTGGGACATCGCCGTCGTGGTGGCGTTCTCGCTGGTCGTCTACTACTGGGCGCTGGCGATCGCGCTGTCGGCGGAGGAGATCGAGCGGAACATCCGGGGCGTCGAGGTGGTGGACGTCAACGGGCACTGAGCCCGGGTACGGCGGCGGCTCCGCGGGACGTCCCGCGGAGCCGCCGCCGTGTGCGGGCGGGTCGCTCAGGCCGCGACGGCCGCGCTCCAGGCGGCCTCGGCGGCGGCCAGGGCGGGCGCCGGGTCGGCGTCCGTCGCCCCGGCGAGGCCGGTGAGGCAGGCGCGGACGGTGTCCGGCGAGGCCGCCCGGCCGTAGTGGTTGACCCGCAGCATCGAGCCGGCCAGCGCGCCGCCGCCCGGCTGGACCGGCAGGGCCGGGTCGAGGCGGGCGGCGAGGGCGGTCGCGTCGACGCCGTCCGGGGTGCGCAGGGTGGTGGCGACCGGGGCCGCGTGGGCGTCCTCGACGACGTACGGGGACAGGGTGCCGAGCGCGCGGACCCCGGCCCGGGTGGCGGCGGAGGCGGCGCGGTGGCGGGCGATCACGGCGGGCAGGCCGTCGGCGGCGATCCGGTCCAGGCAGGCGCCGAGCGCGAGCATCTCCAACTGGGCCGGGGCGTGCGGCAGTACGGTGCGGCCGGCGTCGGTCCAGCGCTCCTTCCAGTCGAGCAGCGAGAGGTAGGAGCGGCGCGGGGCGGCCGGGTTGGCGGTGATCCGCTCCCAGGCGCGCTCGGAGACGGACACGGCGGACACCCCGGCCGGGCCGCCCATCGCCTTCTGGCCGCCGATGACGCACAGGTCGACGCCCCACTCGTCGGTGAGCAGCGGCTCGGCCGCGACGGAGGCGACCGCGTCGAGCATCAGCAGCGCGCCGTGCTCGCGCACCGCGGCACCGATCCCGGCGACCGGGTTGGTGTTGCCGGTGGCGGCCTCGGCGTGCACCAGGGAGACGAAGTCGATCTCCGGCGTGCTCTCCAGGGCCTCGGCCACCTGCTCGGCGCTCACCGCGCTGTCGAACGGGACGGCCAGGTCGACGACCTTCGCGCCGCAGGAGCGCAGCCAGTTGCCGAAGGTCTGCCCGTACGGGCCGGTGACGATGTTCAGGGCGGTCGAGCCGGGGTGCGCGGCGCCGCGGATCGCGGCCTCCAGGGGGAGCAGGGCCTCGCCCTGGGTGACGATCACGTCGGCCTCGGTGTGCAGCAGCGAGGCCACCCGGTCCTCGATCGCCGCGAACTCGGCGGCGCTGAGCGGGGGCAGGTCGAGGAAGGGACTCACGTCTTTATCGCCTTTCGCGGGGTGGGGGTGCCGGCAACGAGTCTGCCCCATGGCGACCGCTTACACGGAACCCGCCCGTCGGTAGAGTGCGGCCATGAGCGATGGCGCGGTGCTGCACGTGCGGGGTCGGGTGCTGGTCGGTCCGCAGGACGTCCGGGACGAACTCTGGGTGGTGGACGGCCGGGTGAGCTTCACCCGCCCGCCGACCGCCGGGGACGTGCGGACGGTGACCGGCTGGGTGCTGCCCGGTCTGGTGGACGCCCACTGCCACGTCGGCCTGGACGCGCACGGCGCGGTGGACGCCGAGACCAGCGAGAAGCAGGCGCTCACCGACCGGGACGCCGGCACCCTGCTGATCCGCGACGCGGGCTCGGCCGCCGACACCCGCTGGATCGACGAGCGCGAGGACCTGCCCCGGATCATCCGCGCCGGGCGGCACATCGCCCGCACCCGCCGCTACATCCGCAACTACGCGCACGAGATCGAGCCCGGCGACCTGGCCGCCTACGTCCGGGCCGAGGCCAGGCGCGGGGACGGCTGGGTGAAGCTGGTCGGCGACTGGATCGACCGCGAGCGCGGCGACCTCGCCGCCTGCTGGCCGGGCGACGCGCTCGCCGAGGCGATCGCGGCGGCGCACGAGGAGGGCGCGCGGGTCACCGCGCACTGCTTCTCCGCCGAGTCGCTGCCGGACCTGCTGGCGGCCGGGATCGACTGCGTCGAGCACGCCACCGGGCTGACCGAGGAGCTGATCCCGGTCTTCGCCGAGCGCGGGGTGGCGATCGTGCCGACCCTGGTCAACATCGCGACCTTCCCCGACCTCGCGGCCGGCGGCGAGGGCAGGTTCCCGGCCTGGGCGGCGCACATGCGGCGGCTGCACGAGCGCCGGTACGACACCGTGGGCGCCGCGCACGAGGCCGGCATCCCGGTGTTCGTCGGTACCGACGCGGGCGGCTCGCTGGCGCACGGGCTGGTCGCGGACGAGGTGGCGGAGCTGGTCAGGGCGGGGCTGAGCCCGGCCGAGGCGCTGTCGGCGGCGAGCTGGGGGGCGCGTGAGTGGCTGGGGCGGCCGGGGCTGGAGGAGGGCGCGCCGGCGGACTTCGTGGTGTACGCGCAGGACCCGCGGGCGGACGTCCGGGTGCTCGCCGACCCGCGGCTGGTGGTGCTGCGGGGGCGGCCGGTCGGGTAGCCGCGTCGGGGCGGCCGGGGCGGCCGGGGTGGCCGCGGTGGCGGGCCGGGGTGGCGGGGCGGGTGCTTCGGGCGGGTGGCCCGGGCGGCGCTCGCCGGGCCCTCGCCGGG
The DNA here is from genome assembly GCF_055607525.1 of Kitasatospora sp. NPDC036993. Taxonomy (NCBI): domain Bacteria; kingdom Bacillati; phylum Actinomycetota; class Actinomycetes; order Kitasatosporales; family Streptomycetaceae; genus Kitasatospora; species Kitasatospora sp. NPDC036993. The sequence continues at coordinate 107,148 of NZ_JBVJRP010000021.1, read as the reverse complement.
CCTCGTTCACATGATCATCCGCTGAACGCCCTGTCGGTGTAGGCCGATAGGGTGGCGACCATGGCACCGCGTCCACTGAACGAGATCGTCGAGCCCGGCTGGGCCACCGCCCTGGAACCCGTCACCGGACGGGTCGCCGCGATGGGCGACTTCCTGCGCGCCGAACTGGCCGCAGGCCGTACCTACCTGCCCTCCGGCCCGAACGTGCTGCGGGCCTTCCAGCAGCCCTTCGCCGACGTGCGGGTGCTGATCGTCGGGCAGGACCCGTACCCGACCCCGGGCCACGCCGTCGGGCTCAGCTTCTCGGTGGGGCCGGAGGTGCGGCCGATCCCGGCGAGCCTGATCAACATCTACCAGGAGTACGGGAACGACCTGGGCCTGCCGCAGCCGTCCGACGGGGACCTCACCCCGTGGACGAAGCAGGGCGTGCTGCTGCTCAACCGGGCGCTGACCACCGCGCCGCGCAAGCCGGCCGCGCACCGGGGCAAGGGCTGGGAGGAGGTCACCGAGCAGGCGATCCGGGCGCTGGCGGCGCGCGGCGGTCCGCTGGTGGCGATCCTGTGGGGGCGTGACGCCCGCAACCTGCGGCCGCTGCTCGGGGACATCCCGGCGATCGAGTCGGCGCACCCGAGCCCGTACTCGGCGAACAGCGGCTTCTTCGGCTCGCGGCCGTTCAGCCGGGCCAACGAGCTGCTGGTGCGGCAGGGGGCGCAGCCGGTGGACTGGCGGCTGCCGTAGCGGTTTGCGACCGCAATTCGGCGATTCCGGAGCGGAGTTGAGTCAGCACGAAACGTCAATCTCACTCCAACGAGTGAAATGACGTTCCGTGTTACTCATGTGACGGATTGTTCGAGAAGACTGGCGTCTCATCGTTTCATCCGTGTGGGGGTATCGCCATGTCTTCTCGCCGAATCGTTTCCGCTTCCGCCGCTGCCGCGGCCACCGCGCTGGTGGCGAGCACGCTGCTCACCGCCGCGCCCGTCCAGGCGGCCGAACCCGCCCCGTCGCCCGGTAAGGCGCGCGCCGTCACCGCCGAACTCGACCTGGACGTCAGCCTGCTGAACAAGGCGGTGGACGTCCCGGTGAACATCGCGCTGAACAAGGTGGAGTCGCCCGCGCAGCGCGACGGCTCGATGCTCACCGCCACGGTGGCCGGGGTCGACCAGCAGGGTCCGGTCACCCTGGTCAAGGCGGACGTCGGCAAGTCGGTGACCCGCGTCGACGCCAAGGGCGCCACCGCCTCCGTCAAGCTGGTCAACGCCGACGTGCACGCCCCGGGCCTGCCCGCCACCGCGCTGCTGGGCCTGGAGACGATGAGCGCCGAGGCGACCTGTCCGGTCGACGGGAAGCCGACCGCCGACGTGATCGCGCCGGTCAGGCTCAGTGTGCTCGGCAAGCCGGTCACCATCGGCCTGTACGGGCCGACCAAGGTGGAGGTGCCGCTGATCGGCAGCGTCTCGGTGGAGTTCTCCAAGAAGACCGTCACCACGACCACCGCCGCCGCCTCGGCCCTGGAGGTGCAGGTGGAGGTGAACCCGCTGAACCTGAACGTCGCCAAGGTCACCGGGAAGATCACCGTCGCCTCGGTGAGCTGTGAGAAGCCCACCGCGCCGCCGGCCACCCCGTCGGGCCCGGCCGCCCCGAGCGCCGCGCCCACCAGCGCGCCCGCCGCCCAGCCGGTCGCCGACACCACCGCCTCGCGGGCCGCCGACCCGCAGGCCGGAGCGGAGAAGCCGGAGAAGTCGCGGCAGTCGTCGCAGCCGTCGGAGAAGCTGGCGGCCACCGGCGGCAGCAGCGCCACCGGCCCGCTCGCGGCCGGCGCCGCCGCGCTGGTCGCGGGCGGGGCGGCCGCGCTGTGGGCCACCCGGCGCCGTCGCGCCGCGCACGCCCGCCGTCACTGACGGCACCCGGAACGGCGGGAGTGCCATCCCCGGCACTCCCGCACCGTGACCGTGCCGATGCGGACGGTTGGTTCACATGCGCGTTACACGAGAGGAACAACCGGGAAACGGCGGCTTGCGACGCTACGCGGGCACCCACCAGCCAGCAATGCGAGGGACACGCCGTGGCAATCAAGGCCGAGTACATCTGGATCGACGGCACCAAGCCGACCGCGAAGCTCCGTTCCAAGACTCGCGTCCTGCCCAACGCCGACAAGATCCCGACCTGGGGCTTCGACGGTTCCTCGACCAGCCAGGCCGAGGGCCACGCCTCGGACCGCGTGCTGGACCCGGTGCGGGTCATTCCGGACCCGATCCGCGGTGGCGACAACATCCTGGTCCTCTGCGAGGTCCTGGAGACGGACGGCACCCCGCACGTCTCCAACACCCGCGCACTGCTGCGCGAGGTCGCCGAGAAGTACGCCGCGCAGGAGTCGATCTTCGGCATCGAGCAGGAGTACACCTTCTTCAAGGGCTCCCGCCCGCTCGGCTTCCCGGAGGGCGGCTACCCGGCCCCGCAGGGCGGCTACTACTGCGGCGTCGGCGCCGAGGAGGTCTTCGGCCGCGAGATCGTCGAGCTGCACCTGGACCGCTGCATCGGCGCCGGCCTGGCCATCTGCGGCATCAACGCCGAGGTCATGCCCGGCCAGTGGGAGTTCCAGATCGGCCCGGTCGACGCGCTGACCGTCTCCGACGACATGTGGGTCGCCCGCTACCTGCTCTACCGCACCGCCGAGGAGTTCGGCATCGACGCCACCCTCGACGCGAAGCCCGTCCGCGGCGACTGGAACGGCGCCGGCGCCCACACCAACTTCTCCACCAAGGCGATGCGCGAGGGCTACGACGCCATCATCACCGCCTGCGAGGCGCTCGGCAGCTCCCAGGAGAAGGTGCTGGAGCACGTCACCCAGTACGGCGCCGACATCGAGTCCCGCCTGACCGGCAAGCACGAGACCGCCCCGTGGAACTCCTACAGCTACGGCGTCTCCGACCGTGGTGCCTCGGTGCGCATCCCGTGGCAGGTCGAGGTGGACAAGAAGGGCTACATCGAGGACCGCCGCCCGAACGCCAACGTCGACCCCTACGTCGTCACCCGGCTCATGATCAACACCTGCTGCGAGGCCCTGGAGAAGGCCGGCCAGGTCTGATCCGCCGCGCCACGAGGCGCGCACGCCACGGCCGCAGGCCCCCTCCAGGTGCAGGAGGGGGCCTGCGGCCGTTCGGCTGTCCGGGACGTTCGTACGCCCGCCGACGGCGGGGGCGTCCTGGCCGGGCGTCCTGCTCGGGGCGTCCTGCTCGGGCGTCTTGATCGGGGTGGAGGAGTCGCGGAGAATCGGGGCATGACCGCTTCGGGCCGACCGCTTCTCGTGCGCAGGCTGCACGTGGACCTGGGACGGGTGTGGGCGGCGGGGTGTCGCAGTCGGTGGGTTCCGTCAACCGACCGCAGGCAGTCCCCGCCCCAGGAGTGTGTCCGTCCATGGCTCTCACCTTCCACTGGTTCCTCCCCACCAACGGCGACAGCCGGCTGATCGTCGGCGGCGGTCACGGCTCCACGCCCGGCGCGGCCGGCTCCCACCGGCCGCCGAGCGTCGGCTACCTCGGGCAGATCGCCCGCAGCGCCGAGCAGTTGGGCTTCGAGGGGGTACTGACACCGACCGGGGCCTGGTGCGAGGACGCCTGGCTGACCACCGCGATGCTGAGCCAGGTGACCGAGCGGCTGAAGTACCTGGTGGCGTTCCGGCCCGGGCAGATCAGCCCGACACTGGCCGCGCAGATGGCCGCGACCTACCAACGGCAGTCCGGCGGAAGGCTGTTGCTCAACGTGGTGACCGGTGGGGAGTCCGCCGAGCAGCGCGCCTACGGGGACTTCCTGGACAAGGACGCCCGGTACGCGCGGACCGGGGAGTTCCTGGACATCACCCGCCGGCTCTGGGCCGGCGAGACGGTCGACCACCACGGGCCGCACCTGAGGGTCGAGGGAGCGCGGCTGAACCGGCTGCCCGACCCGGTGCCGACGGTGTACTTCGGCGGTTCCTCCCCGGCCGCCGGCGACGTCGCGGCCCACCACGCGGACGTCTACCTGACCTGGGGCGAACCGCCCGCCCAGGTGGGGGAGAAGATCCGCTGGATCCGCGAACTGGCCGCCGCCAGGGGCCGGACCGTCCGGTTCGGCATCCGGCTGCACGTGATCACCCGGGACACCGCCGCGCAGGCCTGGGCGGAGACCGAGCGGCTGCTCGCCGCGATGGACCCGGGCCGGGTACGGGAGACCCAACGGGCGCTCGCCGAGAGCGAGTCGGAGGGACAGCGGAGGATGCTCGCGCTGCACGGCGGCTCGGCGCGGCGGCTGGAGGTGCATCCCGGCCTGTGGGCAGGCATCGGGCTGCTGCGCGGTGGCGCCGGGACGGCGCTGGTGGGCAGCCACCGGGAGGTCGCGGACCTGATCTGCGAGTACCACGGGCTGGGCATCGACGAGTTCGTGCTGAGCGGGATGCCGCATCTGGAGGAGGCGTACTGGTTCGGCGAGGGCGTGCTGCCGCTGCTCGCCGCCCGCAACCTGTGGACCCGCCCGTGACGGCGGCGGGGGCGGGGGCGGGGACGGCGGTGGGGACGGCGGTGGGGGAGCCCGATCGTGACCCGCAAATCGCTGGTCAAGCGCCCCCGGCGGACCGAGAATTCAAGGCATGACCCAGCAGCCCCTGCTCCTCCTCGACGTGGACGGACCACTCAATCCCTTCGCCGCGCCGGAGCGGAGGCCCGAGGGCTACGACACCCACCGGCTGAGCCCCGCCTGGTGGGTGGCGAAGCAGGAGCACCTGGCGGCGGTCCGGGCCCGGCAGGCCACGCGTGCCAGACACGCCAGGCCCCCCGCCGCGCGGGTCAAGCCGCTGCGGGTCCTGCTGAACCCGTCGCACGGCGGGGAACTGCTCGCGCTGCCGTACGAACTGGTGTGGGCCACCGGGTGGATGGGCGAGGCCAACACCCACATAGGCCCGCACATCGGTCTGCCCGAACTCCCGTACATCCGCTGGTCCGACCTGTTCGGCGAGGACCGGGACGGGCTGCACTGGAAGACCAGGGACGTGGTCGCCTGGGCCGCCGGGCGCCCGTTCGTCTGGGTGGACGACGAACTCGGCCCGCAGGACGAGGAGTGGATCGCCGCCCACCACCCGGGGCCGGCCCTCACCCTGCACGTCAATCCCCGGATCGGCCTGCTGGCCGGGGACTTCGCCAGGCTGCGGGAGTGGGCGGAGGCCGCATGACCGGGCGGCCGCTGCTCCTGCTCGACGTCGACGGGCCGCTCAACCCCTACGCGGCGCCCAAGACCCGCCGCCCGGACGGCTACTGGACGCACCGGATGCTGCCGGAGTCCTGGGTGGCCCGCCACGCACCGCTGCCGCGCGAGCGGGTGAAGCCGCTGCGGGTCTGGCTGAACCCGTCGCACGGTGAGGAACTGCTGGCGCTGCCGTACGAACTGGTGTGGGCCAGCACCTGGACGGACGAGGCGAACACCTTCATCGCCCCGCCGCTCGGTCTGCCCGAACTCCCGTACATCCGTTGGACGGAGGAGTTCCGGGAGGACCCGGACGGGCTGCACTGGAAGACCAGGGACGTGGTCGCCTGGGCCGCCGGGCGCCCGTTCGTCTGGGTGGACGACGAACTCGGCCCGCAGGACATCGAGTGGATCGAGGCGAACCACCCGGCCCCGGCACTGGCCCTCTGGGTCGACCCGCGGATCGGACTGCGGGAGCTGCACTTCGAGGCTCTGCGGGAATGGGCGGAGGAGGACGAGTGACGGGCGTGGCCGAGGCGGGAGCGAACGGAACGCGAGTGGCCGGTACGGTCGAACGGCTGCGGCGCTACCCGGTGAAGGGGCTGCTCGGCGAGGAACTCGACCGGGCCGAGGTGACCGGCCGGGGCCTGGCCGGCGACCGCGAGCGGGCGCTGCTCGACCTGGCCACCGGCCGGGTGGCCAGCGCCAAGCGCCCCCGGCTGTGGGCCGGCCTGCTCGGGTACACGGCCAGGACCACGACGGACGGCCGCGTGGCCGTCAGCGGCCCGGACGGCCGGGGCGCGGACGAGCGGGAGCTGTCCGAGGCGCTCGGCCGCGAGGTCGCGCTGATCGACGAGCGCCCGCCCGGCGCGACCGTCGAACGGGCCGTTCCCGAGGAGGTGCTGGCTCGCGGAAGCGCGGCCGAAACCGACTTCACCGTCAACGAGTTGGGCCGCGCCGTACCGGACGGCGGCTTCTTCGACTTCGCGCCGCTGCACCTGATCACCACCTCGACCCTGCGCGCCACCGGCAGCGAGGCCGAGCGCTACCGGCCGAACCTGGTGATCCGCACCGAGGGCGAGGGCTACGTCGAGAACGCCTGGGTGGGGCGGGAGTTGGCGATCGGCCCGACCCTGCTCCTGCGAGTCATCGCGCCCACCCCGCGCTGCGCCGTCCCCACCCTGCGGCACGGGCCGCTGCCCCGCCGCCCCGAGGCGCTGCGCATCCCGGCCGAGCGGAACCGGGTGGTGCCGCTGGACGGCATGCCGGCGTTGCCCTGCGCGGGGGTGTACGCCCGGGTGGTGGTGCCGGGCGTGATCAGGACCGGGGACCGGATCACGATGGACTGAACGCGGCCGTCCGCCCGGCCGGGCCTGCCGTCACGCCGAACCGAGCACGGCCCCAAGGGCGTCGAGGAAGCGGTCGGTGATCTCCTCGTCCCGGACGGCGATCCGCAGCCACTCCTGGCCCAGCCCCGGGAAGGTGTCCCCGCGCCGGACGGCGAAGCCGTGCGCGCGCAGCCGCTCCCGGACGGCCGCCGCCTCCGGCAGCCGTACCAGCACGAAGGAGGCGGCCGGTTCGCCGTGCAGTCGCACCGACCGGAAGGCGGCCAGTCCCTTCACCAGGTGCTCGCGCCGGAGCGCCAGTTCGGCCGCCGCCCGCTCCGCCTCGGCGAGCGCGTCCGGGCCGCTGCACACCTCGGCGGCGGCCAGCGCGGGGGTGGAGACCGGCCAGAGCGGCTGGGCGGCGCCGAGGTCGGCGATCAGCGGGGCCGGGCCGAGCACGTAGCCGATCCGCAGCCCGGCCAGGCCCCAGGTCTTGGTGAGGCTGCGCAGCACGACGACCCGGCCGGGCAGGTCGCGGACGGAGGCCAGGGACTCCCGCTCGCCCGGCACGGCGTCCATGAACGCCTCGTCCACCACCAGGGTGCGCCCTGGCCGGGCCAGCGCGGCGACGGCCTCGGCGGGGTGGAGGACGGAGGTCGGGTTGGTCGGGTTGCCGAGGACGACCAGGTCAGCCTCCTCGGGGACGGCGCCCAGCCGGAACCCGTCGCCGGGGGAGAGCAGCACCCGGTGCACCCGGTGCCCGGCGTCCCGCAGTGCCGCCTCCGGCTCGGTGAACTGCGGGTGCACGACGACGATGTGATGTGACGTCAGTACCCGCGCGAGCAGGACGAAGGCCTCGGCCGCCCCCGAGGTGAGCAGCACCTCCTCGACCGGGCGGGCGTGCCGGGCGGCCACCGCGGCGCGCGCGGCGCTCTGGTCGGGATAGGCGGCGAGGTCGCCGAGGGTGGCCGCGAGGTGCTCGCGCAGCCAGGCCGGGGGAGTGCCGGTGCGGACGTTGACGGCGAGGTCGACCAGGCCGAGCCCGTCGGCGCGCACCTCGGCGTCGCCGTGGTGGCGCAGGTCGGGTTCGGGGGCGGTCACGTGGGGTCTCCTTGTGGGCGGTGCGGATGGTGGGGGCGATGTGGACGGCGTGGGCGGTCGGGTTCGGGCGCGGGCGGGAGGTCAGGGCCGTAGGTGGACGGGGTGGACCTCGTACGGGCCGGGCGGCACGGTGAGCCGCGCGCCGTCACCGAGGGTGACCAGGGCCACGGTGTGGCCGTGGGAGGCGAGGGCGACGGCCGTCCCGGTGCGGTCGAGCGCCCTCCCGGAGGCGTCGAGCGGTGCCCGGGGGCCGTCCGGCACCGCGATCCGCCAGGTGTCCGGCCGGAGCACACCGGCCACCGCCGCGACCGCCGCCGGCGTGCCCACCACCGCCGAGGCGCTCCGCAGCTCCGCCCGGACCCGCGGCCCCGATACGCAGGATCCGGACCCGGACCCGGACCCGGGGCCGAGGACGGGGCCGGGTTTGGGGCCGAGGTCGAGCAGCGCGATCCGTCCGGGCACCGTCGCCCGGGCGATCGCGACCGTCGCCCCCGCCGACCTGCGCTTGGCGACCACCAGCCGCCCGCCCGGCGCGCTCGCGAGCGCCGCCGCCTCGGCCACGCTCGCGGTGCCGACGGCCGCGCCGACCACGGCGGAGGGGTTCGGCACCGGCACTCCCGCCAGCGCCGCCGCCGGGTACTCGTCCACCGGTACCCCGGTGAGGTGTTCGGCCGCCCAGCGCACCGCCGGGTGGTCCGCCTTGCCCGCCACGGTCGCCAGCCGGGCCACCGCGGAGCGGGCCAGGCAGGCCTCCGCGAGGGTGTCCGTCAGCAGCCGCAGCACCTCGGTCCGTTCGGCGCGGCTGCTCGCGCCGATGCCGGCCACCAGGGTGCGGGGGAGGACCGGCAGGCTGCCGCCCGGGTCGTCCCGCTCGTACTCGCTGTCCCGGTCGTGCCGGTCGTCCCGGCGGTGCCCGTCGTGCCGGTCGTCCGGGGCGGCGATCCGCAGGACCGGGGCGTCCTCGGGCCCGTCGGCCGGGACGGCTGCGACCAGTCCGATCACGTGCCGCACTCCTTCGTCACAAGCTCCGGAGATCCCACCACGCCCGGCCGGAACGGGTCAATCGCGACAGGTGCGACCTCCGGCGCCGGTCCGTGCCGGCGGGCCCGCCCGGCGCGGCAGCTGTTCGCCTGTTCTTCACCTCCGTTGTGAGGTACACGACACCACGGCGCTCCTACTGTTCTCGGCGCTCCCGCCCGGGAAGCCCCGACATCCGGAGGACCCCCATGGCCTTCGCACGACCGCGCACCCCAGGCACGCCCACGGCCGGTGCCCCTGCCTCCGTTTCCTCCTCCTCGGCGCGTCCCGCCCGGGGCCCGGCCGGCCGCGGCACCGCCACCACCGGAATCCGGAACTGACGCCCGTGTACGTCGCGGACTCCCGCAGTTCGAAGGCCCCCGACGCGCCGGCCACCGGCCAGGCCCGGCGGGGCGCCGCCCTGCGCACCGTGCCCGGGGCGGTCATCGCCCTCGGCACCGTCAGCCTGGTCACCGACATCTCCTCCGAGATGGTCACCGCCGTCCTCCCCCTCTACCTGCTCACCGGTCTCGGCCTCTCCCCGCTCGGCTTCGGCCTGCTCGACGGCATCCAGAACGGCTTCAGCGCCCTGGTCCGGCTGGTCGGCGGCCACCTCGCCGACCGCCGCGGCCGGGACGGCGCCGCCCGGCACAAGGCCGTCGCGGCCGTCGGGTACGGGCTGTCCGCGCTGTGCCGTCCGCTGCTGCTGTTCGTCCACACCGTCCCGCTGATCGGCGCCGTGATCGCCGTCGACCGCACCGGCAAGGGCCTGCGCACCGCACCCAGGGACGCGATGATCTCGCTGGCCACCGAACCCGCGCACCGCGGCCGGGCGTTCGGCGTGCACCGGGCGATGGACACGGCCGGTGCCCTGCTCGGCCCGCTCACCGCCTTCCTGGTGCTGCGGCTGGCCGGCGGCCCGCTGCTCGCCGACGGCGGCGAGCGGCACGGCTACGACGCGGTGTTCACGGTCAGCGCGTGCGTCGCGGCGCTCGGCGTGCTGATCCTGCTGCTGTTCGTGCCGAACCGCGGCAGTCGTGACGACTTGTCGACTTCCACCCCCTCGCTCCGCGACAGTCTCACCCTGCTGCGCCTGCCGGGCCTGCGCCGGCTGACGCTCTGCGCCGTCCTGCTCGGCCTCACCACCGTCAGCGACTCCTTCCTCTACCTGCTCGTCCAGCGCCGGCTGGACCTGCCCGTCGGCCTGTTCCCGCTGCTGCCGCTGGGCACCGCCGCCGCCTTCCTGCTGCTCGCCGTCCCGCTCGGCGCGCTCGCCGACCGGATCGGCCGCCACCGGCTCTTCCTCGCCGGACACGGGGTGCTGCTGCTCGCGTACGGGCTTCTGCTCTCGCCGCTGCGCGGGGTGCCCGCGGCGCTCTGCGTCCTGCTGCTGCACGGCACCTTCTACGCGGCCACCGACGGCGTGCTCGCCGCCGCGGCCGCCGACACGGTGCCCGCCGGGCAGCGCGGCGCCGGGCTCGCCCTGGTCGGCACCGGGCAGGCGCTGGCCAGGTTCGCCTGCTCGCTGCTGTTCGGCGCGCTGTGGGGCGCGGTCGGCGGCCCGGCGGCGCTGGGCTGGTCGGCGGGCGCGCTGGCGCTGTGCGTGCTCGGCGCGGCGGCCGTGCTGCGCCCGTCCGAAGCCGATGCGGCCGCCGCCGGTGACGGGAGACCGGGAACCGCGGCCGGGCCCGTCACCGGCACGTCCCAACCCGCCCCCGCCGCCGAGGAGAAGCCGTGAACCTGCAGAACCGGACCAGGGTGATCGTCCTGCTGGTCGCCGTCGTGCTGCTCGGTGCGGTCGGCACCGGAGCCGTGCTCCACGCCGCCGACCGCACCGCCCGTCGGGACCAGGTCCAGCCCGGCGGTCCCGAGGTCGCCTCCGGCGCCGTGTCGCTCGGGGCGTCCGGCCACGGACGGCAGCTGCTGTTCCGCAACATGGCCTGGGGCCCGCACCGGGACGAGATCACCACCGTCCCAGCCGACCGCCCCGACGGCCCGCGCACCGCCTCCGGCGTCCAGTGCCTGCGCTTCCACGCCGCCGCCGGCACCGGCATCTGCCTCCAGGCCCAGCACGGCGCGCTGGAGGACACCTACCGCGCCGTGGTCCTGGACGACCACCTGCGCGAACTCCGGTCCTTCCCCGCCGCCGGCATCCCCACCCGCTCCCGGGTCTCGCCCTCCGGGCACCTCGTCGCCTGGACGGTCTTCGTCAGCGGCGACTCGTACGCGGGCAGCGACTTCTCCACCCGCACCTCGATCGTGGACGTCAGGGACTGGAACCTGCGGGAGAACCTGGAGGACTTCGCGGTCGTCCTGGACGGACACCCGTACCAGGCGCACGACGTCAACATCTGGGGCGTCACCTTCGCCGACGACAACACCTTCCACGCCACCCTCGCCAGCGCCGGGCGGACCCACCTGGTCCGCGGCGACCTCGCCGCCCGCACCCTCACCACCCTGCACGACAACGTCGAGTGCCCCTCGCTCTCCCCGGACGGCACCCGCGTCGCGTACAAGAAGCGCGTTCCCGGCCTGCCCGTCGACGCCCCGTGGCGGCTCTACGTGCTCGACCTCGCCACCATGACCGAGACCGCCACCGCCGAGCGGCGCAACATCGACGACCAGGTGCTCTGGTCCGGCGACGGCACCCTGGTGTACGCCCTGCCCGGCGACTACGGTGCGGACCTGTGGACCGTTCCGGCCGACGGTTCGGGCGGCGCGCAGCAGGTCACCAAGGCCGCGGTGGCCCCCGCCTACCTGGGCTGAGGAACTCTCGGCTACGGTCCCACGTCGTGCAGAGTGTGACGTGCCGGTCGAGCGTCCGGGCCGGGCGTACCGGCCGGACGTCCCGATCGAGCGCCCTGATCGAACGGGGGAGCAAGACAACCGTGGACGGTATCCCGCCCGAACGCATGGTGACCGATTCCTGGCCCGCCCTGCACGGCCGACCGGTCCTGCGGCGCACCGTCGCCGTCGGACTGGTGCTGTGCGTGTCCGTCGCCGCCGCCCTCGTGGTGCGCGGCGTCAACGCGTTCACCGTCGGCCGCACCGGCCGCGAGACCGACCGGGACCGCGCCGAACGCCTGGCCGGCCTGCACCCCTCCCAGCACCCCGGCGCAGGACGCTTCTACGTCCCGGTCGGCGCCGTCTACACCCACACCTCGGACGGCGCCCCGGTCGCCTACCTGCACTACCGCCTCGGCGGCGGGAGGGCCCCCGGCCTCGGCGACTTCCTCAGCGCCTACGACCTCCCCACGCCGGGGCCGGTCGCCCCGCTCCCGCCCGACCTGCTCGCCGCCCTCGGCGGCGACGAGCCGGCCGAGGCCTCGGAACTCCCCGAGTCCTCGCCGCCGACCGCCGCCGCCCCGTCCACGGAGTCCGTGACCCCGTCCGTCGCCCCGTCCGCCGACGCGACGCCCAGCGAGAGCCCCTCGCCGGAGGCCGCCCCCGCCGCCGAGGCCGGCCAGCTCGCCGCCGACCCCGCCGACCCCGTGGACCCGGACGCCGATCCGGCCCCCACCGCCGACGAGGCTCCCGCCACCGACCTCGCGCCGGAAGATCCCACCCCCGCACCGAGCCCCACCCCCACCGCGGACCCGACCCCCACCGACCTCCCCGCCCACGCCCCCACCGCCCGCCGCATCTACGTCGCCACCATCCCCGGCGGCCTCGCCGGCGCCGCCGACATCTACATCCGCGCCACCGGCTGAACCGGCGGTTGGGGTCAGGCCACGTCCCGGTCGATGGTGAATGCCATGACGCTGCCGGGCTGGAGGGGGAACGGGAGCTGGATCAGTCCGGCCGTGTTGTTGAACGGTGCCGGGAAGGTGGCCCGCACACTGGCACCGTGAGAGGCTCCGAGCGCACTGATCTCCGAGGCGTTCACGCTCAGTCTGGTCGGTCGGAGCGCAGGATCGACGGTGAGCCGGTACTCGGCGTCGGTGACATGGCGGAACACCTGGGCCTGGACGCGGACCCTCCGGTCGGTGCCCGCGAACTTGCGTGCGGTGACGCTCAGCTCCACCAAGTGGCCCGCGGTGACCTGGGCCCCGCGCGGGACGGAGAAGTGCTCGATCCTGGCACGCCCACCGACGACGTCCTCGTGCGTCGTGGATGTACGTTCCAGGGCCCGATTGTCCACCCGGACTGCGGCGACGGTGAAGATCTCGGGGTCGTCCGGGTCCAGGTTGTCGTCGATCATCCACCGGAGCAGGCACTCGGGTCCGGTGAAGCCGTCCAGGCCGGCATCGTCGTTGGAGGCGAGGCAGACGATCGTCACCGTTCCGGGCAGGGCCTCGATCCGGTAGGAGACCCGGAAGCTCTGGTAGAGGTAGTCGGGATGGGCGTCACCGTCCGGTGCGGGGGAGAGCAGGCAGTCGTAGCGGTAGGCGGACAGCGCTCCGGCGAACAGGGGGTCGCGTACCGGGCCCAGGACGTCCTGCATCCCGCGGAGCACCGCGCTGTCCACCTGCTCCGTGGTTTCCCGCACGGTGAGGGAGCCGATCGCGAGTGTGACGGCCGCCGCCGACACGAAGGCGCCGCCGATGAGGCTGAGCACGGTGGCGAGGACCTGCTGGTGGGCCAGCAGTGCCGCGGTCACGACGCACACCAGCCCCAAGGTCAGCGCGAGGGTGTTGACCAGCGCAAGGATCTTGCGTAGTTGGCGTTCACGAGACACGGTCACACGCCACCCCCTCGGGCCGGGTCAGAACGCCGCCCCTTCTGTGATGATCCGGACGATCCGTTCGGAGACCTCCCCGATCTCCTGGGCTGTGCGGACGTTGTCCGCTTGGCCCTCGGTCAGGAAGACCATGGCGATGCGGTTGACGGGATGCAGGACGATGCCGGTGTCGTTCACGATGCCGCGCAGGCTTCCGGTCTTGTGCCGGACCGGTACGTCGTCGTCCAGGCGGGAGGGGATCCGGTCGTTGCGGAGGTTGTTGACCAGGTAGTGCCGGACTGGTTCCAGGTGAGGTGTCCGCTCGATGTGCTCGACCAGCCGCAGCATGTCCTCGGCGGTGGTGGTGTTGGCACGGCCGAGCGGCCCGAGCTCCCGTTCGGAGAACCCGGCGGGGAAGGCCGTGTTGTGCAGTCCGAGGGCCTTGATCGTGGCGTCGATCCGCCCCTGGCCCAGGACAGTCCGCACGTGTTCGGCGGCGGGGTTGTCGCTTGTCACCAGGGCGAACCCGCACAACTCCCGCACCGTGACGGTCGAATCGGGATCGAGAGCCTGGAGCGCGCTCGGGTACATCGTGCCGGGAAGGCTCCCGACCCGGACACGGCCGTCGGGGTCGAGTTCGCCGCGCTCGGCCGACTCGAAGAGCGCGACCCCGAGGATCATCTTGGCCAGGCTCGCCGAGGGCAGAACGAGGTCCGCCCGGTGGGCGACGTTGATCCGGGGTTCGTCGAGCGTACTGATCAGAACGCTGCGCACGCCCGCGTCGTCGGCCGTTGCGAACTCTTCGATCTGTGCGGTGATCGCGGAGCACAATTCGTCGGAACCGTCCATCGGGGCAATCCCCTTCTCGCGGTTGGGTCGTGGCCAACGGCTCCCTACCCGCGCGGCGGCGCCGTACGCCAGGCCTGGAGATCGGGACGGGCGGCCGGAAACGGCCGGACACCTGCGAGGCGGATGCCCGCAGGTGTGCGAGGGCTCTCAGCGGGCGGCCGCCGGTTCGGGGAGCGGAGCGGGTGTCGCGGCGGGGGCGGGGGTGGGGGCCGGTGCTGCGACCGGTGCCGGGGTGGGGCGGGCGGGGGACTGGCCGGCGAGCAGGGCGGCGAGGGCGAGGAGGAGGCCGAGGACCTGCCAGGGGGTGAGGGTCTGGCCGAGGACGAGGAGGCCGCCGAGGGTGGCGACGACCGGGTTGACCAGGCCGAGGAACGAGGCCGGGCCGGCGCCGAGCTGCTGGATGCCGCGGAACCAGAGGACGTAGCCGAGCGCGGTGCCGAACAGGCCGAGGTAGGCGAAGCCGGCCAGGTTGGCGGCGCTCAGGGCGGGCGGCGCGCCCTCGACCAGGGCGGCGAGCGGGACGAGGAAGACCGAGCCGGCCAGGAGCTGCCAGGCGGTGAGGTCGAGCAGGGTGGCGCCCTCGGGGCGCCCCCAGCGGCGGGTGAGGACGGTGCCCATGGCCATCAGCGCGACCCCGGCGACCATCGCCGCGATCCCGACGCCGTCCAGCCGCGCGCCGCTCTTGAGCACCAGCAGGGCGACCCCGCCGACCCCGACAAGCCCGGCGACCACCGCCCGCCGGCCCGGCCGCACACGCAGCACACCGATGGAGAACCCGGCGACGAGCAGCGGCTGGATCGCCCCGATGGTGGCCGCGACGCCGCCTGGCAGGCGGTACGCGCCGACGAACATCAGCGGGAAGAACAGCCCGATGTTGAGCATCCCGAGTACGGCTGCGCGCCCCCACCAGCGCCCCTTGGGAAGTCGGCGGCCGATCAGCAGCAGGAGGAGCCCGGCCGGGAGCGCGCGGAGCGCGGCGAGCAGCAGCGGGCGGCCGTCGGGCAGCAGCTGGGTGGTGACGAGGTAGGTGGTGCCCCAGGCTGCCGGGGCGAGTGCGGCGGTGGCGGCGATTCCCGCGCGCTTGCGGTCGATGACGGCCATGACGTTCCCCTGAACGTTGATTATCTGAACGTTGAGGTATTTTTACGCCTGGGAGTTGGCGAACGTCAAGTATGTGAATGTTAAGATATCCGCATCGGGTCGCCCGGACGGCTTCGGACAGGTGGGCGACCCGGCAGCTTCGCACAGACGGCTCCGGGAAGGCGGCGGGCATGCAGCAGCGCGACACCGTGGACGACATCGTCGAGCAGTGGGCCATGGCCCGCCCCGACCTGGATTCCGGGCCGATGGCCCTGGTCGGCCGGCTGCGACGGCTCAACGTCCGGGTCGACAACGCACTGCGCGAGTACTTCACCCGCTGCGGCCTGGACTCCTCCGAGTTCGACGTCCTGGCCACCCTGCGCCGCTCCGGCGAGCCGTACGAGCTCAACGCCCGCGCGCTGCTCAAGTCCGCGATGGTCACCTCCGGCGCCATCACCAACCGGGTCGACCGGCTGTCCGCCAAGGGCCTGGTCGAGCGCAACCCCTGCCCGACCGACCGCCGCGCCGTCCTGGTCCGCCTCACCCCGGCCGGCAAGGAGCTGATCGACGGCGCCATGGACGGCCACGTCCGCAACGAGGAACGCATCCTCTCGGCCCTCGACCAGGACGAGCGCGCCCGGCTGGACGCCCTGCTGCGCAAGCTCCTCGTCGCGCACGGGGACACCGAACCGATCCTCTGAGCCGGGGCCGGCGCACTCTGGGGCCGGCGCGCTCCGGGGGCGCTCGGTACGGGTTTCGCCTGCGGTTCCGTCGGCCGCGGCCGACGGGCCGCGTGTCCAGCGGTGTCCCGGCGGCGTTATCCCCCGTGGAAGCCCACCGGAGGAGAGGCCCCGATGAAAGAGAAGACCCCCAGGGACATCGCCGTCGACGACCAGCTGCGGGCCGCCGGTGCGGAGGGCGCCCAGTGGCTCACCTCCGCCGGGTGGGGGCCGCCGGTGAGGGTGCCGCTGCAGAACGCGGCGAAGTGGCAGCAGGAGACCAGGGCCCGGATGCTGGCGTCGCAGGCGGACGAGTCCTGCACGTGGTGCGACCACCTGCTGTACGGCGGGCCGCAGCCGGTCGTCGTGCACGCGGAACACCCGACCCACCTGATCTGCCGCGCCTGCTCCGTCGCCGCCCGCTCCCGACGGGTCTGCCTCGACTGCGGGAAGCCGGCCGCCTCCGAGTCCCCGGCCGACGGGCGGGAGGACGTCTTCATGGGACCGGTGGCGATCTACACCCGGGTGCGCTGCGCCGCCTGTCACCGGGGCGACCCGCTCAGGGGGACCTTCGGCAAGGGCGCGTGACGCCGACGTCCGGCGCGCGGCTCGCCGGCGCGCGCCCGGCACACAGCCGGTCGTTCAGCCCACCGCGCTCGGCTGTCGGCGTCCGGGGGTGCTCTCAGCCCGCCTCGCCCAGGTCCGGTGGCTGCCAGTCGTACGTCCGGGCCGAGGGGCCGAGCAGGGTGCGGGCGGGGAGGAGTCCGGCGAGGGTGAGGGCTGCGGTGCGCAGGCAGGTGGCGGCGGGGGAGCGGAGGGCGACGAGGCCGCCGATGCGACGGGAGCCGGCGGCGACCGCGGTGGTGCGGGGGAGCCGGGCTGCGGTGTAGGCGGGCAGGACGGCGGCCGGGTCGGTGGCGGGGGTGAGCAGGGAGGCGAGGATGAGCCCGTCCTCGATGGCCTGGCAGGCGCCCTGGCCCTGGAAGGGGCACATCGCGTGGGCGGCGTCGCCGAGGAGGGCGACCCTGCCGTGGTGGTGGGCGGGCAGCGGGTCGGTGAGGTCCCAGACGTCGTGGCGCAGCACGCGCCCGGGCTCGGCGAGGGCGAACAGCTGCGGCACCGGGGCGCACCAGTCGCCGTACCGGCGCAGGAGTTCGGAGCGCTCGTCGCCGTCGGCGGCCCGCTCGCCGGCCGGGGCGAGGGCGGCGCCGTAGACGTAGACCCGGCCGTCGGCGAGCGGGACGATCCCGGCGAGGCGCCCGCGGCCCCACACCTCGCCGGCGGCGGCCGGGTGACGGCCGGGGGCGACGACGGTGCGCCAGCTGGTGAAGCCGCTGTAGCGGGGGCCGGGGTGCCGCGGGAAGAGCAGACCGCGGGTCGCGGAACGGATGCCGTCGGCGGCGACGACCAGCGCGGCGTTCTCCTCTCCGTCACCGGTGCGGACGACGGCGGGCTCGGCGGTGCTGCCGGGGGTGACGAGCGTGGCGGGCGAGCCGGTGCGGACGGTGCCCTCCGGGAGTGCGTCGACCAGGGCGGCGATGACGTCGGCGCGGGCGACGGCGGCGATCATGTCGCCGAAGCAGGCCTCCAGGGCCGAGGTGCTGGTGCGGGCGAGCCAGCGGCCGGAGGGGTGGCGCAGGCCGACGGCGGGGTGCGGGGTGGCGAGGGCGCGCAGCCGTTCGCCGACGCCGAGCCGGTCGAGGGAACGCAGGGCGTTGGGGGCCAGGACGAGCCCGGCGCCGACCGGTTCGAGAGATTCGGCGCGCTCGTGGACGCGTACCGGGACACCCTGGCGGTGCAGGGCGAGCGCGGCGGTGAGTCCGCCGATGCCGCCGCCGATGACGATCGCCTGCCTGTCGGTCTGGTGCCTGCCGTCCTGTTGCCTGCGCTGCCGCCTGTCCTGCTGGGCGTCCACGGGAGGGCTCCTCTCCTCGGACTACATCTGTAGTCTCCGTCTGCCAGCACCGTACTACAGGTGTAGTTCGCGGGACACTACTGCTGTAGTGAATTGGGATCGCCCGAGGAGAAAGGCCATGATCGGACCCATGACGCCCCCGCGCCCGACCCTGATCGCCGACGCCGCCGTCACCCTGATCGCCGAGCGTGGTCTGCGCGGGCTGACCCACCGCGCCGTGGACGAGGAGGCCGGCCTGCCCGCCGGCTCGACCTCCAACCTCGCCCGGACCAGGGCGGCCCTGCTCGAACTCGCGCTCGCCCGGATCGTCGAGCGGGAGACCGAGGACCACCCGGTCCTCACCGGGCAGGCCCCCGCCGCGGCGCCGCCCGACCCCGCCGCCGCGCGGGCCCTCCTCGTACGGGTCGGTGCCGACGTGCTGTACCGGGCGCTCACCAGTGGGCGCCGGCTCACCCTGGCCCGCCTGGAGCTCGCGCTGGAGGCCACCCGGCGGCCCGAACTGCGCGCCGTCTACGACCGTCTGGGGACCCGCTTCGCCGACCTCGCCGCCGTCCTGCTCGCGCGGTGCGGCTCGGCCGACCCGACGGCGGACGCCCGCCGCCTGATCCGCTGGTGCGACGGGGTGCTGTTCAACGCGACGGCGGGCAGCGGGCACTGGCACATCCCGGCGCCGGAGGAACTGCGCGCCGAGATGGCGTGCTACCTCACCGTGCTGCTCGACCGGGAGTAGCGCGAAGGGCTACGAGGCGGTGTCAGCCCGGGCGTCGGGCGAACCGCCGGCCGTCGCCCGCGTGGCCCCGATCCGCGCGGCCTCGACCTGTGCGGCGACGACCCGGGCGGCGATGACCTGCGCGCAGTCCGCCGCGGAGGCCCGAGAGGTGTCCACCACCAGGTCGTACGTGACGCCCCGGTGCACCGACTTCGCCTGTGCGGCGGCCATCCCCGCCACCCGGTCGCCTCGCGCGGCCTCCCGGGCCGCGGCCACCGCCGGGTCGCAGCGCACCCCGACCCAGAGCACCTCCAGGCCCTCCAGGGCCGCTCGCCACCGGGCCTGCGAGGCGGTGCCGCCGAGGAACACCTCGTCCACCACGATCCGGGCCCCGGCCCGGGCCATCGCCGCCACGCCGACCGTCCAGGCGGCGTCCAGCGTCGCGAACACCGGACCGACCCGGACCGTGCCGTCCCCGTCCTCCAGTCCGCCGATCCCCTCGCCGCCGCTGCGCAGCGAGGGCGGCAGCGCGTCGACCATGGTGTCCGTGCCGAGGTGCAGCCACGGCTCCGGGAGCAACTCCTGGAGGCGTCCGGCGATGCTCGACTTGCCCGAGCTGGACCCGCCGTTGAGGACGATCACATGCATGCGCGCAGCATAGGCCGGGCACCCCGCGGCGTCGCGGCGTTTCCCCGCCGGAGGGCGTCGAGGCCGGCAGGGCATCGGGGACCGGCAGTGCGCCAGGAGGTCGCGCCCTACGCCGCCCCGGGCGCCCCCGCCGCCCCCGCCGCCCCCGCCGCGAACGCCGCCGCCGCGGACGTGAACGACGCCGCCAGCGCCGGCGCACCCGCCCAGTGCAGGTGCAGGTAGGAGGCGTGCACGTTGCCCTCCGCGAAGCCCTCCGTACGCGGCCCGGCCGGCAGGCGCCAGCCCCAGGCGGGGAGTTCGCCCGCGCCGGGCTCGCAGACCGTGCGGTGGAACTCGTGGCCGCGCAGCCTGGTGCCGGCCGGGGCCAGCGGGGAGTCGTGCAGCGCGACCGCCTCCCGGTAGCCGAGGGTGAGCCGCTCGGTCATCCGGGCGTCGGTGGCCAGCAAGCCGCACATCGGCAGGCCGTCCAACTCCCGCCCCAGGTACAGCAGCCCGGCGCACTCGGCGGCGATCGGCGCGCCCGCGGCCGCGAACGCGGCGATGGCGGCGCGCAGCCGGTCGTTGCCGCTCAGCTCGCGCACGTACAGCTCGGGGAATCCGCCGCCGATCACCAGTCCGGCGGTGCCCTCGGGCAGCGCCGTGGCGTGCAGCGGGTCGAACGGGACCACCTCCGCGCCCGCGGCGCCCAGCAGTTCGGCGTTCTCGGCGTACGAGAAGGAGAACGCGGCGCCGCCCGCCACCGCGATCCGCGGCCGGCCGGCCACCGGGGTGACCTCGGCCGCCGGGTCCCACGGCTCGGCGTCCAACTCCGGCGCCGTCCGAGCCAGTTCGAGCAGCGCGTCCAGATCGACCGAGGAGGCGACCAGTTCGCCCATGTCGGCGACCGCCTTCAGGGCCTCGGCCGAGCGCTCCACGGCGGGGATCAGCCCGAGGTGGCGGGACGGCGTGGCGACCGCGGCCGAGCGGCGCAGCGCGCCCAGCACCGGTACGCCGGAGCCCTCCTCCAGCGCCTCGCGCAGGAGGTGCTCGTGCCGGTCGGAGGCGACCCGGTTGAGGATCACCCCGGCGAGCCGCACCTGCGGGTCCCAGGAGGCGAAGCCGTGCACCAGCGCGGCCACCGAGCGGGACTGCGAGGAGCCGTCCACCACCAGCACCACCGGTGCCCGCAGCAGCTTGGCGACGTGCGCCGTGGACGCCAGCTCCCCGCGCCCGGAGGCCCCGTCGAACAGGCCCATGACCCCCTCGACCACCGCGACGTCCGCCCCCGCCGCCCCGTGCAGGAACAGCGGCGCGATCCGCTCGGGCCCGCACATGAAGGCGTCCAGGTTGCGGCCCGGGCGCCCGGCGGCGAGCGCGTGGTAGCCCGGGTCGATGTAGTCGGGGCCGACCTTGTGCGGCGACACCGCCAGTCCGCGCGCGGCGAGCGCGGCGATCAGGCCGGTGGCGACGGTGGTCTTGCCGGCGCCCGAGGAGGGCGCGGCGACGACGAGGCGGGGAATGCTGCTCAACGGTCTACCACTCGATACCGCGCTGGCCCTTGCGGCCGGCGTCCATGGGGTGCTTGACCTTGGTCATCTCGGTGACCAGGTCGGCGAATCCGGTCAGCGCCTCGGGCGCGTACCGGCCGGTGATGACGACGTGCTGGCTGCCCGGGCGGTCCCTGAGCACGGCCACCACCTCGTCCGGGTCGATCCACCCCCAGTGCATCGGGTAGGTGAATTCGTCCAGCACGTAGAAGCGGTAGGTCTCGGCGGCGAGGTCCCGCTTGACCTGCTCCCAGCCCTCCTTGGCCGCCTCCTCGCTGGACATCTCCTGTTCGGCGGAGCGCTGGATCCAGGACCAGCCCGAGCCCATCTTGTGCCAGTCGACGGTGCCGCCCTCGCCGGAGGCGCCGAGCACGCGCAGCGCGTTCTCCTCGCCGACCTTCCACTTGGCGGACTTCACGAACTGGAACACCCCGACCGGCCAGCCCTGGTTCCAGGCCCGCAGCGCCATGCCGAACGCGGCCGTGGACTTGCCCTTGCCCGGGCCGGTGTGCACGGCGGTGATCGGCAGCGTACGGCGCTGGCGGGTGGTCATGCCGTCGTCGGGAACGCTCTCGGGGACACCCTTGGGCATCGGTCAGGCCGCCTTTCGCATGGTGGTGGTCGCACGGTTCACGGAGCGGTTCGCCGAACGGCTCTCGGAGCGGTTCTCGGAGCGGTTCTCGGAGCGGTTGGCGCGGACGAGCGAGGCCACGCCCTCGGCGCGCAGCTCGTCCAGGCTGACGGCAGTGCCGCCGAGCAGCCCGGCCAGGGTGTGGGCCAGCCCCAGCCGGACCGGGCCCGACTCGCAGTCCAGCACCACGCTCGCGGCGCCCTGCGCCGCGAACAGCGCGGCCGCGCGGTGCGACTGCGCGAGCGCGTCCCGCCCGCCGGTGGCCCGGCCGTCGGTCACCACGACCAGCAGCGGGCGCCGGTTCGGGTCGCGCAGCCGCTCCACCCGCAGCACCTCGTGCGCGCGCAGCAGGCCGGCGGCCAGCGGGGTCCGGCCGCCGGTGGGCAGCGACTCCAACCGGGCCGCGCCGACCTCCACGGAGGAGGTGGGCGGCAGCGCCAGTTCGGCGCCCGAGCCGCGGAAGGTGATCATCCCGATCTTGTCCCGGCGCTGGTAGGCGTCCATCAGCAGCGACAGCACCGCGCCCTTGACGGCGGTCATCCGCTGCCGGGCGGCCATCGAACCGGAGGCGTCCACCACGAACAGCACCAGGTTGGACTCCCTTCCCTGGCGCACCTGTTCGCGGAAGTCGTCCTTGCGCAGCACCAGCGCCCGACCGCTGCGCCCGCGCGCGGCCTGGTGCGGCGCGGCGGCCTGGAGGGTCGCGGTCAGGTGCAGCCGGCCGAGCGCGCCCTGCGGGCGGCGGGCGCGGACGGTGTGCCCGCCGGTGGTCTCGGCGGGGGAACGGCGGCCCTGGGCGCCGTGGCCGGTGCCGCGGACGGTGAACAGCCGGGTCCGGTACGGGTCTCCGGCCGCGACCGGCGACGACTCCCGTGCGGGGGCCGGGTGTTGGGCCGGTACGGGCTGCTGCGCGGGTGCGTCGCCGCCCTCGGCGCCCTCGCCGCCCTCGGCGCCCTCGGCGCCCTCGGCGCTCTCGGCACCGCCGGTGCCGTCGGGGGCGGTGGCCTCCGGAGTGCCGCCGTCGGACGGATCGGGCGCCCCGCCGCCGTCCGGGCCGCCCCCGTCAGGGCCGTCGCCGTTGCCGGGGCCGTCGCCGTCGGGCCCCGGACCGTCGCCCTCGGGCTCGGGGTCCGGCTCGGGGTCGTCGCCCTGTGCCTGCTCCTCCAGCGTGCGCTCCAGCTGCTCCTCGTCCAGTCCGGGCGCGTCGAAGGGGTTGCGCCGGCGCCGGTGCGGCAGCGCAAGCCGGGCCGCCTTGCGGACGTCCTCCTCCAGCACCTCGGTGCGCCCGTCCCAGGCGGCCAGCGCGACGGCCGTGCGGGCCATCACGATGTCCGCGCGCAGCCCGTCCACCTCGAACGCGGCGCAGACGGCGGTGATCTGACGCAGTGCCACATCCGGCAGCTCCACCTTGGGAAGCAACTCCCGTGCGGTGGTGATGCGTTCGGCGAGTGCTCGCTCCTCCTCGGCGAACCGCGCGGCGAAGCCGGCCGGGTCCACGTCGTACGCGAGCCGGCGGCGGACCACCTCGGCGCGCTCGACCGGGTCGCGGGTGGCGGCGATCTCGACGGTCAGGCCGAACCGGTCGAGCAGCTGCGGCCGCAGCTCGCCCTCCTCCGGGTTCATCGTGCCGACCAGCAGGAACCGGGCCGCGTGCCGCACCGACACGCCCTCGCGCTCGACGTAGGAGCGCCCCATCGCGGCGGCGTCCAGCAGCAG
Source organism: Kitasatospora sp. NPDC036993 (assembly GCF_055607525.1). NCBI lineage: Bacteria > Bacillati > Actinomycetota > Actinomycetes > Kitasatosporales > Streptomycetaceae > Kitasatospora > Kitasatospora sp. NPDC036993. Next base: position 84,038 of record NZ_JBVJRP010000021.1, on the reverse strand, counting down.
GTCCACCACGTGGTCCTGGAGCAGGTTGACCTCGTCGATGTAGAGCACGCCGCGGTGCGCCCTGGCGAGCAGCCCCGGCTCGTAGGCCTTGACGCCCTCGGCCAGCGCCCGCTCCAGGTCGAGCGAGCCGACGATCCGGTCCTCGGCCACGCCGACCGGCAACTCGACCAGCTGGGAAGGCCGTTCGGAGAAAGGCGGGGAGACGTGCGGCCCGTCCGGGCACTGCGGGTCGGGCGCGGCCGGGTCGCAGGCGAAGCGGCAGCCGTCCACGGTGGCGATGGACGGCAGCAGGCCGGCCAGCGCGCGCACCATGGTCGACTTCGCGGTGCCCTTCTCGCCGCGCACCAGCACGCCGCCCACGGCCGGGGAGACCGCGTTCAGCAGCAGCCCGAGCCGCAGGTCGGCCATGCCGACGATCGCGGTGAACGGATAGCGGACGTCACTCATGCCGTACCCCACTCCTGTCGTGCCCGGTTCCGCGGGACCAGCCTGGTCCCGCGGTCCTGCCTGGCTCTGCAGACCAGCCTGGTCTCGCGGTCCTGTCCGGCTCATGCGTCACTCCCAGGGGCCCCGGGCGGGACGAACGGCAGCGATCCGGCCGCCGGCACTCCGCCCTCGATCAGCTTCCACAGCGCGTCGGTGTCGGCGTGCTCCTCGATCAGGTCGCCCAGCCGGTCCAGCCGGGCCTCGCGCGCCGCGGCGAAGGAGGTGTCCGGCGCCGCGACGAACGCCCGGCCGGCCAACCCGGCCACCTCGCGCAGGAATTCGCGGCGGAACCCGTCGTTCTCCAGCGCGCCGTGCCAGGTCGTGCCCCAGACCGAGCCCACCCGGCAGCCGTCCAGGCCCTGCCCGTGGCCATCGGAGAGGAACACCTCCCCGCCGCCCTCGACCGTCACCACCCCGTGGTGGATCTCGTAGCCCTCCACCCGCTGCCCGAACGCCTCGCCGACCGGCCGCGCCAGAACCTTCTCCACGCCGAACCGCACGTGCGTCGGCAGCAGACCGAGACCCTCGACGGCGCCCGCCTTCGACTCGACCTCGTCCACGATCGAGCGCCCCAGCATCTGGTAGCCGCCGCAGACGCCGAGGAGCGGCAGCCCGGCCGCCGCCCGCGCCCTCAGGGCCGGCTCCAGGCCGCGTCCGCGCAGCCAGGCGAGGTCCGCGACGGTGGCCCGGGTGCCGGGCAGCACCACCAGGTCGGCGTCGGCCAGCTCCTCCGGCCGGGTCGCCCAGCGCACCAGCACGCCCGGCTCCTGCGCGAGCGCGTCCAGGTCGGTGAAGTTGGACAGCCGCGGGAAGCGCACCACGGTCACCCGCAGCACGTCCGCGCCGAGCGGCCCGCGGCCGTCCACCCGGTCCACCACGGTGGACAGGTCCAGCGAGTCCTCGGCGTCCAGCCACAGCCCCGGCAGCATCGGCAGGGTGCCCAGCACCGGACGGCCGGTCAGCTCGTGCAGCATCTCCAGCCCGGGCGCCAGCAGCCGCGCGTCGCCGCGGAACTTGTTGACGAACCAGCCCGCCACGTGCCGCTGGTCCTCCGCCGAGAGCAGCGCCAGCGTCCCGTACATCGCCGCGAAGACCCCGCCGCGGTCGATGTCCCCGACCACCACCACCGGCAGGGCGGCGGCCGTGGCCAGGCCCATGTTGGCGATGTCGCGGTCGCGCAGGTTGATCTCGGCGGGCGAGCCGGCGCCCTCGCAGACGACCACGTCGTAGCGGCGGCGCAGGTCGGCCAGGCACTCCAGGGCGCGCTCCAGCAGGACGGGCTTGCGCTCGCGGTAGTCCAGCGCGCCCACCTCGGCGACCGCTCTGCCGAGCAGCACCACCTGGCTGCGGCCGTCCGCGCCCGGTTTGAGCAGCACCGGGTTCATCGCCGCCTCCGGCTCCACCCGGGCGGCCTGCGCCTGCATCGCCTGGGCGCGGCCGATCTCGGCGCCGCCGGCGGTGACGAAGGAGTTGAGCGACATGTTCTGCGCCTTGAACGGCGCGACCCGCACACCCTGGCGGACGAGCCAACGGCAGATCCCGGCCGTCACCACGCTCTTGCCCGCGTCCGAGGTCGTCCCCGCGACCAGCAGCGCGTTCGTCATGCCCTTCCCCTCTTCTTCCCCAGGAACGCCCGCAGCAGGACGTGCCCCGCGACCGTCGTACCCAGCGCCAGTGCGCCCACCCGCCGGGACAGCGCGCAGGCCCGCTCGATGTCGTCCACCGTCACCGGGCGCAGCTCCGCGCCCAGCACCGGACGGTGCTCCACCCGCTCGCCGTACCGGAGCGTCCCGCCCAGCCGAACGCCCACCGCGCCGGCGAAGGCCGCCTCCGCCTGGCCCGCGTTCGGGCTCGGATGCGCGGAGCCGTCCCGCCGCCAGACCCGCCAGGCCGTCCTGGGCTCGGGCGCGGCGGCCACCGTCAGCAGCGCCGTCAGCCGGGCGCCCGGCCAGCCCGCCAGGTCGTCCAGCCGGGCCGAGGCCCAGCCGAACCGGGTGTGGCGCGGCGAGCGGTGGCCCACCATGGCGTCCAGGGTGTTCACGGCGCGGAAGGCCAGCAGACCGGGGGTGCCGGCCAGGGCGCCCCAGGTCAGCGCGTTCACCACGGCGTCGGCGGTGTTCTCGGCCACCGACTCGACCACCGCCCGGGCGATCTGCTGCTCGTCCAGTGCGCTCGGGTCCCGTCCGCACAGGTGCGGCAGCCGCTCGCGGGCGGCCGCGAGGTCGCCCGCGGCCAGCGAGCGGCCGATGGTGCGGGCCTCCCGGGTCAGCGAGGTGCCGCCGAGCACCGTCCAGGTCGCGGCCGCCGCCAGCGCCGCCCGGCCCAGCGGGCGCCGGCCCACCGTACGGTCCAGGGCGAGCGCGCCCGCCGCGACCGCGCCGACGCACAGCGCCGTGTACCCGGCTCCGGCGGCGCGGTCGTCGCGCCACAGCCGTCGCTCCAGGGCGGTCGCGGCGCTGCCGAAGGCGGCCACCGGGTGGCCCCGGCGGGGGTCGCCGAAGCGGGCGTCCGCGGCGTGGCCCGCGACGGCGCCGAGCGCGAACGCGGCGGCGCGGGTCAGCGGGCGCGGGGCCGACGTGGGTGGGGCCACCGGGCGCGGGGTCAGCGGGCGCACGGCGGAAGGCAGCTCGAAGTCCGGCGGGGCGGGGCAGCCTGCATCGGGTGCGTGTCCTCACTCAGGGTCCGCGCCCTGGATCGACGTGACGGGGGCGAGAGTCTCCTGGCTTCCGGGTCGGACGCACCCTCGGAGCCTTCCAGCGGCCTTCGACGGCCCGCCGTGGCGATGTTCCGAGCGTGCTCCCCGGTGACAGTGGCGGGACCGCGCCGGACTTCCACCGGCTTCCTCTCCATGCCCTCCGTTTGGCCCCAGGATCCCATCACGGGCCAGAACCGGGAGTCAACCGAGGTCACGGAGGGGTTGGTCACACCCGGACATCGCTGACGCCCCCTCCGATCGCCCGGCCCGGCACCGGCCCGGTCCGCTCTCGCCGGCTCCCGTCGCCAGTCTCGCCACTCCCACCACTCTCGTGACTCTTGTGACTTTTCACCGGGACGAGCCCGTCCCCTTCCGCCTGGGTACCTCCGATCGCCCCCGTCCTCCTCGCCACGGGCTTCTGGCACCTCCTCAGCACCGCCGGGGCATCGCCCGCATGACCCGGATGGCCCAGTCCGGTGGCCGGGCGGGCGGGGCGCCGGTGAACTGGTGCCCGAGCACCGTCCGGTGCGTGAGCAACAGAGCGGGGAGCGAAATGCGTTGGGGAACCGCCGCCGTCGTGGCGGCCGCCGCGGTCGGGGCCGCCGTGCTGGTGGTCGGCCGCCGGGCCTCCGAGCGGATGGTCCGTCCGGCGACCGCCGTCCAGGAGTCCGGGCCGGTCGTGGTCCGCGGTCTCGCTCCCGGACGGATCACCTTCTCCCGCGGTCCCGAGAGCCTGCGCCCCGGCCGCTGGGCGGTCGAGTGGGCGGACGGCGGGCACGCGGTCGTCGAGGAGGTCCTGCACCGCGACGAGCAGAGCGTCACCCGCCGGCTGGTCCGCGCCGACCTGGGCACCCTCACCCCCGGCACCGAGGTTCGCTTCACTCCCCGCGTCCACCTCGGCGACCCCACCGAGGCGCTCGGCCTCGCCTTCACCGACACCACGGCGGACGGCGAACTCGGCGCCCTGCCCGCCTGGCGACTCGACGGCCGGCGCGGCACCTGGGTGATCCTGGTGCACGGCCCGGAGTCCGACCGCGGACAGACCCTCCCGGTGCTCCCCGTCCTCGACCGGCTCAGGCTGCCCGTCCTCGCCGTCACCTACCGCGGTGACGAGGGTGCCCCCGCCTCCCCGGACGGGCTCAGCCACTTCGGCGAGACCGAGTGGCGCGACATCGAGTCGGCGGTACGGCTGGCACTCGACAACGGTGCGGGCAAGGTGATCCTCTACGGCTGGTCCCTCGGCGCCACCATGGTCCTCCAGACGGCGGCCCGCTCGGCCTGGTCGTACGCCATCCGCGGGCTGATCCTCGACTCGCCCGTGCTCGACCTGCCGGCCTCCGCCCGCCGGGACGCCGCCCGGGCCGGCTTCCGGGGCGTCGCCGCCGAACTCGGCGCCCTCGCCGCGGAGGGTCGCACCGGCGTCGACCTCGCCGACTTCAGCCGGATCGCCGAGGGCACCGACCTGCGCGTCCCGACCCTCCTCCTGCACAGTCCGGCAGATCCGATCGCCCCCTTCCGCACCGCCGAGAAGCTGGCCGCCGCCCACCCCGACGTGGTCAGCCTCCGGGCGTTCCCCGGCGCCGGCCACGCCACCCTCTGGAACGCCTCCCCCGATCACTACACGGAGCTTCTCCGCCGCTGGCTCACACCGCTTCTCTAGGGCGGGACGTGCCCGTGGGGGAGAGGCCCGCCGGGCTCCGGCGCTTTTCCCGAGAGCTTCACCTGTTCACGAATGAACGTTTCTCTATTTCGCCGGGCGGCACGAGAAGTCGAACCGGCCGACTTCTCGTGCACTATGACCCCGCCGGTCCGTGCGCCATCCGTCCGGATTGGGGCTGGACAGCCCCGCCGGGCGTTGGCGGAACGGGATTCCCCCAGGAAATCCACCCCCTCGGCCGGGGCAAAAACTTGCCCCTCCTCTCAACCCCTGTCGCTACACAGTGTGACCGGTCGGACATTCCCGGCAACGGAGGCGCCTTGGGTGGCATGGCCGTGTCACACGTTTCCGGCCAGGCAGTTTGCCGTGGTTGCCCGATCTTGCGGAGGTGGCACAGGCGGTCGCCCGGTCGTACGGACAACCGGATGTGACAGAAGGCCGGTACAAGGGGAAGACTGCTCGACGTGACGTCTCGGAACCCGCGCGACCGTGATGCCCCGCTCCCGCCGACGATCGGTACCGGTGCGACGGTGACCCGTCTCCCCGGAACGGCCCAACGGCCCGCCGGTGGCAGGCAGGGCGGGGCGGGTGTCCCCCGTAACGGAGTACCCCGGCGACGAGGGCCCGCTCCGGCTCCCGGTCGGGGCCGGGTTCCCGTGCCGGAGGGCTTCCCGGCACCCTCCGAGCTGGCGCCGCTGGCCCGCCGGATGCTGGTCGACGCCGTCCGGATCGCCCGCTGGGCCGGCGAGCTGTCCGAGGTCGACAAGCGCGGCGAACTGCTCCCGGACGACGCCCGGACGGCGGGCCGGGCGCTGGCCATGACCGTCGGCGCCGCCGCCAAGGCCTGGGGACAGGCGCTGCTGGTCGGCCTGGTGGAGGCCCGGGACGGCGGAGCCGGCCCCGGCTGGCGCCTGCACGCCTGGGAGCACGACGACGAGGCCGTGGTGCGAGGCTGGTCGGCGCTGTTCGACGCCTGGACCCTGCTCGCCCCGGTGCCGCCCGCCGCGCTGCGCGGCGTGTTCGCCGTACTGGCCGGGCAGGCCGTGGACCAGGCCCCGCAGCTGCTCTCCTTCCTGCACCTGGTGGACGGCCCGGTCGCCGAGAGCGAGCTGCTGGAGCTGCTGCGCCGCGGACTGGACGAGCGACGGGTCGGCGCCGGTCTCGGCGGTCCGGGCCTGTCGCCCGTGCCGCACGCCGCCTCCGCCGTCTCCGCCGTCCGCGGCACCTGCCGGGCGCCGCAGATCGACACCCCGCCCGCGCCCTCCGACGTGGCCGCCGTCCTGGACTGGATGCTGGACGGCCTGGCGGCGGTCGGCGCCCTGGTGCGCAGGAACGATGCCGCAGAGCTGTCGCCGCTCGGCCACTGGGCGGTGCGGGCGAAGCTGGAGGAGATCTGCACGGTCGCGCAGACCGCGGCCGGGCACATCGAGCAGAGCGCCTTCGAGCTGCTGAACGCCTGTGCGGACTACTCGCCGGGCCCGGCCCGCGCCGAGTTCCGTGCCTGGGTCGCGGCGCGTCCGGCGGACCGGGCGGTGGGCGAGCTGCTGGACGCCGCTCAGGGCGACGACGCGCTGGTGCGCGGGCTCGCCTTCGAGGCGCTGCGGGTGGCCGGGGGTCCGGCCGAGCAGGCGGTGCGCGCGTCGGTGGACGAGCCGGTGCTGCGCCCCTACGCGCTGCTCTGGCTGGCGGAGCGCGCGGACGAGGGCGTCTCCCCGGCGGACGTGCTGGGTGCGGAGGACGCGGCCTGGCTCTGGGTGGACACCGCGGCCGCGGTGCTCGACCACGGTGAGACGGAGCTGCTGGTGGGCCACGTCGAGGGCGCCTCGGCCGGCGACCCGGTCCGGCTCTTCGCCAGGGCCCGGCAGTCCGGGCACCCGCGGGCGGCCTCGGTGCTGACGGCGGTCTCGGGCGTGCACCCGGACCCGGTCGTGGCCCGGGCGGCGCGGCGCTCGGCGTTCAGCGTGCACACCGGTGGCGCCTGAGTTTTATGACAATTGCGGAGGAGTCCGGGGTCCGCAGCGACGGCCGCCCCGGCGTCCGTACCGACGGTGTCTGAGCCCGTACCGACGACGCCCCGGCTGTCCCGGCTGTTGTGACACACGAGGAAGGGCCCGGAACCAACAGGTTCCGGGCCCTGACTCTTATGACAATTGCGGGGATCAGCCGACCCGCGACTCCGCCCGCCGGGCGCGGACGTCGCCGACCTTCTGCCCCACCTTGCGGCGGATGACCAGCAGCGGCGCCATCGCGGCGAGGGTGATCTGGGCGAACGCACCGACGTGCATCAGCCTGTCGCCGCCGGGCAGGCCGGTGGCCCACGCGGCCAGGCAGCCGATGGAGACCACGATCCAGCAGAGCGTGGCGGTGGCCAGCAGCCCCTGCGGCTTCGGGTACTCGATCCGGCTGACCATCAGGTACGCCGCGCCGAAGATGGCGAGCAGACCGGGCAGGAACGGCGGGTCGAGCAGCACGATGGCGATCACCGTCATCGCGCCCATCGGGCAGGGCATGCCCTGGAACACCCCGGGCCGCATCTTCACGGCCGAGAAGCGGGCCAGCCGCAGCACCACGGCGAGCAGCACGGTGATGGCGATGAGCGCCGACAGCTTGCTGTTGGAACCCTGGGAGACCATGCCCCAGACCGCGACGAAGTAGGCCGGCGCGATGCCGAAGCTGATCAGGTCCGCCAGGTTGTCCAGTTCCGCCCCGAGGGCCGAGGAACGCAGCTTGCGCGCCACCAGGCCGTCGAAGAGGTCGCACATCGAGCCGATCAGCAGCAGTGTGACCGCGGTGGCGGCGCTGTGCCGGTCCGGAGCGGCGTCCGGGTTGGTGATGTGCGGGACCAGGACCCCGGTGGTGATCGAGTAGATCGCCAGGAAGCCGCAGACGGCGTTCCCCAGGGTCAGGAAGTCGGCGGTGGACAGGTGCTGGGGAGAGCGCGGAGCGCGCAGCTCGCGGTCGCGCGCCCAGCGGCGGCGGCGCAGGGCCGTCTCCTCGTCGTCCAGGCCGACGATTGTCTCAGGATCAGTCACGGTCAAGGCGCGTCACCCCGGCTGTGGTCTTCTGGCCGACCTCGACGCCGACCTCGACGCCGGCCGGCAGGTAGGTGTCGACCCGGGACCCGAACCGGATCAGACCGATCCGGTCGCCCTGCTCGACCTTGGTACCGGCGTCGACGTACGGCACGATGCGGCGGGCCACGGCCCCCGCGATCTGGACCATCTCGATGTCGCCGAGCTCGGTGTCGAAGTGCCAGACGACCCGCTCGTTCTGGTCGCTGTCCTTGTTGAACGCGGGGACGAAGCCGCCCGCGACGTGCTCGACCGACGTCACCGTGCCCGGCAGGGGCGCGCGGTTGACGTGGACGTTCAGCGGACTCATGAAGATCGCGACCCGGGTGCGGCCGTCCGGCCAGGCATCGATGCTCTGCACCACGCCGTCGGCGGGGGAGATCACTCTGCCCGTGCCGATCTCACGCTCGGGGTCGCGGAAGAACCACAGCATGCCGGCGCCGAGTGCGCAGGCGGGTACCGCAGCCAGGGCCCACTTGCCGCTGCGCCTGGTGAGGGCGGTGGTCACGGCGGCCGTGGCGAGGGTGGGGACGAACCAGGGGGTGGCTCCGCGCGCGATGGTCACGCGGGGTCGCCGACCGGCCGTCGGGGCTGCGAGGGCATCGCGGTCCGTGACGGAGGTGTGAGGGGACGGGCTGATGGGCATCGAAGACCTTTGTCGCGGGGGATCATGGCCGCTGGACGGGGGCCACCGCGGAATCGGTAATAGAGGGACGGCTTGCTGTCCCGGTGGATGCTATCGGGAGCACACGGTGGGTGGGCAACCCGCCTGCTCGTTCAGGTGTCCGGTGGCGGCGCGTGTGCGCGTCCACTCCCACGACCGTAGCTCGGCCCGGTCCGGTTCCCAAGGGCCCGGACACGCCTGGTGACTCTTGTCTCAACGGGTGGGCGAACGGAACCCGGTGGGCGTAACGGCCGTAGCGGCCGCGAGCAGGTGTGCCGAAGCGGCCGCAGGGCGCGTCGATGCAGCTGTACGCCCTGGGGCCGCTTCCGGAGGGCCGTGCCGGACCCTGGCGGACCAGGCCGGGCCCGTGACGGGGCACGGCGCTCCGCCGGGACGGGCCCGCACGCCCGTCGACCGGCGGTTCGAGGGGCCGCCCGGCGACGTGGTCCGTCGAACGGGCGGCCGGGGGGTCACTCGGCGATCCGGTACTCCTCCAGGAGCCGGCGTCCGACGATCATCTTCTGGATCTCCGCAGTACCTTCACCGATGAGCAGCATCGGGGCCTCGCGGTAGAGGCGCTCGATCTCGTACTCCTTGGAGAAGCCGTAGCCGCCGTGGATGCGGAAGGCGTCCTCGACGACCTCCTTGCAGTACTCGGAGGCGAGGTACTTGGCCATGCCGGCCTCGAGGTCGTTGCGCTCGCCGCCGTCCTTCTTGCGGGCGGCCATGACCATCATCTGGTGGGCGGCCTCGACCTTGGTGGCCATCTCGGCGAGCTTGAACTGGATCGCCTGGTGCTCGGCGATCTTCTTGCCGAAGGTGGAGCGCTGCTGGGCGTAGGAGATGCCGAGCTCGAAGGCGCGGCGGGCGACGCCGCAGCCTCGGGCGGCCACGTTGACGCGGCCGACCTCGACGCCGTCCATCATCTGGTAGAAGCCGCGGCCGGGGACGCCGCCGAGGACGCGGTCGGCCGGGATCCGGACGTCCTGGAGGATCAGCTCGGTGGTGTCGACGCCCTTGTAGCCCATCTTCTCGATCTTGCCGGGCACGGTCAGGCCGGGAACCCCGGGGTTCGGGCCGAAACCGGACTCCTTCTCGATCAGGAAGGTGGTCATGTTCCTGTACGGGGTGTCGCCGCCCTCGTCGGTCTTGCAGAGGACCGCTACCAGGGTGGAGGTGCCGCCGTTGGTGAGCCACATCTTCTGGCCGTTGAGGACGTAGAACTCCCCGTCCTTGACGCCCTTGGTGGAGATGGCCGAAACATCGGACCCGAGGCCCGGCTCGGACATCGAGAAGGCGCCGCGGATCTCGCCGGCCGCCATCTTCGGCAGGAAGTGGTCCTTCTGCTCCTGGGTGCCGTGGGCGTTGATCATGTGCGCCACGATGAAGTGGGTGTTCACGATGCCGGAGACCGACATCCAGCCGCGGGCGATCTCCTCGACCACCAGGGCGTAGGTGAGCAGCGATTCGCCGAGGCCGCCGTACTCCTCGGGGATGGTGAGACCGAAGAGGCCGAGCTGCTTCATGCCCTCGACGATGGCGGTCGGGTACTCGTCCTTGTGTTCCAGCTCGGTCGCGACCGGAATGATCTCCTTGTCGACGAAATCCCGCACGGTGGCGAGGATGTCCCGCTGGATCTCGGTGAGGCCTTCGGTCTGTGCGAGGCGTCCCATCGTGCGGCTCCGAAATGGTCTGAGGGTCTGCGGAAGGTCGGGGAATCCCCCGGGGGGGGGGATTGCGGGGGCCCTGCCGGCGTGGCTGCGGCAGCAGGGCCCCCGGTACCGGGTGGGGCGCGGCCGATGACGGCGGCCTGCCCGTCCGGGGTCTCTCGGCAAGGGGGATCCTCCACGGACGGAGGGTCCCCCTTATAAAGGGGAGAGGATCAGGAGAGCGGGGTCGGACGGCCGGGCTGCTCGCCGCCGCGCTCCTTGGTGTACGTCTCGGTCGGCACCATCACCTTGCGGCGGAAGATGCAGACGACCGTGCCGTCCTGCTTGTACCCCTTGGTCTCGACGTACACGATGCCGCGGTCGTCCTTGGACTTGGACGGCCACTTGTCGAGCACGGTGGTCTCGCCGTAGACGGTGTCGCCGTGGAAGGTCGGCGCGACGTGGCGCAGCGACTCGATCTCCAGGTTGGCGATCGCCTTGCCGGAGACGTCAGGGACGGACATGCCCAGCAGCAGCGAGTAGACGTAGTTGCCCACCACGACGTTCCTGCCGAAGTCCGTCGTCTTCTCCGCGTAGTTGGTGTCCATGTGGAGCGGGTGGTGGTTCATGGTGAGCAGGCAGAAGAGGTGGTCGTCGTACTCGGTGACGGTCTTGCCGGGCCAGTGCTTGTAGACCGCGCCGACCTCGAACTCCTCGTAGGTGCGTCCGAACTGCATGCCTCGGGCCCTCAGCTTTCCGGGATCTCGAACTTGGTGGTGCGCTGCATGCCCGCGGCCCGGCCCTTGCCGGAGACGACCAGTGCCATCTTGCGGCTGGCCTCGTCGATCATCTCGTCGCCGAGCATCGCGGAGCCCTTGGCGCCGCCCGCCTCGGAGGTGCAGTAGTCGTACGCGTCGAGGATCAGCTCGGCGTGGTCGTAGTCCTCCTGCGAGGGCGAGTAGATCTCGTTCGCGGCGGCGACCTGGTCCGGGTGGAGCACCCACTTGCCGTCGAAGCCGAGGGCGGCCGAGCGGCGGGCGACCTCGCGGTAGCCCTCCTGGTTGCGGATCTGGAGGTACGGCCCGTCGATCGCCTGGAGGTCGTTGGCGCGGGCGGCCATCAGGATGCGCATCAGGATGTAGTGGTAGGCGTCGGCGCCGTAGCCCGGCGGCTGCTCGCCGACGACCAGCGACTTCATGTTGATGGAGGCCATGAAGTCGGCGGGGCCGAAGATGATGGTCTCCAGCCGGGGCGAGGCCTCGGCGATGGCGTCGACGTTGATCAGGCCCTTGGCGTTCTCGATCTGAGCCTCGATGCCGATCCGGCCGACCTGGAAGCCCATGGTCTTCTCGATCTGGGTGAGCAGCAGGTCGAGCGCCTTGACCTGCCCGGCGTCCTGGACCTTGGGCAGCATGATGCAGTCGAGGTTGGGGCCGGCGCCCTCGACCACGGTGATCACGTCCCGGTAGGTCCAGTGCGTGGTCCAGTCGTTGACCCGCACGACGCGGGTCTTGCCGCCCCAGTCGCCGTTGTTGAGCGCGTCGACGATGTTGTGGCGGGCGCTCTCCTTGACCAGCGGGGCGCAGGCGTCCTCCAGGTCGAGGAAGACCTGGTCGGCGGGCAGGCCCTGGGCCTTCTCCAGGAAGCGCGGGTTGCTGCCCGGCACGGCGAGACACGAGCGGCGCGGGCGCAGACGGTCGAAGCCGGCGGCGGAGCCGCTCGGAGGAAGGGTGGTGGCGGGCGACGGGTGGGGAGCAGTCATAAGAATCGAGGGTTCCTTCCCAGTGGTCAGCTGGTCAGCTGGTCAGTTCGTGGCCGCGGTCGGTGCGGGCGTCCACGGCTGGAGTTTGTTGGCCAGCCGGATCTCGTCCACGATCCGGCCGATGATGGTGGTGATGCCGAAGTCCTTCGGGGTGAACACGGCGGCGACGCCGGCGGCCCTGAGGGCCTCGCCGTCCGCTGCCGGGATGATGCCACCAACGATCACCGGGACATCCTCCACCCCGGCGCGGCGCAGCCGCTTCAGGACGTCGGGCACCAGCTCGCTGTGCGCGCCGGAGAGGATGGACAGGCCCACGCAGTGCACGTCCTCCGCGACGGCGGCGGAGACGATCTGTTCCGGGGTCAGCCGGATGCCCTGGTAGACCACCTCGAACCCGGCGTCGCGGGCCCGGACGGCGATCTGCTCGGCGCCGTTGGAGTGCCCGTCCAGGCCGGGCTTGCCGACCAGCAGGCGCAGTCTGCCCGCGCCCAGCTCCTCGGCGGTCGCGGCGACGGCGGCCCGGACCTGCTCCAGTTCGCCGCCGGGCTCGGCGGCCACGGCGACGGGGGCGCCGCCCACGCCGGTGGGGGCGCGGTACTCGCCGAAGACCTCGCGCAGGGCGAAGGCCCACTCTCCGGTGGTGACGCCGGCCCGGGCGCAGGCGAGCGTGGCCGGCATCAGGTTGGCCTCGGTGGCGGCGACGGCCTTGAGTTCGGCCAGCGACGCCTGGACGGCGGTCTCGTCGCGCCCGGCGCGCCAGGCCTCCAGGGCGGCGAGCACGGACTGCTCGGAGGCCGGGTCCACCACCATGATCGCGGTGTCGAGGTCGGCGGTGAGCGGGCTCGGCTCGGTGGTGTCGAAGCAGTTCACCCCGATGATCTTGTCCTCGCCGGACTCGATCCGGGCCCGGCGGGCGGCGTGCGAGGCGACCAGGTTGGACTTCAGGTAGCCGGACTCGACGGCCGGGATGATGCCGCGGTTGCCGGCCTTGGCCCCCATCTCCAGCACCTTGGCGATCTCCGCCTCGGCACCGGCCAGCAGCTCGGCGGTCTTGGTCTCGACGACCTCGGAGCCGTTGAAGAGGTCGCCGTACTCCAGCAGGTCCGACTCGTACGCCAGTACCTGCTGGATGCGCAGCGACCACTGCTGGTCCCAGGGCCGCGGCAGGCCGAGCGCCTCGTTCCAGGCGGGCAGCTGGACGGCCCGCGCCCGGGCGTCCTTGGAGAGGGTGACGGCCAGCATCTCCAGGACGATCCGCTGGACGTTGTTCTCCGGCTGGGCCTCGGTCAGGCCGAGCGAGTTCACCTGGACGCCGTAGCGGAAGCGGCGCTGCTTGGGGTCGGTGACGCCGTACCGCTCCAGGGTGACCTTCTCCCACAGCCGGGCGAAGGCGCGCATCTTGCACATCTCCTCGACGAAGCGCACACCGGCGTTCACGAAGAAGGAGATCCGGGCGACCACCTCGCCCATCCGCTCGGCCGGCACCTGGCCGGAGTCGCGCACGGCGTCGAGCACCGAGATGGCGGTGCACATCGCGTAGGCGATCTCCTGGACGGGCGTGGCCCCGGCCTCCTGGAGGTGGTAGCTGCAGATGTTGATCGGGTTCCACTTGGGGATGCTGCCGACCGTGTAGGCGATCATGTCGGTGATCAGCCGCACCGACGGGCCGGGCGGGAAGACGTGCGTCCCGCGCGACAGGTACTCCTTGACGATGTCGTTCTGGGTGGTGCCGGTGAGCTTGGCGACGTCGGCGCCCTGTTCCTCGGCGACCACCTGGTAGAGCGCCAGCAGCCACATCGCGGTGGCGTTGATCGTCATGGAGGTGTTGGTCCGTTCGAGCGGGATGCCGTCGAACAGGGTGCGCATGTCGCCGACGTGCCCGACCGGGACGCCGACCCGGCCGACCTCGCCGCGGGCGAGCACGTGGTCGGAGTCGTAGCCGGTCTGGGTCGGCAGGTCGAACGCGACGGACAGACCGGTCTGGCCCTTCGCCAGGTTCCGCCGGTAGAGCGCGTTGGAGTCGCTCGCGGTGGAGTGGCCGGCGTAGGTGCGCATCAGCCAGGGACGGTCACGCTTCTGGGGCTCAGTCATCGGACCCGTCTCACACGTTGCGGAAGCGGTTGATGGCGTCGACGTGCCGGGCGCGGAACTCCGCGTCGCGTACGCCGAGGCCCTCTTCGGGGGCCAGGCAGAGCACACCGACCTTGCCCTGGTGCTTGTTGTGGTGCACGTCCAGGGCGGCCTGTCCGGTCTCCTCCATGGAGTAGACCTTGGACAGGGTCGGGTGGATCCTGCCCTTGGCGATCAGGCGGTTGGCCTCGAAGGCCTCGCGGTAGTTGGCGAAGTGCGAGCCGACGATCCGCTTGAGCGACATCCACAGGTACCGGTTGTCGTACTGGTGCATGAAGCCGGAGGTGGAGGCGCAGGTGACGATGGTGCCGCCCTTGCGGGTGACGTACACCGAGGCGCCGAAGGTCTCCCGGCCCGGGTGCTCGAAGACGATGTCCACGTCCTCGCCACCGGTGAACTCGCGGATCCTCGTACCCAGGCGCTTCCACTCGCGCGGATCCTGGGTGTGCTCGTCCTTCCAGAACCGGTAGCCCTCGGCCGAGCGGTCGATGATCGCCTCGGCGCCCATGGCGCGGCAGATCTCGGCCTTCTGGTCGCTGGAGACCACGCAGATCGGGGTGGCGCCGCCGGCCAGCGCGTACTGGGTGGCGTACGAGCCGAGGCCGCCGCTGGCGCCCCAGATCAGCACGTTGTCGCCCTGCTTCATGCCGGCGCCGTTGCGCGACACCAGCTGGCGGTAGGCGGTGGAGTTGACCAGGCCGGGGGAGGCGGCCTCCTCCCAGGTGAGGTGACCGGGCTTGGGCAGCAGCTGGTTGGTCTTCACCAGGGCCAGCTGGGCCAGACCGCCGAAGTTGGTCTCGAAGCCCCAGATGCGCTGCTCCGGGTCCATCATCGTGTCGTCGTGGCCGTCCGGGGACTCCAGCTCGACCGACAGGCAGTGCGCGACGACCTCGTCGCCCGGCTTCCAGGCGTTGACCCCGGCGCCGGTGCGCAGCACCACGCCGGCGAGGTCGGAGCCGACCACGTGGTACGGCAGGTCGTGGCGCTCGGTGAGCGGCGACAGCCGGCCGTAGCGCTCCAGGAAGCCGAAGGTGGAGACCGGTTCGAAGATCGAGCTCCAGACGGTGTTGTAGTTCACCGCGCTGGCCATGACGGCGACCAGGGCCTCGCCCGGGCCCAGCTCGGGCAGGGCGACGTCGTCGAGGTGAAGGGACTTGCGCGGGTCCTTGTCGCGGCTGGCGAGGCCCGCGAACATCTGCTCCTCGTCCTTGTGGAGCGTCACGGCCCGGTAGGACTCGGGGAGCTTGATCGCCGCGAAGTCCGCCGACGTGGTGTCGGGGCTGAGGATCGCGTCGAGGATTTCCTGCATGGCTGCCTCCGAAGGCGTACCTGTGTGAGGGGCACAGGGCGTCTGGGGGAGCCGGGAGCGGACACCGGCTTCGCTGAAGTGGGTGGTGGGCGGGTCAGGCTGGCGCCCGGGGGTGGACCGGGCCGTTCTGGCACTGTTCCCGGGGTGTGGGAACGCCGGACCGCGGCGCGCCGAGGTGGGGAGCCGCGGCGCCGCGACTGGTGGGTAACAAGGTAGTGGCACCCTGTGCCACTCGTAAAGACACCGGGTGCCAGGAATTCCGACGGCTTCGGAGGCTGCGTGACGCGCGTCGCGCGGGCATGGGGAAGGCCCGCGCCGACCGTTCGGCGCGGGCCCTCGATATCGCTCTGACCTGCGTGAATGCTGCGCTTACAGCTGTCGGGCGCCACTCAGTGCGGCCCGGATGCTGTCCACCACGACGTCCAGTGGAGCGTCCGTCCTGGCGACTGTGATGAGCACCTCACCTCCGGGACTGGCACTCAGTGCGCTCTCGGCGCCGGTGTCCCCGGGGGTCCCACTGGCACCCGGTGCCACCACCGATCCCCGGCGTCTGGCACCCGGTGCGCTGGAGGCCCAGAAGGTTCGCCGGATCACCTCGAAGGAGTGGTCCAGCTGCTCCTCCACGTCGCCCCGGCCGCCCGCCCGCAGCCAGCGCCGCAGCACGTGGTTGTGCGCCGCGACCACCGCCGCCGCGGAGACCTCGGCCAGCATCGAGTCGTCCTCGCCGCCGCGCTGCCAGCCGGACGGGATGGACTCGCCGGTGTCGAAGCGCCCCAGCAGGTAGCGGGTGAACAACCGCTCGTAGCGGGCCACCACGGCGATCTCCCGTTCGCGCAGCGCCGGGACCTGACGGATCAGCTGGTACCGCGCGACCGACACCCCCGGGGTGGAGGCGTACATCCGCAGCACCTCCTTGATGCCCCGGCAGACCACGTCCAGCGGGTGCTCCTCCGGCTCGGCGCTGGCCAGCAGGTCGGCCACCCGTACCAGGGTGTCGTCGTGGTCCGGGAAGATCGCCTCCTCCTTGGACCGGAAGTACCGGAAGAAGGTGCGCCGGGCCACCCCGGCGGCGGCCGCGATCTGGTCGACCGTGGTCTCCTCGTAGCCCTGCGAGGCGAACAGCTCCATCGCGGCCGTGGCCAGGTCCTGACGCATCTGCTGGCGCTGCGCCGCCGCCCGGCGGCTGCCCGGCCCGCCGTCAGGCCCGGTGCCCCCGGTCGAGGAGGCGGTCCGGTCGGCGCCGCGGTGCGGCCCGGCGGGGTGCTGCGGGGAGGTTGACTGAACCCGATCCATGTCCGGAACGCTACACGGCCCGGACGGCGCGGCCGCGGCCCTTCCCCGCCGGACCGGTGTGACCGGGCCGGCCACCGCCGGGCGGGGCCAGCGGGAGGACACCGTCCCCGGGCTCCAACCGGGACGCGTGGAGGGCACTGAGGGCGCTGAGGGCGCGGAGCCGTACGGCGGGGCGCTGTTCCCCGGCGCCGCGCCCGCGCGTGGCTGCGGCCCGGGGGAGTGCGGTCCGGCCGGCTGCGCCCCGCGCGACGGCCCGTACGACACCCCGTACGGGCTCTCGCGCGGCGTCTCGTACGGTGCCTCGTACGGGCCGCCCCCGGCCTGCGGCGTGGTCACCGGCGCGCGTGGTCGCGGAAGCCGCGGCCGGTCTTGCGGCCCAGGCAGCCCGCCGCGACCAGGTGCTCCAGCAGCGGTGCGGCGGCCAGCCCGGGCTCGCGGAACTCCTGGTGCAGCACCTGCTCGATGGTGAGCGAGACGTCCAGGCCGACCACGTCCAGCAGCTCGAACGGACCCATCGGGTACCCGCAGCCGAGCTTCATCGCGGTGTCGATGTCGTCCACCGTCGCGTAGTGCTCCTGGAGCATCCGCACCGCGTCGTTCAGATAGGGGAAGAGCAGCGCGTTGACGATGAAGCCGGCCCGGTCGCCGCACTCCACCGGGTGCTTGCGGACCTCGGCCGTCAGCGCCAGCACGGTCGCGGTGACGTCCGGCGCGGTCAGCACGGTGGAGACCACCTCGACCAGCTTCATCGCCGGGGCGGGGTTGAAGAAGTGCATCCCGATCACGTCCTGCGGCCGCGAGGTGGCGGTCGCGCAGCTGATCACCGGCAGCGAGGAGGTGGTGGTGGCGAGCACCGCGCCCGGCTTGACGATCCCGTCCAGGGTGGCGAACAGCTCCCGCTTGACCGCCAGGTCCTCGGCGACCGCCTCGACCACCAGGTCGACCTCGGCCAGCTCGGCGTACCGGCCGACCGGAGTGACCAGCGCCAGCGCGGCGTCCCGGGCCTCGGCGGACAGCCGGCCCTTGGCCACCGAACGCTCCAGCGACTTCGCCAGCTGCGCCTTGGCCCGCTCGGCCTTCTCCCGGCTGCGGGCGGCCAGCAGCACCGGGCGCCCGGCCTTGGCGAACACCTCGGCGATACCGGTGGCCATCGTCCCCGAACCGCAGACGCCGACGGTGCGCACCTCCCGGCCCGGCACCTTCGGCAGCGCGGGCCCGGCCGCCGCGTCCACCGGCTTGGACGAGCCCGGCGCCTCGTAGGCGTAGAAGCCGCGGCCGGTCTTGCGGCCCAGCAGTCCGGCCGCGACCAGCTGGCCGAGGATCGGGGCGGGCGCGTGCAGACGGTCCCTGGACTGCTCGTACATCGCCTCCAGCACGGTGCGCGCGGTGTCGATGCCGATCAGGTCGAGCAGCGCCAGCGGTCCCATCGGCAGGCCGCAGCCGAGCCGCATCGCGGCGTCGATGTCCTCCCGCGAGGCGTACTTGGACTCGAACATCGCGGCGGCCTGGTTCAGGTACGCGAACAGCAGGCCGTTCACCACGAAGCCGGCCCGGTCGCCGGCCGCCACCGGCTCCTTGCCCAGGTCGCGGGCGAAGGCGGCGGCGTCCTCGGCGGTCCGCGCGGAGGTCAGCACGGTGCGGACCACCTCGACCAGCTTCATGCCGTGCACCGGGTTGAAGAAGTGCAGGCCGAGGACCCGCTCCGGACGGGCGGTCGCGGCGGCGATCCGGGTCACCGACAGCGCGGTGGTGCCGGTGGCCAGCACGGTGCTCTCCGGGCAGATCCGGTCCAGCTCGGCGAAGACCTCCCGCTTCAGTTCCAGTTGCTCGGGCACCTCCTCGATCACCAGGTCCGCCCCGGCGGCGGCCGCCAGCTCGTGGCCGACCGAGATCCGGTCCAGCAGTCCGGCGCGCTCCTCGGTGGTGAGCCGCTCGCGGTGCACCGCGTGCGCGGTGGCCTCCTTGATCCGGGCCAGCGCCCGGGCGGCCGATTCCTCGGTGGCCTCGATGCCGATCACCCGGCGGCCGCTCTTGGCGACCGCCACCGCGACGCCGGCACCCATCGTGCCGAGGCCGACGACGGCGACAGTGGGGAAGGGACGCTCCATCTGTCCTGACTCCTAGTCATGAAGGGCCCGCGCGTGCTCCGGCGGGCACGCCGCCGCGCCCGTACGCCGGGGGCGGCAGCCGCCGGAGGAGGGTCCACGCGCGGGGGCTGGGGAGATGACGGGGGTGTCGGCGCACCCGGGCAGCCGCCGGTCCGCTCCGGCCGAACTGCGGATGTGCCGTGGTGTTCAGGCGCTCGAAGGTGAAGGAAGCGACCCTGAATGAGAGGAGGAACCCGGCCCGCCGCGGTCCGCGGCACCTGCCGGTGAA
This sequence comes from Kitasatospora sp. NPDC036993, assembly GCF_055607525.1. Lineage (NCBI taxonomy): Bacteria > Bacillati > Actinomycetota > Actinomycetes > Kitasatosporales > Streptomycetaceae > Kitasatospora > Kitasatospora sp. NPDC036993. Next base: position 64,946 of record NZ_JBVJRP010000021.1, on the reverse strand, counting down.
GGCGCACCGTGCGAGCGCCGGAGAAACGGCGACCGCGGCCTGCCGCCGGTGCGGCTCCCGAAGCCCGGCGGTGTGGTGCGTGTCCGGCCACTGTAGCGAGGCTACTCGCGAGTAGGAAGGGGTCGGAGCCGGAAAACCGTTCGGGGGCGGGGCGGGAGGCCCCGCGGGACGGGGGCGGAAAACCGTTCGGGCCCGGGCCCGGCCGTTCGCTAGGGTGACCGACGCGGGGGCGGCTCCGCGGCGTGCTTCCTTCTCACTCATCTCCAAAATGAACCCGAGTGCGCCCACTCTCCGCCCCCGCTTCGTCGTATCCACCGGGGGAAGAACTGTGAAGAAGCCGAGCGCCACCGCGCCCGAGACCGGTCTGGACGCCTACCTGCTGCGCCGCCACGGGACGGTCCTGGTCGAGCCCGGAGCCGGGCCCGACGAACCGCAGCCCTGGACGGCCCGGGGGCTGGTCGCACTGGAGACCGACCTGGCCGAGCGCGGCCACGTGCTCACCCGCGACCTGCGGGCCGCCCTCGGCCGGCTGCGCCCGGCCGAGCTCGCCACGGCCGGCACCCGGCTGCTGCGGGCGGTCGACGCGCTGCTCGGCGCCGACCGCCGGCACGACCCGCTCTTCCGCCGCTTCCCCGACGGCGTGCCCTCGCACGCGCACGTCTCCTACTCCGTGATCATCCGCGGCTACCTGCTCTGCCAGCCGAGCCAGGTCTGCCTGCTCTGCGAGCGCGACAGCATGGAGGCCGGCATCGGCGCCCTCGCCCCCTGCGCCCACCTGCTCTGCGGCGACTGCTACCAGGAACTGGCCGAGGACGACGGCCGCCGCCACTGCCCGCTCTGCGGCACCCCGCTGGAGCGCGAGCCCCGCCTGTCGCCCGACACCAAGGGCGCCCGTGCCGTCGCCCGGGGCCTGCGGCCCGGGCAGCAGCTCAAGCCGCTGCGCCTGGCCCGGCCCGCCGACGCGGCTGCCGTTGACACGTTGGCCGTTGACGCGGCGGCCGTCGACGCACTGGCGTCCGACGCGCTGGCCGCCATGCTCGCCCGGCAGACCCCGCTGAGCCCGCAGGACCGAGAGGACCTCGCCCTGCTGCTCCGGCACGCCCCCGCCGACCCGGCCGGCTGGCTGCCCGCCGAGATCCCGGTCCGGGAGACCCGCGCCACGGTGCTGGCCGCCCTGCTGCACCGCGACCGGGAAACCGCCCGGCCGCTGCTCGCCGCCCACCTCACCACGGCCACCGACGTGCTGCGGCTGATCTGGGCGTGGTCCGGCGCCGAACCCGACCTGCTGCCGGAGACCGCCCGCACCCTGCGACTGCGCAACCTGCCCCGCCCGCTGCGCCGTGAACTGCTCGCCGTCCTGGACGCGTTCCCGGCCGGCACCCTCGCCGAGGACCTGCGCCGCCACCGCGAGCCCTGGCTGCGGGCCGGCGAACTGCTGCACCCGTACGAGCACCACGCCCGCTTCCCGTACGCGGCGGCCGCGTTCGCGGTGCTCCGGCAGAGCGACCTCGACCTGCACGGCCTCGGCCCGTGGCTGCGCGAGGCGCCGCCCGCCCCGCTGCGGGTGCGCGAGACCCCCGGTGGCCACACCCGGCTGACCGTGGAGACCTTCGCCGCCCGGGTCGAGCAGGCCCTCGGACAGGGCGACCTGCCCGCCGCCGTCCGACTGCTGGCCCGCCGCCCCGGCGAACTGGTGCGCCGGCTGCACCACCTGCTGCGGGTGCACGCCACCTGGCTGCCCGACGAGCCACTGCCCGCCGAACTCGCCGGGGCGCTGCCCGCCGCCCTGCGCGCGGTCGCCCCGGGACCGCTGCTCGGCGCGTACGGGCGGCTGCGCGCGCCGCGCGAGTACGGCGAGCGGCGGCTGTACTTCCCGCGCGGCCGGGTCGCCTCGGCGCATGCCCGCGCCGACCCGGGAACGCCCGTCCCGGCCGCGCTCAGCGCACCCGTCTGCGCCCTGATCGAGGCCGAACTGCTGCGCCGGGCCGGTGAGCCGGCCCGGGGTGCGGAGCGCTACGAGGTGGCCGTGCTGGACGCCGCGCTGGCCGACCTGGTGGTGCCCTTCGCCGAACGCGCCAGTGCCAGGACCCTGGTCGCGGTGCCGCGCGGCAGCGTGCAGCCCCTCCCGGACGGGCAGCGGCTGCGGCTCTTCCTGCACTGGATGCAGCGCCCGCACCAGAGGGTGGACCTCGACCTGTCGGTCGCCTTCTACGACGAGGAGTGGCGGTTCGCCGGCCTGTGCGACTACACCCGGCTGGTCACCGGGCCGCGCGCCGCCGTCCACTCCGGCGACTACACCAGCGCCCCGCCGCCGCACGGCGCCACCGAGTTCGTCGACCTCGACCTGCCCGCGCTGGGCGAGGCCGGTGCCCGGTACGCCGTGGTGGTGGTGTTCAGCTACAACGACGTCCCCTTCGAGGACCTCACCGAGGCCTTCGCCGGGTTCATGGCGCTGACCCCTGCCGAGGCGACCCGCCGGCGCACCGGCGGCTTCCACCCCGGGAGCGTCCGCCAGCGGTTCGACCTCGCCGGGAGCGCCAGGATCCGCGTGCCGATGATCGTCGACCTCGGGACCCGCAGCCACACCTGGACCGACCTCGACGTGGGCGCCGCCGCCGGGTTCCACAACCTCGCCCGGCACCACGCCGAGATCGGCGCACTGGCCGCCGACGTCACGGCCCACTTCGCGCCCGGCACCCGGGCCACCCTGTGGGACCTCGCCTGCGCCGTCGGCGCGGCCGGCAGCGACGAGGTGCTGGTCCGCGACCGGACCGGCCGCGGACTCGACGTCTACCGCCGGGGCGCGGACGAACGGGTGGCCGCCTTCGCCGAACGGCTGCGGGCGGGCGGCCGGAGCGACCGGCACACCGAGCGGCCGCCGGACGACACCGCCCGGCTGATCGCCGAACGCCTCACCGGAGCCCGGGCGTTCGCCGCCCTGGTGCACGCCGACGTGCCCGCCCCGGCGGGGGTGCGCGGGACGCTCTACCGGCTCCACCCTGGCCCGACCGACGCCGCCCCCGACACCCTGGAACGGATCACGGCGGGGGAGTTGACCGCCAGGTTCGCCCCGAACGAGTGAACGGGTGAACAGGGCGGCCAAGCGGACCACCCGATAGGGGAGTTACCCGGCCCCCGTCGGCGGGGCAGCATGAGGACATGACCACCGGAACCACCGGAACCGCCACCGCCGGCCCCACCGCGCCCGGTCCCGCCGAGCAGCCCGCCGCCGAACGGCCCGTCGCCGCCGAACGGTTCGGCACCGCGGCGGCCGTCGCGCTGCCACCGCGCGGCGAGCGGGCCCGGCGCGCCGAGGAGGCCGCCGACCGGCTGCGCACCGAGGCCGTCGAGGCCGTCGCCGTCACCTGGGTGGACAACGCCGGCATCACCCGGGTCAAGGCCGTGCCGCTCGACGGCCTGGTGCACGCCGCGCAGTGGGGCGTCGGCACCGCCCCCTGCTTCGACGTGTTCCTCGCCGACGACGCGATCACCACCAGCCCGATCATCGGCGGCCCCACCGGGGACCTCAGGCTCTACCCGGACCTCGACCGGATCGTCCCCCTGGCCGCCCAGCCCGGCTGGGCCTGGGCCCCGGGGGACAGGTACACCCAGGCCGGCGCCCCGCACCCGGGCTGCCAGCGGCTGTTCGCCCGGGGAGCCGAGGCCGCGGCGGCCGCGCGCGGCCTGAGCCTCAAGGCGGGCATCGAGGTCGAGTGGACGGTCGCCCTGGCCGGCGCGCCACCGGAGGAGCCGCGCTACCCGACGCACGGGCCGGCGTACGGGATGCACCGGCTCACCGACCTCTCCGACTACCTGCGCGACGTGCTGCGCGCCCTCGGCCGGCAGGGGCTGAGCGTCCTCCAGATCCACCCCGAGTACGCCCCGGGCCAGTTCGAGGTCTCGGTCGCCCCCGAGGGCCCGGTCGCCGCCGCCGACACCTCCGTCCTGGTCCGGCACACCGTCCGGGCCGTCTCCGCCCGGCACGGCCTGCGGGTCTCCTTCGCCCCGGTGGTCGAGGCCGGCAGCGTCGGCAACGGCGGCCACCTGCACGTCAGCCTCTGGCGGGAGGGCCGCAACCTCGGCCACGGCGGCCCGGGTCCGCACGGCCTGACCGCCGAGGCCGAGGGCTTCCTCTCCGGGGTGCTCGACGCGCTGCCCGAACTGCTGGTGCTGGGCTGCTCCAGCCCCGCCGGGTACCTGCGTCTGGTCCCCCGGCACTGGGCCGGCGCCTACCAGTGCTGGGGCCTGGAGAACCGCGAGGCCGCGCTGCGCCTGGTGACCGGCTCCACCGGGGAGCGGGCCGCCGCCGCCAACGCCGAGGTCAAGTGCTTCGACGCGAGCGCCAACCCGTACCTGGCGGTCGGCGGGGTGATCGCGGCCGGCCTCGCCGGGCTGGACCAGCGCCGCGCGCTGCCACCGGAGTTCACCGGGGATCCGGCGGCCGCCGAGCCGGGCACGGTGCCCCGGCTGCCGGCGGGCCCAGCCGAGGCGATCGCCGCGTACGAGCGTTCCGCGGTGCTGCGCGAGACGCTCGGCGAGCCGCTCCACCAGGCGGTGCTGGCGGTGCGCCGGGCGGAGGAGGCGCAGTACGCCGCCGCCACACCCGAGGAGTTGGTCGCGGCGACCCGCTGGCGGTACTGAGCGGTGGCCCGGCCGGCGGAGCCCGCGCTGGTCGACCACCACTGCCACAGCGTGGTGGCGGCCGAGCTCACCGACGACGCCCTGGCCGGGCTGCTCACCGAGTCCGACCGTCCGCCCGCGCCCGGTTGCTCGCCCTTCGACAGCGCGCTGGGCCTGGCGGTGCGGCGCTGGTGCCCGCCCGTGCTCGGCCTGCCGGCGCATGCCCCGGCGGCCGACTACCTGGCCCGGCGACGGGAGTTGGGCGCCCCCGAGGCCACCCGGCGGCTGCTGGCGGCGGCCGGGCTGGACATCTGCCTGGTGGACACGGGGCTGACCGCCGCCGCGGGCCACGAGCTGCTGCCGCTGCCCGAACTCGCCGAGGCCACCGGGGCGTCGGTGTACGAGGTGGTCCGGCTGGAGTCGGTGGCCGAGACGGTGACGGCCGTCGCCGAGGCCTGGCCGGCGGCCGTCGCCGAGGCGCTGGCGACGGCCGCCGCCGGGGCCGTCGCGGTCAAGTCGGTGCTCGCCTACCGGCACGGCCTGGCGGCCCCCGCCGAACGCCCGGACCGTACGGCCGTGGTGGCCGCGGCCGGCGCCCACCTGCGCGGCGGGAGCGGCCGGCTGACCGACCCGGTGCTGCTGCACCACCTGCTCTGGACGGCCGTGGACGTCTGCGCCGGGCTGGGTCTGCCGCTCCAGCTCCACACCGGCTTCGGCGACCCCGACCTCACACTGCACGGGGCCGATCCGTCGCTGCTGACGGACTTCGTGCGCGCCGCCGAGCCCAGCGGCGTCCCGCTGGTGCTGCTGCACGGCTACCCGTACCACCGGCAGGCCGCCTGGCTGGCCCAGGCCTTCCCGACGGTGTACACCGACCTCGGGCTGACGGCCTCGTACACCGGTCCGCGGGTGGCGGCAGTGCTGGGCGAGATGCTGGAGCTGGCCCCGTTCGGGAAATTGCTGTTCTCCACCGATGCCTACGGGTTGCCCGAACTGTATTTGGTGGGCACCTGTCAGTTCCGACACGGACTGCATGGGGTGCTGGCGAGCTGGCAGGCCGACGGCGCCTGCGCCGCGGCCGACGCCGAGCGGGTGGCGCGGCAGATCGCAGCCGGCAACGCGCTTCGGTTGTACGCGTTGTAGCGCTGCGATCCGGGCTGCTCCCCCCGCTGCCCCCTCGCCGGCTCCTCGCTGGTCACCGCGGCGCGGACCACGCTGCGGACCGTGCTGCGAAGCACGCCGTGAACCACGGTGTGAACCCCGGTGTGACGGGCGCGGCCGCACGTCGGCGAACCATCACTTTTTAACACTCTGGAACTCTGTTGCCCTTGTTGAACTCCGAGGGCCGGTAGCCCCTGTTCTTGGTTCAGATGTGACGATTAGATGACTACCCCTTGCGCTTTTCAGTAAATCTTCATTAGCGTCCCGGTCATTCCCAGTGCACCTGCCAACCGCAGCTGCCGCCTGACGACTCGGGAGGCCAACCCCCATGAGAGTTCCCCGGATCAGCCGCACCCGGTATGCGGCGGTGGGCCTCGTGCTCGCCACCGCCGGCGCCCTGGCGCTGCCGGCCGGCACCGCCGTCGCGGCCCCCGTGGCCGACTCGACGACCGGTCCGCTGCTCAGCTACGTCGTCAACACCAAGGCCAACCACGGGCAGGTGCAGAAGGTCGAGAAGGCCGTCGCCGGCCTCGGCGGCACGGTGGTCCAGTCGTACGAGCAGATCGGCGTCGTGATCGCCCGCTCGAACGACACCAAGTTCGCCGAGAAGCTGCGCCTGGCCAAGGGCGTCGACTCGGTCGGTGCCAGCCGCACCAAGGGCATCGTCGCGGCCGACCAGGGCAAGGCCGAGGTCGCCGCCGAGCCGGCCGCCGCGCCCGCCGCGGGCCAGGAGCCGTACGACGCCTACCAGTGGGACATGCGTCAGATCGGTGCGGACAAGGCGCACAAGATCTCGACCGGCAGCCGCAACGTCACCGTCGGCGTGCTGGACTCCGGCATCGACGCCACCCACGAGGACCTCGCCGCCAACGTGGACGCCGCGCAGTCGGTCTCCTGCATCGACGGCAAGCCGAACACCGACTGGAAGGCCTGGCAGCCGACCAACAGTGACCACGGCACCCACGTGGCCGGCACCATCGCCGCCGCCAAGAACGGCAAGGGCATCGTCGGCGTCGCGCCGAACGTGAAGCTGGCCGCCGTCAAGGTCGTCGACGACGGCGGGTTCATCTACCCGGAGAGCGCGGTCTGCGGCTTCGTCTGGGCCGGCGAGCACGGCTTCAAGGTGACGAACAACAGCTACTTCGTCGACCCGTGGATGTTCAACTGCAAGACGGACAAGGACCAGGCCGCGATCTCGGACGCCGTCCGCAAGGCCGTCGCCTTCTCGCAGCGCAAGGGCGTCCTCAACGTCGCCGCCGCGGGCAACGAGAACATCGACCTGGCGCACAAGACCGTCGACGTGGCGAGCCCGGACGACACCACCCCCGGCACCCGCCCGATCACCAACGACTGCCTGTCGCTGCCGACCGAGCTGCCCGGCGTCGTCGCCGTCTCCTCGGTGGGCTCCGAGGGCGTCAAGGCGTACTACTCCAGCTACGGCAAGGGCGTCGTGTCCGTCACCGCGCCCGGTGGCGACCGCCGCTACCAGCTGCCGAACACCCCGGACAAGGACGGCCGCATCCTCTCCACCCTCCCCGGTGGCAAGTACGGTTACATGCAGGGCACCTCGATGGCCACCCCGCACGCCGTCGGCGTGGTCGCGCTGCTCGCCAGCACCTTCCCGTGGGCCAGCCCGGACGAGCTGACCGAGATGCTGACCACCCACGCCGAGTCCGTCCCGTGCCCGAGCGGCGAGTTCAACCCGGGCGGCACCGGTGCCTACAAGGCCACCTGCGAGGGCGGCGTGAACGACAACGGCTTCTACGGCGCCGGCCTGATCAACGCCGAGAAGTCGGTCCAGTGGTGGCGCTGACGCGCTGACCGCGGACACATCCGAACAAGCCGGGCCGGGGAGCGGGACCACGAGGTCCCGCTCCCCGGCCGCGTTCGCTCACCGGAGCCCACCGGAGCCCACCGGCGTACGGACACCGGGATGCCGACACACCGGGATGCCCACATGCCGGAGCACCACCGTCCGGGAGGCCACGGCCGCCCGGCCCGGTCAGCCCTCGTCGACGTGGTTCTCCCAGACCGTCTCCACCGACGGCTTGCCGTGCAGGTCCGGCACCTCCTGTAGCCAGGCGGGCCGCCCGGCCCGGGTCCTGGCCGCCTGGCGCCGCTCCGCCTCGCGCAGCTGCTCGGGTGTGGCGAAGCCCTCCGGCAGCCACTGTCCGGAGAGCACCACCCTGGCGGCCAGGTGGGCGACGTAGGCGTGCCGGACGGCGTCCGCCGAGTCGAAGCCCGGCTCGTCGGCCAGCCACTCGTCCGGGACCAGCGCCAGCACCTCCTCCAGCAGTGGCACGGTGACCAGCGGCCCGAGTTCCTCGTCGGCCAGCCGGACGTCCGGGGCCGAGCCGCCGAGCGCGTGCGCGCTGAGGTCGTACCGCTTGCCGACCGCCGCCCCGGCGCCCGCCCAGCGGTGGTGGAAGATCAGCGCGGCGCCGTTGTCGATCAGCCAGAGCCGCCCGTGCCAGACCACCAGGTTGGGGTTGTGCACGGTGCGGTCGACGTTGCCGGTCAGGGCGTCCAGCCAGACCACCCGGCCGGCCTCGGCCGGGTCGACCGCGATCATCCCCGGCCGGAAGTCGCGGGCTCCGGGCAGCAGGTCCATCCCGAGGTTGAGGCCGGAGCTGGCCTTGAGCATGTCCTGGATCTCGGCGTCCGGCTCGTCCGCGGCGACGGCCGGGTCGAAGTCGACCAGCCGCAGCTCCGGCACCCGCAGCCCCAGCCGCCGGGCCAGCTCGCCCACGATCACCTCGGCGATCAGCGCCTTGCGGCCCTGCGCGGCCCCGGTGAACTTGACCACGTACGTGCCCAGGTCGTCGGTCTCCACCACGCCGGGGACGGAGCCGCCGGCCCGCAGCGGGTCGACGTAGCGCACAGCAGTCACCAGATCGAGCACACCGGCCACCCTATCCCGCCGCGTCGCGGGCGCGACCCTGTGATTGGCTTGCCGGACAGACCGTACCCACCACACGAGGAGAGCAAGGTCATGGGACAGGTGCAGGCCACCACCGAGCGGGTCTACGACGCCGCGCCCGAGCGGGTGTACGAGGCGCTGGCCGACTACCAGGTGACCCGCCCGAAGCTGCTGCCCGCGCAGTACAGCGAGTACGAGGTGCGGGTCGGCGGCACCGGCGCCGGCACCCAGGTGCACTGGAAGCTCCAGGCCACCGAGAAGCGGGTGCGCGACTGCCTCTTCACCGTCTCGGCGCCCCAGCCCGACCGCCTGGTGGAGAAGGACGCCAACTCCAGCATGGTGATCACCTGGACCGTCGCCGCCGTCGGCGAGGGCCGCGCCAAGGTCACCGTGACCGCCACCTGGCAGGGCGCGACCGGCATCGGCGGCTTCTTCGAGCGGACCTTCGCCCCGAAGGGCCTCAACCGGATCCACGACGAGGTGCTGGCCAACCTCGCCGACGAAGTCCGCTGAGGCCGGCGGGAGCCCGATGAGGCCCATTGAGGCCTATGCGGCCCGTTGAGGCCTGCCGAGGCCCGCTGAGTTTCACCGAGGCCCGCCGGGGCCACCGGCTTCCGGCGGGCCTCGTCGGGCAACGGAATCCCCGCCCGCGCGATTCACGCGGGTAAATCCGTCAGGGCGATCGAATCGCTCGATGATTCGGGCAGCTCGGCCACCCGTACGAGCCGAAAGCCGTACGGGTGGCCGAACCGCCACCTGCGGGTGACGGGGGCCGCCCGGCACGGGGGAGCCACCCTAGGCTCGCCGCCGTGCATATGACGATCCTTCACATTTCGCAACCGGTGGACGGCGGGGTCGCCCGCGTCGTCGCCGATCTGGTCCGGGGCCAACGGGAGGCCGGCCACCGGGTGCTGGTCGCCTGCCCGCGCGGCGGGCGGCTGGCCGAGGAGGCCGCCGCGGTGGGCGCGCTGGTCCAGGACTGGCCTGCCCGGCGCTCCCCGGGCCCCGGCACGGCCGCCGAGGCCTGGCGGCTGCGCCGGATCGTCCGGGCGGCCGGGCCCGACGTGGTCCACCTGCACAGCGCCAAGGCCGGGCTGGCCGGCCGGCTCGCGGTGCGCGGCGCGGTGCCGACCGTCTTCCAGCCGCACGCCTGGTCCTTCGCCGCCGTGGACGGCTCGCTGGCCGCCGCCACCCTGCGCTGGGAGCGCTTCGCCACCCGCTGGTCGCACCGGCTGCTGTGCGTCAGCGTCCAGGAGCGGGCCGACGGCGTGGCCGCGGGGTTGCACGCCGACTGGGCGGTGGTGCCCAACGGTGTGGACGTGCGCCACTACGCACCCGCCGACCGCCGCGCCGCCAGGATCGCGCTCGGCCTGGACCTGGACGCCCCGCTCGCGGTGTGCGTCGGACGGCTGTGCCGGCAGAAGGGCCAGGACGTGCTGCTGGCCGCCTGGCCCGAGGTGCTGCGCCGGGTGCCGCGGGCCAGGCTGGCGCTGGTCGGCGGCGGCCCCGAGGAGCAGCGGGTGGCCGAGCTGGTCCGGGGGACCGCCGAGCCCGCCAGGATCCGGCTGGTCGGGGACGTGCCGGACCCGCGCCCGTGGCTGGCGGCGGCCGACCTGGTGGTGCTGCCCTCGCGCTGGGAGGGGATGGCGCTGGCCCCGCTGGAGGCGATGGCGGCCGCCCGTCCGGTGCTGCTGACGGACGTGTCCGGCGCCCGGGAGTGCCTGCCGCCGTCCGAGCTCGGGCACGCGGTGGTCCCGCCCGAGGACGTACGGGCGCTTGCCACCCGAATGGGGGACGCGTTGTCCGATCCGATCGAATGTGAGCGGCGTGGTGCCCGGCTGCGCGAACACGTGGCGGGCCGGCACGACGTGCGGACCGTGGTCGAACAGGTGGACGTCCTCTACCGCCACCTGCTGGGCGCCGGCCCGGCGGCGGGGCGGCGCCGGGCCCGTGTCCCAGAGCGGATCTGATCGTTTCACATGCCGTGAATGCCCGCCGTTTCCGGCGCTGTCGTATTCGCACCCCCGACCGGACGCGGGGGCGAGGCGTCAAATCCGAAATACCTATTAATGGGCGGCTGGAATGAAACGGCAAGTCAACTTCCGGACTGTACGGCCTGGTTCTGTATTGTCGGATTTTGCCTGCTTCGCTCGGATTTCTTGCCGGGAATTCTCGGCTGAGCCCGTTGTGACCGATTCCTTCGTGACCGGCCCATTCGCGATCGTTCCATTCGGGATCGGTCCCTGTGTGATCGGTCCATTCGCGATCGGCCCCGCCACCGGACGCCCGAAAGCCGTCAGCGGCAGCAGGTGCTGTCAGGACCGCGCCCACCGGGCCGGGACGGCCGCCCCGCGCCAGCCGGTGCCGGGGCGCCGTCACCCCGGGCACACCGCAGGGGAGATCGTGCGCTGATGACCATTGACCACGACAGTGTGCCGCGAGCGGGTGGACCCCTGTCCGGCCCCCGCCGGCCCGGCACGGGGCTGCTCGACCGCCCGGCGGGGACGACGTACCCCCGGGCGGTCACGCCGCCCCGCCGGCCCCGCGGGGCGGTCCGCTCCCGGCTGGCCCTGTCGCTCGCCCTGGTCCAGGCCGACGTCATCGCGCTCTGCTCCGCCGGCGGCATCGCCAACCGGGCCGTCGACCCGGCCGCCCCGCTCGACCCCCTGCTCGGCGTCCCCGCCCTCCTGCCCCTGCTGCTCCTGCTCAACCTGGCCGGTGGCCTCTACCGCTCCCGGCTCAGCCTCTCCGTCCTGGACGAACTGCCCGCGCTGGCCGCCCGGGCCGTGGTCGCGACCGCCTTCGCCGTCACTCTGTCCAGCTGCCTCGGCGACCACTGGCCCGACTGCGGCCCGGCCGGCCCCGCCCGGCTCACCGCCCTGCTCGGCGCCCAGCTGCTGATCGCCGCCGCCGGCCGCGCCGTCCTCTACCACCTGGTCCGGCGGCTCCGCCGCAACCACCCCAGCCCCGTCCTGGTGCTCGGCGCCGGACGGCTCGGCCGCCGGGTCGCCACCGCGCTGTCCGAGCACCGCGAGTACGGGATGCGCCCGGTCGGCTTCCTCGACGCCGACCCGCCGCTGCTGCCCGGCGGCACCGACCTGCCCGTGCTCGGCGGCCGCGAGGTACTGGAACGCGAGGTGCGCCGGCACCGCGTCCAGCACGTCATCGCCACCGCCGGCGCCGCCGACGAGGCCGAGACCGCCGCCACCCTGCGCGACGCCGCCCGGCTCGGCTGCCAGGTCTGGCTGGTCCCCGCACTGCGCGAGTACGGCTCGCTGCCCACCACCCCGGTCACCGGCGGCGACCACCTGTGGGGCTTCCCCTGTCTGCGGGTCGGCCGCCCGGCGACGCGCCGCCCCGGCTGGGCCGTCAAGCGCGCCCTGGACGTCACCGCCGCCGCCACCGGCCTGCTGCTGCTCGCCCCCGTCCTGGTGCTCTGCGCCCTCGCCGTCCGCTTCGACACCGGCCCCGGCGTGCTCTTCCGCCAGCAGCGCACCGGCCTGGACGGCCGGGTCTTCACCGTCCTCAAGTTCCGCACCCTGCGCCCGAGCAACGAGCACGAGTCCGCCACCCGCTGGAACATCTCCCAGGACCACCGGATGGGCACCGTCGGCAGGCTGCTGCGCAAGAGCTCGCTGGACGAGCTGCCGCAGCTGTGGAACATCCTGCGCGGCGACATGAGCCTGGTCGGCCCGCGCCCCGAACGCCCGTACTTCGTCATGCGGTTCGGCCAGGCCCACCCCGAGTACGCCGACCGCCACCGGGTGCCGGTCGGCCTCACCGGCCTGGCCCAGGTCAACGGCCTGCGCGGGGACACCTCCATCGAGGACCGGGCCAGGTTCGACAACCGCTACATCGAGAGCTGGAGCCTCTGGCAGGACGTCAAGATCCTGTGCCGGACCGCGGCCGTGATGCTCCACCCGGACGGGAGCTGACCCCGCGTGGCCCTGACCCTCCCCGCCTTCCCCCGCCCGGTCTTACGGAAGGCCCTCCCGGCGGTCGCGGACCGCACCAGTGGCCTGGCAGCGGTCACCGTCCTGCTGGTCTGCGTGCCCACCGGAGAGAAGGACGTCGCCGCCGCCGTCCACGTCACCGCCGCCGACCTCGCCTCGCTGGCCCTGGTCGCCCTCACCGTGCTCAACCTGCTGCGCGGACGGCTGCCCGCGATCGACCGCACCACCTGCGCGCTGTTCGGCGCCGTCGTGGTCGCCGCCGCCGTCGCCACCGTCGGCTCGATCGACCCCGCCGCCGGCGTCACCGGCTTCGTCCGGCTCACCCAGGTGTTCGTCCTGGTCCCGGCCGCCGTGCTCTGCTCGCTGCGCGACCGCACCGACCAGCGCCTGGTCCTCGGCTCCTTCGTGCTCGCCGCGCTGGTCCAGGGCGTGGTCGGCGCGAAGCAGTACCTCACCCACACCGGCGCCTCCTACACCGGCCAGCCGATCAGGGCCGTCGGCACCTTCGGCGCGCTCGACATCATGGCGATGTCCAGCGTGGTCAGCTACGGGCTGCTCGCCGCCCTCGCCCTGGCCCTCGGCGAGCGAGGGCCGGGCGGCGACGTCCGGCTGCGCCGCGCGATGTTCGCCGCCGCCGCCTTCCTCGCCTTCCCGCTGGCCGTCTCCTTCAGCCGCGGCAGCTGGATCGCCACCGGCCTCGCCGCCACCGTGCTGCTGCTGCGCGCCGACGCCCGGCTGCTGGTGCGCGGCGCCGTCCTCGGCCTGGCCGCCGCGGTCGTCCTGGTCGGCGGCCTCGGCCTCGGCGGCTCCGGCGTCACCAAGCGGCTCAGCTCGATCGGCTCCGTCTCCGCCGCCCCCGACCAGTCGGTCTCCGACCGCTACGACCTGTGGGCCACGGCCGGCCGGATCTGGCAGGACCACCCCGTGCACGGCGCCGGGCCCAAGGCCTTCCAGCAACTGCGCGACAGCCACGCCCCGTTGCGGCTGTCCTCCGGCAGCGACGCCGCCGACGCCACCATCGGCTTCCAGCGCGAGCCGCTGCTCTCCCCGCACAACATGTACCTCCTGGTGCTCAGCGAGCAGGGCCTGATCGGCATCAGCGCCTACGCCGCGCTCTTCCTCACTCTTCTGCTCGGCTGCCTGCGCCACCGTCGCGGCCCCGGGCTCGCCGCGCTCGCCCTGCTCTCCTGGGTGCTGATCGACTTCCTGTACGCCGACATCGGCGGCACCACCACCGTGCTGACCTCCGTCGTCCTCGGCCTCGCCGCCCGCGCCGCCGCAGGGGATCCCCACCCCGGGCCACCCGGCGGAGAGCGGGCCACCGTGGAGGCTGCCCGGTGACCACCGACCAGCCGCCGGCCCCCCTCGCCACCGGCCTCCCGGCCCCCCGCGGCAACGCGGCCCCCGGGGAGGGCCCGGCCGCCGCGCCCCAGCAGCCCCCCCGGCGCGGCTTCCTCGCCAAGGCCTTCGGCATCACCGCCGTGCTCAGCGCCGCCGGCTCCGGCCTCGGCCTGCTGCGCGACCTCCTGCTGGCCCGCTACTTCGGCGCCAACCAGGGCACCGACGCCTTCCTGGTCGCCTGGACCGTCCCCGAGACCGCCGCACCGCTGCTGATCGAGGACGCCATGTCCTTCCTCATGGTGCCCGCCTTCGCCCTCGCCCTGGTGCTGCGCGAGGAGGACCCGGACGCCCCCGACCCGGTCCGCCAACTGGTCCGCGCCACCCTGCCCTGGCTGCTGATCGCGCTCAGCGGCCTCGCCCTGGCCGCCGCCCTCGGCGCCCCCGGACTGGTCGCACTGCTCGCCCCCGGCCTCACCGACCCAGGACTGGCCGTCACCTGCACCCGGATCACCGCGATCACCGTGCTGCCCTTCGGCATGGCCGGCTACCTGGCCGCCGCGCTGCGCGCCCACCACCGCTTCACCGCCCCGGCCGGCATCTACGTCGCGTACAACCTCGGCATCCTCGCCGTCCTGCTCGGCCTGCACTCCTTCCTCGGGGTGCGCTCCGCCGCCCTCGGCGTCGCGGTCGGCAGCCTGCTGATGGCCGGTCTGCTGGTCGGCCCGTTCCTGCGCCGGCTGCGCCAGGGCACTCCGGGCGGGCAGGGCACCGGCCGCGGCCGCCGCTCGCGCCGGGCCCTGGTGCTGATGCCGCTCGCGCTGCTGCCGGTGGCGGCCTTCACCCTCACCCGGCAGTCCCAGGTGTTCGTCGAGCGCTACCTAGGCTCGGCGCTGCCCCCCGGCACCATCTCGCACCTCAACTACGCCGCCAAGGTCTCCCAGCTCGCCATGACGGCGGGCATCCTGATCTGCACCGTCACCTTCCCGCTGGTCGCCCGGGCGCTCGCCGCCGGGGACCTCACCGCCGCCCGTGACCGGGTGGAGAAGGACCTCGGCCAGGCGGCCGCCGTCGTCCTGTTCGGCACCGCCTTCCTGATGGCCTGCGCCCCCTCGGTGGTCTCGCTGCTCTTCGAGCGCGGCGCCTTCGGCCCGCACGACACCGCCGCCACCGCCGACGTCATCCGGGTGTACAGCGTCGGCCTGCCCGCCCAGGCGCTGATCGGCGTGATGATCCGACCGTACTTCTCGCTGTGCCCGGTGGTCCGCAGGGCCGACGACCCGGGCCCCGAGGACGGCCGCCGCCGGCTGCTGGACTGGTACCCGGCCGCCGCGATGGTGCTCGGCCTCGGCGTCACCGTCACCACCGGCCTGCTCGCCACACCGGGCTTCGGCGCCCTCGGGCTCGCCGCCGGCAACGCGGCCGGCATCACCGCCGCCGCCGCCCTGCTGCTGCACGGCCTGGTGCTGCGCGGCATCCCGCTGCGGCTGCGCCTGGTGCTCGGCGGCCACGGACGGCTGGTGGCCGCTGCCGGCGGCGCCACCGTGCTCGGCACCGCCGCCGCCGGACTGGCCGCCGACCCCCTGTTCTCGACCCTCCTCGGAGGCCTCGTCGTCGCGCTGGCCTTCGCCGCCCTCGGCACCGGGTTCGGCGCCCGCGAGGTGCGCGGCCCGGTCCTCGCCGTCACCCGGGCCCTGAGGCCCGTCCGCAACCCGCCAACCGTCGCCGAAGAAGGGAAGCGTCCCCATGGACAATGAACGGGGAACCGTCCGTTCGGCCCGGGCGAGCGTCGGCAACGCACCACCGCACCGGGCACGACCGCCCAGGGACCGCCGCCCGGCCGACGAACCGCCGATCCCGGGCGCCGCCTCACCGTGGATCCTGATGTACCACTCGGTGGCGGTCGAGAAGGAGGACCCCTACCGGCTCACCGTCAGCCCCGAGCGGTTCGCCGAACAGATCGCCTGGCTGCACCGGAGCGGCCGGCACGGCGTCTCGGTCCGCGAACTGATGCGGGCCCGCGCCCTCGGCCGGGACGACGGGCTGGTCGGCCTGACCTTCGACGACGGCTACGCCGACTTCGCCCGGTACGCGGTGCCGATCCTCCAGGCGTACGGCTTCACCGCCACCGCGTACGTGGTCGCCGACCTGCTCGGCCGGGACAACGACTGGGACGCCGAAGGGCCGCGCAAGAAGCTGCTCACCGTCCGGGAGGTCACCGAACTCGCCGCCGCCGGCTGGGAGATCGGCTCGCACGGCCTCGGCCACGAGGCACTGCCCGGACTGCCGGCCGAGGCCCTCGCCACCCAGGCCGGGGAGAGCCGGCGCCTGCTGGAGGAGGCCGTCGGCGGCCCCGTCACCGGCTTCTGCTACCCGTACGGCGCCGTCGACCTCCCCGCCGCCCTGGCCGTGCGCGACGCCGGGTACGACTACGCCTGCGCCATCGCGCACTCCCCGCTCACCGGCCGCTTCGCCCTGCCCCGCTGCTACGTCGGCGACCGCGACGGCGCCTGGCGGCTGCGCGCCAAACAGGGCCGGCACCGGCTGCGCGACGCTGTCACCGAGCTGCGCCGAGGCCGTCGGGAGCGCCGGCCGTGAGAGTGCTGCACATCGTCACGGGCCTGGCCGCCGGCGGCGCCGAGCGGCAACTCCACCTGCTGCTGCGGCACCTGCCGGCGCACCAGCAGTGCGAGGTGCTCGCCCTGACCAACCCCGGCACGGTCGCCGCCGCGCTGCGCGCCGACGGCGTCACCGTCCACCACCTCGGCATGCGCGGCAACCGGGACCTGGGCGCACTGCCCCGGCTGGTCCGGCTGGTCCGGGCCGGCCACTACGACCTGGTGCACACCCACCTCTACCGGGCACAGGTGTACGGCCGGTCGGCCGCGCGGCTGGCCGGGGTGCGCGCGGTGGTCTCCACCGAGCACTCGCTGCACGCCGGGGAGATCGAGGGCCGCCCGGTCACCCGCGGCGTCAAGGGCCTCTACCTGGCGGCCGAGCGGCTCGGCAGCACCACCGTCGCGGTCTCCCGCCAGGTCGCCCAGACGCTGCGCTCCTGGGGCGTCCCGCCGGCCAGGATCGAGCTGATCCCGAACGGCGTCGACACCTCCCGCTACCGCCTCCCGCCCGCCGAGCGGGCCGCCGTACGCCGCCGGCTGCGGGCCGAACTCGGCCTGCCGCACGGAAGCTGGGTGGTCGGCGGGGTGGGCCGACTGGTCCCGGGTAAGCGCTTCGACGTGCTGGTCGAGGCGCTCGCCGACCTCGACCCGGGCACCCGGCTGGTGCTGGTCGGCGAGGGCCCCGAGCGCGCCGCGCTGGAGCGCAGGGCCGGCGAACTCGGCGTGCGGGAGCGGCTGGTGCTCACCGGCGAACGCGACGACGTGCCCGAACTGCTGGCCGCCATCGACGTGCTGGCCGCCCCCTCCACCGCGGAGACCTTCGGCCTCGGCGTCCTGGAGGGTCTCGCGGCCGGGCTGCCGGTACGGCACAGCGCGTGCCCGGCGCTCGACGAACTGCCGCCCAGCGCCGCCCCGCAGGCCCGCCGCGTCCCCTCCGAGCCCGCCGCCTACGCCGCCGCGCTGCGCGACCTGCGGCCGCTCAGCGAACACACCGCCGACCCGCTGCCGCACCCCCCGGCCGTCGGCCACTACGACATCGCCCGGGTCGCCGCCGACCTGGGCGCCCTCTACGACCGGCTGGCCCGCGGCTGACCGCCCGCCACCGCCGGAACGCCGTACCAGACCCAAGGAGCCAACCCATGACCACACCGCGCCGAAGCGCCCGCCGCCTGGTCCGCCGCTGGTGGCCGGTGGTGCTCGCGGTTCCGCTGGGCGCCGCGGCCGGCGCCGGGTACGCCGTCGCGGCGCACCCGTCGTACGCCGCCAACGCCTACGTCCTCGTGGTCGCGCAGATCCCCGGGGAGGCCGCGCTCGCGACCAACTTCGCCCAGGCGTACGGCCGGCTGGCCGGTCAGCCGCAGGTACTCGCGGTGGCGGCCGCCGAGACCGGCCACACCCGGTCCCAGCTGGCGTCGCTGGTGCACGGGACGACCTCCCCGGACGCCCCGATGATCGAGATCACCGGCACCGGGCAGCGCCCCCAGGAGGCCGCCAGGACCGCCGACGCGGTGGCCCGCTCGCTGGTCACCTTCGCCAACTCCAGCAGCAAGGACACCAACGTCCGGCTGGTGACGCTGGCCCCGGCCGCCGCGCCGGACAAGCCGACCACGCCCTCGGGGAAGCTGGACGTCGCGGTCGGCGGCGCGGCCGGGCTGCTGGTGGGCGCGCTGGTGATGATGACCCGCCGTCGCGGTGGCGCCGGGACGCCGGAGGCCGCCGCGAGCCCCGGAACGCCGCAGGCCGCGCCGGCAGCGCGCGTCCCCGCCGCCTCCACGCCGGCCGCGTCGCCCACGCCGCCGCGCCCGCGCGGCGAGGAGCCGGCCAAGTCCGAGCCCAAGGCCGGGGTCACGCCCGAGGCCAAGGACGAGGCCAAGGCCAAGGCCGAGACCAAGACCGAGGCCAAAGCCGAGGTGGAGACCAAGACGGGGACCGAGGCCAAGACCGAGGCCAAGACCGAGGTGGAGACCAAGACGGAGGCCAAGCCGGAGAGGGAGGCCGAGCCCAAGGCCGGGGCCGAGGCCAAGACCAAGGCCAGGACGAAGTCCGGGGCCGCGGGCGTGAAGGCCGACGAGAAGGCCGACGAGAAGGCGGGCGAGAAGACCGACGGCCAGGCCGACCCCCAGGGCGACGAGAAGCCCGCTGCCGAACCCGCCGCGGCGGAGCAGCCCCCGGCCGCGGGGCAGGCCCCCGCCGAGGAGCCGCCCGCGACGGCGAAGCAGCCCGCAGTGCCGCAGCAGTCCGTCGCCCAGGCCAAGACCCCGGCCGGGAGCGGCCGATGAGCACCGAGACCCGCAGAAGCAGCCTGCCCACCCAGTCGACCGCGCCGTCCTGGACCACCGAGCTGCGGCGCGAGGACGACGCCCTGGACACCCTCGCCGAGGAGTGGGACGACCTGGCCGCCCGCTGTCGGACCGCCACCTTCTTCCAGGCCGCCGCCTGGCAGCGCTCCTGGTGGCGCCACTACGGCCGCCCGGGCAGCCTGCTCGTGGTGCTGGTCCGCCGGGGCGGCCGGCTGGTCGGCGCGGGCGCCTTCCTGCGCCGCGGCGGACCGCTCGGCGGCCTGACCGGCCTCGGCGGCGGGCTGATCGACTACACCGACGTCCTGCTCGACGACGAGTTCGCCGACCGGGCCGCCGCCGAGTTCGCCGCCACCCTCCCGCTCACCCGCCCCTGGCACTGGCTGGAGCTGCGCGAGGTGCACCCCGACGCGGCGGTGCAGCGGGTGTACCAGCACTGGCGCGGCAGCCGCCGCCGTCACCAGGACTCGCTCTGCCAGTACCTGCCGGCCGTGTCGATGGAGCGACTGCTCAAGCGGGTGCCCGGCAAGACCGCCCAGCGCAGCCGGGTGAAGCTCCGCAAGATCGCCGAGGCCGGGGTGACGGTCAGCACGACCCCGGCGGCCGAGGTGCCGCAGGCCCTGGAGAGTCTGCTGCGGCTGCACTTCCTGCAGTGGCAGGCGCGCGGTGTCACCCCCGAGCACCGCACCGAGCGGTTCTCCCGGCACCTGGCCGATTCCACCACCGGTCTGGTCGCCGCCGGCAAGGCCACCGTCCACCGGTTCCACCTGGACGGCCAGCTCGTCGCGGTGAACCTGCTGCTGCTCTGCCCGTCCTTCGGCGGGCTGTACATGTACGGCGCGCACCCGGTGCTGCGCGAGCGACTGGACATCGCCGGGCTGCTGTTCAGCGCCGCACTGGACGAGACGGTCGGCGCGGGCGTCCCGGTGCTCGGCCTGCTGCGCGGCCAGGAGCCGTACAAGCAGCGCTGGCGGCCGGACCGGCTGTCCAACCAGCGGCTGCTGCTCGGCCCGGTGGGGGCGGCCCCGGCGGCCGCCGCCCGGGCCGGGGCGGTGCGCACCCGGCAGGCGGCGGCGCACCAGCTGCGCACCCGCTTCCCCCGGCTCAAGGAGGCGCTGCTGGCCCGCCGCCGCAGCTGACCGCTCAGTGCCGGGCGTGCGCCGCCTGCGTCGGCCTGCCCGTCGACTTGCCGGTCGCCGGCCGGGCCGACGGGCTCGCCGTCCGGCTCGGTGCGGCGGCACCGCCGGGCACGGCGGGGGCGGTCGGCACGGCCGGCGTCTCGGGCGCCTCGGGCGGGCCCGGCACCGCGGGTACGCCCGGCGCTACGGGGGCGGTGGGCGCCGTCGGTACGCCGGACGGCTCCGGCGCCCCCTTCGAACCGGACATCAGCTGCT
Source organism: Kitasatospora sp. NPDC036993 (assembly GCF_055607525.1). Classification (NCBI taxonomy): domain Bacteria; kingdom Bacillati; phylum Actinomycetota; class Actinomycetes; order Kitasatosporales; family Streptomycetaceae; genus Kitasatospora; species Kitasatospora sp. NPDC036993. The sequence continues at coordinate 44,645 of NZ_JBVJRP010000021.1, read as the reverse complement.
TGAACCTCGCCGCCGAGCGCGGATTGCGGTCGCACTGGAAGAAGCCGTGCGGGCAGTAGTCGGTGACGGTCTGGTAAGCGGTGTCGTGGGTGCGGATCCAGTCGACCATCCGCTGCACGAACTCGGGGTTGTCGCCGTTGCGGAACAGCCCCCACTCCGGGTACGAGACCGGCTTGCCGCGCTTGGCGGCGAACTCCACCTGGTCCTGGAGGCCGTACGGCTCGCGCACGTAGTCGTCGAAGGTGCCCCCGGCGGGCTGGTCGTAGTTGTCCATGCCGATGATGTCGACCACGTCGTCGCCGGGGTAGCACTTGGTCCACGGGACGGCGTCCAGACCCCGGCTGGGGGCGAAGTCGAAGCGGAACCGCTGCCCGGGCACCGAGCGCATCACCCCGACGATCCGCCGCCAGTACTCCTTCCACGCGGACGGGTCGGGCTTGCAGCGGTGGGTGTACGTGGTGCCGTTCATCTCCCAGCCGAGAGTGAGCACGGTGTCCGCGCCGCCCAGCGCGACCAACCGGCGCGCGAGCTTGAGGAAGTGCCCGTCGAAGTCTCCGCGCGCCCCCTGGGCGAGCAGTTTGGCGACCTCGCCGTCCGGGACGTCCGCCTCGTTGGGCACCAGCATCGGCACGCCGAGCACCAGCAGCCGGGACGGGTCGGCCTGCCGCCACTGCGACCACAGGCCGAGCACCAACGGCTCGCCCTCGACGTCGCTCCAGCCGTTGCCCGCCAGATAGGTGTGGCCGACCTGCATGTTCGCGTCGCCCAGCCACTGTGCGTACCGGCCGATCTGCGGGATGTAGTCGTCCCAGGAACCGACGAAGGCGCCGAACGGGGGCTCGTGCGCCGGTCGCTGGACCAGGGGGCGGGGGGCCGCGCCGCGTGGCTCGACGGCGTCCGAGGAGAGGGTGTGCCGTTCGGTCTGGCTGAACGGCGTCCCGGCAGGAACGCTGGCCGTGGCCATCAGCAACAGGGTGGCGGCGGCCAGCGTCAGGCGGCCGATTCGCATGCTCTCTCCTCCGGACGTCGCGTGAGCGGGGCGCCCGGTCTCGGCGTGGACGGACCGTGGCGCCCCGCTCGCCGACAGTAGGGCCGACGGAGGGCGAAAAAGCCGAATGTCACCCTAAAGTGGGCGCCATTCGAACGCCGTCTGTCGCAACGCTCGGCGACCGGCGGCCATGTATCAGCTCTGTAACGGTCCGGTCGGGCCCGTCCGGCCCGCTCCGGCACGCCCCGCGCAGCGGCCGGAGCCCCGACGGTGCAGGTGGGCGGGCGGGCATGCGGGGAGGGCGCACGGTGCCGGGCGCGCGCTGGGCGGGACGGGCGGGCGGCGGAACCGGGCTGACTCGCGGGCCCGGCGAAAGGTACGCTCCGGCGGTGTCCTGGAAGCCGCTGCGTGTACTGACCCCCCGCTCGATCCTGCCTGTCTCGGCGGTGATGCTGGTCCTTGCGGCCGGAGCGGCGGCGCACGCGAACAAGCCGGTGCCGTTCGGCGACCGGGTGGCGGGACCCGGCGACGCGGGGGCGGCGCCGGTGAACTCCGAGTCGCTCAGCTCGGCCGACCTCGACCTGCGGGTGGGCCCCGGCCTGGAGGCCTTCCACAAGCAGACCGGCGAGCAGGCCTGGTCCTACCGCCGCGAGGGCGCCGAGGCGCTCCACCTGGCGATGGCCGGCGACAACGCGATCGTGGTCTGGGACGACGGCCTGGTCACCTCGGTGCGCCCCGGCGACCACGAGGTGCGCTGGCACCGGGCGGTGCCCGGCCTGGCCGACTGGCTGCGCGGCGACGGCGAGCCCGGCGCCGACAAGCGGACCGACGCCCAGCGCACGGCGCTCGCCAAGCAGCGGGCCGCGGCCGCGCTGCACACCGTCCAGCGGGACGGCTCGCCCTGGCTCGCCCTGGTCACGCCGAACCTGACCATGGGCCTGCGCGACGCCGACGGCGACCTGCGCTACAACGACAAGCCGTCCGGCAGCTGCGTCTACGACCCGCTGCGCGCCGTCCACACCGACTACGCCGTGCTCGTCCCGCGCACCTGCGCCAACAGCGGCGGGCAGGCCGTCTCCGGCGGCATCACCGGCTACCGGCTGGACAGCAGCGGCTGGACGACGAACACCGGCCCGACCGCCACCGTCAAGGTCCTGGACCGCAGCAGGGTGGAGATCACCGACGGCCCGATCGTCCCGCCCAGGGTCTTCGACACCAAGGCAGCCGCGCCCGAGACGGCCTGCGGCAGCGTGGACGCCCCGTTCGCGGCGGTCCGTCCGCAGGGCGGCTGCGCGGACCCGTCGGCGGCCCAGGCCCAGGCCCAGGCCCAGGCTCCGGCGAGCGCGGGAGCGGGAGCGCCCGCCCCCGCCCCGGACGCCATCGACGCCCCCGTGGGGGATCGGCCGGCCGCGCAGCCGCAGTAGCCGGGACGGCCCGCGGAGCGGCGGGCACCCCCTGGCCGGCGACTCCCCGGGGGCCGTGTGGGGCCCGGTAGACTTGCCGCCATGGCTATTTTCTCCGGGCAATAGCGGGCGGCGGCGCCACGAAGGCCGCGCCGACCGTCGATGAAGTCCCCCTCACGTCAACCGGCCCCGGGTCCGTCGCACCCGGCCGCCCGCCCACGTCCCAGGAGTAGTACCCAGCCATGATTTCCGCCAACGCCCTCGAACTGCGTGCCGGTGCCCGAATCCTGATCGAGTCCGCGAGCTTCAAGGTCGCCGCCGGCGACCGGATCGGCCTGGTCGGCCGCAACGGCGCAGGCAAGACCACGCTCACCAAGGTGCTGGCCGGCGAGGGCCTGCCGGCCGCCGGTACCGTCACCCGTTCGGGCGAGGTCGGCTACCTCCCGCAGGACCCGCGCACCGGTGACCTGGACGTCCTCGCCAAGGACCGCATCCTGTCCGCCCGCGGCCTCGACACCGTGCTGAGGAAGATGCGCGAGAACGAGGACCGGATGGCCAACGGCAAGGGTGCCACCCAGGACAACGCGATGAAGAAGTACGCCCGGCTGGAGACCGAGTTCCTCACCAAGGGCGGGTACGCCGCCGAGGCCGAGGCCGCCACCATCGCCGCCGCGCTGGGCCTGCCGGACCGCATCCTCGCCCAGCCGCTGCACACCCTCTCCGGTGGTCAGCGCCGCCGCGTCGAGCTGGCCCGGATCCTCTTCTCGGACTCCGACGTGCTGCTGCTCGACGAGCCCACCAACCACCTGGACGCGGACTCGATCGCCTGGCTGCGGGACTTCCTGAAGACCTACAAGGGCGGCTTCATCGTCATCTCGCACGACGTCGACCTGGTCGAGACGGTCGTCAACAAGGTCTTCTACCTGGACGCCAACCGGTCGGCCATCGACGTCTACAACATGGGCTGGAAGCAGTACCAGCAGCAGCGCGAGGACGACGAGAAGCGCCGCAAGCGCGAGCGGGCCAACGCCGAGAAGAAGGCCGCGACCCTCAACGCCCAGGCCGACAAGATGCGCGCCAAGGCGACCAAGACGGTGGCCGCGCAGAACATGGCCCGCCGTGCCGAGAAGCTGCTGTCCGGGCTGGAGCAGGTGCGCCAGAACGACCGGGTCGCCAAGCTGCGCTTCCCGGACCCGGCCCCCTGCGGCAAGACCCCGCTGACCGCGGCGGACCTCTCCAAGTCCTACGGCTCGCTGGAGATCTTCACGGGCGTGGACCTGGCGATCGACCGCGGTTCGCGGGTCGTCGTCCTCGGCCTGAACGGTGCCGGCAAGACCACCCTGCTGCGGATGCTCGCCGGGGTGGAGCAGTCGGACACCGGCGAGGTGATCCCCGGCCACGGCCTGAAGATCGGCTACTACGCCCAGGAGCACGAGACCCTGGACCCGGACCGCAGCGTGCTGGAGAACATGCGCTCGGCCGCCCCGGACACCGACCTGGTGCAGATCCGCAAGATCCTCGGCTCCTTCCTGTTCTCCGGCGACGACGTCGACAAGCCGGCCGGGGTGCTCTCCGGCGGCGAGAAGACCCGTCTGGCGCTGGCCACCCTGGTGGTCTCCTCCGCCAACGTGCTGCTGCTCGACGAGCCCACCAACAACCTCGACCCGGCCAGCCGCGAGGAGATCCTGGGCGCGCTGCGCGAGTTCGCCGGGGCGGTCGTCCTGGTCACCCACGACGAGGGCGCGGTCGACGCGCTCCAGCCGGAGCGGATCATCCTGCTGCCGGACGGGGTGGAGGACCTCTGGAGCCCGGCCTACGCCGATCTGGTCTCCCTCGCCTGACCGGAAGTAGACGCGACATCCGCTTTTCGGATGAGAATATCTAGTCCTTTCGGCGTGTCCGGGAATGAAGTAGACCTGGATTCCGTTTGAGGACTTCCCGTCGGCCCGCCACTCGATCGTGGTCGGGCCGACGCTGCTGATCAGCTCTTTCTCGGCGAATGGCGACTTCCACCTGGGGGCGCACACTCTGTGTGAGCGCCCCGATGCGCTCGGATCACCACCGGCGGACCACGCATTTCCGACATCGACCTTGTCGAATGGGTGGCCAGGACGCGGTGGATGGGTGATCATGGGAATCTGACCGAGCAACGCTACGAGGAGGCACGGGTGGCCGAGACTCTGAAAAAGGGCAGCCGGGTGACCGGTGCCGCGCGTGAGAAGCTCGCGGCCGATCTCAAGAAGAAGTACGACTCCGGGGCGAGCATTCGCGCTCTCGCGGAGGAGACCGGTCGTTCGTACGGCTTCGTGCACCGGATGTTGAGCGAATCCGGAGTCATTCTCCGGGGTCGTGGCGGTGCCACGCGGGGCAAGAGCAAGGCGACTGCCGGGGCAGGTTCCTGACGGTTCGTCAGCCATAGGCTGGATGACGCGGCGGCAGGGCGCCGACCGAGGAGACGTCAGCTGAGCGTCGGCTGGGCGTCCGCCCTCGGGTCGTGTGGACCGGCCGCCGATCGTCATGTCCGGGGTGTCGCCCGTCCCCCGTTTCTTTTCTCCGTTCGTTTTCCTTTCACTCATTGCCGGTCTTCGTGGCCCTGTCGATCTTTCCGGGGTCGGGGCCCTGCCCTGGCGCGCCCAGATTTGTTACTCTCCGGTAGCCAAGTCCCTCGCCACCGGAGGTCCCCGCATGACCGCCCCCGCCACCGACCCGCAGGCCCCGAGCTGGGAGCGGGACGGCGTCCGCCTGGAGATCGAAGGCGAACTCGCCGTTGTCACCCTGTGTCAGCCCAAGCGGCGCAACGCCCAGTCGCCCGCGCTCTGGCGCGCCCTCGCCGACGCCGGCCGCGAGCTGCCCGGCAGTGTCCGGGTGGTGCTGCTGCGCGCGGAGGGGGTCTCCTTCTCGGCGGGGCTGGACCGGGCCATGTTCACCCCCGAGGGCATCCCGGGTGAGCCCACCTTCCTCCAGCTGGCCGCCTCCGCCGACGGGGAGCTGGACGACGCCATCGCCTCGTACCAGGAGGCCTTCACCTGGTGGCGCCGTCCGGACCTGATCTCCATCGCGGCGGTCCAGGGCCACGCCGTCGGAGCGGGCTTCCAGCTCGCCCTCGGCTGCGACCTGCGGGTGGTCGCCGAGGACGTCCGGTTCGCGATGAAGGAGACCTCGCTGGGCCTCGTACCGGACCTGGCGGGCACCAAGCCGCTCACCGAACTCGTCGGCTACGCGCGGGCACTGGAGATCTGCGCGACCGGACGCTGGGTGGGTGCCGAGGAGGCCGCCGCGATCGGGCTGGCCAACCTGGCGGTGTCGGGGGAGGAACTGGAGGCGGCTGCCCGCGACCTCGCGGCGGCCCTGCTGGCCGCTCCGCGCGGAGCGGTGATCGAGACCAAGGCCCTGCTGCAGGGGGCCGCCGGGCGTTCCTTCGACGAGCAGCGTTCGGCCGAACGGGCGGCGCAGGCCCGTCGGCTGCGGGAGCTCGCCGGCATCGGCGACTGACCGCCGTACGGCACCGACGCAGGGCCCGCCCCCGGGGGATCTCCCGGGGGCGGGCCCTTTCGGTGTTTCCGGGGGCGCCGGCGGCGCCGGGGGCGTTCCGGCCGGGGTGCGGGGTCGTACGGCCGTGGGGGTTCGCGTACGGCCGGACGGGCGTCGGGTTGGCGCCGCTCGGCGGGCGGGGGACGCGGCGGAATGCCAGAGTTGGGGAGGTTTGCGATATAGCTGGAGCCGTACGACGGGAGATGTGCCCATGCCTGACACTCCGACGCCCGCGACCATGCACAAGCACGCCGGCAGCGGTCCGCCCCCCGGTTCGCCGCCCGGCGCCGGGGGCGGCGCCAAGCCGGTGGAGGAACGCGGCCGTACGGCGCTGGCCGTCGGTGTGGTGGAGAAGATCGCCGGGATGGCGGCCCGTGAGGTCACCGGCATCCATGCGCTCGGCTCCGGGCTCGCCCGCACCTTCGGCGCGATGCGGGACCGGGTGCCCGGCGGCAAGCCCAGCGTCGGACGGGGCATCAAGGCCGAGGTCGGCGAGAAGCAGACCGCGATCGACATCGCCCTGGTGGTCGAGTACGGCGTGGTCATTCCCGAACTGGCCCGGCAGGTCAGGGAGAACATCATCAACGCGGTCGAACGGATGACCGGCCTGGAAGTCGTCGAGGTCAACATCGCGGTCAACGACGTCCACCTGCCGGACGAACCGGAGTACGAGGAGGAAGAGGAACCGGTCGCGACGTCAGGTCAGCGGCCGAAGCTCAAGTAGCGGCGCGATGGTGAGGCCCGTGGCGGAGGCGGCGGGCCGGGGTCCGGCTGGACGAGGTAGCGGGAGACGAGGGAGTAGCGGATGAACCTGGCCATCGTCGGCCTGGTGGTGGGCATGGCCCTCGGCTTCGCCGGGTACTTCGGCGGGTTCGCGGCCTTCCTGTTGGTGGCCGTGCTCGGACTGGTCGGCTTCGTGGTCGGGCGCCTGCTGGAGGGCGACATCGAGTTGGGCGACCTCGGGGAGCTGCTCCGCGGCCGCGACCGGCGCCGCTGATGGCGGGGCCCGCGTCGGTTCCGGCTTCGGCTTCCGGTTCGGTCGCCGGTCCGGCTTCGGGTTCCGTGCCCGGACGCCGGGGGCGGCTTCGGGTGGCTGATCGGGTGTACGCCCGGATCGCGGCTCGGGCCGTCCGGGAGGTGCTGGCCGAGGCCTGGCCCGCCGGGCGGGCGAAGGGGGCGCCGCCGCATGTCTCGGTGACCGTGCCGGGGAGCACGGTGACGGTCAGGGTCACGGTGGAGCTGCCGTTTCCGTCGGACATCGCGGCACTGGCCGGGGCGGTGCGGCGGCGGATCGCCGAGCGGGTGGTTGGGCTGACCGGGACCAGGGTGTCGGAAGTGGTGGTCGTGGTCGAGAAGTTGGTGACAGGGGGCGCGTCGTGAGTACGGAGGCTTCCGGGGCGGAGGGGACCGAGGGGGCGGACCAGGGGGCTGGTCCGGGGGGCCGGTCGGGGAAGGTACGGCGGCTGCGGGCGCCTCGTACGGCCGCGGCCGCGCTGGTGGCGACGGCGGTGCTGGTGGTGGCGGGTGCCCTGCTGTACGACGTGGTCGCGGTGCGGGTGGGGCAGCCGGCGCGGAGGTGGCGGGCGCAGATCGCGGATGAGCTGGCGACGCGGCACCTCGACGACCTCTGGGTGCTGGTGGGGGCCGGGGCGGCGACCCTGCTCGGTGGGTGGCTGCTGTGGCTGGCCGTCGCCCCCGGGCTGCGGAGGTGGCTCGTACTGCGGCCGTACGGAGGGACGACGGCGGCCATCGACCGGACCGGTGTCGGGCACCTGCTGACGGACCGGGCGGCAGGTCTGGACGGGATCGACCGGCTGCGGATCCGGGTCGGGCGGCGGCGGATCCGGATCTCGTTGGCCGGGGCGGCGGAGCCGGCGTTGGTGCAGCGGCAGCTGCGGGACGAGCTGGGGAGGGTGGGGCTGGGGCGGCCGATGCGGTTGGACGTGCGGGCGGCGCGGGGGACGGCGGGTGTGGTGGGGGAGGACGAGGCGGCCGTCCCCGGGCCCGGGCCCGGGGACGGCGGCGCCGGGGTGGCCGGTGGCGAGGGGCCGGGGGCGGCCGGGTGAGGCGGACGGTCGTCAATCGGGTGCTGCTGGGGGCGGTGGGGGTGGTGCTGTTCGGTGTCGGGGTGCTGGTGCTGGCGGGTGGGCTCGACCTGTACCGGAGGCTGGGCGTCCAGCCTCCGGGGTGGTGGCCGCTCACCTCGCCGGACCAGCCGGTGGTGAGCGCGCGGTCGAGGGGGCGCTGGGTGGCGTCGGCGTGGTGGTGGCCGACGGTGATCGGCGGGCTGGCCGTGCTCGTGGCGGGGACGGCGTGGTGGCTGGTGGCGCAGCTGAGGCGCAGTGGGCTGTCGAGCATCGCGGTGCCGACGCCGGGGGTGAGCGGGCTTCGGCTGCGGGTCGGTGCGCGGGCGCTGGAGGAGGCGCTGGAGAGTGGGACGGCGGTGCTGCCGGAGGTCGAGCGGGCCGGAGTGCGGTTGGTGCGGGCGCCCGGCCATCCACGGTTGCGCGGTGCCGTGCGGCTGAAGCCGGGCGGGGACCCGGCAGCGCTGGTGGAGCACTTCGAGGACGGGCCTCGGGCGGACGCCCTCGGGAGCCTGCGGCTGGCGGAGCTGCCGGCCGAGCTACGGATCCGGGTCTTGCAGGCGGCCCCCGCCGCGCCGCGGCGGGGGCGGGGTCGGCGGGGGCGCAGGCAGCCACGGGTGGAATGAGCGGAGCGGACTGGTCGGAGGTGATTGGTCGATCGTGACTAGTCAGGATTGGAATAGTCGGGAGTGATGCAAGGGGCGGAGATCACAGGGAGCGGAGAGCGCCGCCGTCGACCGGGACCATGATGCCGGTCAGGTAGGAGGCGGCGGGGGAGAGCAGGAAGGCGGCGACCTTGCCGAACTCCTCGGGGGAGCCGTATCGGCGGAGCGGGATGGCGGCGCTGGCCGCGGTGCGGGCGGCATCCGGGTCGGCGGCGAGACCGTCGAGTTCGCGGACCCGGTCGGTGTCGATCCGGGCCGGGAGCAGGCCGAGTACCCGGATGCCGCGGGGGCCGAGCTCGTCGGCGAGGGCCTTGGCGGCCATGGCGAGGCCAGGGCGCAGACCGTTGGAGATGGCCAGGCCGGGGATCGGCTGGCGGACCGAGCTGGAGAGCACGAAGGCGATCACACCGCCGTCGGGGAGTGCGGCTGCGGTGGCGCGGGCGAGGCGTAGGGCGCCGAGGAAGACGGACTCGAACGCGTCGCGCCAGGCGTCCTCGGGGGTGGTCTCCACGGGCCCGGCCTTGGGGCCGCCGACGCTGATCAGGATGCCGTCCAGGCGGCCGAACTGCCGACGCGCCTCGGCGATGAGGCGCTCCGGGGTGTCGGGAGCGGCGTTGTCGGCGACGAGGCCCCGGGCGGTGCCGAGAGTTTCGAGTTCGGCGACGGCGGTGTCGACGGCTTGCCGGGTTCGGCCGCTGATGAGCACACGGGCGCCGTCGGCGGCGAGTTCGCGGGCGCCGGCGAGGCCGAGGCCTCGGGTGGCGCCGGTGACGATGTAGGCCTTGTCCTTCAGTCCGAGATCCATGGGGACATAGTGCCCGCTGGGAGTTGCTGATGGGGTGGGCTTCGCCCTGCGTGCCTGCGTGCCTGCGTGCCTGCGCGGCTGTGCGTCTGCGGGGTTGAGGCTGGCGTTGACGTTGAGGGGAAGGTTTACGGTCGTTGTCGGAAGTGCGGGAGGAGTGGTTCGGCATGCGGATCGGGGAGTTGGCGGAGCGGGCGGGGACGACCACGCGGGCGTTGCGGTACTACGAGCAGTTGGGATTGTTGCCGGCCCGGCGGGCGGGCAACGGGTACCGGGCGTACGACGAGGGGGATCTGCGGTTGCTGCGGGAGATCCGGATGCTGCAGGACTTCGGGTTCGGGCTGGAGGAGACCAGGCCGTTCGTGGAGTGCCTGCGGGCGGGGCACCCGGAGGGGGACTCGTGCCCGGCCTCTCTGGAGGTGTACCGGCGGAAGTTGGGGGAGCTGGACGAGTGCATCGCCCGGCTCCAGGACGTGCGGGCTCAGGTGGCGGGGCAGTTCGAGCGGGCGGTGAAGGCCCGGGACGAGTTGGCCGCCGTCGAGGAACCGCCTCTGTGTGAACTGGTGAAGGAGTAGACGATGGTGCAGATCACGGGTGTGCCGGCGGTGACGGACGAGACGTTCGCCACCGAGGTGCTGGCGGCCGAAGGACCGGTGCTGGTCGACTTCACGGCGGACTGGTGCCCGCCGTGCCGGATGATGGCGCCGGTGCTGGCGGACATCGCACGGGAGGAGGCGCACCGGCTGCGGGTGGTGAGTGTGGACGTGGACCACAACCCGCGGACGCAGGCGGCGTACGCGGTGCTGTCGATGCCGACGCTGATGGTGTTCCGGGACGGGCAGCCGGTGCGGTCGGTGGTGGGCGCGCGGGCGAAGGCGCGGTTGCTGCGGGAGCTCGAGGACGTGCTCTAGCTAGGCGGGGACGGCGTCGAGCGGGACCTCGGCTTCGGCGGCCTGCTTGGCGCGGTCCTTGGCCTCGCGGCGGGCGAGGACCCAGACGCCGACCGGGATCATCGCGGTGAACAGCCACCACTGGATGGCGTAGGCCATGTGCGGGCCGATGTCGGAGTGGTTGGGCTCGGGGATCAGCTGGGGCTGGTCGGCCGGGGCCGGGGTGGTGCCGGCGAGTTCGAGGTAGCCGCCGAGGAGGGCGGCGCCGGTCCGCTTGGCCTGCTCGTCGGTGTTGATCAGGTTGAACTGGCGGTCGGGCAGCCCGGTGCGGTCCTTGATGCCGCTGTCGCCGTAGGTCTCCTCGGCGCGCAGGCGGCCGGCGAGGGAGACCTCACCGGTGGGGGCGGCCGGGACGGGCGGGTACTCGACGGCCCCGTTGCCGGAGGCGACCCAGCCGCGGTTGACCAGGACGGTGCCCTTGCCGTCGGCGAGCAGGAACGGGGTCACGACGAAGTAGCCGATGCTCCCGTTGGAGTCGGTCCGCTTGCGGACCACGAACTCGTGTGCCGGGTCGTACTGTCCGGTGGCGGTCACCGCGCGCCAGGTGAGGTCCTTGGGGACCGCGAAGCCGGGGGTCGCCGACAGGGTGTCGAAGGGGACCGGCGCGGCCGTGAGGGCCTGGCCGATCAGCTCGTTCCTGGCCACCCGCGCCTCGTGGCGGTGCAGCTGCCAGAAGCCCAGCTTGATCGTCGCGGGGATCAGCAGCAGCGCGATCAGCATGGTGATCAGCCACTGTCGGGTCAGCAGAAAACGGTACACATGGGAACGGTACGCCGACCTCACAACGGGCTCACGCACCGGGGTGCGGGGCGACCTCGCGCAACAGCTGGAGGAAGGCGTCCTCGCCGACCACCGGGGTGCCGACGTCGCGGGCCTTGCGGGCCTTGCCGCTCCAGCTGTCCGGCTCGTTGGTGACGAGCAGGCTGGTGAGGCGGCTCACCGAGGTGGCGATGTGCAGGCCGGCCTCGACCGCGCGGTCCTCCAGGACCTCGCGGTCGGTGGCGGTGTCGCCGGTGATGGCCACCCGCATGCCCTGGACCAGTGGCTTGCCGTCCTCCCAGCGCCCCGGGTTGGGGTACGGGCAGGGCAGGCGCTTCTTGCTCTGGCGGTACGTGGCACCGGTCCAGGTGCTGCGACCGGGGGTGGCGGGCTCCTCCTCGCCGAGGTCGGTGACCGCGACGCAGTTCTGGAGCGGCAGCGGCACGCCGCCGTCGCGGGCAAGGTGCAGGCTGGGGCGGAAGGCCTCGGCGAGCACCCGGGCGTCGTCCAGGGCGTTGTGGGCGTGGCGCTGCTGGACGCCGAAGTGGGCGGCGAGCGAGGCCAGCTTGCCGTTGGGCAGCGGCAGCCGCAGGTCGCGGGAGAGGACCATGGTGCACAGCCGCTGCTCGACCGGAGCGTCCAGGCCGGCCCGGGAGAACTCGCGGGAGATCATGTTCCAGTCGAAGAGCGCGTTGTGCGCGACCAGGACCCGCCCGCGCAGCTGGTCGGCGAACTCGTCGGCGACCTGCGCGAAGGTCGGGGCGGCCGAGAGCAGCTCGGCGGTGAGGCCGTGGATCCAGACCGGGCCCGGGTCCCGCCCGGGGTTGACCAGGGTGTACCAGTGGTCGATGACGTCGCCGTCCGGGTCCAGCCGGTAGACGCCCGCCGAGATGACGCGGTCGGAGCGGCCGAGACCGGTGGTCTCGACGTCGACGACCGCGAAGCCCCCGGTGGGGGCGGCGGAGCGCTGGGCGGGGACCGGGGCGGTCCGCGGCACTCCGTACGTCTCGGGCTGGATCGGTTGCATGGTCCAACAGGATAAGGGGCGGGAGGGGACGCTCCGGTCGGAGTGTTCCGGCCGACCGGCCGGAATAGAGTGGTCGGCGGGGGTGTCGTACACCTGGTCGAGATCGTTTTCAGCTAAGGAACAGCGCATGCGTGCCACCGTGATCCACGGCCCCAACGACATCCGGATCGAAGAGGTGCCGGACCCGGTGGTCCAGCAGCCGACGGACGTGGTGCTCCGGGTGGTGAACGCCTGTATCTGCGGCAGCGACCTGTGGGCCTACCGCGGGGTGGCGCAGCGGGTGGCCGGGCAGCGGATCGGGCACGAGTTCCTGGGCGTGGTCGAGGAGGCCGGCGCCGAGGTGCGCGGCTTCGCCAAGGGCGACCTGGTGGTGGCGCCGTTCGTCTGGTCGGACGGGTCGTGTGACTTCTGTCTCGAGGGCCTCCAGACCTCCTGCCCGCACGGCGGGTTCTGGGGACAGGTCGGTTCGGACGGCGGCCAGGGCGAGGCGGTGCGGGTGCCGTTCGCGGACGGCACGCTGGTGAAGCTGCCGAAGGAGGCGGCGGGTGACGAGAAGCTGCTGCCCGGGCTGCTGGCGCTGTCCGACGTGATGGCGACCGGGCACCACGCGGCGGTCTCGGCCCGGGTGCGCCCGGGTGCGACGGTCGCGGTGGTCGGCGACGGCGCGGTGGGCCTGTGCGGCGTGCTGGCCGCGCACCGGCTGGGCGCGGGCCGGATCATCGCGCTGGGCCGGCACACGGCCCGCACCGAGCTGGCCCGCCGCTTCGGTGCGACGGACGTGGTGGCGGAGCGCGGCGAGGCCGCCGTCGAGGCGGTGAAGGAGCTGACCGGCGGCCAGGGCGCGCACGCGGTGCTGGAGGCGGTCGGCACCGAGGAGTCCATGCGGACGGCGATCTCGATCGCCAGGGACGGCGGTGCGGTGGGCTACGTCGGGGTGCCGCACGGCGGCAGCGCCGGCGTCGACATCGGTCAGATGTTCGGCCGGAACGTTTCGCTGAACGGCGGCGTCGCCCCGGCCCGCGCGTACATCCCCGAGCTGCTCCCGGACGTGCTCTCGGGCGCCATCGAGCCGGGCCTGGTCTTCGACCGCACCGTCGACCTGAACGGTGTTCCGGACGGTTACCGCGCGATGGACGACCGCTCGGCGCTGAAAGTGCGCATCGCGTTCTGAGACGTCGGTCTCCCGCACCGGCCCGTGCCGCCCCCGTTCGGGGTGCGGCACGGGCCGGTGGTGTTCCTCCAGGGGGTGTGCCGACGGCGGCCGGGATCCGGTCGATGGGCGGTGCGGGCACTGGGATGGACTGCTTTTCGGCCAATCGGATGGTGCGAGGGGGTGAACGGTCGACTGATCGCGGTCAACCCCTTCCGGGGCGGGCAGGACGCTCCTAGCATTGCGCGGCGCACACCAGACATGTGACGCCCCTCACGTTCGATCGTCCCCCCCGTGTGACACATACGCCGAAGGAGTGAGGAGACCCGCGTGGATTCGCCGCCGAGCACCACCGCCGCCACGGACGTCCAACTCATCGATGACAGCGAGGAGTTCCGTACCCTGCGGCGCTCGTTCCGGAGCTTCGCCTTCCCGGTCACCATCGGTTTCGTGCTCTGGTACCTGCTCTACGTCCTGCTCTCCTGCTACGCCCCCGGACTGATGCGGACCAAGGTCATCGGGCACGTCAACGTGGCCCTGGTGCTCGGGCTGCTGCAGTTCGCGACCACCTTCGCCATCGCCGCCTGGTACGCCCGCTACGCGGACCGGCGGATCGACCCGTCCGCCACGGCGATCCGCGAGGCGCACGGCGCCGTCGTCCACGCCCCCCGGGAGTCCGCCGAATGAGCCTGCTCGCCAGCTCCGCCACCGAGCACCGCGGCCTGACGATGGCCCTGTTCGGCGTCTTCGTCCTGGCCACCCTCGGCATCACCGTCTGGGCCGGGCGGCAGACCAGGAGCGCCTCCGACTTCTACGCCGGCGGGCGCGGCTTCACCGGCTTCCAGAACGGCCTGGCCATCTCCGGCGACTACATGTCCGCCGCCTCCTTCCTCGGCATCGCCGGGACCATCGCGCTCAGCGGCTACGACGGCTTCCTCTACTCGATCGGCTTCCTGGTCGCCTGGCTGGTCGCGCTGCTGCTGATCGCCGAACCACTGCGCAACTCCGGCCGCTTCACGATGGCGGACGTGCTCGCCTTCCGGATGCGCCAGCGCCCGGTGCGCACCGCGGCGGGCGTCTCCACCATCGTGGTGTCGATCTTCTACCTGCTCGCCCAGATGGTCGGCGCCGGCACCCTGGTGGCGCTGCTGCTGGGGGCCGAGGGGAACGCCGCCAAGCGCTGGACCATCGTCGGGGTCGGCCTGCTGATGATCGTCTATGTGGTGATAGGAGGAATGAAGGGCACCACCTGGGTGCAGATCGTCAAGGCCGTCCTGCTGATCGCCGGCGCCGCGCTGATGACCGTCCTGGTGCTGGCCAAGTACCACTTCAACCCCTCCGAACTGCTCGGCGCGGCGGCCAGCGCGAGCGGCAAGGGCGAGGCCTTCCTCCAACCGGGCCAGAAGTACGGAAGCAGTACCGCCAAGCTCGACTTCATCAGCCTCGGCATCGCACTGGTGCTGGGCACCGCGGGACTGCCGCACATCCTGGTCCGCTTCTACACCGTGCCCACCGCCAAGGCGGCCCGGAAGTCGGTGCTCTGGGCGATCGGCATCATCGGCGTCTTCTACCTGATGACCCTGGCGCTCGGCTTCGGCGCGGCCGCGCTGGTCGGCTCCAAGACGATCAAGGGCGCGAACGCGGCGGGCAACACGGCGGCTCCGCAGCTGGCCGAGGCGCTCGGGGGAGGTGCCGGGACCACCGGCGGCGCGATCCTGCTCGCGGTGATCTCGGCGGTCGCCTTCGCCACCATCCTGGCCGTGGTCGCCGGCCTCACCCTGGCCTCCTCGGCCTCCTTCGCGCACGACCTCTATGCCAACGTGATCCGGCGCGGCAAGGCCTCCGAGAAGGAGGAGGTGCGGTCGGCGAAGTGGGCCGCGTTCGCGATCGGGGCGGTGGCGATCGTGCTCAGCCTCTTCGCGGACAAGCTCAACACCGCGGCCCTGGTCGCCCTGGCCTTCGCGGTCGCCGCCTCGGCGAACCTGCCCACCCTGCTCTACTCACTCTTCTGGAAGCGCTTCACCACCGTCGGCGCGGTCAGCTCGGTCTACGCCGGACTGGTCACCTCGGTGACGCTGGTGGTCTTCTCCCCGGTGGTCTCCGGCGCGAAGACCTCGCTCTTCCCGCACTCCGACTTCCACTGGTTCCCACTGGAGAACCCCGGCCTGGTCTCCATCCCGGTCGGCTTCCTGGCCGGCTGGCTCGGCACGCTGCTGTCCAGGGAACGCCCCGATCCGGCGAAGTACGCTGAACTGGAGGTCCGCTCGCTGACCGGGCTGGGCGCCCACTGATCGACCCACGATGACTATGCTGGCCCGGCCCGCCATGATGGTGGTCGGGCCGGCCGCATCTCGGGGAAGGACCCACGTGCTGCTCGACACCTTCGGACGACAGGCCGTCGACCTCCGGGTCTCCCTCACGGACCGGTGCAACCTGCGCTGCACCTACTGCATGCCGGAGGAGGGCCTGCAGTGGCTGGCCAAGCCCGACCTGCTGACGGACGAGGAGATCGTCCGGCTGGTCGCCGTCGCCGTGCGCGACCTGGGCGTGCGCGAGGTCCGCTTCACCGGCGGAGAGCCGATGCTGCGCCCGGGACTGGTCGCGATCGTCGCCGCCTGCTCCGAGCTGGAGCCCCGCCCCGAACTCTCGCTGACCACCAACGGCATCGGGCTGGCCCGTACCGCGACCGCGCTGCGCGAGGCCGGGCTGGACCGGGTCAACGTCTCGCTGGACACTCTCGACGCCGAGGTGTTCCAGACGCTCACCCGTCGCCGTCGCCACCAGGACGTGCTGGACGGACTGGCCGCCGCGGAGGCCGCCGGGCTGGCACCGGTGAAGCTGAACGCGGTCCTGATGCGCGGGGTCAACGACCACGAGGCGGCCGACCTGCTGGCGTGGTGCCTGGAGCACGGCTACGAGCTGCGCTTCATCGAGCAGATGCCGCTGGACGCCCAGCACGGCTGGGACCGCTCGTCGATGGTCACCGCGGCGGAGATCCTGGAGCTGCTGCGGGCCCGCTTCGCGCTCACCCCGGAGCCGTCCGCGCGCCGGGGCGCGGCACCCGCCGAGCGCTGGGTGGTGGACGGCGGCCCGGGCCGGGTGGGCGTGATCGCCTCGGTCACCCGCCCGTTCTGCCGCGCCTGCGACCGCACCCGGCTGACCGCCGACGGCCAGGTGCGCAACTGCCTGTTCGCGACCGGCGAGACCGACCTGCGCACCGCGCTGCGCTCGGGCGCGGACGACGCCGAGCTGGCCGCGCTGTGGCGGGCGGCGATGTGGGGTAAGAAGGCCGGGGCCGGGATCGACGACCCGGAGTTCCTACAGCCCGAGCGTCCGATGTCCGCGATCGGCGGTTAGACGGGCTCCTCGGGTGCCCCGGCGGTCTCGGGGGTCCAGTCGGCGAAGGCGACGACATCCTTGAGGAAGCCGCGCACCCCGAGGAACTGGGACAGGTGCTCGCGGTGTTCGTCACAGGCGAGCCAGGTCTTGCGGCGGTCCGGGGTGTGCAGCTTGGGGTTGTTCCACACCAGCACCCAGCCGGCCTCCGCCCGGCAGCCCTTGGCGGAGCAGATCGGCGTCTGCGGGGTGTCCATCGGGCCGTCCTCCACGATCGGCGGGTCTCTGCACCGCCAGTCTGTCACGCTCGCTCCGGCCGAAATAATCCGGGCATGGCGACGCCGGGCAGCCACGGGGGGAGCCGCCCGGCGTCGGTCCGTCGCTCCGACGGGGGATGCGGAGCGCGTACGCAGTATGTCACGCGAAGACCCTCGGATGGGGAGGTCTTGCATGATTAATCTGAGCTTCTTTTGAGCTTTCGTCGAGCCGGGCAGGGGCGAACCGACCTGAAAAGGATGGTCAGTTCACGTCCTGTGAAGGATCGGTGGCAGCGACCTTTGCCTCTGCTGTACCAGCCGTCGCAGGGGCCCCGCCTCTCCCACCCGTGCCACCGGGGCCGAGCATCAGCGGAGTGTCGAGCGGAATGTCGAAGGTGCTCGGCAGCCCCGGTGCCCGCTCCCGGCCGGCGTTGGCGATCAGCACCGCGAAGTACGGAAGCAGCACGGCACCCGCCAGCGCGGCGAACGCCAGCACCCGCTGGACGTCCCAGAGCACCACCGCGAGCAGCACGCAGACCGTACGGGCCAGCATCGAGATGACGTAGCGGCGCTGACGTCCCCGGACGTCCTCGGTGAGGCTGCTGCGCGCTCCCGTGATCCGGAAGACGTGCCCGTCGTCGGCGCTCTTGCCCATTGTCCTACCGCCCTCGTCACGCACCCGCGCGCCTGGCCGCGCGGCCTCCTCACGGTACGCCCGGACACGGGCGGCGACGAGACCGGGTGGGCCGGGCGCACCCGGTCGGGTACGAGAAGGGCCTGCCCGGCGGAGCGGACAGGCCCTTCGGCGGCGAACGGCGAACGGTGGTGCGATGCTGCGGCGGACTACGAGCGGCGCGAGAGGTACTGCGGGGGCACGGCGTCGGTGAGCCAGACTCCGTTCTCGCTGAGCCGGAACTCGTGGCCGGTCGCCGTCATCGCCGCCGCGTTCACGGTCAGCACCACCGGTCGGCCGTGCCTGGCGCCGACCCCGGTCGCCGTCTCGGTGTCCGCCGAGAGGTGGACGTCCTGGCGGGCCATCGGGCGCAGGCCCTCGCGGAAGATCGCCGCCAGGTGACGGTCCGCGGTGCCGTGGTAGAGCACCGGCGGCGGTACGGCGGCGGCCAGACCGAGGTCGACGGCCACCGTGTGGCCCTGGTTGGCACGGATCGAGAGACCGTCCGGCGAGTAGCCGAAGCGGCGCTTGTTGTTGGTCGCCACGACGTGGTCCAGCTCGGCCCGGGTGAGCGGCCTGCCCCGCGCGGCGATCGCGGCGAGCAGTTCGTCGACCCTGACCCAGCCGGCCTCGTCCAGCGTGACCCCCACCAGCCCGGGCTCGTGCCGCAGGATGCGCGACAGCATCTTGCTCGACCTGACCAGGCGCTTCTCGTCCATCATGTCTCTCGTATCCCCCGATGGTCAGTGGCTAAGAGGCCTGGCTGACCGAACTCATGTTGAAGTCCGTGACACGCACGGGTGGCATCGCGGTGCGGGTGAACCAGTCGTTCCACTCGCGGGGCAGGCAGCGCTCGGTGCGGCCCACCTCGGTGATCCGGTTCAGCAGGTCCACCGGGGACTCGTTGAACCGGAAGTTGTTGACCTCGCCGACGACCTCGCCGTTCTCCACCAGGTAGACGCCGTCCCGGGTGAGGCCGGTGAGCAGCAGCGTCGCCGGATCCACCTCGCGGATGTACCAGAGGCAGGTGAGCAGCAGACCGCGCTCGGTGCGGGCGACCATCTCGTCCAGGGTCGGCGCCGACTCCTGGTCGGCCGTCTCCAGCACGAGGTTGTCGATCGCCGGGCGCAGCGGCAGGCCGGTGAGGCCGGCCGTGTGGCGGCTGGTGATCAGGTAGTTCAGCACGCCCTCGCGGATCCACTCGGTGGCGGCGACCGGCCGGCCGTTGTCGAAGACCGAGCAGTCCCCGCCGCTGGAGTGGGCGAGCACGAACGGCGCGGCCTCCAGGCCGGGCTCGTGCGGGTCGGAGCGCAGCGTCAGCGGCAGGCCGCCGAGCTTGTCGCCGAGCCGGGTGCCGCCGCCGGGCTTGGCGAAGACCGTCCGTCCCTCCTGGGCGTCCCGGCCGCCGGAGGACCAGTTGAGGACGATCATCAGGTCGGCGACGGCCGAGGGCGGCAGCAGCGCCTCGTACCGTCCGGCGGGCAGGTCCACCTTGCGGGCGCCCCAGCCGAGCCGCTTGGTCAGCTCGGTGTGCAGGGCGGCGACGTCGATGTCGGCGAAGTCCCGGGTCGCGGCGCCCACCCAGGCCGAGCCGGACAGGTCGGCGGTCTTGGCGTTGATCTCGACCGTGCCGGTGGGCTGGTCGTGCCGCAGCCGCAGGCCGGTGGAGCTGCCCAGGTAGCTGGAGGTCACCTCGTGCCGGGCGAAGCCGTACAGCAGCTCGCCCCGCGCGGCGGCGCGGGCGAAGGCCTCGCCGAGGGCCGGGCCGAAGGCGTTGAACACCTCGACGGAGGTCAGCGCGGGCGGCTCGGTGAAGCCCGGAGAGGCGGGGCGGTCGGCGATCAGCGGCTGGGCGTCCTCGGCCGGGCCGGCCGCGCGGGCGGCCTCCTCGGCGGCCCGCACCAGGTCCTCCACCTCCTCCGCGGTGACGGCCTCGCGGGAGACCACGCCGGCGGCGGTGCCCTCGGCGCCGGCCACGGTGGCGATCACGGTGAGGCGGCGGCCGCGGGTGACGCCGTTGGTGGTCAGCGCGTTGCCCGCCCAGCGCAGGTTGGCGGTGGACTCCTCGTCGGCGATCACCACGCAGCCGTCGGCGCGGGAGAGGCCGAGCGCCAGCTCGACGAGTTCGTGGGGCTGCATCGCGGTCATCAGTGACCCGCCTCCTGCTGGGTGTTGAGCACGTTGACGTTGCGGAACAGCGCCGACGGGCAGCCGTGGCTGACCGCCGCGATCTGGCCGGGCTGCGCCTTGCCGCAGTTGAAGGCGCCGCCGAGCAGGTAGGTCTGCGGGCCGCCGACGGCCGCCATCGAACCCCAGAAGTCGGTGGTGGTGGCCTGGTAGGCGAAGTCCTTGACCTGCCCGGCGAGTTCGCCGTCCTTGATGGCGTAGGCGCGCTGGCCGGTGAACTGGAAGTTGTAGCGCTGCATGTCGATCGACCAGGAGCGGTCGCCGACGATGTAGAGGCCGTTCTCGACCTGGGCGAACAGGCCCTCGGTGTCCGGGCCGTCGGCGGCGGGCCGGAGCGAGACGTTGGCCATCCGCTGCACCGGGACGTGCGCGGGGGAGTCCGCGAAGGCGCAGCCGTTGGAGCGCTCGAAGCCCTTCAGACCGGCCATGCCGCGGTCGAGCTGGTAGCCGACCAGGACGCCGTCCTTGATCAGGTCCCAGGACTGGGTGGCCACGCCCTCGTCGTCGTAGCCGATGGTGGACAGGCCGTGCTCGGCGGTGCGGTCACCGGTGACGTGCATCAGATCGGAGCCGTACCGGAGCGAGCCGAGCCGGTCGAAGGTGGCGAAGGAGGTGCCGGCGTAGGCGGCCTCGTAGCCGAGCGCGCGGTCCAGCTCGGTGGCGTGGCCGATCGACTCGTGGATGGTCAGCCAGAGGTTCGTCGGGTCGATGACCAGGTCGTAGCGGCCCGCCTCGACGCTCGGGGCCTTCATCTTCTCGGCCAGCAGGACGGGCAGTTCGGCGAGCTCGGCGTCCCAGTCCCAGCCGGTTCCGGTGAGGTACTCGTAGCCGCGGCCGGTCGGCGGGGCCAGGGTCCGCATCGAGTCGAAGGCGCCGGTGCGCTCGTCGACCGAGGTGGCCTCCAGATCGGAGTGGACCCGGATCCGCTGCTGGGTGGTCACGGTGCCCGCGGTGTCCGCGTAGAACTTGTTCTCCTGGACGGTCCGCAGCGCCGCCTGGACGTGCGAGACGCCGTCGGCTGCCAGCAGCCGGGAGCTGCGCTCGGCGAGCAGCGCGGTCTTCTCGGCGTCCGGCACCTCGAAGGGGTTGACCTCGTACGCGGACACCCAGGTGACGTCCCGGTACACGGGCTCGTCGGCCAGTTCGACCCGCTCGGTGGAACCGGCCGCCCGGCTGATCCCGCCGGAGAGCCGGGCCACCGCGACGGCCTGCTCGGCGACCCGGGCCGCCGCGGCGGGGGTGAGGTCCACGCCGGCGGCGAAGCCCCAGGCGCCGTCCAGCACCACCCGGACGGCGAAACCGAGCTGCACGCTGTCGGAGGTGCCGGCCGGACGCGCGTCACGCAGCCGCCACGAGGCGCTGCGGATCCGCTCCAGGCGGAAGTCGGCGTGGCTCGCGCCCAGTTCGCGGGCCCGGGTCAGAGCGGCGTCGGCGAGGGAGCGCAGCGGCAGGGCGAGGAACAGCGGGTCGACGGCGCGCCCGTGCGGGGCGCCGGAGCGATCGGCCGGAGGGATCGGAGGCAATCGGGCTCCCAGGTCGCGGAGGGTGGCGGTGCGGCGCCAAAGGGGCGCCCGCATCGCATCATTTCCGTCCAGCGGGTTTCCGGCCAGCGCATTTCGACCGGTGCGCTGCGGTTTCGGCCAGTACGGTCCGTCCACGGGGCCCGTTGTCCCGGTGGTCCCTGGTGCGCCGTCGGTCGCCGCTGTGCCGGCGGGCCCCGCTGTCTCGGCGCGCAGGTGAGTAGGTGAGTAGGCGAGCCGGTGCGGGCCGTCAGCCGACGGTCTCCCACCAGCCGTCCGGCTCCGGCGGGTTGTCGACGTCCACCCGCTCGCCGGGGCGCGGCACGACCAGCGGGACGGCCTGCTCCTTGGCCGCCTTGACGAGCCGCTCGATCGGCTCGGCCCACGGGTGCAGGCCCAGGTTGAAGGTGCACCAGTGGACGGGCACCAGCAGGCCGGCCGACAGGTCCCGGTGGGCGAGGACGGCGTCCTCGGGGGTCATGTGGATGTCCGCCCAGGCCGCGTCGTAGGCGCCGATCTGGACCAGCGCGGCGTCGAACGGCCCGTGCTGCTCGCCGATCCGGGCGTAGCCCTCGAAGTACCCGGAGTCTCCGGTGTAGAAGACCCTGCGGCTCGGGCCGGCGACCACCCAGGAGCCCCACAGGGTGGTGTTGCGGGTCAGGCCGCGGCCGGAGAAGTGGTGCGCCGCGGTCAGGGTGAGCACCAGGTCGCCCAGGTTGCAGGTCTCGTCCCAGTCCAGCTCGATGATCCGGTGCTCGGGGACGCCCCAGCGGCGCAGGTGGGCGCCGATGCCGAGCGGCACCGCGAAGGGCGCGGACTGGCTGCGCACCAGGCGCTTGACCGTCGCCATGTCCAGGTGGTCGTAGTGGTCGTGCGAGATCAGCACCGCGTCGACCTGCGGCAGCTCCTCCAGTTCCACCGGCACCGGGTGCAGCCGCTTGGGGCCGACGAGCGCGGCGGGGGAGCAGCGGTCGCTCCAGATCGGGTCGAGCAGCACCCGGAAGCCCTCGATCTCCACCAGCGCCGAGGCGTGCCCGTACCAGGTGACCTCCACGCCCTCGGCGGCCGGCCCGGGCGGGGTGGCGGGGCGGACCGTCGGCACCGGGTGGGCGGGGACGCGGCCCTCGCGCTCGAAGATCATCCGACGGGCGGTGGCGCCGTCGAAGCCGGGGACGCCGGCGGCGCGGGCGAGGGTGGAGGGTGCGTTGTGGAAGACGCCGTCGCGGTACTGCGGGGAGTTGCGGACCCGCTCCTCGCGCTCGCCGTCCGGCCGCCGGCCGAACGCCGCCGGCAGGTCGCGCAGGGCCCAGGCGGTCGCGCCCAGGCCGGCCGCCAGGGCGGTGAGGGCCAGCAGTCGTCCGCGTCGGTGGGTGCTCCCGGGCCGTGCCATGGTCATCCGCTCTGCCTTCGTCACTCGCCGGGATGGTCGGGGATCGGCACGGCCCGTCCCGGGGCGGCCCGCACCACGGGGGCAACGGGTGCGCCCGCCCGTGTTGTTCCCGTACAGTCGCTCGGATCCGGGCGGCGCCCGGGCCTGGGCGATGTCCGCGGCCGGGACGGCTGGGGCGGGCACGGATTGTCGGATTGCGACAGATCCTTCGGGGTGGCGCTGTGGGAGCCCGATGCGCCGCCGCCGCCGACCGCCCGATAGCGTCACACTGCGTACGCATTCTGACGTACGTGTTCACACACGGAGAGAGGTGGATCGTTGAGCCGCTCGGTTCTCGTCACCGGAGGAAACCGGGGCATCGGCCTCGCGATCGCCCAGGCCTTCGCCGAAGCGGGCGACAAGGTGGCCATCACCAGCCGCTCGGGTGAGGTGCCCGAGGCGCTGGCCAAGTACGACGTCCTCGCGGTGCGCTGCGACATCACGGACGCCGGGCAGGTCGACGCCGCCTTCACCGAGATCGAGCAGAAGCACGGCGCGGTCGAGGTGCTGGTCGCCAACGCGGGCATCACCCACGACACCCTGCTGCTGCGCATGTCCGAGGAGGACTTCACCTCCGTCCTGGACACCAACCTGACCGGTACCTTCCGGGTGGTCAAGCGCGCGTCCAAGCTGATGATGCGTGCCAAGAAGGGCCGTGTCGTGCTGATCTCGTCCGTGGTGGGCCTGTCCGGCTCCCCGGGCCAGGCCAACTACGCCGCCTCCAAGGCCGGCCTGGTGGGCTTCGCCCGGTCGCTGGCGCGCGAACTCGGCCCGCGCAACATCACCGTCAACGTGGTCGCGCCCGGCTTCGTCGACACCGACATGACCGCTGTGCTCAGCGACGAGCGCCGCGCGGAGATCGTCTCGGGCGTGCCGCTGGGCCGCTACGCGGCGCCCGCCGAGGTCGCGTCCACCGTGCGGTTCCTCGGGTCGGACGAGGCCGCGTACATCACCGGAGCCGTCATTCCCGTCGACGGCGGATTGGGCATGGGTCACTGATCATGAGTGGAATCCTCGAAGGCAAGCGGATCCTGATCACCGGCGTGCTGATGGAGTCCTCCATCGCGTTCCACACCGCCAAGCTCGCGCAGGAGCAGGGCGCGGAGATCATCCTCACCGCCTTCCCGCGCCCGAGCCTGACCGAGCGGATCGCCAGGAAGCTGCCGCACCCGGTCAAGGTGCTGGAGCTGGACGTCTCCAACCCCGAGCAGCTGGCCGGCATCGCCGACCAGGTCCGCGAGCACCTGCCGACCCTGGACGGCATCGTCCACTCGATCGGCTTCGCGCCGCAGGACGCGCTGGGCGGCAACTTCCTGGACACCCCGTGGGAGTCCGTGGCCACCGCGATGCACGTCTCGGCGTACTCGCTGAAGTCGCTGACCACGGCGCTGCTGCCGCTGATGCAGGACGGCGGTTCGGTGGTCGGCCTGACCTTCGACGCGCAGTTCGCCTGGCCGCAGTACGACTGGATGGGCCCGGCCAAGGCCGCCCTGGAGTCGACCAACCGCTACCTCGCGCGCTACCTGGGCGAGCGGAACATCCGCTGCAACCTGGTCTCGGCCGGTCCGATCGGCTCTATGGCCGCCAAGTCCATCCCGGGCTTCGGCGACCTGGCTGACACCTGGAACCAGCGCTCTCCGCTGAAGTGGGACCTGAGCGACCCGGAGCCGGCCGGCCGCGGCATCGTCGCGCTGCTGTCGGACTGGTTCCCGAAGACCACCGGTGAGATCGTCCACGTCGACGGCGGTCTGCACGCCATCGGCGCCTGACGCCCCGGCCGTACTGCCGGCCGTACGCCGCTGCCCGGCGCCCCTTCACGGGGTGCCGGGCAGCGGCGTTTACGTCGGTGCGCTCTCGGGGCGGGGGCCGGCGAGGTCGGGGGTGTGGGCGTGCGCAGGGGCGTGGGCGAGGGTGTGGGTTGGCGCGTGGGTCTCGTCGCCGGGCCGGGTGCCGGTGCGGGGGTCAGACCTTGGCGGTGCCGCACTCGGTGGTGCCGCAGGCGCCGATGGCGCGGCCGGCCTCGACCGAGGCGCGCTGGGCGTCGCCGGCCCGGATGGCCTCCAGGATGCTCTGGTGGCCGATGTAGCGCTCGGCGATCAGCTCGGGGCCGACATCGTGCCGCAGGTGCTCGCGGGTGACCTCGCCGAGGTCGGCATAGACGGCGAGCAGGACGTCGTTGTGGGCGGCGGACACCACGGCGTGGTGGAAGGCGGCGTCGGCCTGGACGAAGTCCTCGGCGCCACCGGAGTGCCAGGCGGCCTCCCTGCGGGCCATCGCACCGTCCAGCAGCTCCAGGTCACGTGCGGTGCGGCGGTGGGCGGCCAGGCCGGCAGCGGAGGTCTCCAGGGCAGCCCGCAGCTCGGCGACCTGTGCCTGGTCGGCGTCCGCGAAGCGGCGGTGCATCACTCCGGCCAGCTCACTGGTGGCCAGCACGTACGTGCCGGAGCCCTGTCTGATGTCGAGCAGGCCGTTGTGGGCGAGGGCGCGGACGGCCTCGCGAACGGTGTTGCGGGCGACGCCGAGCTGTTCGACCAGGGCGGCCTCGGTGGGGATGCGCGAGCCGACCGGCCACTCACCGGAAGTGATCTGGGCACGCAGTTGTGCGATCACCTGGTCGGACAGCGGGGTGCGCCTCGGCGAGGACAGCGCCACGGGTACTCCTTGCGACTACGGCTCGGGTGGGGCCTGGGTGGAGGTGGCCGGTGGATGAACGGTCGGCACATCATGCCAATTCCAGGGTGCATCAATTCATCCCATCATTCTATGATGCTCCTCATGCCCGCAGCAGACACCACCGCTTCCAACCGGACCGAGAGCCGGCCGCCGACCACCGAGCGGCCCGCCGCCTCCGGCTCCGTCAAGTACCTGGGCTGGCTGTTCGCCGTCGCGATCGCCGCCGCCGCCTTCAACCTGCGCCCCGTGGTCACCAGCCTCGGGCCGCTGCTCGACCAGGTCCGCGACGACCTCGGGATGAACCCGACGCTCGCCGGACTGCTCACCGCCGTCCCGTCGCTGTGCTTCGCGCTGTTCGGCTTCGCCGCCCCGGCCGCGGCCCGCCGGCTCGGCCCGATCGCCGTGGTCACGGCCGGGATGGGCGCGATCACCGCGGGCGTGCTGGCCCGCTCCTTCGCCGGCGGTACCGCCGTCTTCCTGCTGCTGACCGCGCTCGCGCTGGCCGGTGTCGCGGTCTCCAACGTGCTGCTCCCGGTCGTGATCAAGCGGTACTTCCCGGAGAAGGTCGGTCCGATGATCGGCCTGTACTCCATGGCACTGTCCGCCGGCACCGCGCTGGCCGCCGCCGTCACCGTGCCGCTGACCAACGCGTTCGGCGGCGACTGGCGCTACGGCCTGGGCATCTGGGCGGGGATCGGCGCGCTCGCGCTGGTGCTCTGGCTGCCGGTGCTGATCGCCAAGCGCGAGCGCGGCGGGCGGGAGGCCGACGGCGCCGTCCCGGCCAAGCTGCCGATCACCCGCAGCCGTACGGCCTGGGCGATGGCCTGCTTCTTCGGCCTCCAGGCCACCGGTGCGTACGTGGTGATGGGCTGGCTGCCGAAGATCTTCCAGGACTCCGGCATCGACAAGGGCACCTCCGGGGTGCTGCTCGCGGTCACCATGGCGATCGGCGTTCCGGTCTCCTACGTCCTGCCCAACCTCGCCGCCCGCCGCGGCGACCAGCGGCTGTTCGTGGTCGTGCTGGCCTTCTGCGGCATCGCCGGGTACGCCGGGCTGGCGCTCGCCCCGGCCGGTGCTCCGTGGGTCTGGGCGGTCCTGGTGGGCCTGTCCAACTGCGCCTTCCCGCTGGTGCTGACGATGATCGGACTGCGCGCCCGGACGGCCGGCGGCGTCGCCCAGCTGTCCGCCTTCGCCCAGGGCGTCGGCTACCTGATCTCCATCCCCGGCCCGATCCTGATCGGACGGATCTACGAGGTCACCGGCCAGTGGCACTGGCCGCTGGGCTTCCTGGCCCTGCTGCTGGTGCCGCAGATGCTGTTCGGCCTGCGCGCGGCGCTCGCCCGGCACATCGAGGACGAGGCGGTCCACCGGGCGGAGCAGGCCAAGGCGTGACACCCGACGGGGCGGGGGAGAGCGACGGGCCTGGCCCGGTCGTGCGGGCCGAGGCCTGACGCGGAAGGTCAAGCCCCAGCCAAGGCGGTGGGGTCGGCGGACGGCGGGCGTGTTCGGGATGGAAGAATCCCGGACATGCCCGTTCTCGATCCCGATCCCACCGACGGCCGCAAGCAGCTCGGCCGCATCGCCCTCGCCTTCGCCGCCATCGCGGTGCTGGTGGCGGTCATCGCCTCCGTCGCCACGGCGATGGGCTGACCGCGGTCCGTACGCCGCACGACGCCCCGGCGGGCGGGGTGCGATGGCACCCGTCGTCCCTCGGAGTGGCGGCACCCGGGAGCGTCGCGCCGCCGGGCCGCTTTTCTGCCAAGCTTGCTGGGTATGAGCGCCGAAACGCCCCGCAGGATCATCGTTCTCCGCCATGCCAAGGCCGACTGGCCGGACGGCGTCGACGACCACGAGCGGCCGCTGGCCGACCGGGGCCGCCACCAGGCCCAGGACGCCGGCCGTTGGCTGGCGGACTCCGGCATCAACCCCGACTACGTGCTCTGCTCCACCGCGCTGCGCACCCGCGAGACCTGGAAGACGGCGGCGCACGAGCTGGCCAAGCGGGCCCGCAAGACGGTGTACGAGGAGCGGGTCTACGAGGCCAGCCCCGGCGAGATCATCGCCGTGCTCCAGGAGACCCCGGAGGAGTACGCGGACGTGGTGCTGGTCGGGCACAACCCGGGCGTGCTGGGCCTCACCCAGGTGCTGGCCGGCGACGCGGGGGACCCGGACGCGCTGGAGCGGCTGCGGCTCGGGGGCTTCCCGACGGCGGGGATCGCGGTGCTCAGTTTCGACGGCTCCTGGAAGGGCGTCGAGCCGGGGGTGGCCGAGCTGGTCTCGTACCACACGCCGCAGGACTGACCCCGGAACGTGCACGAACGCGAGGGGCGCGCGGTTGGATCCGCGCGCCCCTCGTGTGCGTCCACAGGCCCTCTTCCGGCGGGCCTCACTCCGTCGGCCGGGGGCGGGGGACGGCCCCGCTCGGCCGGAGGGCGGGTGGGGTTCTACTCGGTCGGGGTGCCGTGCAGCGCGTCGGCCGCCTCGACCTCCTCGCGGGTGATGCCCAGCAGGTACAGCACGGTGTCCAGGAACGGCACGTTCACCGCGGTGTCGGCGGCCTCACGCACCACCGGCTTGGCGTTGAACGCCACGCCGAGCCCGGCCGCGTTCAGCATGTCCAGGTCGTTGGCGCCGTCGCCGATCGCCACCGTCTGCTCCAGCGGCACCTTCGCCTGCTCGGCGAAGCGGGCCAGCCAGCGGGCCTTGCCCGCGCGGTCCACGATCTCGCCGACCACCCGGCCGGTGAACCTGCCGTCCACCACCTCCAGGGTGTTCGCGGCGGCGAAGTCCAGCCCCAACTGCTCCACCAGGTGGTCGGTGACCTGGGTGAAACCGCCGGACACCACCGCGACCTGGTAGCCGAGGCGCTGGAGCGTACGGATCAGGGTGCGGGCGCCCGGAGTGAACCGGACCTCGGCGCGGACCTTCTCGGTCACCGAGGCGTCCAGCCCGGCCAGCAGCGCCACCCGGGCCCGCAGCGATTCGGCGAAGTCCAGCTCGCCGCGCATCGCCGCCGCGGTCACCTCGGCGACCTCCTCCTCGCAGCCCGCGTGGGCGGCGAACAGCTCGATCACCTCGTCCTGGATGAGCGTGGAGTCGACGTCCATGACCACCAGACGCTTGGCCCGGCGCTCCAGCCCGGCGGCGACCACCGCGACGTCCACCCGCTGGGTAGCCGCTTCCTGGGCCAGCGCGGCCCGAAGCTCGTCGGTGGCCACACCTGAGACGGCCAGCTCGACCGCCGTCACCGGGTACTTGGCGAGCCGGAAGACACGGTCGATGTTGCCGCCCGAGGCGGTGATCCGGGAGGTGAGCGCGGAGACGGCGGCGGCGGTCAGCGGGTTGCCGAGCACCGTGACGTGCGAACGGCCCTCGCGGCGCGGCCGGTTGTCACCGATGCCGGAGAGGATCTCGGCCTGGAGCTTCTGCTCGTCGGCCCAGCGGTGGACGGTGGCCCGCAGCCCACCCTCGGCGCCGGGTGCGGGGGGCGGGGTGACCAGGGCACACAGCGTGATGCGGCCACGGGTGACGACCTGCTCGATGTCGATGACGTCGACGCCGAAGCCGGCCAGCGTCGCGAAGAGGCCGGCGGTGATGCCGGGGCGGTCCTTGCCGAACACCTTGACGAGCAGGGTGCGCTCGTCCGCGGTCCGGTGCTGGGCGGCGGGAAGGGGCTCAGCGGCCAGGGGCGATGCGTTCATGGTGCCTCCCACGCTACCGGGCGCCCGATGGGCCGGGAGCACCCGTCCCACCTCGCGGGACGCCGCGGGACCGCGGCGGGTAGCAGCCTGGTCACAGTCACCCGGGGTGACTTTCATCGCCGGTCGGCGGGCTGGAATGATTCCCCCCGTCAGTCAGAGGAACATCGCAGCCCCGGCCGGGGGCCACAATTCGGGGGAACCGAGAGAGCGGGGCAGGCGAGCAGTGCCGCAACTCGTCATTGAGATCAACGGACAGCAGCGGACTCTGGAGCCCGGGCGGTCCTACACCATCGGGCGCAACCCGCAGTCGGACTTCCCGTTCGACGACGCCAGGGTCTCCTGGCACCACGGGACCATGAGCTTCAACGGCAGCGGTTGGCAGCTGGACGACCACGGCAGCACCAACGGAACGTACGTGGCCGGCGCCCGCACCATGCAGGCCCAGCTGTTCCCCGGTGCCGTGGTCAACCTCGGCAACCCGGAGAACGGCCCCCGGCTCGGCTTCTCCGCACCCGCGCACGCCGCCGCGGCGTCGGCCACCCCGATGCACGAGGCCGCCACCAGCCGCGGTCCGGTGCCGACGCCCCAGCCGCCCGCCCCGCAGCAGGGCTGGCCACAGCACGACCCGTACCAGCAGCCGCAGCAGCAGGCCTGGCCGGGGCAGCCGCAGGCCCAGCAGCCGTTCCCGCAGCAGCAGTACGCGCCGCCGCAGGCCCAGCCGGCCCCGCAGCAGCAGCCCCAGCACGGCGGTTTCCCGCAGCAGGGCTTCCCGGCCCCGCCGCAGCAGGACGGCGGCGGCGGCCCGCAGCCGACCATCATCCGCAACCTGACGTCGGCCATGCGCACCGTCCGGATCGGTCGTGCGCTGGACAACGACATCGTGGTGTCCGACCTCCAGGTCTCCCGTCACCACGCCGAGCTGCGTCAGCTCCCGGACGGCCGCTACGAGATCATCGACCTCGGCAGCCACAACGGCATCTTCCTCAACGGCCAGCGGGTGCAGCGTCAGCTGATGGGCCCGCAGGACCGGCTGACCGTCGGCCACTCCGGCTTCGTCCTGGTCGGCGACCAGCTCCAGGAGTTCGTCGACACCGGCGCGGTCTCCTTCTCCGCCCGCCACCTGACCGTCGAGGTCGAGCACAAGGGCGGCAAGAAGATCTTGCTCAACGACGTCAGCTTCGGCGTCCCGGAGAAGTCCCTGGTCGCGGTCATCGGCCCGTCCGGCTCCGGCAAGTCCACGCTGCTGCGCGCCCTCACCGGCTACCGCCCGGCCGACCGCGGCGAGGTGCTGTACGACGGCCGCAACCTCTACAAGCAGTTCGCCGAGCTCCGCTCGCGCATCGGCCTGGTGCCGCAGTCCGAGATCCTGCACCGCGAACTCACCGTGCGCAACGGCCTCAAGTACGCGGCCCGGCTGCGCTTCCCCGGCGACACCGAGCCGCGCGAGCGCGAGGCCCGGATCGACGAGGTGCTGTACGAGCTGCGCCTGGACAAGCGGGCCGACAACAAGATCACCGCGCTCTCCGGCGGCCAGCAGAAGCGCGTCTCGGTCGCCCTGGAGCTGCTCACCAAGCCTTCGCTGATCTTCCTGGACGAGCCCACCTCGGGCCTCGACCCGGGCATGGACCGCGAGGTCATGCAGATGCTGCGCGGCCTCGCCGACGACGGCCGCACCATCCTGGTCGTCACCCACTCGGTGGCCGAGCTCGCGCTCTGCGACCGGCTGCTGGTGATGGCGCCGGGCGGTTCGGTGGCCTACTTCGGCCCGCCGGACGAGGCGCTGCACTTCTTCGGGTACGAGACCTGGGCGGACATCTTCCAGGCCTTCGAGAACTACCCGGACCACGACTGGGCCGGCCGCTACCGCGGCTCCGTGCACTACCAGCAGTACTCCGCGCCCGTCGCGGAGGCGGGCGAGGTGCAGCACGTCCAGGTCGCCCAGGAGGCCGTCAAACCGCCGAAGCCGCAGAGCTGGGGCTCGCAGTTGTGGACGCTGATGCGCCGCTACATGTCGGTGCTCGCCTCGGACCGCGGTTTCCTCGCGCTGTCCGTACTGCTGCCGGCCGTCATCGGCGCGGTCAGTGTGCTGGTACCGAACGAGGCGGGTCTCGCGGCCAACCCGAAGACACAGCTCCACCTCAACAGCGGGGCCGCCACGATCATCATGATCCTCGCGATCGGCGCCTGCTTCTCCGGAGCGGCCAACTCGGTCCGAGAACTGATCAAGGAACGGGCGATCTACGAGCGAGAACGAGCCACCGGGCTCTCCCGCTCGGCGTACATGATGTCCAAGGTCATCGTGCTGGGATTCTTCAGCGTGATCCAGGGCGCCATCATCTCCGCCGTCGGCTTCCTGCCGCGCAAGCTGCCCGAGACCGGCCTGATCGTGAAGAACCTCCCGGTCATCGAGATGACCATCGGCATGATCCTGCTCAGCTTCACCGCGATGATGTTCGGCCTGATGATCTCGGCCCTGGTGAAGACCGCCGAGAAGACCATGCCGCTGCTGGTCATGTTCGCCATCATCCAGGTCGTCTTCACCGGCTGCCTCTTCCAGATCTTCAGCAAGCCCGGACTGGAGCAGGGCGCCTGGCTGATGCCGGCCCGCTGGGGCACCGGCATCGTGGCCACCACGCTCGACCTGTCCAAGCTCATGGGCCCCTGGAACAAGGACTTCCAGAACCCCAACTACGACCCGCTCTGGGAGCACAGCGTCGCCCAGTGGGCGATCGACGCGGGCGTGCTGATCGTCGTCTCGGTCATCATCGGCGTCATCGTGACCCGGCTCCAGCGCCGGCACGAGCCCGAGGTGATGCAGAAGGGCTGAGCTCTTCTCCGACAGGCTGAGGGGCGGTTCTCCCATGGGGGAGAGCCGCCCCTCAGCGTTCCCCTCGGTCGTGTGGCGATCCCGGGCGGGCCCTGCGGCCTAGGTCCCCGGACCCGGGCCCGGGGCGGCCGCGGACGGACGCGGCGCTCGTCGGGGCGGCGGTAGTTTGGCGGTATGTCCAGCACCACCGGAGACCACCGGGCCCACCCGGGTCCGCTTCCCGCCTGCGAATCCTGCCTGTCCGGGATCGAGGCCGTCAGCCAGGCGCTGCTCGCCATGAGCCGGCACCTGGAGGTCCGCGAGGTGCTGCGCCGCATCACCGCTTCGGCCCGGGGGCTGCTCGGTGCCGAATACGCGGCCCTGGGCGTGCCCGACGACCACGGGGGCTTCGCCCAGTTCGTGGTCGACGGCGTCACCGACGAGCAGTGGCGGGCGATCGGTCCACTGCCCCGGCAGCACGGTGTGCTCGCCGCGATGCTGCACGAGACCGGGCCCACCCGGCTCGTGGACGTCCGCAAAGCGCCCGCCTTCGAAGGGTGGCCCGCCGCCCACCCCGACATGGACGCCTTCCTGGGCATGCCGATCCTGGACACCGACGCGGCCGAGGACGAGCCGGAGGTGATGGGCGTCATCTTCCTCGCCAACAAGAGTGGCGGCGGCCTCTTCACCGATCACGACGAGGAACTGCTGCGGATCCTCGCCGCGCACGCGGCCCTTGCCCTGTCCAACGCACGGCTGTACGAGCGCAGCCGTGAGCTCACGTTGGCCGGTGAGCGTGCCCGGATCGCGCACGACCTGCACGATGCCGTCTCGCAGAAGCTCTTCTCGCTCCGGCTCACTGCCAAGGCCGCCGCGAAGCTCGTCGACCGGGACCCGGCCCGGGCCCGGGCCGAACTCGCCGAGGTCGCCCGGCTGGCCGCAGAGGCCGCTGACGAGCTGCGTGCCGTAGTCGTGGAGCTGCGCCCCGCCGCTCTGGAGGAGGACGGGCTGAGCGCGACCCTGGCCTCCCAGGTGCAGGTCCTCGACCGGGCGCACGCCGCCGACGTCACCTTCGCCGCCGCCGGCGTCCGGGCGCTGCCGCCCGCTCAGGAAGCCGCGTTGTTGAGAGTCGCCCAGGAGGCTTTGCACAACGCGCTGCGCCACTCCGGCGCCGGCCGGGTCTCCGTCATCTTGGCCGGGACGCCCGCGCGCGGTGCGGTGCTGCGGGTGCACGACGACGGGCGCGGCTTCGATCCGGAATCCGTTCGTCGAGCCGGCCGCCACCTCGGCCTGGCCTCGATGCGCGACCGCGCGGCCGCCGTCGGCGGCACGCTCACCCTTGAGTCGGCCCCCGGCCGGGGGACGCTCGTCGAGATGGAGGTCCCCGGTGCCTGAGAGCACACCGTCGATCCGTGTCCTGCTGGTCGACGACCATCAGGTGGTTCGGCGCGGGCTGCGTACCTTTCTGGAGGTCCAGGACGACATCGAGGTGGTCGGGGAGGCAGCCGATGGGGCGGAGGGCGTCGAGAGAGCCCGTGAACTCGACCCCGACGTCGTCCTGATGGACCTCAAGATGCCCAACGTCGACGGCATCGAGGCGCTGCGCACGCTCAAGGGTGAGGGCAGCAGGGCCCGGATCCTGATCGTCACCAGCTTCACCGAGCACCGCACGATGGTGCCCGCGCTGCGGGCCGGCGCGGCCGGTTACGTCTACAAGGACGTGGATCCGGAGGCGCTGGCCGGGGCGATCCGTTCAGTGCATGCCGGACACGTCCTGCTTCAGCCCGAACTGGCCGAAGCCCTGCTTTCCGACGATGGCCCACGCGTTTCCCAGGGCCGCGGTGGCACCCTCACCGAGCGCGAGCGTGAGGTACTCGGCCACATCGCCGATGGCCGGTCCAACCGGGAGATCGCCCGCAGCCTGCACCTGTCGGAGAAGACGGTGAAGACCCATGTGTCCAACATCCTCATGAAGTTGGACCTGGCCGACCGAACCCAGGCCGCACTCTGGGCCGTTCGCCACGGCGAAACCCGCGAGGAGTAGTGCGCCGGGGGCGCGGGACGTCGACGCGGACGCCGTGCCGATCGACAGGTTTTCGGCCAAGGCAGGCGTCAAACAGCGGCCCAGGGTATGCCGTTCGGCAGGGGAAGCCCGAATTCGGGCGATGTGCCGCCATTCAGCTGTGCCAGGCTGAGCGCCGACACCGATCCCGAGGGAGGGCCGGATGAACGCGATGCGCAGTGAGTGCGGGCCTGTCGTATTGGCCCACGAGCTTCAGTTGACATGCCGCCTGTTCGACGGCCCGTCGGGTTCCGAGTCTCGGTCGAGGCCGGTTGCCGGGAGTGGAGGCGGAAGTCGAGGGCGGGAGGAAGGCCGCCCCTTGTCCGAGTGTCCGGAGACGTGCACCGGCGGTTGTACAGGCGTGGTTGTCGAACGCGCAGCGAGGTCGGTCCAGGACACGGTCCGAGACCGGGAGGCCTATGGCCCGGAGTTGCTGAGGCGCCGACTCCGGATGCGGCGATGGCAGTTCAACCTGGCACGGGAACGTGAACTGATCCCGGAGCCGGACCTCGCCACCGGCGCCTGGTCGGCGATGGTCGAGGCACAGCTGAAGGTCCGTGCCGAGGAGATCGTCCTTGCGCTGGGCGTCGTGCCACCGGTGGGGGCGGCCAAGGCGGCCACGGTCCTGGGGCACACCACTGGCCTGCTGGTGATCGCCGAGGACGTCAGGCGGCTTGCCGCCGCAGGGGATCTTCGCCCCTGCGGCGGATACCGAGGCTGGCCGACGTACAGCCGGGAGTCCTTGGCCGCCGTCTCGTATGCCGCAGTGGAGCAGGCGGTCACCGAACGCTTGCACAGGGCTGCGGCCACGGCACGGGCCGCGGTCGAGGCCCTGGAGCGGCGCCTCGGGGAGAGCTTCTCGGCAGCTGAGGCAGCCGAGGTATTGGGGTGGTCCCTGCGCAGGCTGGAGGCCACCGCAGCTCAGGAAGGTTTGGCCCCTGGCGCCGACGGCAGGTACGAGCGCGCCGAGGTGCTTGCGCTCGTTGCTGCCGGCCCTCGGAGTCGGAACGTCTCAGCGGTCGTCTCGTTCGTCGACAAGGGTGTTGTAGGCGGCCACCTGGGCACGCCGGGCGGTGCGCCACAGCGGAGCCAGGACGGTCTGGCGGGCAACCATCTCGGAGGCGCTGACGGCGGCGCCGTGCCCGCCGGAGGCGATCGACAGCAAGACGGACACCTGGCGGGCCGACTCCAGGACACGAACGGCCCGGGGCGGGTAGCCGGGAGCGAGAAGCTCGCCGTGGCCGCGCCGCCGGTAGGCATCGAGGGCACGAAGGGCTTCCGGTCCGGCGCCGGCCACATCGAGGCGGGTGAGCATGATGGTCGCCTCCCGGAGCCCGTCTGCCAGTTCACGCTCGGCTTCGTGCAGCGACGGTACGTCCGCCGGCGGGGCATCGTTGACGTCGGAACACCGCCACAGCACGGTGACCGAGCGGTCGCAGGCCGGGCCGTGAACTTCCACCTCCGGCACGAGCCCAAGCGGTGCGCCCACGGCCAGGACGGCCTCGCCCGCACTCATGGCGCGCTCGTTGAAAGCCCTTGGGCCGGTCAGTCCCAGCGGATGCCCGGCTGAGGGCAATGCGAGGCGAAGACCCTTCACACCGAGTACCCGTAGCCGTCCCAGCGCCCAGGTCAGCCCGTGCCGCTCGCCGGGCTCGTCCCCGGGGAGCCCGGACACTCGGTGGATCTCGTCCGTTCCCAGGACAGCCGCAGCGGCGTCGTCGGGCGGCACCAGGCCCGCCAGCAGGGCGTTGCCCCATGCGGTGAGCCGCCCCGAACGGGGCTCTTCGTACGGATTGTCGGGAGGAGTCGCGAGCATCCGGCCAGCCTACGGAATCGGCGGTCATCCGCGTGGCGTAGGTTTGCCCATGCGTGTGCGGCGCACCCACTCCGTGCCCACCGGCTGCCGGAGTAGGCTCGCCGCCCGCACCGACGGCCGAGAATCTTGTTTTTGGGGAAGGCATAGGCATGAGCGACGTGCTGGAGCTGGTGGACGTATCCGTGGTCCGAGAGGGGCGCGCGCTGGTCGACCAGGTCTCGTGGTCCATCTCCGAGGGCGAGCGCTGGGTCATCCTGGGCCCGAACGGCGCCGGCAAGACCACGCTGTTGCAGATCGCCTCCTCGTACCTGTTCCCGACCTCGGGCAAGGTCACGGTGCTGGGTGAGAAGCTCGGCGAGATCGACGTCTTCGAGCTGCGTTCCCGGATCGGCCTGGCCGGTGCCGCCATGTTCGACAAGCTGCCGGCCGAGCAGACCGTGCTCCAGACCGTGCTGACCGCCGCATACGGCATGACGGTCAGCTGGCAGGAGACCTACGAGCAGTCGGACGAGGCCCGTGCCCTCGCCCTGCTCGACCGCCTCGGTATGGCGAACCTCACGGACCGCAAGTTCGGCACTCTCTCCGAGGGCGAGCGCAAGCGCACCCTGATCGCCCGCGCCCTGATGACCGACCCCGAGCTGCTGCTGCTCGACGAGCCCGCCGCCGGCCTGGACCTCGGCGGCCGCGAGGACCTGGTCCGCCGGCTCGGTGCGCTCGCTCAGGACGAGTTCGCTCCGGCCATGGCGATGGTCACCCACCACGTCGAGGAGATCGCGCCGGGCTTCACCCACGTCCTGATGATCCGCCAGGGGAAGGTGCTCACGGCCGGTCCGATCGACACCGAGCTGACCGCCCGCAACCTCTCCAAGTGCTTCGGTCTGCCGCTCACCCTGGAGCGGCACGGCGACCGCTGGTCGGCCCAGGGTCTGCCGCTGGGCTGAGGCTCTGTTCGCCCGTCATCGGGAGGGCTGTCGGAACCGGTCGCACGCGCGACCGGTTTCCGCCCCTCGACCTGCGGGAACTGTCCGCTTCGAAAGCCTTCGCTCCCTAGGATGGACGTGTGGACAGCTGGATCTGGTGGCTTGCGGCCGCCGCAGGGCTTGGCATACCGCTGGTGCTCACCGCGATGCCGGAGTTTGCCATGTTCGCGGTCGGGGCGCTGGCCGCCGCGGGTGTGGGCGCACTGGGCGGGGGAGTGGTCCTGGAGACCCTGACCTTCGTCGTCGTCTCGGTCGCGCTGGTGGTGTTCGTCCGCCCGATCGCCTACCGGCAGCTCCAGAAGGGCCCGCACGTCAAGATGGGCATCGAGGCGCTCCAGGGTGCCACCGCGGTCGTCGCGGAAACCGTCGACGGGGAGGGCGGGCGGATCAAGTTGAACGGCGAGATCTGGTCGGCCCGTGCACTCCACCCGGGCCAGGTGTACCAACCCGGGCAGCAGGTCGACGTCGTCGAAATCCAGGGCGCGACCGCCCTGGTCGTCTAGGGGAGAGTCCGTGGAACCCGTCCTTATCGTTTTGGTCGTCCTGGTCGTGGTGGCCTTCATCGCGCTGATCAAGACGATCCAGGTCATCCCGCAGGCCAGCGCCGCGATCGTGGAGCGCTTCGGCCGCTACACCCGGACGCTCAACGCAGGGCTGAACATCGTTGTCCCGTTCATCGACCGTGTCCGCAACCGGATCGACCTGCGCGAGCAGGTCGTGCCGTTCCCGCCGCAGCCGGTGATCACCCAGGACAACCTGGTCGTCAACATCGACACCGTCATCTACTACCAGGTGACCGACCCCCGCGCCGCGACATACGAGGTCGCCAGCTACATCCAGGCGATCGAGCAGCTCACCGTCACCACGCTGCGCAACATCATCGGCTCGATGGACCTGGAGTCCACCCTGACCTCGCGCGAGGTCATCAACGCCGGCCTGCGCGGTGTCCTGGACGAGGCCACCGGCAAGTGGGGCATCCGGGTCAACCGTGTCGAGCTGAAGGCGATCGAGCCGCCGACCTCCATCCAGGACTCGATGGAGAAGCAGATGCGCGCCGACCGGGACAAGCGCGCCGCGATCCTCACCGCCGAAGGCCAGCGCCAGGCCCAGATCCTCAAGGCCGAGGGCGAGAAGCAGGCCGAGGTGCTCAAGGCCGAGGGTGAGGCGCAGGCGGCGGTCCTGCGCGCCGACGGTGAGGCGGCCGCGATCCGGACGGTCTTCGAGGCCATCCACGACGGCGACGCCGACCAGAAGCTGCTCGCCTACCAGTACCTCCAGACCCTGCCCGAGCTGGCCAAGGGCGACTCCAACAAGCTCTGGATCATCCCCAGCGAGGTCGGCGACGCGCTCAAGGGCCTCGGCGGTGCCTTCACCGGCCTGACCGGCAACGGCGGGGTGAACGGAGGCGCGCTTGCGGCGCCCAGTATCCCGCAGACCGCCCCGGCGGCCACTCAGGTGCCGCTGGACCCGGCGTCCGGCCCGCGGCCGGTGGACACCGAGAAGGGTGCTGCTCGCCCCCGGGTCGACTCTGCGCGGGAGTACCCGAAGATCGACCCGGAGTGATTGGTCGATTCGTGCTTCGCCGAGGGCCCGCTGCCGAGAGGTGACGGGCCCTTGGCCGTTCACTGCGGCGAAGCCTGCGGCCCCGGCACTGTGGCGTACGTCCCGAATCACGGGCGGGTCTGGTCGGGCGGCAGGGAGGTCCGGCATGATCCCCTCGGACAGGACCGAGAGGAGAGGTGACCCATGACGCTCTGGGAGTCGATCGCCGTCCTGGTGGCCGGCGTCGGTGCCGGGATGATCAACGTGATTGTCGGCTCCGGCACGTTGATCACCTTCCCGGTCCTGCTCGCCGTCGGCATCCCGCCGATCACCGCCAACGTCTCCAACTCCTTCGGCCTGGTCCCCGGTTCGCTCAGTGGCGTGATCGGTTACCGCAGGGAACTGGCCGGCCAGGGCCGCCGCGTGCTGCGCATGGGCACGGCCTCGTTGCTCGGCGGCCTGGTCGGCGCGTTGTTGCTGATCAAGCTGCCGAGCGGCGCCTTCGACGCGATCGTCCCGGTGTTGATCCTGCTGGCCCTCGTCCTGGTGGTGATCCAGCCCCGGGTCGCCAAGGTCGTCGCCGCCCGTCGCCGCCCCGGCGGCGATCCGGACGGCAGCCCGGTGCTGCTGGTCGGGGTGTTCCTCACCGGCATCTACGGCGGCTACTTCGGCGCCGCGCAGGGCGTGCTGCTGATGGCGCTGATGGGCATGCTGCTCCAGGAGGACCTCCAGCGGATCAACGCGGTGAAGAACGCCCTGGCGATGATCGTCAACAGCGTCGCCGCGCTGTTCTTCCTGTTCACCTCGACCGTGAACTGGGCCGCCGCCGGTCTGATCGCGGCCGGCTCACTGTTCGGTGGCCTGCTCGGTGCCAGGGTCGGCCGCCGCCTCCCGCCGACCGCGCTGCGCGGGGTCATCGTGGTGGTCGGCCTGGCGGCCGTCACCAAGCTGCTGGTGAGTTGAACGACCGTCAGACCGTATGCACGTCGGAGGAGTACGTCATGGCCCTGGAGATGCGTGAGACCTGCGAGCGCTGCGCGGTGTCGCTGACCGCAGACGGCCCCGCCTCGATATGTTCCTACGAGTGCACCTTCTGCCCGGACTGCACCGAGGCCATGGCCGCCGCCTGCCCCAACTGTGGTGGCGAACTGGCGGCCCGGCCGCGGCGGAAGGCCGCCTGACACCGGGACCCCGGACCTCCCGGAATCCCGGCACCCAGGATGACGACCCACCAGGAGCGCGGCGATGAGCAACAGGGCCCGGCTGAACGAGGACGAGATCACGGCGGCCCTGGCGGCACTGCCCCAGTGGACGCGGGAAGGCGAGAGCATCGCCCGCGGCGCCGACGCCCCGGACTTCCCGGCGGCGATCCGGGTCGTCGCCGCCGTCGCCGAGCAGGCCGAGGCGCTCGACCACCACCCCGACATCGACATCCGCTGGCGCACGCTGCGTTTCGTCCTGTCCACCCACAGCGCAGGCGGCCTCACCGCTCTGGACTTCACCCTCGCCACCCGCATCGACGAGGCCCTGCGCGCCGAGTCGGCGGCCTGACGCGCACGGCCGAGAGCCCGGGACCGTACGAGCGAGGGCCCGGGCCGCGTTCCCGTGCGGGCGTGAGATGCTGACTGGCGCATCGGCAGGCAGACGGTTCGGGAGGGACGCAACGGATGGCCCA
Source organism: Kitasatospora sp. NPDC036993 (assembly GCF_055607525.1). Lineage (NCBI taxonomy): Bacteria > Bacillati > Actinomycetota > Actinomycetes > Kitasatosporales > Streptomycetaceae > Kitasatospora > Kitasatospora sp. NPDC036993. The sequence goes on along the minus strand of NZ_JBVJRP010000021.1, from coordinate 4,629 downwards.
GGAGCCCTTCGGAGACGCCCACGCCCAGCAGCCGTGGCAGCCGCAGAACCCCCCGGACTGGCAGAACGACGTGTACGGCGGGTACTCCGAGCAGCACCAGACGTCGCACCAGTCGCCGCAGCAGCCGATCCAGTGGCAACCGCAGCCGGGCTACGGCTCCGCCGAGTACGGGCAGCAGCCGCCGCACGGCCAGGAGGTCTACGGCCAGGACACGTACGGGCACACCGGCTACGACCAGGGCGGGTACGGCCGGACCGGCTATGTCGAAGGCGGCTACGTCCAGGGCCAGTACGGCGGCGGCCAGGAGCAGTACCAGCCGTACCCGCAGTATCCGGACCACACGCAGCAGCAGCCACACACGTCGTACGCCGCCTCGCAGCAGCCCCTAGGGGAGGGGCTGTACGTTCCGGCGGGCGCGGAGTACTCGGCGGATGGTTACGTGCACATCGAGGAGGCCGGGCCGACGACCGTGCCCGTCCCGGAGGAGCCCGCGGCGACGTCCCCGGAGCACACCCCCGAGCGCCCGGCCGAGCCCGCAGCGCCGTCGCGGGCCGCCCGTCGAGGCGCCGGTGGCCGGTCCGGCACAGCTTCGGACTCCGGTTCCTCGTTCTCCGCCAGGGCCCGGAAGGCCGCCGACGCGGTGCTCACCGGGGATCACATGCCCAGCCGCAAGGCACTGCTGGTGCGGACCGGCGCAGGGGTGGCCGCACTGGGAGTGCTGGTGGCGGCCGGGTTGATGGTCGGCGCCGAGGGCGGTGGCAGCGCGGCGGCGAGCGGCGGCGGTGAGCCGGGCTTCACGGTGGCGCACGCAAGGGTGTGGGCGGCGCAGCCCGCCGCGGCCGGTTCGTCCGGGGGCGACGACACGCTGGTCGGCAGTTGGCTGCTGGCCGACGCGGTGGTCCGGGCCGACGGTTCCGGGGTGCACGCGTACGACCGGGCGGGCGGCAAGCAGACCTGGTCGGTGGAGCCGCCGGCCGTCGGCGCCGTTCCGTGCGGGCTCTCGGCGAGTGTGAGCCAGGCGGGCCTGGGGGCGGCGCTGTTCCGTCCGCAGGCCGACCCGAAGAGCCCCTGCACATTGGTCGCCGCCGTGGACACCAAGACCGGCAAGACCGCCTGGACCAAGACCGTCTCGGACACCAAGGGCGCGTACTCGGCCCGGGTCGGCGTCACCGAGGACAAGGTGGTCGCCGTCGGCGACGACCGGGCGGTGGCGTGGGAGTCGGCCGAGGGGAAGGACGTCTGGCAGTACACCGGTCAGGGCAAGTTCTGCACCCTCTCCGGCGGTGTCAGCGGCAAGACCGTGCTCGTCGCCTCCTCGTGCGCCGACTCGACGCCCCCCGCCCAGGCAGTCGCACTGAACATCGCGGACGGCAAGATCGGCTGGTGGCGGGGCCTGAACAACCAGCCGAAGACGGTGACGGTGCTGTCGGCCGAGCCGTCCGTGGTCCTCACCACGGGAGAGAAGCCCGAGGACGACCGGGTGTTCGCCTGGGGCGCCGGCGGCGACCCGGCCGCCGAGATTCCGGTGGCCGTCGACGGCGGCCGGCTGGACGTCGCCCACGGGACGTTTTCGGCCACTCCCGGTGTGTACTTCGAAGGCCGCACGATGGTCACCACGCTGGCCCCGGCGAACGGTGGCGGGCCGGTGGCCGCGATCGGCTACGACCTGGACACCGGCAAGCAGTACTGGAAGGTGCCGACTTCCGCCGCAGGCGCCGCCCGGGCGGTCGGCATCGACGGGGGATCCCTGGTGCTCGCCGCCGACGAGCGCCGCGACCAGCCGGCCCGCCTCAGCCGGTTCCCGCTGGCGGGCGGCCAGGAGGCGACCGGTGGCAACTTCCCGTCGGGCACCGGCTCGCTGCTGATCTCCGGGCGGGTGCTGATCGGCGGTGGGCAGGTGGTCGTGGTGCCCGAGCACTCGACCAACTACGGCACGGCGGCGGGGTACCAGGCGAAGGACTGAGCCTTCCGCCCGGCACACGCCCACCGCCGTTCGCGTCGGCGACCGGTCCGTTCTCACACCGAGAGTGTCCTCGGTCCCGAGAGTTGTCCCGGAACCACTTCAGTCCTCCTCAGTACCGCCTCACGCCGCGGAGACCGGCCGGCCCGGCAGCCAGTCGGCGAGGTCCCGGACCTCCGAGCTGCGCAGGCCCAGCGCCAGCATCAGGCTGGCCTGCGGTGTCGGCACGAACGGCCGACGCAGCAGTTTCATCCCGGCCTGCTCCGGCGTGCGGTCCGCCTTGCGCTGGTTGTCCTCCGGGCAGGCGGCCACGGTGTTCATCCAGCTGTCCGCACCACCGCGCGACCTGGGCTGGAGGTGGTCCACCGTGGTGGCCCGCCTACCGCAGTACGCGCACAGGTGCTGGTCCCTGGCCAGGACACCCCGCCGAGACCACGGAGCCTGTTGTCGGAACGGCACCCGTACGTACCGTTGCAGCCTGATCACCCGGGGCACCGGGACGGCCACGCCGGTTCCCCGGATCGAGCGCAGCGGATGCGCCTGCTCCACCACCGCCTTGTCCTGGAGCACCAGGACGACGGCGCGCTGGAGCGACACCGTCGTCAGGGGCTCGTAGCTCGCGTTCAGAACCAGCGTGTTGCGCACTCGGCACACCCCTTCCCGCGGGCGTGCCACGGCGGCACGACCGTCTTTACACACGTCACTGCCGCCGCACGGCGGTGGAACCACTCTGAATGGGCCCACAGCCGTCGAACAACGGAATTTCCGGTATCCGGGAGGGGCCCGGTGCGTGGGCGGCCCGGCCGGGAGGGGTGCCTCGGGGAAAACTCGCTGGCCGGAACCGCGTAGGCTCTATCAGGCTGGAGTCGTACCGACCCGGGGCCCGATCGAACCGGGCCGGCACCGGGCGGACGCCCGATCGAAGGAGAAGCGTGACCGTGACGGACATCGTCGACGAGCTGCGGTGGCGAGGGCTGATCGCCCTGTCCACTGACGAGGACGCACTGCGCAAGGCGTTCGCGGACGGCCCGGTCACGTTCTATTGCGGGTTCGACCCGACGGCCCCCAGCCTGCACCTCGGCAACCTGGTTCAGATCCTCACCATGCGCCGCATCCAGCAGGCGGGGAACCTCCCGCTGGGCCTGGTCGGCGGCGCGACGGGCCTGATCGGCGACCCGAAGCCCACTGCCGAGCGGGTGCTCAACGACCCGGATACGGTGGCCGGCTGGGTCGAACGCCTGCGTGGCCAGATCTCGCGTTTCCTCGACTTCGAGGGCCCGTACGCGGCGCGCATGGTCAACAACCTGGACTGGACGTCCGGGATGTCGGCGATCAGCCTGCTGCGTGACGTGGGCAAGTACTTCCGGGTCAACAACATGATCGCCAAGGAGGCCGTCGCCCGACGGCTCAACTCCGACGCGGGGATCAGCTACACCGAGTTCAGCTACCAGATCCTCCAGGGCATGGACTACCTGGAGCTGAACCGCCGCTACGGCTGCACCCTGCAGACGGGCGGCAGCGACCAGTGGGGCAACCTGACCGCCGGTACGGACCTGATCCGCAAGGCCGACGGGAAGTCCGTCCACGCGCTGGCCACGCCGCTGATCGTCAAGGCCGACGGCACCAAGTTCGGCAAGACCGAGTCCGGCACGGTCTGGCTCGACCCCGAGCTGACCACCCCGTACGCCTTCTACCAGTTCTGGCTGAACGCGGACGACCGGGACATCCCCAACTTCCTGCGGATCTTCAGCTTCCGCTCGAAGGAGGAGGTCGAGGAGCTGGAGCGCGAGACCACCGAGCGCCCCGCCGCCCGCCTCGCCCAGCGAGCCCTCGCCGAGGAACTCACCACGCTGGTGCACGGTGCCGACCAGTACGAGCGCGCGGTCGCCGCGTCCAAGGCGCTGTTCGGCCAGGGCGACCTCGCCGACCTGGAGGCCCCGACCCTGGCCGCAGCCCTGGCCGAGGTCCCGAAGGCCGTGGTGCCCGAACTCCAGTCGATGGTGGACCTGCTGGTCGCCGTGGGCCTGTCGCCGAGTCGTTCGGCCGCCCGTCGGACGATCAAGGAGGGCGGCGCCTACCTCAACAACGTCAAGGTGACGGACGAGGAGGCGGTGCCGACCGAGGCCGATCTGCTGCACGGTCGCTGGCTCGTGCTGCGGCGCGGCAAGCGGAACCTGGCAGCGGCGGAGCTGGTCGCCGCCGGCTGATCGGCGGCTGAGCGACCGTCCGGCCGAGGCTGGCTGAAAACGAATCCACTCTGAGCTGCGGCTCTGAGTCCCGAGGGCCGGATCTGGACAGATCCGGCCCTCGACGTTTGACGATGTCCTCCGGGTGGCCTAGTGTTGAACGAGTCGCTGGAGCGGCCACCCCACTCAGCAAGACCCACTCTCATTCTGACCCCCATGAATATGGGCTCATTGGCGTTCCGTCAATCAGGCGAGAGAGTGAATTTCGGGTAACACTCGAAATGCGCTAATGTGGTGGACGTCGCGAAAAGCAACACCAACCAGTTCGGGAAATCGAATGAATGAAACTCCGGAAAACGGAGCGGAAAACATCTGATAAGCTTGAAATACGAAAGAACGAAGCCCGGAGGGCCTGCTGGAAGGCAGTCCGAAGGAAGCGTCCGTTCCTTGAGAACTCAACAGCGTGCCAAAAGTCAACGCCAG